>NZ_JAMQTH010000002.1:0-623234 GCF_032883035.1 Mycobacterium appelbergii
ACGCCAAGCCTGCCGCGCTGGTCCGACGCCGAGCCCACCCCTCCAACTCGGCACGTTCAGCGTCGGTCAACACGATCACGGCAGCCTGAGGACTGGGCACGGCCTAGTTTAACAACTGAGCCGTAATTAATGACTCAGGACACTAGATGAAGTAACTCGGAACCTTTAACTTCACTTACTCAATTAAGTGAAGTTAACCGGGTGCGGTGACTTCACTTCGGTCGTGAACGCTGCGCTGCTGGCGCAGGAATTGGGCATCGAGTCCACCAACGCTCACCGCTATCTCAATCCCCTCGCCGAGGCGGGAATCCTCATCGAGACGACCAATGGGCCCCGCAATCGAGTGTGGCGTTCTCCTGAAGTACTCGCCGCCCTCGATGCTTTCGCCGACCGCGCCGGGCGGCGAGACTGACCGGCACGGCCCTACCATCGGTCGCTATGACCACCAAACTCGCTTTGATCCTGGCGTTCGCGGCAGTGGCCACCGCAGTCCCGACGATTACGCCCGCGTCGGCCTCAGCAGCGCCGTGCCCCGACGTCGAGGTGGTGTTCGCCCGGGGGACCAACGAGCCGCCGGGCTTGGGCAGTGTCGGCGGTCCGTTCGTCGACGATCTGCGCACCCGGGTGGCGCCACGCACCGTCGACGCGGCGCCGGTCGATTACCCGGCCAGCAACGACTTCAACACCAGCACGGCTGCCGGCACGGACGCGGCGCGAGCCCTCATCGAGTCCACCGCGGCCAACTGCCCGAACACGAAGATGGTGCTCGGTGGCTACTCGCAGGGTGCGGGGATCATCGAGTTGGCCACCAACGAGGCGTCTCCGAATATCGCTGAACACGTAGCGGCCACCGCCCTGTTCGGTACGCCGCGCACCAGCTTCTCCGGCATGCTCGCCGCGCGGACCCTGCCGACGCTTGCGCCCCAGTACGCCGCCAACGCCATCGATCAGTGCAATGACGGCGACCCCATCTGTTGGGAAGGCGGCTGGGACATGGGCGCTCACGTGTCCTACGTGCAGTCCGGAAAAGTCGCGCAGGCAGCCGATTTCGTGGCCGGCCACCTTTAGGGAACTGATCTCGTCAAATCCCGCCCGGAATCCCGGTTCGCCGGTTAGCGTGCCAAAGGCCGAGGTCGACGCACACGGGGTCGACGCACAGGGGAGCGGGCAATGACACGAGCAACTGCGTGGGTTGGTGCTGGAGTTTTCACGGCCGGACTGTCGGCGGCCGTGCTGGCCGGGGCGGGGGCCGCCCACGCCGATGACGACGGTGGCTCGAAGCAGGACGCGAAGCCGTCGACCACGCAGAACGACTCCACCCAGCGATCTCAGCACCGGAAAACGCGCGCGGTGAAGCAGCGGCCGAAATCCGAAGCTTCAGGCGACACGGCCGCTGATACGAAGACCAAGGCCGACACGAAGACCAAGACCACACAACGCCTGTCCCGCACCGAGGACACGCAACGGCCCGCCCGCCAACTCGCTGATTCAGTTCGGGCCAAGGCGCGCAGCGAGTTTCGCGAGGCCACCCGCGATGTTCGGAACGCGGTGCGCGGCATCAGCGCGAAGCCGAAAGCCACCGAAGAGCCACCCAGCGCGGTCGAGGTTCGGGTCCGACCGCCGATCAGCATCCGGTCGGCGCTCGCCGCCCACCGTGAGCGGCAGAGCGCACCGGCCTCGAGTCCGGCAACAGCCAGTGAGCAGCTCGGCCTGCAGGTGACGAAGTTGCGCGACGCCCTGAAGCCGGCCACTGCGGACCAGCCCGACACAGACGGCGCGGTAAGCCTGGCTGCGGCGGTCCAAGCTCCAGCCCACGAGGACCCCCTCGAAGCGGTCCACGACGTACTGCGCAGCCTCGGCGCGGTGACGCTCAATCCCGAGCCGCAGCACTATCCCAAACCGTTGTCGGTGATCGGTGACGTCCTGTTCGACACCATGGCCACGCTGGAACGGCTCGTCGGCGGCGACCCGGTGGTACCGCCGCCACTGCGCGACTCGGTTGAGGTCAGTACGTCCACACTGGTCGTCTCGCCGGGCCACGAAGTCGAATCCAACTGGTATTTCCCGACATCCGCGGACGGTGAGGCTGCACCGACCCGGATGATCTACCTGCAGCACGGCTTCCTGGCGAACGGCCCGCTCTACAGTTACACCGCGTCGTACCTGGCCCAATCGACCAACAGCATCGTGGTCACCACCACGTTCACGTCGAACCCGTTCGAGGCCGACGGCATGTGGCTCGGCGGCGACAAGCTGCACGAGTCGGTCGCTCAACTGTTCCTCGACCCGGACCGCACTGCGCTCAACGCCAGCATGGATACCGCGGAGTTGAAGGCAGGCCGTACCGAAAACGTCGACGTACCGATGGAGTTCGTCCTCGTCGGGCACTCGCTCGGCGGCGGCTTCGCGCCCGGGGTCGCCGGGTACTACGCCGAAGGATTGACCCGCCGGCGCGACCAAGGTCTCGAGGCACCGAATCAGCTTGCCGGCGTGGTGGTTTACGACGCGGTGCCGATGGGCTCCATCATTCCCGATGCCATGGACCGGCTCGACGAACTGGAAACGAACGGGACCGCCGATCCCAGCGACGACGACGGAGGCGATTACATCCCGATCTACGAAATCGGTGCCCCGCTGAATTACCTCAACGTGTTCAGCGACGTCAACGCCCAGCTGTCGGAGGCCAGGCCGGGACAGTTCACCGGCGTGGTGCTCGAAGACGGCGTGCACATGGATTCGATGCAGGGCGGGAATCCGCTGATTCAGGTCGTGGCCTACGTGGTCGCCGGATTCCCGCAGCCCCAGAACCCGTTGGCCATCCGTGAGCTGTCAAGCGGATGGATCAACGACATGTTCGACGAGAACATCGATCCCGCCACCGGGGCGTGCAAGACGGGCGCCGACTGTGCGGGGCAATACGGTGACGGCGATGACACGTTTACGATCAGCACGGCTGAAGGCAACGCGGTAGCGGTGCTGATCGGCACCCAGAAGGCCGAGGATCTCACGTCGCTGCGGGCCATCAGCCCCATCGACTTCATCACCTCCATCCCGACCGGCGTGCTCAATGGCGTGGAGACCACGTGCGATCTGTTCACCGGGGGCAAATGCTCGGTGTAACCGACGTCCCCTCAGGCTGTCTCGCTGCGCTCGGCTTGATAGGAGTGTGGTTCGCTGGCTACCAGCGCGACGGTATCGCCGACGTTGACGGTGACAACGTCGGCATCCGACGGCTCCACAAATGGGAGTCGGAGCAGGCCGTAGAAGTCGTCGGTCCGCACGAAAGTGTGCGCCCGGGCGAACAACGGGTGCACGTCGAACACCCGCACCTGGAGTTCCTCTCGGCTGAGCGTGCCCAATTCTCTGCCGGATTCCGGATCGGTGATCACCTGGCCGGTGGTGGAACGCACCGCAAAGACCATTCCCGGGGTCACACCGGCCTCGGCCCCCCGGTTGAGGACGAGCGTGTAGTCGTCCTCGACGAGTGCGACCTGACCCGTGATCTGCTGTCCGCTCACGAGGCCGCCAACGAATTGCTCTCCCGCAAATGCGATTTCGATGCCGATCCGACGCGGATCCGTGGTCGGAGGGTGTGCTCGTCGGCGGGCAGTGGCATGTCGACGTAGCTCGCGGGGTCCTGCTCGGTTCCCAGCGTGAGCTCGACGGCCGTCTTCGCCTGGAAGAGGGCGATCACGGCCTGCTGGTGACGTTCGGTGCCGAACGAGGTGAGTGCCACCGCGAGCTTCTTGTCGACGTACTCGACTGAACGCTGTAGGTCCGAGGCGGCTGGCGCCTCGGTAGCGGTCTGCGTCCGTTGCTCACCGAGACCGCTGTACCAGCGGTGCCCGAGCGCACCCAGGGTGATCGAGCAGACCGGCACCACCACCACGGTGCAGATCAAGCCGAGGGAGTTGGTCAGCGCGATCGACCCGACAAGACCCAGGAGCATGACGAGGCCCGCGACGAAGAGCAGTTGCAGCGTGGGCGGCACTGCGTCGATCGCCCGCCACAGTTGTTTGGCGATGCGCAGGCCGTATCGAGCGACGTCGGCAATGAAACGGGCGATGCTCAGTATGGTTTTGAGCGCAACCCGGCCGATCTCGTCGGCTTGCTCGCGGGTGAGTGGGGCCTTCGGTGCTGACCATGTCCGCTTCGCCGTCGGCGGCGGGGTGGGGGCCGCCTCGGGTTCGGTCGGCGTCTCGGCGGGCTGCGGTTCCTCGGTGTTGGCCGCAGCGGCCGGGTCGGCCGACACCGCGGGTGCCGGATCCGGTTCAGTCACATTTGCAACATCAGCCACACTCGTATCATCTCTCGATTGACGCCAAATCACCGTCCTGGCGCGCCGAGGGCATGTTGAGCGGGCCGGAAACTGTCAATCAGCAGTCGCCCGCAGAAACGCACGATTGCCGTACCGGTCGAGCGATACCAGCTCGCCGACCGGGCGACGCGTGGTGGGACCGTACTTACCCATCGGCCAGCCGAGCGGGATGACCGCGCACGGAGTCACGTTCCACGGCAGGCCCAGGGCGCGCCTCGCCAAGAGCTTGTTCCACAACGGCAAGGTGATCAGCGCCGCGCCCAATCCGGCCGCACGCGCCGCCAGCAGGAGATTCTGCACAGCCGGATAGATGGAGCCGTAGGCACTGGTCGTCGCCACCGGCGGCCAGACGGGGATGACGCCCTTGAGGCAGGCCACCACGACGACCGGGATCGTGTCGAAGTGCTCGGCTTGCCACCGCACGGCCTTCTCGATCTTGAGCATCTGGTCATCCTGGTCACCCATGCGGCGGGCGGCGATGCGCTTGTAGATCCCGGCGCCGACCTGCAGTGCCCGACGGTTCAGGCGGCCAAGTTTTGCGACGATCTCTCGGTCCTTGACGACGATGAACTCCCAGTTCTGCGCATTCGAACCCGTCGGCGCCTTCATGGCCAACTCCAGAAGGTGGAGCACGAGCGCGTCGTCAATCGGGTCGCTCCTCACCCGACGGATCGCACGTTGGGTACGCATCGCCTCTTCGAGGGGCATGGCCAATGGCTCTTGCTGCGTCATGACCACGATTCCAGCATGGCCGGCGCGAGCCGGTGTCGATTTCAGGTGATCGTCACTCCGCCGCACACCCAACCCGCGGGAAGCTCGGCGGTGCTGAGTAACTCGGCCAATTCGTCGAGATCTCCCTGCGGCAGGGTGTCCGCCTGCGGGTAGAGGATGCGCTCCTCCTTCATGTTGTGAGAGTTCAGCATTTCCAACAGGTTCCGGCATTGCTGCGCAGCGTTGTCGAAATCCCGGTCGGCGACCAGTCGTTCGATCTGGTCCAGAAGCGGCCACATCAGTGCGTGCTCGTGCACCATCACCATCACCGGACCGACCAGGCCGGCCGCACGCAGCGGCGGAAACAGGTACTGCTCTTCGAGATAGATATGGCGCCGGAGCACCGCGACGGCGTCGAGCAACGCGATGTGCTGCTCGCGGGTCGCCGCGGAGGGACCTGCGTCGACGAAACGCAGGATCGCGTCATCGATCGTCCGGTGTTCGCGTTCCAGGGTTGCGCCGAGGGGTGTCGTCATTCGAGTTCGGCCCAGGTCACGTCGAGTCCGGTCAAGGCTCCGCTGCCGGAGCTCAGTCGTCCCGTTGCCGATGCGGGCGGACCCTCCCAGACGGTCCCGGTGCTGCGTTCGACGATGCTCATGTGCCACCCTCCGTGTTTTTACAAGATTGATTTGTAGAAACGCTACGCCCTGCAGTCGAATAAGGCCACGGGCGCTCTCGGACGTAGTGTTCAGGTGAGGTTTCGACTACCGGAACGAGGTACACCGATGACCCAGGCGCCACCCGAGACCGGCTTGGAATTGCGGTCGTTGGTGACAGAAGACGGCACGTTGGAGTTGTCGCTGCACGAGGTGCCGGTGCCAGCGCCGAATACTGACGAAGTCGTGGTGCGGGTCGAAGCGGCACCGGTCAATCCGTCGGATCTGGGTGTGCTGACTCCCGGGGCCGACATGTCGGCGGCGACGATCGAAGGCACCCCGGAGCGTCCGGTTGTCAACGCACCACTGCGGCCGGATGCCTTGGCAGGCCTGTCGGCACGCGTCGGCACCTCCTTGCCGGTAGGCAACGAGGGCGCGGGCACCGTGGTGGCGGCAGGGGAATCGCCGTCGGCGCAAGCCCTGCTCGGCAAGACGGTGGGGATCGCCGGTGGCGGGATGTACGCGCAGTACCGGGTGGTCAATGCCGCGGCGTGTCTGGTGCTGCCCGATGGGGCCACCGCGAAGGACGGCGCCTCCTCGTTCGTCAACCCCCTCACCGCGCTGGGAATGCTGGAAACCATGCGCGGCGAGGGACATTCAGCTCTGGTGCACACCGCCGCGGCGTCGAATCTCGGCCAGATGCTCGTCAAGGTCTGCCTCGCCGACGGGGTGCCACTGGTCAACATCGTCCGCAAGGCCGAACAGGAGGAAATCCTGCGAAACCTGGGCGCAGATTACGTCTGCAACTCGACGTCCCCGTCCTTCGAGGCCGATCTCCTGGAGGCCCTCAAGGCAACATCGGCGACGCTCGCGTTCGACGCCACCGGTGGCGGCACGCTGGCAAGTCAGATCCTCAACGGCATGGAGCAGGCGGCCAACGCGACCGCGACGCAGTACTCCCGATATGGCTCGGCCGTCCACAAGCAGGTGTACATCTACGGCGGCCTCGACACCGGCCCCACCATTCTCACCAGGAACTTCGGTATGGCCTGGGGCGTGGGTGGTTGGCTGCTCACGCCGTTTCTCGCCGGTGCAGGCCCAGATACCATCGCCAGGCTGCGCGACCGCGTCGCCGCGGAACTCACCACAACGTTCGCCAGCACCTACACCCAAGAGGTCTCCCTGGCCGGCCTGCTCAAACCCGACGCATTCAACCGCTACCTCAAGCGGGCGACCGGTGAGAAATTTCTGGTGACACCTCAGGCAGTCCCGTAAAGCGACGTCTACCAGACGCGGACGTAGTCCACGAGCATGTCGGCCGGATACGTACCGGCACTGGGATCTTCGCCGCCCGAGCCCGCGACCGCGAGGTTCAGCACCACGAACATCGTGTAACCCGGCTGGCTGAACGGCCAGTCGGGCAGGGCGCTCGCCGGGACCTCGAAGTAGGGTTTCGCACCGTCGGTGTAGTCCTGCCAGAACCGGGCGCCGTTGGCATCCCACTGGGTCCGCCAGGTGTGCCACCCAGTGTCGACGGCGATGTTGTGGGTCTCCCATTCACCGCCGTTCGACTTGGCGTGCACGGTGGTCGCCGACGGCCATTTACCGTTGCCGTACCACTCGACGATGTCGAGTTCACCCTCGCCCAGGGTGCCCAGCCAGAAGGCCGGCCAGGCGCCCGGCGTCAGGCAGTTGAACTTGATCCGGGCCTCCCAGGTGTGCCCGGCGCCGCCCTCCCACACGCTCGCCAATTTGGCGCCGTAGTACGTGTCGCCTTCCTTGGTGGCGCGGATGACGAGATTCGACTTGCCGTCGACGAACGCGTTCTTGCGGTCGTCGCGGTACTGGCCGATCCGGCCGGGCTGCTCCCAGTAGGTGGGGTCCTTGATGGTCTCGCGGGCCTTCGCGATGGTCCACTTCGACGCGCTGGGCGCCGAGCCTGCAGGCCCGTCGAATTCGTCCGCGAACACGTAGTTCACCGCGGACTGCGGTGCAGACGGCGCCGGGACCGGCGGTGTCTGGGGCTTGGTCGGCAGGGCATTGGCTAGCGGGACGGGCGCGGCCGCTGCGAGCGCGCCCAGTCCGGACAGCATCATCATGCGTCGACGATCTAAGTTGGCCACAGTGGTTCACGATAACCCGGATGTCTACGTGGGTGGCAATCGTTCGGTCTGGCCAGCAAAGCCTGCGCCGGTCAGGATCTCACCGGGCGTCGGTGATATCGGCGTACTCCGGATGCTTGTCGATGTACTCGGCCACCATCCAGCATGTCGGCACTATCCGCAGCCCGGCGGCACGTGTGGAACGCAGCGCTTCGGCGATGAGGATGGTGGCCAGCCCGCGGCCACGGCACTCGGGCAGCACCTCGGTGTGCGGAAACGTGCGGCGGCCGTCGTGGTCGTGGTAGTCGGCGATTCCGACCTGGCGGCCGTCGACCTCGATCGTGAACCGGTCGGGGTGTTCGGTGATGGTGGTGGCGGCGCCGGTTCTGTCACGGGGCGTCTCCGAACTCATCTGACCTCCATTCGCCGAAGCACCACGATAACCCCGGGCGACCGAAAAGGCCCAACCACAACGATTTACACCGAGCGCTCACCGGAGGTCTGAAGCAGACGGCGGAAAGACAACCGATTGTTGCCACCAGTCGCACGCGCGTTTCTTGAACGAGTGTCCGAGCCGATCGGCAGTATCGAGCTACTCGATGGCATTAGGTTTTGGCATAGCTCGGGATGGGTCCGTATTCGCCGTGCGCATCAGGATCGCCTTGCGTCCTGATTGAGTCAGTTCTCCGTGCTGGTTGAGCACCCGCACGGAGAAGGTGACGATGCCCTGGTCGGGGTGTGAGGTGCGTTGCCGCAGTTCGACGATCTCGAAGTCAGCGTGGATGGTGTCACCCAGCCGGATCGGTGCCCGGAAGTTCCACTCCGACAGGCCGAGGAAGGCGATGGCATTGTCGCCGAGAAGTCCGCTGCCCAACATCAGCCCGTGCGCGATCGACAGCCCCAGCAATCCATGGGCGATTCGCTCGCCGAACGCCGAGTTCTCCGCGAACTCGCGGTTGACGTGCATCGGGTTGTAGTCACCGGTCATTCCAGCGAAGGACACCACGTCGGATTCGGTGATGGTTCGGGCTGGCGATTGGAACGTCTGGCCTTCGGTCAGGTTGGGCCAGGACAGTCCGCGCGGCATCATCGAAAGGGCCTCCGGTTTTCGTCTGAGGTATTGGTACGCTTAAAAGGTAACCGGTTACCTAAGGTAGGGCAATGTCACTTTCGCTTCCCGCATCCGACGGTTCGAGTTCGGTCATCGAGCTGACTCCACGTCCTGATCTCGATGTCTCGGCGACACCGCCGCGCAGCCGCACGGTCTACGCGGCCAGCCACGTCGTGGCCGACCCGGTATCGACGAGCATCGTTTCGGGGGCCATTGATTGGGAGGCCACGCTGTCTCTGCGCCGCGATATCTGGAGCGTTGGGCTGGGAATCGCCGAGTCGATGGATACCGCGCAACGCAGTATGGGGCTCACAGGGGCCGACGCGATGGAACTGGCCCGGCTGACCCTCACTGAGGACCCGCGCGACGGGGGCGGCACGGTGGTGGGCGTCAACACCGATCAGCTCAAACCCGGTGATACCTCGCTGGATGACATCACCGGTGCCTACGCGCAACAGCTTGAGTTCGTCGAAAGCCTCGGCGGCACCGCGGTGATCATGGCGAGCCGCCACCTTGCCGCCACCGCCCGTACTGCTGACGACTACCTCAGCGTGTATTCCCGACTGCTCGCCAACACCGACCGTCCGGTCATCCTGCACTGGTTGGGAAGCGTGTTCGATCCTGCCCTCGACGGATATTGGGGAGACCCAGATCCTGCGGCTGCACTGGAGACAGTGCTGCAACTCATCAGCCAGAACGCCAGTCGCATCGCCGGCATCAAGATTTCACTACTCGATCCGCGCTATGAGATCGAACTGCGGCAACGCATTCCGTCGGGGATACCGGTGTTCACCGGAGACGACTTCAACTACACCGACATGATTGCCGGTGACGGTAACGGACACAGCCATGCCCTGCTGGGTGCTTTCGCGGCACTGGCCCCGTGGGCATCAGCGGCGTTGAAGGCGTTGGATTCCGGTGACGAGAACGGATTCCGCACGGTACTCGGACCCACCGAGCAGCTGAGCCGGCTCATCTTTCAGCGGCCGACCCAGTACTACAAGGTGGGCATCGCCTGGCTGGCATACCTCACTGGCAAGCAGTCACATTTTCGGATGCTGGGTGGCCTTGAAGCCGGGCGTGACCTGAGCTACCTCGCCGAACTGATCCGCTGCGCCGATGCCATCAGTTACTTTCCCGACCCGGAGTTCACTGAGCAGCGGGCCCGGATGTACTTCGCGGCCCAAGGCCTCGGCTGATAGTGGACGCTGCACAGCTCAGTTTGAATTCGGCCACGGTGCCGTCACTGGATCTGGATGGTCTCATCGAGATCGCCTGTGCCAACAGTATTCCCGGTGTGGGGCTGTGGCGCGACATCTACGCGGCAGAGGGGGTGGTTCGCGCTGCCCAGCGGATCGCCGCCTCGGGCCTGCAGGTCACTTCGGTATGCCGTGGCGGGATGTTCCCTCACCGTACCGAGTCTGAACGTGTAGAGATCCGCGACGACAACCGGCGCGCCGTCGACGAGGCGGCCGAACTCGGCGCCGACTGTCTGGTCGTGGTGTGCGGGGCTGCGCCCGGACGTGATTTGGGCAGGGCGCGTGAGCAAGTCGCGGACGGGCTGGGTGCCCTCAGTGAGCACGCGGCCGCGTCTGGTGTGATGCTGGCGGTCGAGCCGATGCATCCGATGATGATCGCGGATCGGTCGGTGGTGACTTCGTTGGGGGAGGCCCTCGACATCGTGGAGACGATCAGTCATCCGAACATGGGGATCGCGCTGGACTCCTACCATGTGTTCTGGGATATCAGGTATCCGGAACTGCTATCGCGTAGCACGGCACGCATTCACTCGGTGCAGATCAGCGATTGGGTTGTTCCGATACACAATCAACTGCGCGGCCGCGGCATGCCGGGGCAGGGAAGCATCGACCTACGCACGTTCCTCGAACTGTCTCGGGCTGCCGGGTATCGGGGCTTGGTCGAGGTCGAAGTGCTCAGTGACGCTTGGGCATCGGTGCCGGCTCAGGCCGCTGTCAACGCGATGATCGACGGTATCGCCGGCTTGTGACCATCCCACCGTTCAGGGCGGGCAAGGACCGGTGGAATCCCGGAAGATCGGCTCCGCGTGGAATTCGATGTTCGTGGATTCGGGTGTCGCGGACAGCAATTTCTTCATCGCCTCCCAGGCGGCGTGGCCGAGTTGTTCCTCGTGCATGCGGGCCGTGGTCAACCTCGGGGTCACCCAACGGGCGAGCGGAGTGTCATCGAAACCGGAGACCGAGATGTCGGCAGGAACCCGCAGGCCCATCTCTGACAGCGCGTACATTACCGCCGTCGCCGTCAGATCGTTCACCGAGACGATTGCGGTGCAACCGCAATCGACCAGGCGGCGAAGCTCGCAGGTGAGATCGCCGAGCGGTTCGGAAAGATCGGCCATGACCGCATCCGCGCCCGCGGCCGCGACCATTCGCTGGATGACACCCCAGCGGATGGCATTCTGCTGAGAGCCCTGCCCGGTGACGACGAAGGCGAAACGACGGTGGCCGAATTGGAGCAGCCCGGCCACGATCTGCTCGGTGGCATCGACGACGTCTGTGCGCACCGACGACGCCCGGACCGCCTCCGGGAACGGGCGGTTGATCGTGACCACCGGTTTGTCGGCATTGAGGACCGAGTGCAGATCCTTGTAGGACGAGCGCGGGCTGCAGAGGATCAGACCGTCCGAACGCAGCAGCATCTCGGCCGCCAACGGAGCTTCCTCGCGCGGCGAATTCAGAGAGTCTGCCACGAAAACATGCATGGAATCCCTGGTGGAGGCATGGATGACGGATTGCACAATGATCGCGAAGTGCTGGTTGGTCAGCTCGGGAACCAGCACCGCCACATTGCCGTTACGGCCCGTCGCCAGCGACTTGGCCGCGATGTTCACCTCGTAACCAAGTCGCGCGGCAGCGTCCAGGACACGTTTTTGGGTGCGGTCGGACACTGTCTTGGATGCTCCCGCAAGAACCCGGGACACTGTGGCCACGGAGACCTGAGCCTCGGCCGCAACGTCGCGGACCGTCGGCTTCCTTGCTTCGGGCCGCACAGTCATCGGCGAAATTCTATGCGGTCAGCGATTGCGCGCCGTCACGGCATGACTCCGCCACCATTGACGTGAAGGGTCTGACCGTGCAGCAGGGCCGCCGCCGGCGATGCGAGAAACACTACGGTGGGCGCGACCTGTTCGGGGGTGGCGATCTCACGGGTCACCGAGCCCTGGGTGCGCTGGTGCACCCAGTCCGAATCCGTTGCCAGGTCGGTGATCAACGGGGTAAGTACGGGGCCGGGAGCGATGGCATTCACCCGGATGTCTGGCCCGAGTTCGCGGGCCATCGCACGGGTCAGCCCGAGCACACCGGCTTTGGCCGCCGAATACGACACAAAGTTGTGCGCGCCTTTCAGCGCCAGTTGCGACGAGACATTGACGATCGCCCCGCGGGGCTCGGGCTGACGTGTGAAGCGCTGCGACATCAGCATGGGCCCGGTTAGATCGGCGGCGATGGTGCGGTCCCATGAGGCTCGCGGCATGTCGACGAATGCCGTTTCCTCCATCATTCCCGCATTGTTGACCAAGACGGTGCACCGCCCGAACCGTTCGGCAACCTCATCGAACATCCGGTTCACCGCGGCTTGGTCGGTAATGTCACCCTGCACCGCGCAGGCCGCCGCGCCGCCGGCGGTGAGGTCGCTCGCCAACGTGTCTGCACCGTAGGCGTCGTCGAGGTGGTGGACGGCTACTGCAGCGCCGGCAGCGGCGAACGCGCGGCAGAGCGACATTCCGAGACCCCCTGTGCCACCGGTGATCAGCGCGACCTCCCCGTCGAGCCGGAATGGATCGCCGTGCTCCGTCATCGGCCGCCCGCCGTCGCGAGTGTCGGCGTCGCGAGCGATGACTGCCTGCGGATGCGGGCCGCGGCGATACGCAACGACACGAGAGTTACCACGCAGCACACCGCCAGCAGTACCCCGACCAGCCACGGGCTGCCGTCGGCCGCGATGACGAGACTGGCCGCCACCAGCGGGGCAGGTCCGCCGATCAGGGTGCCCGAAAGTTCGCGGCACAGGGCAACGCCGGAGAACCGGACCTCGGCGGGGAACAGCTGGACCAGGAAAGCGCCCTGCCCACCTGCCATCGCACCGAACGACACCGAGTAGGTCAGGATGAGCGCCAGGCCGATGAGGACCGGTGCGCGAGTGTCCATCAGCACGAACATCGGGAACGCCATCAGCAGGCAGAACGCCGCGCCGAACGTGATGACCTTCGACGGGCCGGTGCGGTCGGCCACGGCGCCGAAAACGGCCGCGAGCACGGCGCCGACGAGCGAGGCGATCAGTGACGCGGTGAGAGCGACGCTGCGCGGCATGGACAGGTTCGTGGTGATGTAGCTCAGCGCGAAGGTGGTGGTGATGTAGGACATGGCCTGGTGGCCGACCATCACGCCGAAACCGATCAGGACCGGACGCCAGTGCTCGCGGACCAGACGCGCCACCGGCACCCGGGCTACCTGGTGTTTCCTTTCGGCGCGCTCTTTGGCGGCAACGAACTCCGGTGCTTCCTCCACCTTGTTGCGGATGAATACCGCCACCAGGAAGATGACTGCGCTGAACAGGAATGGCAGCCGCCAGCCCCAGGTGAGGAATGCGTCACCGGACAGGGTGGCGACGATCAGGAAGGTCACCACACCAAGCGCCGAACCGATTGCTGTGGCGCCGTTGGGAACTGCGGTGGCAAAGCAGCGCCGGCTGGGGCGGACCGTCTCGGAGATGATCGTCATCGTGCCGGCGAGTTCAGCCCCGGCGCCGGCGCCTTGGCAGAGCCGTAGTGTCACAAGCAGTATCGGTGCCCAGAGACCGATGTGTTCATAGGTGGGCAGGCATCCCATGAGGAACGTCGACAGTCCCATCAGCACCAAGGTGAAGATCAGCGCGGGTTTGCGACCGAACTTGTCGCCGAAGTTGGCGATCAGCATTCCGCCGATGGGCCGGGCGAAAAAGCCGACGGCAAAGGTGGCGAACGCAGCCAGAGTGGCAGCCGTAGGCGAGAGGTCCTCGGAGAAGAACAGCGGACCGATCACCAATGCCGAGGCCGCGCCGAACAGGCCGAAGTCATACCACTCGACGATCGATCCGACGGTGCCTGCAACCAGAACCCGCCGTTCCTGCACCGGATCCACCGGCGGTGGGGAGGCTGAGTCTTGTTGTGCCATGCGCGAGGTCCTTGTCTGGGGGAAGAGGTGGGGATGGGTTGGTGGTCAGTACGACCGGTCGAAGAGTGCGCGGTCCATTTCCTTGGGTTCATGCGGCAACGCCACGTCGAAACCAATGTGGGACAAGACATCGCGTTCTAGGTCGATACCCGGTGCGATCTCGGCGAGCTCGAGTTGGCGGTGCTCGTTGAGTTCGAACACTGCTCGTTCAGTGATGAACACCACCGTCTGGCCTCGGTCGCGAGCGAGCGCGCCGTTGAACGAGATCTGTTCGACCGCTGAGACGAACCGCTGGAAGTTGCCTTCCTCATCGATCGACAATCTGCCGGTGCCGGGGTCCCAAGAGGTCCGGAGACCGCCCGCGGTCAGGGTGCCGCTGAAGACGACCTTGCGGGCGCTCTGGCTGATGTTGACGAATCCGCCGACCCCGACGATGCGACCGCCGAAACGGCTGATGTTGACATCGCCTTGGGCGGACACTTCGGCAAATGACAGGAAGGCAATATCGAGTCCGCCGCCATCATAGAAGTCGAACTGGTATGGCTGGTCGATCATGGCGTCGTAGTTCACGGCTGCGCCCGCGTCGAGACCGCTCATCGGCAGACCGCCGACCAGTCCCTGTTCATTGGTGAGCACCACCTGGCCGAGCACGCCGGACTCGGCTGCCGCCACCGACACGCCCGTCGAGATCCCCGACCCCAGATTGCAGACCGCGCCGCTGTGCAGTTCCTGTGCCGCGCGGCGTGCGATGAGGCCTCGCGGGCCGGTCGGCAGGGGTTCCAGACTATCGATGGCCACCCGTTCCTGACCGGCGTACGCCGCACTGGTGGTCAGGTAGGTAGTGGGCTGGTGCTCGTCGACCACGACCAGATCGACCAGAAAATGCGGGATCTTGACGTTCTTGGGCGCGATGGTGTGGGTGTCGACGACGCGGGCGACCTGCACAATGACGGTGCCGCCATTGTTGTGCACGGCCTGCGCCATCGACAACATCTCGCCGAAGTAGGCTTCGCCCTCCATCGAGATGTTGCCGAGCCCGTCTGCGGTGGTGCCGCGCAGCAGTGCGATCTTTGCATCGACTGGCTTGTAGTGGATCAGTGGCCTGCCGTCGATTTCTATTGCTACCGAGGGAGTTTCGCCACTGGTTGCACCCTGGCTGCCTCCGCCGTTCCGTGGGTCGACGTAGGTTCCGACGCCGACGTCGGTGAACAGGCCTGGGCGCCGTGCCGCCGATTCGCGCATCAGTTGAGACAAGGAGCCTTGGGGCACTGTGAACAGTTCGATCTCCCCGCGTATGGCGGCATCCGCAATTCCCGGCGCGTCTACGACGGTCCCACAGACCACGCGCTTGAGTAGGCCGCGGTGGCGTAGCCGGTGTACTCCCTTGGTTGCCTTGTCACCCAGGCCAACCGGATGAATTGTGGTGATCTCTCGGGGTTGCGCCTCCTGCAAGAATCGGTTTTCGAGCGCCTCGAGGAGTCGCTCTGGAACGGCGTGGCCGCCGCCTGAGCCGCCGATCAGCACGGTGTCGTAGCAGGCGATGGCCCGGATTGCCTCGTCGGCGTCAACGAGTCTCATATGTTGGAGCCTTCCGGCGTCGTTAATTGGTGGGTGAACTTCGGCGGCCGCTTCTCGATGAAGGCGCGCACGCCTTCGCTGGCGTCAGCTGATCCGTAAACATCAGCGATACAATCGATTTCAGCCTCTCGGCCGGCAGAGCGGCCCTGCGTGAGGCCGGTGTTGACGCAGTGCTTGGTAGCGCGCATGGACAATTGGGGTAGTTGCGCGAGCTGGTCGGCGATTCGCATTGCTTCGGCTTCACCGCGACCCTCGGGTGTCAACGCGGTCACCAATCCCCAAGACAGCGCCGTGGCCGCATCGATCGGTTCTCCGAGCAGGAGCAGGTGGCGGGCGCGCCCCGCGCCGATGATCTGCGGCAGGCGTTGCGTGCCGCCGCCCGACGCGAAGACTCCTACCTTAACCTCGGGCAAACCGATGACAGTAGTGTCTTCGGCCACCCGAATATCGGCGACAAGCGACAATTCCAGCCCGCCGCCGAGTGTGTGCCCGCGGATGACCGCCACTAGTGGTTGCGGCATATTCTCCAGCGCATCGTAGGCCGCGTGTTCGTCGGCTGACACTTCGCGGCCAGACTCTGGCGTCGTTGGAAACCCCTTGATGTCAGAACCGACCGAAAGGGAACCTGGACTCCCCGAGGTGAGTACGACGGCTCGAATGTCCTCGCGGGTAGTGACTGCTTCGGCGATCTCTCGCAGCCGGGTTCGCATGCCGTTAGTGAGCGGATTCAGCGGTGGGTTGACCAGCCGAATCACACCCACTGCGCCGACCGTGCTGAGCTCGACTCGAGCTTCATTGGGGAACATCAAACCTGCCTGAGGTAACCGGTTACATTTTGTGGTGACGGAGGTTACAACCTCGTAGCGGCGACCGCAAGAGCCGGCGTATAGACCCAGGTAGGCGGGCGCCGGTGGCATCGGAGAGACGGTTGGGTAGCTCGGCAGCGCCGGCTGGCAGCGCGCCGAAGGGGGAACCGAATCCCGTACCGCGCAGCGACTGACGCCGGCGTAGGGGAGGGGCACGTTGTCCGACCCGGTAGAAACGTCCGACGGACGAAAACTCGGCTATCTCGAAATGGGCGATTCGGCGACGCGTTGGGATATCGGGAATTCTGCCCGTTCACCTCTGGCAGAGGTTAGACGATCGGGCGGTACCCGATCCGATCAACACGACGGTCCGCGTTGGTTCGCTCCTGTTCGTAGCGCTTGGCCTGTGTGCCAACATGGTGGGATGAAGTTCGCAGTTACCGCTATCGAACTGTGTTCAAGGGACCGGCGCGTTGACTAAAGATGTGTTTGCTGATGCGATCGGTAACGACGGTGATGAGGCGCCGCTGAGTGAGCAGGTGGCGGCCGCGATCCACCGACAGATTCTGAAAGGTGAGATACCTGTCGGGACCTGGCTCCGGCACGAGTCGCTGGCCAAGGAATTCGGGATCAGCCGAACGCCGGTGCGTGAGGCACTTCGCGTCCTGAATGCGCAGGGCATTGTCACGATCGTTCGTAACAGGGGAGCGCGCGTCGACGGGCACTCGAGTCACGACGTGCTGGAGATCGGAGTGGTGCGCGCCGAGCTCGAGGGTTTGGCGGCCGAACTAGCAGCTGAGCGCATCGACGACGATCAGATCGTCCAGCTCGACAACGCATTGCAGGCGTTTCGACAGATAGCAACGTCGGTCTCGGTCGACGACGATGTGGCCGCGAAGTGGGTACAGGCCAACGAGCTCTTCCATGCGGTGATACTGGAGGCCGCTGGGAACAGGCATCTCACGACCAGCATCAAGGAGCTACGCAGGAAGCTCCCGCACAACCTGTCTTACGGCGGATACAAAGGGAACAGCCGTCTGCTCAACAAGAATGTCCAGGAGCACACCGAGATTGCCGATGCCATCAAGGCGCAAGACGGGGCGGCGGCACGCCGTCTGATGTCGGCGCACATCCGCTCATCCAATGAGACAACAGCTCGCTGGGTCGAACAGAACGCGACGCACCGTTCCATCTCTTGACCGCACGAGCATCAGCTGCTGCTGAGTCGGCCGCCGTCGATGACGATGTCATGCCCGTAGACATGTTTCGCGAGATCCGAGATCAGATAGGCAATCGCACCGACGTGTTCGTGCGGTTGCGCGAACCGACCGTCAGGAATTTTGGGAATAGTGTTCTCCACCCACCCTTCTCGTTCGAACAGAGAGTCATTGATGGGTGAGACGGTGGTTCCGGGCGAGATGGCGTTGACACGGACCCCCTGGGGCGCAAGCTCGGTCGCGAGAGCCCGCATCATTCCGAGCACCGCATGCTTGGAGACGTCGTAGCCGACCGCGCCGGCCGCGCCGCGATACGCAGACGTCGACGATCCACAGAACACCACCTGGCCGTGTGAGTCCCGGAGATGAGGAAGTGCGGCCTGAGTCAGGAAGAACGGGGCATAGACGTTGACCCCGACGTGGAATTCGAGATCTTCGCGAGTGACGTCGGCCATCGGACTCCAGCGCGATACCCCGGCGATGTGGACAAGTGTGGTCAGGCTCCCGAACGCATCGAGGGCGGTCGAGACGATCTGTTGAGGCGATTTCGGGTCGATGAGATCCACCGCGAGAGTTTCCAGCCCGGCCTCCGCCGATTCCGCGGTGGCGCGAAGCCCGTCTGCGTCGCGGTCGACGGCGAGAACTCGTGCCCCGGCCGCCTTCAGCGCACGGGCCGTCGCCGCACCGATCCCACTGCCTGCGCCGGTGACAACGATCGTTCGTCGGTTGAGCCCCGGCATGGTCCAGCCGAGCAACTCAGGCAGGTCCTGGCCCATATTGTCGAGGCGGTGTGCTGTGGAGTTGTTCATGAGGGTCTCCTACTTCGAGTTGAGGTTTCGATCTGACATATAAGCCGGCGGTGGTCAGTAGCCGAGACCACGGCTCAGTGGAGCAAACGCCTGCTGATAGGGGATGGCAGGTGGGCGCACGGCGGCGCTCGCCATCACTCCCTGCCTGCGCCAGTGCTCTTTACGAATCCCGATGCTGGTCCCCTGTTGGATTTCGAAGTGGATGAGCGGACCGACCGAGCTGATCAGGTCGCGCGCGGCATCGAGATCCTCACGGCTCCACAAGCGCATGGTTTCGGTGATGATTTCGGGACGCGTGATCCCGATTGCGGCGGCTGTCGCTCCACTTGCGAGATCCTCGATCAGTCCTGAGCCACCCAGGCCCGACATGAGCGTCAAGTGGGGTGCCGCCTCCTTGAGCTGTCGGATGCGATGAAACGTGGGCTGGGCTTCACTCTTGATGATCGTCACTCCGGTTGCTCTCGCCACTTCCAACAGCGCGTCTGTATCGATTGTCACCCCCGATGATGCGGGGTAGTCCTGCAGCGCAACCGTCAGCCCGGACGACTCTTGAACCTCGTGCACCTGTCGAATCAGTTCTCGGGCGTCAGAGGACAGGACGGGAAGCATCAATGCGCTGAGGTCAGATCCGTACCGGGTGCCGAATGCCTGGGCTTCCCTACGCCTCTGCGCTGCGTCGATCGCCATGACTCCCGCGATGACGGGTACACCACCTGCCAGTGCACACTCGATGGATCCGAGTTTCTCGGCCAGGGTGAGGCTGTTGGGTTCGGCGATGACGCCCAACGCGATCAATCCGCTGCACCCGCGGTCAACCAGGGTCGTCGCGCACGACCGCATCGAGGCGGCGTCCAGGGTGAGGTCGTCGGTGAACGGCGTGGCCAGCATTCCCCAGGAAGCTGCAGAGAATGTCATCAACGGCCCACCGCATAGTTCTGTGCGCCACGGGGATTGGCGGCGGCGGTGATCACGCCGCGTGACCTGTCGGCGGTCACGCTGGTCAGTCTGCCGAGTGACCAGTCGCCGGCTTGCCGTATCCGGTGTCCGGCATCGCGGAGTTGCTGAATGACCGGTGCGCCGATGCGATCTTCGACAACAAGTCCGCCCGGCTCCCAGGTTCGTGGCCAGAAGCTTCCCGGGTAGCTCGTGGTGTGGAACATGGGCGACTCGATGGCTTCCTGTGGCGAAAGACCGGACACCAGCGTGCGGAGAAGATAGAGCAGCTGCCACTGGTCCTGTTGATCGCCGCCGGGAGAGCCCAGGACCGTCAACCGCTCGCCGGTATCCACCAGTGTTGGGCTGAGGGTGGTTCGGGGCCGCCGACCCGGACGTAGTGCGGACGGGCTCGCCGGATCGAGATGGCTCATCTGCAGGCGCGTACCGAGTGCGAATCCGAGCTCCGGGATGGTCGGTGAGGATTGCAGCCAGCCACCGGACGGCGTGACGGAGATGGCATTTCCGTGTTGGTCGATGACGTCGATATGACATGTATCGCCGCGCACCGCTCCGGCAAGCGTGACCGTGGGTTCGCCGGCGGCCCCGTCTTGTTCACCGGCCGCTGTGCGAAGAGTTGGGTAGAACGGTGCGGGAAGCGCGTCGCCGCGGCCTGGCCGAAACTCGATGGACGCCTGATCGCTGATGAGCGCACGTCGGGTCGCGGCGTAAGAGCTCGACAACAACTTTGCGAGCGCGGAATTCGAAAGACCGTCACCGAAATACGCCTCGCGGTCGGCAAGAGCCAGTTTCAGTGTCTCCACCACATTGTGAATGCCGTCCTTCGACGTCAAGTCCAGTGCGTCGTCGTCGAATCCCTCCAAGATCTTGAGGCACTGAAGAAGGACGGGGCCCTGCCCCCACGGACCACTCTTGTAGATCCGTGAACCGCGAAAGCCCATGACCACCGGAGCCTCCCACGTAGCTCGAAACGCCGTGAGATCACTGGCTTCGATGACGCCGCGACGGATCGCGCCGGACGAGTGGAGGTGGGGAGTCGACGTACAGAACCCTTCGATGGCTTTTGCGACAAAACCCTGGGCCCACACGGTCCGGGCACTGTCGATCACCTCGGCGCGGGTGGCGCCGGAACCGGCGGCGTCTCGGGCTTCTCGGCACAGCCGGCGCAACATGTCGGCATAGGTGTGGTTGCCCACCATCGTGCCCGTGGGCGGGGTCCTGCCATCGGGTAACCACTGCGCGGCCGATGTCGGCCAATGCTCGAGGAAGAGGTCCTGGACTGCGGCGATCGCGGCCGCGGCGTGGGGGTGCAGCGGCTGGCCGACTGTGGCGTAGTGGATGGCATAGCTGAGAACGCCGTCGAGGTCCCATGTTCCGTGGTCACGCAATAGCAGTAACCACGCATCGACTGCGCCGGGGACCGCGGCCGCAAGCGCCCCCGAACCGGGGACCGCGTCCAGTCCTTCGTTCGCGAAATGCTCGATCGTGGCCTTTGCCGGTGCTGGTCCCTGCCCGCAGAGGACCATGGGTTTCGAACCGATGGGCGCAACGATTCCGACGAGATCGCCTCCAGGGCCGTTGAGGTGAGGCTCCACGATGTGTAGGACGAAGCCGGCGGCGGTGGCGGCGTCGAATGCGTTGCCTCCACGCTCCAACACTGATTGCGCGACGCTGGAAGCCACCCAGTGCGTCGAGGCGCTCGCTGCGAACGTGCCGACCACGTTGGGGCGGGCGAGGAATCCGTGTGTCACTGGTGGCCTTTCGTCGTGCCGCAACCCGGCGGTCGCCGCATGTGAGCGACGAGGGGACAGGTAAACGATGTAAACAGATTGGATGCTATCTTGACAACATCGCATCCAACTATCAGGGTTGATTATGCGCCGTCACCGTCAACTCCTCGGCGTCCGTAAACCCAGGAGGTCCAGAACCCATGCAATCGCATCCACACGCCCCTCCCACGCCCGTCACGCAGGGTGATGAGAGCCAGGGGCGGAGCGGCGACAACCAGTTGCGCAAGGTCGCCTTTGCGAGCTTGGTAGGCACAACGATCGAGTGGTACGACTACTTTCTGTTCGGCACAGCTTCCGCGTTGGTGTTCGGCAAGGTCTTCTTTCCAACCCTGTCCCCGACGGCAGGCACCCTGGCTTCATTCGCGATTCTGGCGGTGGCGTTTGTCGTGCGACCAATCGGCGCTGTGATTTTCGGACATTTTGGCGACCGGATCGGCCGCAAGAAACTGCTCGTCATCAGTCTGCTGATCACCGGGGGCAGTACGTTCCTGATCGGATTGGTTCCGACGCCGGGGGCCATCGGAGTCTGGGCACCGGTGCTGCTCGTGGTACTCAGAATTGCCCAGGGCCTCGGTGTCTCGGGCGAATGGGGTGGTGCGGTGCTCATCGCTGTTGAGCATGCGCCACCGAAAAAACGAGGTCTGTTCGGCAGTTTTCCGCAAACCGGTTTGGCCCTCGGGCTTCTCCTGGCGACCGGAGCCTTCGCACTCATCGGACTGCTACCCCGAGACGCTCTCCTGGAATGGGGATGGCGTGTGCCGTTTCTTGCGAGCTCCCTGCTTCTTATCGTGGCGTTGTACGTCCGCCTGCAGATCAGCGAGACGCCAGCGTTCGTCGCAGCCCATGAAAAGATGAAAGATGCCAAAGCTGAGAGTATTCCCATTGTTGACCTACTCCGGAATCATTGGCGCCAGCTCGTCCAGGCCATCTCGCTACGGCTGGCCGGGGATGTGCAGGGGTACATGGTCACTGCGTTTGCCGTCTCCTACATCGTCAACCAACTTGGCAGCGAAGGATCCCGGGCGACGTCGGCGGTGACGATAGCGGCGCTGACGTCGGTGGTGGCCGTTCCGATCGCCGGATATCTGTCCGACCGGGTCAGCCGGAAGCGGACCTATCTTGCCGGCACCGTCCTGGGAATCGTCTTTGCGTTTCCGTTCTTCTGGTTGATCGATACCAATTCTTTTGCCGCGATAGTGGTGGCGGTCGTCGTGATGTACACCTTCGCCGGGATGGTTCCATACGCGGTGCAGGGAACCATTTACGCCGAGATGTTCCCCACCCGAGTCCGATACACGGGTACATCGCTCAGTTACCACTGCGCCGGCATCCTTGGTGGCGGTATCGCGCCGATGATCGCCGCGGCGCTCGTGGCGTGGTCGGGAGGAAGCTCGTGGCCGATCTCCGTATACATGGTGGCGATGGGTCTGATCACCCTCGCCGCGACCCTGATGCTGAAGGACCGCGACCACGACGCACTGGAGCCGACCACATGAAACAAGTGACATTCGGACGTAATAACGGGCTTCGGGTATCCGAATTATGCCTCGGAACAGGGACTTTCGGATCCACGCTCCGTCCGGGAGCCAGCCTGGAAGAGGCACGCCGCATTGTCGATCGCTATGCCGCGGCCGGCGGAACATTCGTCGACACCGCGAGCAATTACCAGGAAGGAGAATCCGAGGAGTTCGTCGGAGAACTTCTCGCAAGCCGGCGGGAACAGTTCGTGTTGGCCAGTAAGTACAGTCGCGGATCGGGAAAGCCGGGCGATCGGCTTCTCGCGGGCAACAGCCGTCGCAGCATGGTGCGGTCGGTCGAGCATTCTCTGCGGCGTCTCAAAACCGATTACCTCGATATGTACTGGGCGCACTACGACGATCGCGTCACACCGATCGATGAAATCGTGGGGAGCTTCGACAACCTCATCAGGTCGGGCAAGATCCTGTACGGCGGCTTGTCGAATTTTCCGGCCTGGCGGGTCTCGCGCGCACAAACCCTCGCCGAGATGGGCAGGTTCGCGCCGATAGGGGGAATTCAAGTCGAGCACAGCCTCGTCGAACGCACCGCAGAACGCGAACTACTGCCGATGGCGGAGGCCTTCGGAATCGGCGCGGCGCTGTACTCGCCGCTCGGCGGTGGATTTCTGACCGGCAAGCATCGAACCGGTCAGGCCGGGCGCGGAGTTCTTGTCTACCGCGAGGACACCGAGCAACGAACGGCGATCCTCGACAGACTTGTCGAACTGTCGAAGATGCTGGATGTCTCGCCAGGGGTGCTGGCGATTGCCTGGCAGCGACACCTGCACCACCGCTCTTCGTCGGCTCTCGTGACCATCGCCGGCCCGCGAACGGTGGATCAACTCGACGACTATCTACACGCCGTCGATCTCAATCTGACGGCGGACATCGTGGACAGGCTCAACGAGGTCAGCGCCCCTGCCCTTGGTGTGCCTTTTGACAGCATCGGTGGGCCCACGGATATCGGCGATGATCCGGAGCGCCTTGCCGACCGCGTTGTTCCAGTCAATTAAGAAACCCCCTGGTGTTACGCAATCAGTTCAATACGAGGAGAAAACATGGTCGACAATCCATCCAGCGTGCCTGCGGCCGGATACCCGACAGACCCCGGCGACGAACTCGTCTTCGAGAACGACAGAATTCGCGTGTGGGCCATGAACCTTGGCCCCGGTGAAGCGATTTTCTACCACTCGCATCAGCATGACCATCTGATCCTGTGGCCGACGGCGGGGCGTGCCCGATCGCAGGACATCGATGACGAGGAAGATTGGCAGCACGTCCAGAATGCCGAGAAGAACTTTGCGTTCTTCAAAACCGTCGGTCACACAACAGGATTGACCCCACACAGGCTGAAGAATCTGGAGGATTATCCAGTCACCCACTACATCATCGAACTCATCAGTGAGCGCTCGCCCAGCGCCGTCGAGCTGCCTGCCGAAACAAACGGCAAAGGGGAGTTGTCACGCGAGCACATCGTCCGCGAACCCCGTTCCTCTCATCCGCATACCTGATCGGGCCGCCCGACAGTGACATACGGTGTCTTCGATATTTTCCGTATCGGAATCGGCCCGTCGAGTTCGCATACCGTGGGCCCGATGCGGGCCGCTCGGCAGTTCGCACAGGATGTTTGTGACGTCGCGGTTCGGGGCGACGTCGACAGGATCCGCGTGGAGCTCTATGGCTCGTTGTCAGCGACGGGCGTCGGCCATGCCACGGATCGCGCGATTGTGCTCGGACTCTCGGGCGAAGTGCCGGAGACGGTATCGCGATCCCGGGCCGACGCGCTGGTGGCCGGTCATACCGCCAGCGGCACCGTCAATTTGCTTGGCTCGCATGTCGTCTCGTACAGCGCTGACGATCTGATCTGGAAACTTGACCGCTTACCCGGTCATAGCAACGGGCTACGGTTCCTCGCTCTCGATGGAAACGATCGGGTGGTCGTCGACGAAACTTTCTACTCGATCGGGGGCGGATCAATCAGGCGCGCCGGCTACGGTGAACAACAAAGCGGGAATGACGCGGCCCTTCCCTTCGCCTCAGCGCGTGAGCTTCTCGCGGCATGCGCCGCAACAGGTTTGCCGATCAGCGGCATCGTCCGGATGAACGAAGAGGTCGAGCGGTCTCCGAACGAGGTGTCGGCCGGCCTCCAAGGCATCTGGCGGGTCATGGAGGAGTGTGTGCGGGCCGGACTCGCCGCCACCGGTGTGCTGCCGGGTCCGCTGAGTGTTCCGCGTCGCGCCCACGCCATCCATCAACGTCTCCTGCACACTGACGCCGACCCGTTGAATGACCCGCTGATAGCGCTGGATTGGGTCAGTGCGTTCGCGATAGCCGTCAACGAAGAAAACGCAGCCGGAGGGCGCATCGTGACGGCTCCGACCAATGGCGCGGCCGGGATCGTTCCTGCCGTCCTGCACTTCTATCAAAAGTACACACCCGGAGCACACTTATCCGGCGTCGAACAATTCCTGCTGTGCGCGTCTGCAATTGGCTCACTGATCAAGCAGAACGCCTCGATATCCGGTGCAGAAATGGGATGCCAGGGCGAGGTGGGTTCGGCATGTGCGATGGCGGCTGCCGGACTCTGTGAAGTACTGGGTGGGTCGCCGAAGCAGGTCGAAAATGCCGCAGAAATTGCACTCGAGCACCATCTCGGCCTGACGTGCGACCCGGTCGCAGGACTGGTGCAGATTCCGTGCATCGAACGCAACGCGATCGGTGCGGTGAAGGCCATCAGCGCAGCCAGGCTCGCGCTCAATGGCCAGGGCGACCATACCGTCAGCCTTGATATGGCCATCGAAACACTGCGGTCGACAGGCATGGACATGAAAGCCGAATACAAAGAGACATCGCGAGCTGGACTGGCGGTCAACGTCATTGAGTGCTGACCCGACACCTTGTGCCCGACATCATGTTTCACCGGCACCGGTGCTGCTTATGCTCGCACTCACCTTTTCGACCGGCATCGTCGACGCGGTCGGCTTCCTGGGACTCGACCAGGTGTTTACCGGAAACATGACCGGCAACATCGTCATCTTGGGAATGGGTGTGGCCGGCGCAGACGGTCTGCCGGTCGTCGGTCCCGCCGTAGCTCTCGCGGGATTCATGATCGGAGCCGCCTTCGCGGGGCGCATGCTCAAGGGTGGTGCCGACACCGGATGGTCGACGAGGATAGCCGCCTTGATCGCGCTTACCGCTGCGATCGAAATTGGTACCGCGGGTGTATTCATCGCGCGTGTCAGTGCGAGTCAAGGTGCCGCCGGTGTACTGATCGCAGGCTGTTTGGGGGTCGCGATGGGGGGACAGGCAGCCGCAGCACGACACGTCGCGGTCAAGGATGTGACAACTGTTGTCGTCACATCCACCCTCACGGGCCTGGCTGCTGACGCGACATTCGGAATGGGCGCGCAAGGCGGGGCCAGACGTCGCCTCGCGGCGATCGTGGCCATCCTGCTCGGCGCAGTTGTGGGTGCAGCTTTACTCAAGATCCACATCGGGATCGGACTGATGATGGCAGGGTTAGTCACAGCGACCGTCTCAGTGATCGGCCATGCGGCGTACCGAGGCGGCCGAGGATTCTGACGAGCGCCGGCTACCCGACGCGGGGGAGGGGGACGTTGTCCGAACTGGTGACAACTTCCGACGGTCGGAAGCTCGGCTATCTCGAAGTGGGCGATCCGGACGGGCCGCTCGTCATCCACAACCACGGTGGCCCGGGCAGCCGGCATGAGGCGCATTTCTTTGCGGAGGCGGCGGTCAAGAGCGGCCTCCGGCTGATCTGCGTCGACCGGCCGGGAATGGGACTGTCCACTCCGCAGGAGGATCGCACCTACGCCGGCTGGGCTGAGGACCTGACGGCAGTCGCCGACGCGTTGGGGTATCGGGAATTCGGTGTGACCGGCTGGTCGGAGGGCGGCCCGTGGGCGCTCGCGGCGGCGGCCTATATCGACCCAACACGCCTTCGGCACGTCAGCAGTATCGCTCCGGGCAGCTACGGGACATTCGGTGACAATTGGGCGGCGGAGTACCTGTCAAGGATCGATGCCTTCGGCGGAACTCTCGCGCTGCGCTTCGTACCTGGCTTCCGCGCCATGTACGTAACTCTCGGATTGAGTGCCAAGCACTTTCGTCGACGCTTCATCACGCAGGTCCGCAACTCCGTCAACGACTACGACCGGCAGATCCTGCTGCGACCGCAGGTCGAGTCCGTATTCAGCGACGAAATGGCCGAGTGCTTTGCCCAAGGCAGCGGTGGGCTCGTAGCTGACGCTGAACTCCTCTACCGCCATTGGGCTTTCGACGTGACTCAGATCGAACGGCCTGTCCACCTCTGGCAGGGACTGGACGACCGGCTGGTGCCTGATCCGATCAACAAAGCAGTGGCTGACCAAATGCCCGGAGCGGTATGGCATCCCGTCCGCGAAGCCGGCCACTTCGTGGCCATCGGCTCCGCGGACGAGATATTCGGCCTCGCGTCTGTTGAATTAGGTTGACAGGTAGTGGCCCTACTTCGGCGTCACGGTCTCCGCGAAGGTGCCGTCGCCGTTGTTCAGCCAGGTGATCGTGCCGTGCTGGAACTCGCTGATCCAACCACCTTTGGCGACGTCGGGTCCGCCGGCCGTCTCGGCCTCATCGGCGGTGGGGAAGCCCATTGCGCCTGCCGGGCCGCCGTTTTCGGTGTAGACCCGCAAGATCTCACCCTGCACGACGTGCGCGCCGGTCCCCGGCGATGAGTAGATGGTGCCGTTGGCGAAGGCCTGCACCGTGCCGTCGCCCACCTTCTCCGGCTGTGCGGTCGGCAGGCCCAAGGTCGCCTCGCCGCCGGCCTTGTTGTACGCCTCGGCGGTCGGACCGTCGAGGCTCACTTCACCGACGCCGGGGGCATTGATCGTGGAGGGTGCACCCTCGGTGGCTGACGTGACGGCGCTCGACGCGGCGGAGGATCCGGATTTCGCTGCACTCGTGCCGGCATCGACGGCCGACGATGCGGCGCTCGTAGCGCTGGACACTGCATCTTTGGCGGAATCTTGTGCTTCCTGTGAGCATGCGACTAGGGCTGCACCAGAAATGGCGAAAGCTGCAGCTACGGCTCCTGTGCGTTTCATCAGCTTTGGGTTCATGGTGACGAACGTAACATCGTGCCGGCAACTTGTGTAGCAAACCTCGCCGGCGTGGGAAACCATGCCCAGATCTGGGCAACGCATCGAAACTGGATGTTCACGCGCTCGGCGCGGACCAGAACCCCGACCTCCGCACGTGGTGCGGTACTCCAGGTTTCGCCCGTGACCAGTGCATATGCGAGGACTACTCTACGTAGTAGAGAGCAGGTCCGGGCCAGCCGAAATAATCGGCCGGCAGCGTTGAAAAGAAGCGCTACGAATCCAGCTATCGACCCGGCAACCTGATGTTCGATCGGCCGTTACTCAATCGACCGCGACTCAGTAGTCGGGCGTGCTCACGTCTTGGAGTTCTTCCTCCGGTTGCTGCGGCGTAATCGGTCCGGGCATCTGATTCTGTGCCGGGTTCTGCTGGATCTCGGTCGAGCCGCCGCACTCTGCGCCGGTGACTCCGGGTGGGCATACGGAAGCACTCGCGGGGGCAGGCGAGTTAGGCACCAGGTACGGGGCGCAGTTGTCGGTGAAGGTGTCGTTTTCCTCGCCGCCCGGGCACGCGGCGAGCTGGGCGGGCGCACTGTGCGGTGCGGCACCGACGGCCGTGACCACCGGTGCCATGGCGGCGATCGCGAAGCCGCCGGCGATGATCAGTCGTCGAACATTCGGACGTACCGACAGCCTCTTGGTCACGCACCCATTATGGAGCGAGCGGACGGACCGCGCGGGAGTTCGGCGCCGAAGCCCGGTTGACCCAGCGGTTCCAGGTCAACCGGGCTGGCCGTCAGCCGTTGCTGAACTTGCCGGCCTGGGCGAGAAGGGCTTCGGCGGAATCGACGGGCGGGTAGATCCACTGGGAGTTGATGGCCTGCTTCATCGACTTGGCCTCTTGGCCGGTGGTTTCGACGGTCCGCTCCCAGCCGGTGGTCGTGATCGCCCCGGCCGCACCGAGATCCAGCGCATTGCTGTACGGGTCGGGGGTAAAGGGCAGCAGATCTCCGCCCAGCAGGTCGGCCGCCACATTGTGGCCGGCGAACTTGCCCATCGGCAACGCGTGCTGGCAGCTCTGGATGGTGGTATGGCCGGCGTCGGCCATGGTCACTGCGGTGTCCCCGGCCGCGAACACGTCGGGCACACCGGCCACCCGCAGCTGCGGGTCCACGTTCAGCCGCCCGAAGCGGTCACGCTCGCCAGGGATCTTCGCCGTCAACGGACTGGCCGCCATGCCTGCGGTCCACACCACGGTGGCAGCAGGGAGCACCTCGCCGTCGGACAGCACGATCTGGTCGGTCGCCGCCGACGCCACTGTCACCCCCAGCCGCTGCTCGATCTTCAGTTCATCGATGGCCTTGGCGATGTAGGGCCGGGGCGCGTCGCCGAGTTCAGGTCCCAGCACGTCGGCGCGGTCGACCAGGATGACCCGAACCGATTCGCGTGCTTGATCACTGGGGGCCACCGCGCGGAGCCGGTCGCCGAGCTCGGTGGCGATCTCCAGGCCGGTGAACCCGGCGCCCACGACCACCGCCGTGTATTGGCCGGGAGACGCGCTGCGGTGCGGCAATTGACGCACGTGGTCGGCCAGCGCGCTCGCTGCGGCCAGGGTGTCGATGTCGAAGATGTTGCCACCGCCGGGAATTGCGGGCCGAACCAGTTGGCTGCCGGTGGCCAGCACGAGCCGGTCGTAGGACAACTCGACGGTCTGTCCGTCGCGGCCCACCGCATTCACCGTGCGGGACTCGACATCGATATCGGTAACCTTCGCGGCGACCCGCTCGACGCCGATGGGCCCGAGAACCCGGTCCAGCGCCACCCGCATGCGGTCCGGTTCGCTCTCGTAGAGCCTGGGGCGGATCACCAGGTCGTCGCTGTCACTGATCAGTGTGACGCGGATTTCATCGTCCTGCGCGGCGCGCAGAACGCGGACCGCTCCGGCGGCGCTCCATACTCCCGCGAAGCCGCCGCCGACGATCAGGATGTTCTTCACGATTTATTTCCTCCGGGTTGATGGGTGCCTATCCACCCTCGGCCCCGGAGGCCGTTCATCGAGCCCTGGAAACTCCGTAGTCCTGCCCCGGCACGCGGGTGCCGGGGTCTAGCCGGTCAGGCGCAGTCGACGCAGATCTGCTCGTTGCCCCGCTGCCGGGCCATCCGGCTGTGATGGTGCACCAGGAAGCAACTTGAGCAGGTGAACTCGTCGGCCTGCTTGGGGACGACCCGCACGGAGAGCTCTTCGCCGGACAGATCGATATCGGGCAGGTCGAACGAATCGACCGGCTCGTCCACGTCGATCACCGCGGTGTCCACGGCGGTCCGGCGGCTCGCGAGCTGTTCGATCGGCTCGTCGGTGGACTCGTCTTGATCCTTGACGCGGGGCGCGTCGTAGTCGGTAGCCATGATGATCCTCACTTGTTGAGACCAGTGCTTGGGCAACGTCCTCAGCAAGCCCATTTGTTCCCGCTGGCGGTGTCGGCTAAACCTCACGCCGGGGAATCGGTACCGCGCTCTGCTAGCGGGCGGTGATGAACCCCTGATCGACCATCCAGTCGCGGGCAACCACGCTCGGGTCACGCCCCTGGACGTCGACCTGCTTGTTGAGGTCGATGATGACGTCGTTGGTGAGTGCAGCGGTCACCGGCGCCGTGACCTCCGCTATCTCTGGATGTGCTTCGAAAAAGCCGCGTTTCATGGTGACCGATGGATTGTAGTGTGCGAAGAACTGCTTGTCGTCGGCGAGTACCACGAGGTCCAGCGCGGCGATCCTGCCGTCGGTGGTGAACACCTCGCCGAAGTCGCATTGGGTGCCGTCCGCGGTCGCCTGGTAGATGATGCCGACCTGCAGGATGGGGGTCTGTGCCCGTGCCGCGTCGAAAGCGTAGGCCGCGGCCATGCCCGGAAAACCGTCCTGACGGGCCCGGAATTCGGTGTCCACACATGTCTTGGCCGCCGCCGGATTGGTCCTGACCAACTCCGCGTAGTCCGACAGCGTGCGCACGCCGGTGCGTTCGACGACGCGCTTGCTCGCCGCCAGCGCATAGGTGTCGTCCATCGGTCCGGGCTCCAGCCACACCATGTCGTTGCGGGCCAGGTCCTCGTCACGGACCGCCTCGAACTGCGCCCGGGTGTCCGGAATCGGCTTCTCATGCCCCAGATAGTTGATCCACGCGTTGCCGGTGAACTCGTAGGCGATATCGACCTGGTCGGAAAGCTGCGCCTCCCTGGTGCTGCGGGAACCGACGATGCCGGTGAGGTCCCGCACGTCGGCGCCTGCTGCCGACAAGGTGTATTCCAGGATGTAGCCGAGGATGACCTGTTCGGTGTATTCCTTGGAGCCGACGGTGATCTTCACGCCTTCGAGCGCCGGGTTCGGCGTGATCGACCCTGGCCCGACCTGCAACGGCACCGTGCTGCCGGAACCCAGACCGCAGCCGGCCAGCGTCAACCCGCATACCGCCGCAGCGATCACGCGACGCAGCAAGCGGCTCATCGAAGTCCCTTGGGGTTCAGGTAAAACTCGGCTAGCCCACCCAGCCAGTCCACCAGCAGCGCCAGACATACCGCGAGCACGCTGCCCAGGATCAGTGTCACGTTGTCCTGCAGCTTGTATCCGGTGTCGATGAGAATGCCCAGGCCGCCGGCATTGACCAGAAACGACAGTGTCGCCGTGCCGACCGCGAGCACCAGCGAGGTGCGCAACCCGGCCAGGATGTAGGGCACGGCCAGCGGCAACTCGACGCGCAGCAGCACCGACTCGCGGGACATGCCCTGTCCGCGGCCGGCGTCGATCAGCGACTTGTTCACCTGGTCGATGCCCAGGATCGTGCTGGCCAGCACCGGTAGTAGCGAGTACAGCGCGATGGGCAGCACCCCGATCCAGAACCCGGTCTTGGCGGTCCAGAGAAACAACAGCACCAGCAGGCCGATCGCCGGGGCAGCCTGTCCGATGTTGGCAATGCCGATGAACAACGGCCGCAACAGTTTTGCCCCGGGACGGGTCACCAGCACACCCAGCGGAACGCCGACGGCCAGGACAATCGCGGTGACGGCGAAGGTGATCAGCAGGTGCTGCCAGATCAGCGCCGCGACGTTGCCTGCGTTGATGTTCTCTTTCTGGGTGTCGGTCAGATCGCGATTGAACGCCCAGAACACCACAGCTGCACCCACGACCAGTACCAGCGCCGGCTGAATGAGCAGCCGCAGCCGCTCGGTGCCGGTGGGCCCGGCGGCGGGACGTTCGACGGTGGTGGTCATCAGGACGCGCTGTCTTCCTGATTCGCCTCGTCCCGCAGTCTGGTGATGGTATCGATCAGGGTGTCCAATGTGACCACGCCGGCATACCGGTTGCCCGGCCCGGTGACGACGGCCGACGCATGCTGTTCGGCGAGGATGACTTCCAGAGCGTCTTCGAGGGTCGACTGGGTGCTCACCACGTCGAGGGGCTCGACGACCTCGGCCAGGGTGTGCGCATCACCCAGTTTGTTGCTGCGCACCCAGCTGACCGGCCGGTCCCGGTGATCGAGCACCACCGCCCAGTCGAATTCGCTGGCCGCCAGACGATCTCGGGCCTGCCCGACGGTGTCGTCGACCCGCACTGTCACATGCCCCTGCAGCTGAACATCTTTGACCCGCTGCAGACCGAGTTGGCGCAGCGACGCGCCGGAGCCGACGAACCCGGCCACCGTGTCATCGGCGGGATTGGCCAGAATCGTCTGCGGCGTGTCGTACTGGAGCACCTTCGAACGCTGACCCAACACCGCGATGCGGTCACCGAGCTTGACGGCCTCACCGAAATCGTGTGTCACGAAAACGATGGTCTTGTGCAGATCCTCCTGCAGCCGCAGCAGCTCATCCTGCAAGGTGCTTCGGGTGATCGGGTCGACGGCGCCGAATGGCTCGTCCATCAACAACACCGGCGGGTCGGCGGCCAAAGCCCGGGCCACCCCCACCCGCTGCTGCTGACCGCCGGACAGCTGACGGGGGAAGCGGTCGGAGTACTCGTCCGGCTCCAGCCCGACGAGGTCCAGTAGCTCGTCGACCCGATCATCGACCCGTTTGGAGTCCCAACGCAGCAGGCCGGGCACCAGCCCGACGTTCTGCCGAATCGTCATGTGCGGGAAGAGACCCGCCTGCTGGATCGAGTATCCGATCGACCGCCGGAGGTCGGTGGGTTTGATCGACAGCGCATCCTTGTCGTCGATCAAGATGCGGCCCGAGGTGGGCTCGCTGAGCCGGTTGATCATGCGCATCATCGTGGTTTTGCCGCACCCGGATGGCCCGACGAACACCACGATCTCCCCGGCGGGGATGTCCAGGGACGCGTCGTCGACCGCGGGCTGCTCGGCGCCCGGGTACACCTTGGATACGTGGTCGAGCACGATACGTGCTCCGGTCACTGCGGTTGTCATCGAATCCCTTTCGATGTGGTGAGCCGCCCGATCAACACCAGCACGGCGTCGAGGGCGAGCGCGAGAATCACGATCAGCAAGGTCCCGGTCAGCGCCATGGGCAGTGCGGTGGGGCTGCCCACCCGCGCGAGTCCGGAGAAGATCAGGTTGCCCAGCCCGGGACCTTTGACGTACGCGGCGATGGCGAGCACCCCCATCGACATCTGCGTGCTGATCCGGAGGGCCGACAGAATCGACGGCCACACCAGACGCAACTCGACCCGCCGGAGAGTGGTGAGCCGACCCATCCCGATCCCGCGGGCAGCGTCGATCAGGGCCGGGTCGACGGCGTTGAGCCCGACGATGGTGTTACGGATGATCGGCAGTAACGAGTACAGCACCAGCGCCGTGATGCTGGTGATCACACCGAGCCCGAACAACGGGATCAGCAGACCCAACAACGCGAAGGCGGGAACCGTGAGGATGACGCTCGAGGTCGTGGTGGCCAGATTCGCGGCCAGCGGCGTGCGGTAGGTGAGCACCCCGACCGACACCCCGATCACGGCCGCGATCAGCACACTCTGCACCACCGCGCTGACGTGCTGATACGAGTCGAAAATCAATTGCGCGTGGTGTGCGGTGATGTAGTCCCATAAGGCCGTCATCGCCGAACCCCCACGGCCGTCCTCCCGATTGTTGTCCAGGACCAGTTTGCTGGTACCCGAACTCCATTGAAGCAAAACGATCAACAAAGGTTCCCGTTACGCTCGCGTTGAGTCAAACGGTGGTGTCCTGACCAGGCTGTAGTGCACGGTGGCGGCGTGTCCTCGATTGATGTGGTGAAGCTGGGCGCGAACATCGGTGCCCGCATTGACGGAGTCGACGTGAGCGGCAATCTCGACGCGGCCACGGTGTCCGCGATCAACGATGCGTTGCTCGAACACAAGGTGATCTTCTTTCGCGGTCAGCATGAGCTCGACGACGAAGGCCAGCTGGCATTCGCCCGGCTGCTGGGCACACCCACCATCGCACATCCCACGGTGACCTCACGGGGTGACCGGATCCTGCCGATCGATTCGCGCTACGACAAGGCCAACAGCTGGCACACCGATGTGACGTTCGTCGACCGGATCCCGAAAGCCTCACTGCTGCGCGCGGTTACGTTGCCGAGCTACGGCGGCACCACGACGTGGGCATCGACCGAGGTGGCCTACGAGCGGTTACCTGCACCGCTACGCGCGTTGGTGGAGAACCTGTGGGCCGTGCATACCAACGAGTTCGACTACGCCGCGGACTACGACGGTCGTCACGAGCAACTCGGCGACAACGAACGTCAATATCGCGACGAGTTCACCTCCCAGTACTTCGAAACGGAGCATCCGGTGGTGCGGGTGCATCCCGAAACGGGTAAACGGGTGCTCGTGCTCGGCCACTTCATCAAGCAGTTCGTCGGGCTCAGCGCGGCCGAGTCGGCGACCCTGTTCCAACTCCTGCAGAACCGGGTGACCAAGCTGGAGAACACCATTCGGTGGCAGTGGGAGCTCGGCGACCTGGCGATCTGGGACAACCGGGCCACCCAGCATTACGCGGTGGCCGACTACGACGACCAGTTCCGCCGGCTGAGCCGGATCACGCTGGCCGGCGACGTCCCGGTCGACATCCGTGGTGAGCGCAGCCGTGTCATCGCAGGTGACGCATCGCATTATGCCGATGTCACCGTGCCGGTGTCACTGGCCAGCTGATCAGAGCCGGTACATCTCCCGCGACATCAGCGACGTCTCGAGAAAGGTCAGCCGCGACGGGTAATCGTGCCGATCGCCCTTGCGCTCGGAGCGGGTCAGCCACCAGGTGACGGCGGATGACACGGTGTGGGCATGATGCCGGCGCGGTGGCAAGGGCGCGGCCGCAGCGGTGCTGAACAGCACTTGCTGTTCAGTGATCAGTACGGGGGCGGGGACCGAAGCGTGGGCGGCAGCATTGTTTTTAACGACGTTGCTTTTGACGACATCGTTTTTGACGACGGAAGTTGTTGTCAATTTGCTCATTTCGAACTTCCTTCAATCGAAGCGTCGGATAATTCTGACGCTTGATGTCAGGAAACCTACGGCGGTCGGCGACGATTCTCACGCGTAGTGCACTACCTCATTTTGTCCGTCGGCCGTCCGAAGGGACCTCTGTACGGACTGGGTACAGTCAGCGGCGTGTTTGACGACGCCGCAGGACCAGACGACGACATCGCCGACGACGCCGAACTGGAGGAAGGTGAGGCGGAGCTCGACGAGCAGGACGCCAACGGCCAGGTGTTGTCGATCCGCCGCAACGGCGAGGAGATCCTGACGATCGTTGCGCAGGACGACGAGTGGAGTGTTCACCTGCAGCCGGGTGGCGCCGTGCAGAGCGCATTCCTCGGTTCCCGACGGGACACGCCCGTCTGGGTCAACACCGGCGAGCATCAGATCGAGCGTGACGACGACGGCACGTACGTCATCCGCATCGACTGAACCTGTCTTTTCCGCGACGTATCGAGACGGAATCCGCGGTTTACACGACAGCTGAACACGACAGCGAACTGGACACATCGCGAGATTTGTACAGCGGTCGTAGCTGGCGATGACTTCGCGGGGCGAAGGGTGGCGTAGCTGCCCGGGCCCGGCTGTGCGCTCGGCCACGATGCGTCAGCAAAGTGAGCTGCGGCATAGTTCGGAGAAGTTACCGGCCGGTAAAAGTGCTTCCCGCCGCAACTTTGACACGGGTGGCTAATCCCGGCGCGGGCGGTCCGGAAGTCTGAACGCGGTCCGTTGAAATTTGCGCGGACGTCAACTTGTTGAATCCGAGCTTCGTTTGCTGAAGAAGCATTTGCTAACTGGCGACAGCAAACTACGAATTGGATACAGCTTGGCGCGTCTCATCTCGCGAGCGGCAAGGCAAGCGCTTGACGTGCAATTTCTGGATTGCAATTAAGTTACTCTCAGGTAAGTTCCTCGCTGGGGGACTCATCCAGCAAAAGGAGTTTCAATGCAGTTAGCTGTTCGCTCATACCTGGCGACGGGCGTGGCCGTTGCCGGTGTAGGCGCCTTGGCGGTCAGCCCGCTCGCGCCGCCAATGCCCGATGTCTCGGTTCCGGTGGTGCACTCGTCGGCCGCGGTCGAGTTGTCGTCGTTGGTCAACCCGATCGAGGGCTATGCGGCCGCCTTCACCCAGGCATTTCAGAACACGGTGGCCCTCGGTCAGCGAGTTGCGGACAACCCAGCGCCGATCCTGTCGCAGATCGTCAAGAACCAGCTCACCAGCGCCGCCGCCATCGGCACCTTCGTCGATGCCTTCGGGTCGAGCCTGTCCGGTGCGTTCGCGGAGGCGCCGGAGCAGTTGAAGCTCGCGACTGAGCAGTTCGCCGCCGGTGACGTCTCCGGGGCACTCACCACCGTGCAGAACGCCCTGCTCGGGCCTGTGGTCCAGGCAGTGTTCGACACCCTGTTCCTCAACCCGGACATCTGGGCCGGTTTCCAGGGCGCCCTGCGGCAACCGATTGCCAATGCATTGGCCGTCGTCGATCTGTTGAGTGTGAACAACGTGGGCAGCCTCCTCGGCCCGCTGCTCGCGCCTGTTCAGCTGATCACCGACGTGACCGGCGCGGTCGGGACTGCCGGTGACGACCTCTTCGCGGGCGTCAAGGCCGGCGACTTCGAGCAGGTGGCCAATGCTGTGCTCAGCCTCGGCCCGAATCTGACGCAGGCGATCCTCAACGGCGCCCCGGGTTCCGGGGACTTCGGTGCGGGCCTGCTCGGACCGCAAGGCATCGTCGCGGGACTGCTCACGATCCGGGATCTCGTCGCCGAGGCCATCACGCCCCCCGCGGCCACGACGACGCTGACCGGTTTGGCGGCAGCACCGGCCGTGACCAAGGTGACGTTGGATGTGGCTCCGCAGGCCCCCGCCCTCGAGGCGCCCAAGACGGGTACCGAAACCGGTGCGGCGGAGTCGGCATCCGGCGCGGAGTCGACACCCGCCACAGAAGCTGCGGCAGACGCCCCGGCTGCACCCGCGGAGGCGCCCGCAGAAGCGCCCGAGAAGGAGGCCACGGCTGTGGACACGGCCGGCACTGCGGTCGGGAACATCGTGAAGGAAAGCCCGAAGGCTGTCCCGGGTAAGACCGGGACCAGTGTGTCGACGAAGAAGGTCAACCCGCTCAAGAATGTTCGCGACGGCATTCGCGGCGCGTTGAAGAACGTCAACCAGGGCGTGAAGGACGCTGTCTCCGGCCTCAGCGGCAAGACCGCCAAGCAGGCCAAGTCGGAAAGCTCCGCGAAGACCGGTGGCTCCGCCGACAGCTCCGGTGGTTCCAGCTCTGCCGGCGGCTCGTCTGCCGGCGGCGCCGACTAGTCACGTCGACCCGTCAGTAGGCCCTCTCCTTCGGGAGGGGGCCTACTGCTGCGCTGGGGCCAACCGGCCCAGCACGGCCAGATGTTCGTCGACCGTCGTCAGCCCGGCGCCCATGGTGTTGATCGACACGTGCGAGGCGCCCGCCTCGGCCCAGGCCGCAAGCTCCCGGCGCGCGGCGTCGTCGTCGCCACGCCACGTCACCCGGCCCTCCATCCCGATCGCCGCGGGATCCCGCCCGGCACCGATGGCCGCCTGGGCGACGACCGCGCGGGCCTCCTCGAGCTGGGGTCCGGGCGCCATCATCGGGAACCAGCCGTCGGCCAGGCGCCCGGCCCGCCGGAAGCCGGCGGCCGAGGCCGAGCCGATCCACACCGGAATCGGCCGTTGCACCGGCAGCGGCGCCAACCCTGCGCCGGTCACGACGTGATAGGTGCCGTCGAACGTCACCGAGCGTTCCTGCCACAGTCGGCGGAGAAGTTCGATCTGCTCGGCCGACCGCTTCCCGCGGTCGGTGAAGTTCTCCCCGAGAGCCTCGTATTCGACCGCATTCCAACCGATTCCGACGCCAAGGCGTAATCGCCCATTGCTGAGCAGGTCAACCTCGGCCGCCTGCTTGGCCACCAGGGCGGTCTGGCGTTGCGGCAGGATGATCACGCCGGTCACCAGCTCCACCGAGTGCGTGATGCCCGCCAGGTAGCCGAACATCACCAGCGGTTCGTGGAACGTCGTATCCACGTCGTAGGGGCCGTTCCAGCCCGGGTGAACCGCCGGGTCGGCGCCGACGACGTGGTCGTAGGCCAGGATGTGGGTGTAGCCAAACTCTTCGACCTGTTGGCCGTAGGCCCGCACCGCCCCGGGATCGCCCGCCAACTCCGTCTGCGGAAACACCACTCCTACACGCATCTACATTCCCTTCCTCTACCCCCAGGCAGGTACGACAGCCAATCGGGCTCGATGATTCCCGTATCCGACAAGTGCCCCGAATCGTCCCGCCGCCATGGGCGGGACGATAACGTGGGGCGTCCGCACGACCGTCACGATGGAAGGCGCAGCATGCCAGCCGGTTGGTCACAGCACGTTCACAGCCGAGGATCGCGTTCACCTCTACGGTGGCTCACCTTTTTTGCCGCGGTTCTCGTCGGCCTGGTAGGCACCGCGCTGCTCTCCCCGGCAACCGCCTCGGCGGAGGGCGAGACCTACACCATCGCCACCGACACGACCTTCGCGCCGTTCGAATTCCAGGACAGCAAGGGCAATTTCGTCGGTATCGATATGGATCTCATCCGGGAGATCGCCAAAGACCAGGGCTTCAACGTCGACATCAAACCACTGGGGTTCGACGCCGCGCTGCAGGCCGTACAGGCGAATCAGGCCGACGGCGTGATCGCGGGCATGTCGATCACCGATGAGCGCAAGAAAGTGTTCGACTTCTCCGACCCCTACTTCGAGTCCGGCGTCCAGATGGCCGTTCTCGAGGAAAACACCGACATCAAGTCCTACGAGGACCTCAAGGGCAAGCGGGTAGCGGTCAAGAACGGCACAGAGGGTGCGGAGTTCGCCAACTCGATCAAGGACAAGTACGGCTTCGAAGTGGTGTCCTTCGCCGACTCGTCGACGATGTTCGACGAGGTCAGGACCGGGAATTCGGAGGCCGTCTTCGAGGACTACCCGGTGCTGAACTACGGCATCGCCACGCAGCGCAACGGATTCAAGACGGTGACTCCGAAGGAAGCCGGATCGAGCTACGGGTTCGCGGTGAACAAGGGCCAGAATCCCGAGCTGCTGCAGAAGTTCAACACCGGGCTGAAGAACCTCAAGGACTCCGGTCGTTATCAGGAGATCATCGACACCTACCTCGGGAAAGGCGCCACGACCGACGACAATTCGTTCCTCGGCCTGCTGCGCAGCACGTTCCCGATCCTGATGGAAGGCCTGAAGATGACCGTCATCCTGACGGTCGTCTCCATCGCCATCGCGCTCGTTCTGGGCATCATCTTCGGGCTCATGCGGGTGTCCCGGTCGATCTGGCTGCGCGCCATCGGCACCACGTTCGTCGACATCTTCCGCGGTACGCCGCTGCTGGTGCAGGCGTTCTTCATCTACTTCGGCATCCCGACTGCGCTGGGCTTCCAGATGTCGGCGTTGACAGCAGGCATCATCACGCTGTCTCTGAACGCGGGTGCCTACATGACCGAGATCGTCCGCGGCGGAATCCAATCGGTCGACAAGGGGCAGATGGAGGCTTCCCGCAGCCTTGGCATCGGGTATCTGCCAACCATGCGGAAAGTGATTCTTCCGCAGGCGATCCGCACGATGATCCCGTCCTACATCAACCAGTTCGTCATCACCTTGAAGGACACCTCGATCCTGTCGGTCATCGGCATCGCCGAGCTGACCCAGACCGGCCGCATCATCATCGCCCGCAATTTCCAGTCCTTCTACATGTGGCTGATCATCGGCATCATCTACTTCATCGTCATCATGGCGCTGACCAAACTGTCCGACCGCCTGGAAAAGAGGATGGTGAAATGAGCCAGCTGGTACCCGAGGCCGTCGCGGCCGAACCCGAAGGCACCGTCAAGATCCGCATCGAGAATCTGCAGAAATCGTTCGGTGATCTGGTGGTGCTCGACGGCATCAACACCACGATCAGTCAGGGCGAAGTCGTCTGTGTCATCGGGCCTTCCGGATCCGGTAAGTCGACGTTCCTACGATGCCTCAACAAGCTTGAGGACATCACCGGCGGCAAGGTGACAGTCGACGAATTCGACCTCACCGACAAGAACGTGAATCTGGACAAGGTCCGTCAACACATCGGCATGGTGTTCCAGCACTTCAACCTGTTCCCACACATGACGGTGATCGAGAACGTCACGCTGGCACCGCTGTTGACCAAGAAGATGGACAAGTCGACGGCGGAGAAGCGGGCGCTGGATCTGCTCACCCAGGTGGGGCTGGCCGAGAAGGCGCACGTCAAGCCCGCCACGCTGTCCGGTGGACAGAAGCAGCGGGTGGCGATCGCGCGTGCCCTGGCGATGAGCCCGTCGATCATGCTGTTCGACGAGGCCACCAGTGCGCTTGATCCCGAAATGGTCGGCGACGTGCTCGAAGTGCTGCGGGCGCTTGCCGTCGAGGGGATGACGATGGTGGTGGTCACCCACGAGATGGGCTTCGCCCGTGAGGTGGCGTCTCGCGTCATCTTCATGGACGGCGGGAACATCGTCGAGGACGACACCCCGGCCGAGGTGTTCGACAATCCCAAACATCCGCGGCTGCAGGAGTTTCTGTCGAAGGTGCTGTGAGCTCAGCCCTGCTCGATGACGTTCGACTGACCGGAGTTGGCGATCTCCGGCTGCCCGGTGTGGAACGTGACCTGATTCTCGATGCCCGAAACCACGATGGCTTCGACGGAATCGACCGTGATGTTGTGCCCGATACCCGACACCGCCACGTTGATGCAGTGGCCGGTGATCGTCAGCGTGTTCTCGATGCCGCTGACGGTGACCGTGTTCTCGGCGCACTCGATCGTGCGGTGCTCGTTGATACCGGTCACGACGATCGTTTCGCCCGGCGCCGCGCTGGCGGCAGTCTCCGACGCAATCACCGGGGGCAGCGCTGTGGCCGTCGGTAAGGTGCGGCTCGGCGGTGACGGCGGCTCGTCGGCGAAGACCCCACCGGCATCGGAGGTCTCGCGGTCACTGGTGCTGAGCATCAGGTAAGCCGAGATGCCGCCGGCCACCAGACATGCCGTCACGGCGGCCAGCACGAGCAGAATCCGCCCACCGGAACCCGAGTGCGTCGGCTGGGTGACCGGGACGGGGCCACCATAGGACGGCCACGGCTGTGTCGGTGGCGGCGGAGGAGGGGGGAATGCGTTGCCGTACGTCCACGGCTGTGTCGGTGCGGCGGTGTGCCCCGTGAACTCGTCGGTCCCGAGTTCTGACGCGCGCTTGGAGAGTTGGTGTTCCAGCTCGCCGATGCGGGCCTCGGGGTCATCCTGCGGATCCATGCGCAGATGCTTGCACATCTGCCGGGGCGGTGCGGGGCAAACCTGTTGGAGTGCGCGGTGGTCATTTGCTGTCCGCCATGGCGGCGAACGCTTCGCGGATGGATGATCGGCGTGCGGCGCCGATTCGCGATGGCGAGCAAATGCATTGCCCGATAACCAGTATCGACGAATGATCGGCGTCGGGGCGGTTGTCGGCGACTCGACGTAGCATCGATGTTGTCAGGGTTTGCCAAGGCCGAAAGGAGTCGCCGTGCCGCAGACAGGACCTTGGACCGGTGATCCGGTGTGGCTCGCCGACGTGCTTCGGGCCGAGGGGGTCAACCTCGTCGAATACCCGGGTTGGCGCACCCGCGGGCATGGCGATTTCAAGGACATCCGCGGTGTCATGGTGCATCACACCGGATCCGACAACGCCACTGCGGCGTCCATCGCCAACGGGCGCCCTGATCTGCCCGGCCCGTTGGCGCAATTGCACATCGCCCGCGACGGCACCGTCACCGTGATCGCGGTCGGGGTGGCCTGGCATGCCGGCGCCGGTATGTATCCGTGGGTGCCGACAAACATGGGCAACTGGCACCTGATCGGGATCGAGTGCGCCAACAGTGGTACCAGTCCGACTGCGCCGCACCGCCAGAACTGGCCGGACGCACAGTACTGGGCGCTGGTGCGGTGTTGCGCCGCGATCAACCGCCGTCTCGGGCAGACCTCTGCGCGCACCATCGGCCACAAGGAGTACGCCGGCCGCTCCCAAGGGAAGTGGGATCCCGGCGCCATCGATATGGACATCCTGCGCGCGGACATCCAGGCGCAGATCGGCGCGGTACCGCAGCCCGCGCCCACGCCCCGGCCAGCGGTACCGGTCGGGGAGTACGCGGACATCCTGCTGTTCCGTTCCATGGAAGGGCCGCAGGTGGCCCAGCTGCAACGCCGGCTCCGCTCCGACTATGCCGAATATGCCGGTGACCTCAAGGTCGACGGGGTGTTCGGACCCGCGACCGAAGCCGCCGTCAAGGAATTTCAGCGCCGCACCCGTGGGCTCAAGGTGGACGGCATCGTCGGACCTGCCACCGCGGCAGCGCTCCGTCTGCGATTCGTCGACACCGACCGCGCGGTGTGATCGCCGACGAGGGAGTGCTGGGCGCGCTGCGGATCCTCGGCAATGCCCTCACCCATCCGGCGGCCCGCAGACGGGTGCTGAGCATGCGGCGGACGTTCAACCGGTACCGCGACCAGCTCACCGCTGTGGCGATCGTCGCGGTGGTGCCCGGCGCCGCCGCATCGAAATGACCGCTGCGCCACGGCATGATGGGTTCATGCCGCGGCACGGTGACCATGTGGAAGCAGACCGGTCCGTGGGGCAGCAGCGTCAACGGGTACTCGGGGTGCTGCGCAATGCCGACGGCCCGGTCGAGGTCCAGCAGATCGCCGACGCGCTGCAGATCCACGTCACGACAGCCCGCTTCCACCTCAGCACGCTCGAGGAGCAGGGGATGGTCCGCCGTGGCGGAGTGCGCGGTCGCGGCGTGGGCCGGCCCAGGCTGACCTACGAGATGGTCCCGCGGTTGGACTACGCGGACATCGTCGCGCTCTTCGCGACGCACCTCGGTGGCACGCCGGAGGAACGGGAAGCCCGCGCGCTGCGGATCGGCGCCGACCTGTCGCACCGGGTGCGGCTGGCGCGGGTCCGCGACGAAACCTCGATCACCGATCTGGTCATCGTGACCCTCGGCGAACTCGGATTCCAGGTCCGGTCGGTGCTCAACTCGTTCGGCGAGGTCACCGTGCAGATCTGCACCTGCCCGCTGGCTGAGGTGGCCGTCGACGCCCCCGAGGTGGTGCGCGGCATTCAGCAGGGGCTGATCCAGGAGGTGATCGACCTGAACGCGGAGGTCATCGGCGGTCGGTATGTGGTCGAAGTGCGCCCAGACTCCCGGAATGGTTCGTGCGAGGTCAGTCTCCTGGTCCGGCCGGCGAACATCCGCCCCGCCAGCACTCAGCTTTCACAGGCGTAACAGGGCCGGAGTACGCTGCTGACACATCCACGGCACGGGCAATATGAAATGTTTGCTGGCGTGTCGCGGTGTGATTTGGCGCTCACTTTCCTCGGGAAGGGTAAGAGCCTATTGTGGCGATATCGGTTATAGGGAACGACGTGGCCATTGCCAGTGTCGGTATACCGCCAGGTAATCCGCACGTAACCTATAGCTATTCGAAAATAACGAGTGGGTAACGAAGACTTTTCTAAGTGCACCCTGAGAATTCATCGCCGGGCTTCGCTGATTCGCTGGCGAGCTGTCCCGACGGCTCGATTTTGGTCGCTAGACTCGTCTCAACCGCGTCACCCTGGCGCAGCTAAACCCTGGAATCTACAGCCGGTGTATGTCACACCGGCGGAGGTGCCGATAAGCATGGCAAAAAACTTCTTGCGCGCTGTCAGCAGCGTGCTGCGGCGCGACGCCGCTCCCGACGCCGCGACCGACGGCAGCGTGACTTTCGACGGTGCGCTTGACGACGTCGACGTGGCCGGCCTGACCACCGTGGGCCGTGGTCCGATCGGCGACATTGCCGTCGATGCCGACCGGGAAACCATCGTGGTGACCAACTGCGGCACCCGGAGCATCACCGTCATCAACCCGGCGACGCTGGGCGTCGTCGGCTCGGTGCGCGTCGAGGGTGAGCCCTTCGCGATCGCCGCCGCCTACGACCGCGCCTACGTCAGCACCTCTTCGGCCGGCCACGACGCGATCGTGGAGATCGACACCATCACCGGTGTGGTGCTGACCGAGTATCCGCTGGCGCTGAGCGTGACCGCGCTGGCGACCAGCCCCGACGGCAAGCGCGTGTTCGCGGGCCGGACCGGCGAGGGCCGGGTCGACATCGCGGTCATCGACACCACCGCCGAGCGGGTCGGCACTATCGACATCGCGACCGGCATCGGGATCAACCTCGACGCGCTGCATGTGGACGCCGACGGCACACGGCTCTACGCCGCGACCTCGGATGCGCGTGGCAGCCGCCTGGTCACCGTCAACGCCGAGACCGCTCAGGTCGAGTCGACCGTGTGGATCGGCGCGCCGATCCGTGACCTGGCATTGGGCGCGGACGGTATCGCCTACGTCCTGACTTCGGACCGCGCCCGTCGCGGTGTGGTCAACATCGTGGACCTGGCCGCGGGCACCGTCGTCGGCAGCGTCGAAACCGGCGGCGCCCCCACGCAATTGATGCTCAGCCCGGATGCCACGCGCGCCTACATCGTCGACTACGACCGGGTCACGGTGCTGTGCACCCTGACCTACGAGATCCTCGGCAGCATCGACGTGCAGGCCCAGCCCGCGGCCGTTGCGGTGCGCCCCGACGGCGCCCGGCTCTACATCGCCGACTACGCCGGTCACGTCAATGCGTTCGACGTGGCAGCCTCGCTGCCCGCGCTGTATTCACAGCTGGTCTCCGCCGAGCCCGTGGCAATGCCGCGGCTGCCGGTGCTGGAGATCGCCAGCGCCTGACCCGGCACCGCCTGATCCACCGCCGTCAGCGCCACTGATAACGGGTGCGAGGACGGCCGGCCTTGCCGTACTCGGTGCTCCGTGTCAGCGTGTTGTCGTCGGCAAGACGTTCCAGATACCGCCACGCCGTCACCCGTGACACCCCTACCTGTTTGGCGACCTCGTCGGCGGTCAGCCCGTCGGGACGGTCCCGCACCGCGCGGGCGATCTCATCGGTCGTCTGTGGCGCGGCGCCTTTGGGCGCGACGGATTTGTCTGCAGCCACCCGCAATTCGGACAACGCACGGTCGACCTCGGCCTGGCTGGCGGCATCAGTCCCGGCGGGCAGTGCCGACCGGTAGCGGCGGTAGCGGTCCAACCGGTCACGGAATGCTGCGAACGTGAACGGCTTCAGCAGGTAGGCCAGCGCGCCGTGGGCCACCGCGGCGCGCACCATCTCCAGATCACGCTCGGAGGTGATCGCGATGATGTCGGGCGCCGGCCTCAGCCCGGACAAGCCCGACGCCAATGCGATTCCGCTGGCATCGGGTAGCCCGAGATCCAGCAGCACCAGGTCGATCGGCTGCTCGGAGGCGGCGGCCTCACTCGCGGCCCGCATCGCGTCACGGGCGGTGTGCACCACCGCGGCGGCCGAAAACCCTTCCAGCCGACGGAGATAAGTGTGGTGGGCCTCGGCGATCAGCGGATCGTCCTCGACGATGAGGACGCGGATGGGTGGGGTGCTCATCGGGGCCCTCGGCTCTTCGCGCAAGCGCTCATCGCGGAACCGTCACGGTGACCACCGACCCATACGTCACATCGGCGCGCAGCGCACCACCATGCTTGCTGACCACTTGTCCCACCAGGGCCAACCCGAGACCGTGGCCCGTGGTGTCACCGGCTTTCGTCGAATAGCCACGCTGCATGGCCTGGTCGAATGCCGCGGCATCCATGCCCGCTCCGCTGTCGGCCACCCTGATCAACAACTCGGTGTCGTCCTGGGTCACTGTGACCTCGATCCACGGATCGTCGCGGTCACAGGCATCCATCGCATTGTCGATGAGATTACCGAGAACGGTGACCATTTCCTGCCCGGACAACACGGCATCGGTGGACAACTGGGTGTCCTCGGTGACGGTCAGCGCGATCCCGCGCTCGTCGGCCTGCGCGGCCTTGCCGAGCAGCAGCGCCACCAGCGCCGGCTCGTCCACGGCCTGCGAGAGTTGGTCGACCAGCCGCTGGGACAGTTCGAGTTCACTGGTGGCAAAGCGGACGGCCTCCTCGGCGCGGCCCATCTCGACCATGGTGACCACGGTGTGAAGTTTGTTGGCCGACTCGTGCGCCTGCGCCCGCAGGGAGTCGGCCAGCACCTGCAGTGAGCTGAGTTCCCCCAGGGCTCCCTGTAATTCGGTGCGGTCCCGCACGGTGACCACTTCGGAGTCGACCCCGCGGTCGCCTCGCTCCTGCCCGCCGGAGCCGGAACCGACCACCCCGGACCGGTTGACCACCAGCACGCGGTCGTCGGTGACATGCAACTCGTCCCGGGCCCCCGGGGCATGGATCTGCAGGAACTCCGGAAGGTCCGCGAGCTTCACCGGCCCGGACGGCAACGCCAGCAGGCGCCGCGCCTCATCGTTGACCAGCGCCACGCCGCCGCGGTCCAACACGATCAATCCCTCGGACACCGAATGCAGGATCGCGTCGTGATGGTCGTACATCACGCGCAATTCGTCGGGACGGAGACCGTGGGTCTGACGCAGCAGCCTGCGCCGGATCGCCCATACTCCGACCATCGAAACGCCCAGCGCGGCAGCGGTGACCGCCGCGATGACCGGAATCTGCGCGCGCCAACGCTGTGCCAGGGTCTGTTGGGTGATACCGGCGGACACCAATCCGACGATGCAGCCGTCCCGGTCACGCACCGGCGTGATCGTCCGCACCGAAGGGCCGAGCGTGCCGGTATAGACCTCGGTGAAGGTTTCCCCGCGCAGCGCCGGCTCGACTGTTCCCAGGTAGTGCCCGCCGATCTCGCCGGGGTCGGTGTGGGTGAAGCGGACGCCGTCCGGGGCCATGATCGTGATGAACGCGATGCCGGTGCTTTCCCGTACGGCCTTGGTGACCGGCTGCAGAATCTCCGTCGCCCTGCCCGACTGGATGGCCTCGGCTGTCGACGGTGAATCGGCCAGTGCGGTGGCAATCCCGATGACCTGTTGACGCGCGGCCGCCTCGCCGTCATGGCGGGCATCCAGCAGGGCCAACGCGGTCCCGGCGAGCACCACCACCGCCACCACGAGGACCTGCAGGGCGATGGCCTGCCCGGCCAGGGATCGTGGCCGCGAGCGGCCCAGCAGCGTGCGCCACCACCGCGCCACGGCGACCTCCGGGTTATGTGAACGTAATGAACTAAAACGTGACCTGAGTCACGCATTGGCCGAACCTACTTGCAGAGGACATTCGATGTCGACCTGGAGGTAAGTCCGATGAGCGTCACCCTGGACCGTCAACCGGATCCGGATACGGATCCGCCGCGACGTCGCGATCGTACGCACTGGCTCTATATCGCAGTGATCGTCGCGGTGCTGGCCGGCGTCGCGGTGGGCATCCTGGCACCCGAGGTCGGCAAGAGCGTGGGCGTGCTCGGCACCATGTTCGTGAACCTGATCAAGATGATGATCGCGCCCGTCATCTTCTGCACGATCGTGTTGGGCATCGGTTCGGTCCGCAAGGCGGCCACCGTCGGCAAGGTCGGCGGCCTCGCGTTCGTCTACTTCCTGGTGATGTCCACGTTCGCGCTGGCCATCGGCCTCCTGGTCGGCAATATCATGCACCCGGGCACCGGAATGCACCTGACGGAGGCGACCGCGGGCAAGGGCGCCGAGTTGGCCGAAACGGCTCATGAGGCCGGCGGCCTGATGGACTTCGTGCAAGGCATCATTCCCGAGACCCTGTTCTCGTCGCTGACCGCAGGCAGCGTGTTGCAGGCCTTGTTCGTCGCGCTGCTGGTCGGCTTCGCTCTTCAAGCCATGGGTACCGCGGGCGAGCCGATTCTGCGCGGCATCGAACACCTGCAGAAGCTGGTGTTCAAGGTGCTGATCATGATCCTGTGGCTGGCCCCGATCGGTGCCTTCGGTGCGATTGCCAACGTGGTCGGACAGACCGGGTGGACGGCCGTCGTGCAACTGCTGACCCTGATGCTCGGGTTCTACATCACCTGCGTGGTGTTCGTATTCGGTGTGCTGGGCACGCTGATGCGGGTAGCGGCAGGCGTGTCGATCTTCAAGTTGGTCCGCTACCTGGCCCGCGAGTATCTGCTCATCGTGTCCACCTCGTCCTCGGAGTCGGCCCTGCCCCGCCTGATCGCCAAGATGGAACATCTGGGCGTGGATCGCACCACGGTCGGTGTGGTGGTGCCCACCGGATACTCGTTCAACCTCGACGGCACTGCGATCTACCTGACGATGGCTTCGCTGTTCATCGCAGGCGCGCTGGGCGATCCGCTGTCGGTGACCGAGCAGATCGGTCTGCTGGTGTTCATGATCGTGGCGTCCAAGGGCGCGGCGGGGGTCAGCGGTGCCGGTCTGGCCACCCTGGCCGCCGGGTTGCAGAGCCACCGGCCCGACCTGCTCGACGGCGTCGGCCTGATCGTCGGCATCGACCGGTTCATGTCCGAAGCGCGTGCGGTGACCAACTTCTCGGGCAACGCGGTGGCCACCATCCTGGTCGGCTCGTGGACGAAGACCATTGACAAGGACAAGGTCGACGCGGTGCTGCGCGGCGACGATCCATTCGACGAACTCACGATGGTCGACGACCGTCCGGCGGTCACTCAGGAACCCGCCCGCGTGTAGCAGATGCACAAGGCCCGGCCGGTGATCCCGGCTGGGCCTTTCTGCGTTGAACCGTCTCCCGCTCCCACTCGTAACAAAGGTGAACGATTCACCGAAAAGCTATACGGGAAAACAAGGGAGACAGGCCATGCGCGCATCATCGGCCATGCTGGCTGCAGCCGCGGTGGCAGTGGGAACCATCTTGGCGCCGGCCGCACCTGCTGCGGCAGAGACACCCATCGTGACGATCGGCCAGCTCGAGGCCGACGGGTATCACGTCAACGTCGACCGGGTCGGCAGTGCGCCACTGGATCAATGCACGGTGACCAGCGTCCGTAACCCGCAGACCCAGACCAAACTCATCCGAGTCGAGCGTTTCGGCAAGAACGGCAAGCGGGACTTCGACCTGGTGCCGGTCGTCGTCCGGCGCACCATCACGGTGTCGCTGGATTGCTCGCGGTGAGCGCCTGCCGGAACCATCCGGTGATGGTGGTGGGGTGGGTGATCGCGGTACCGACGACGACCGCATAGGCGCCTGCGTCGAGCGCGGCACGGGCCTGCGCCGGGGTGTGCACGCGCCCCTCGGCCACAATCGGTATCTCGGGCAGATGAGTGACCAGTTGTGCCAGGAGTTCCAGGTCCGGGCCGTCGGTCGGGGACCGGTCACCGGTGTATCCGGCCAGCGTCGTGCCGATGATGTCGGCACCGGCATCATGGGCGCCCAGGGCGTCGTCGAGTGATGCGCAATCGGCCATCACCAGTGTTGGGGCACTTGCCCGTAGCCCTCGGATGGTCTCGGCCAGGGTGAGGCCATCTGGCCTCGGGCGGCGGGTGCCGTCCAGCGCGACGATGTCCGCGCCTGCGTCCCGCACGGCGGTGGCGTGGCGCAGTGTGGGCGTGATGAAAACCCCGTCGCGACCGTCTTTCCAGAGGCCGATCAGTGGAACTGCGGTGCGGCCCTTGATGAATGAGATGTCGGCCAATCCCTGGGCGCGAATGGCGATTGCGCCACCCGCCACCACCGCCTCGGCCATCTGAGCCATGGTTTCGGGATGGCGTAGCGGTTCGCCGGGGTAAGCCTGGCAGGACACGATCAGTCCGCCGGCCAGGGCTTGGATCGGGTTGGGCATGGCTGATCTCCTGGGTAGGACCATATTTCAGGCGGCCCGGGCGTATGCGGCCGCGCCGAGGATTGCCGCGTGCGCCCCGCGTTGCGCGGGTAGCAGCGGGCAGCCTGCGACGGCATCGATGTACTCGCGGTTGGCGGCGTCGGTGACGGCAGACCACCACAATTGACCCGATTCGGCCAGCCCGCCGGAGAGGATGACGGCGTCCGGGTCGAGCAGGTTGACCCAACCACCGATGGCCCGACCGAGGGCCGTGGCCGAGACGGTGAGGCATTCCAGCGCGACCGGATCGCCCGATTCGGCGAGCATGACGATCCGGCGGGTGTCGGGCGCCGCCCCGCCGCGGCGTCGATGCAGCGCGAGAAGTCCGGTCCCGGAGGCGATTGCCTCCAGGTGCCCGGTCCGTCCGCACGTGCACAGCAGGCCCTCGGCTTCCGGCACGGGGGTATGGCCCAGATGGCCTGCCGCGTGCCGGGCCCCGCCCAGGGGAGCGCCGTCGAGGATGAACGAGCCACCGACTCCGGTACCGACGGCCACCATCAGCACGCTGTGCAGGCCCCGCGCCGCGCCGTAGGTGGCCTCGCCGATCGCATGCGCATGCACGTCGTTGATGGCTCGCACCGGCAGGCCGGTCCGCGCCGATACGAGTTCGGCAAGTGGTGTGCCACCCCAGTCCGACAGGTTATGGGTGGCAGAGAGCACCATGCCGTGGTCGCTGTCGATGACCCCGGCCGACCCGATCCCGATGGCGACCGGCGCGGGCAAGCCGCTCTGCGCGGCCTTGTGCCGGATTCCGGTGACCAGCGCGCTCAGGTTGTCGATCATCGCGATCGGACCACTGCCCGCGGGTGTGGCTGCGGTGCAACAGAGTTCGATGTCTCCTCCGGGAAGCACCAGGGCGGCGGCCGTCTTGGTCCCGCCCAGGTCCACACCGATCGTGGCGGCCTCGGTCATCGGCCGCTTGGGGCGGGGCTCAGCTCGCGGGGACCTACCGCGGCCAGGATGGTGCGGACGGCGTCGACGTCGTCACCGGTCAGCGCGTCGAACGGTTCCGGGACCTGGTTGGTGGCGATGACGCCCTGCAACATCAGCGCAGTCTTGAAGGCCCCGACGCCGGCACCCCAACCGGTGACCCCCTTGGCAGACAGGCAGATCTCCATCAGCGCGGCCAACCGATCCTGCTCCGTGCGCCCGGCGGCCCAGTCCCCGGCCGCCAACGCCCGGTGCAGACGCACATATCCGTCGGGATCGACGTTGGCCAGGCCGGGGACGGCGCCGTGTGCACCGCTGAGGTAGGCACCGTCGACGACGAACTCGTGGCCGGTGAGCAACGTCAGCGGTTCACCTGCGGCACGGTTCTTCAGGCACAGGCGACGAAACGAGATGTCGTCGCCCGACGAGTCCTTGACCCCGGCCACGGCACCGCTGCGGCCGAGGTCGACGAGCATGTCGGAGTCCAGCTTGGTGTGCACGCAGACCGGAATGTCGTAGGCATACAACGGAATACGGGCACGGCTGCCGAGGATCTCGAAGTGCCGCCGGATCTGCGGGGTGTCGGTGACGGCGTAGAACGGTGCGGTGGCGACCACCGCGTCGACGCCGGCGTCCTGGGCGACCTTGACGTGGTCGAGCACCCGGGCGGTCTGCGTGTCGATGACACCGGCGAGCACCGGCACCCGGCCCGCGACGATCCGGACCGCCTCGCCGATGATCTGGGCGCGCATCGTGTCGGTGCAGAACGCGACCTCGCCGGTGGAGCCGAGGACGAACAGCCCGTCCACTCCGGCGGTGAGCAGGCGGTCGATCACCCGCTCGAAGGACTCGACGTCGAGTCGGCGGTCTTCGGTGAGCGGAGTGACGACGGGGGGAATGACCCCGGTGAGTCTTCCGGCGCTGTTCATGCTGGTGGCTCCTTGATGTGTTGGTGCTCTTGGGTATTGATCGGTGCGGGCTCGGGCATGGTCTCGGTGCTGTCGGTCGGCCAGACATGCTGAGGTTTGATCAGTCGTTGGACACGCAGTGGGGCGTTGATGCCGATCAGCACGATGACCACCGCGGTGAGCCCGAAGGACAGCACCGCCAAGGCAGTGCCGAGGGGCATTTTCGTGGCGAGGCCTGCGCCCAGGACCGGGGCTACCGCTCCGCCCAGTGCGCCCACGTTGTAGGCGAATCCGAGCCCGGCGGCCCGCTTGTCGACCGAGAAGTAGCCGCCGATCCATTTGGGCAGCAGACCCGAGATCCCTTGTCCGAACACCTGTTGCAGGAACAACAGCAGTCCGAGGAGGAACAGGTTGCCGCCCCCTACCAGGAACACGGGGAAGATCAGGACCTGTGAGACGACCAGGCTCACCCAATATGCGCGCCGGGTGCCGAACCGGTCCCCGGTGAACCCGGCGACGATGCACCCTACGGCGGCGCCGAAGCCGGAGAAGAACAAGATGTTCGCGACGTGTGCCGGGTCGAGAGAGAGGTCGGTCTTGAGGTAGGTCGGTAGCAGGGCCTGGATGGGCCACGAGTAGAGGAATGCGGTGAAGATGATCAGCATCACCGTCAGCCCCGTCGGCCAGCGGGTGCCCTCGAACTGCACCATGAACGATACGAACACGGCCCCGGCGAGGACGGCCAGCGCGGCCACGCCGAGGGCGTTGCCGACGGTGTGGGTGAAGATGAGCAGCAGCGCGCCGAAGGCCAGAAGCGTTGAGACGACGTTGATGATCGATCGGCGGCCCTTGTAGAGCGTGCTGAACATGTCGGGTGCCGCGGTGCGGGTGCCTGCCCGGTGTTGTGCCCGGGCCTCCTCCCAATCGTCGGACTCCGGCAGCGAGCGGCGCAGCCACAGCGCGAGCGCGATGGGGACCAGGCCGATCGCGAACAGCGCGCGCCAACCCCACTCGGGTACCACGAACCGGTACGCCTGCGCCGAGAGGACGGCGCCGATCGAGAAGCCACTGATCAGGAATCCGGAAGCCTTGTTGCGGATGGTCTTCGGCCAGGACTCGATGACGTAGGTCGAACTGGAGCCGTACTCTCCGGCCATTCCGAGGCCGATCAACAGCCGTGCGCCGAAGAGCACCCAGTAGCCCGGAGCCAGTGCGCACAGCACCGAACCCACCGAGAACAGGGTGATGCTCAGGACCATCGAGTTCTTGCGGCCGAACCGGTCGCCGAACGCACCCAGCGCCAGGCCGCCGAACCAGCGGGAGATGAACGCGGCGGACACCAGCGTGGCGCCCATCACCGGCGTCAGCCCGAACTCGCCGATGACCTCGGTCAGGACCAGCGTGATGATCACGAAGTCGAAGCCGTCAAGCAGATAACCGAGCCAGGCAGCGACAAAGGCTTTCCACTGTCGCCGGGAGAGTTGCCGGTACCACACGCTGGGTTCCTCGGCGCTTCTGCTGACCGCGCTCACCACATCGCTCTCCCTTGAACGTCGGATGTCGGATGTCCTATGTCGTGTAGACGGTAGGGCGTCGTGACGTGCAACACAAGCGCTCGGGGTCGGCCTGGTAGCGCGGTTGCTCCTCATCGGTGGACATCTGATGTAGTACGTTCGTTGCTACGGCCGGGACGCTGACCCGACCGGCGGTGTGTGAGAGCTGGAAGGACCGGATCTGTCGATGCAACATGATGTAGCGAGCCTGGTTGCTCCCCGCGAACTCGGCGGCGGAACCGTGGTCAGCCGCATCAAGGAGTACATCCTCACCAATCACCTCTCCCCGGGTGATCCGCTGCCCACCGAAAACGAACTCAGTCAGCAGCTCAACGTCAGCCGCTCCCGCATCCGGGAGGCCGTCAAGACGCTGTCCGCGCTCGACATCGTCGAGGTCCGTCACGGCTACGGCACCTACGTCGGACAGTTGAGTTTCCGCGCCATGGTGGAATCGCTGGCGTTCCGGGGCATGCTCAACGCCGAGGACGGCCTACACGTTTTCGCCGAGCTCGTCGACTTCCGCGAGCTGATCGAGACCAGCCTCGCCGGACAGATCATGGACCGCCTCACCCCGCAGGCGGCACTGAGCATGCGCCGGCTCACCGAGGCGATGGCAGAGAAAGCCGCCAGGGGAGAGGAGTTCCCCGCCGAGGACCGCGAGTTCCATCTGCTGCTCATGGAGACCAGCGGCGCCCTGGCGGTGGGTATGACGGGGGCGTTCTGGGACGTGCATGCGCTGGCCTCCCGGTCGTTGGGCCCACCCGATGACCTGCAGGAGACCGTCGACGGGCACGTGGCAATCCTCGATGCGATCGAAATGGGGGACGCAGATCAGTTGCGGAAGGCGATCAGCGCGCACTACGCCCCGGTCCGGGAACGGATGACGCGCCAGCTTCCGCGAAAGTAGTTGTTCGGCACAGCAACACCGGCGCCGCAACCAGCCGTGTCGACAAAGTCGGCTTCGACGGCAATCCTGGGGACGGGCACCACATCCACCAGGGGGAGAATCAACTCATGATTCCAGCGATCGAACTGAACGACGGCACTCAGATCCCGCAGGTGGGTTTCGGGGTCTTCAAGATCGGACCCGACCAGACGGCGACCGCGGTGCGCAGCGCGCTGGAGGTCGGCTACCGCCACATCGACACCGCGCAGATGTACGGCAACGAAAGCGGCGTCGGCCAGGGCATTCGCGACGCCGGCGTGGACCGGGCCGAGGTCTACGTCACGAGCAAGCTCAACAACGGTTTCCACCGGCCCGACGACGCACGGCGCGCATTCGAGGAGACCCTGACCGCGCTGGGCTCCGATTACGTCGATCTCTTCCTCATCCACTGGCCGTTGCCGACGCGCTATGACGGCGACTTCGTCTCCACCTGGCAGGTGTTGGAGGAGTTCGCCGCCGACGGCCGGGCCCGCAGCATCGGCGTGTCGAACTTCCAACCCGAACACCTCGACAGGCTGGCCAAGGAATCCGACACCGTGCCCGCGGTCAACCAGATCGAGGTTCACCCGTATTTCGGCAACGAGGCCGCCAGGGCCTACGGAATCGAGCACGGCATCGCCACCGAGGCCTGGTCACCGATCGCCAAGGGGAGGGTGCTCGATGATCCGGCGGTTGGACGGATCGCGGAGACCGTGGGCCGCTCACCCGCGCAGGTCGTGCTGCGCTGGCACATTCAGCGCGGTGACATCGTGCTGCCGAAATCGGTGTCACCCGAACGGATGCGCTCGAACCTCGAGTTGTTCGACTTCGAACTCTCGGCGGCCGACATCGCAGCGCTGGTGGCCCTCGACCAGGGCGAAGCCGGCCGAACCGGCCCCAACCCCGACACGTTCGACCGCATATGAGTCGCCACGACGCGTTCCATCCGGACCTGACGGGCACCACGGCGATACCGGCTGCGCAGCGCACGCGGGTGTATCACGTGAAAGCCGGGGATCTCAGCTCGGCGACGGCCCAGACCGACGGCATGCGGCGACTCGCCGCGATCAGTGGCCAGTCGGTCGGCTCCGAGCGCGTCTGGATGGGCGAGACGCACGTCTCGCCGTCGACCCTGTCAGCGAACCATCATCACGGTGAGTCGGAGACGGCCATCTTCGTCCGCAGCGGAAACCCGGTGTTCGTGTTCCACGACGGCATCGGGGAAGTCCGGATCAACACCGCGCCGGGCGACTATGTGTTCGTCCCGCCGTACGTTCCGCACCGGGAGGAGAATCCCGACCCCGACACTGAGGCGGTCGTCGTGATCGCCCGCAGCACCCAAGAGGCGATCGTGGTGAACATCCCACAGCTCTACGCCCTCTCGGACGCTCCCGCCGAACCGCGCCGAGGCCGACACCGGTCGGATTGAGCTGATCAGCTGCCCGCGGTCACCGTTGGCAGTTCAGCGACACCGACACCGTCTGGCTGGTGACCTCGGGGACCAGGATCCGGTCGCCGCCCAGGCCCGGGCCGACGTAGGGCACCAATTGGGAGACCTGCTGAGGGTTGCGCACGCTGGTCACGACGCACTTGTCCAGCGGCGCCGTCCCGATGCGGTCGATGTTGACCGTGTAGCCCTCGGACTGCAGCCGGCTGATGACCTGCTGTGCCGATTCCTCGGCCGACGCGAGTCCGGCCGGCGCGGCGATCACCCCGAACACAGCCACCGAGACTGCAACCAGGGACCACTTCACGCGCATTGACCGCACCTCTTCTGTCGTTTCCGGCCATCATCCTCTCCATACATCGTTTCGGAAACTCAATTCGTTCCCGATCCCGGTGAGATGAATTTCTGCACGGGTTCCGAAACGCCGGCAGCAAAGGGCTCAGGATGTGCGCAGCTGCGTCCTGCAGCCGCATTTGTGGGTGTTGCGGTGTTGCTGCGATTGCGACAGTTCAACCGGTAGGCCACTGCGATACGTGTCCGGCCGCAAAACGGAGCCCCCATCGCTGTGCACGACTTGTTTTATGTTGCTTGGGATTCAGGCATTTCACGGCGGGGAGGGGAACGGAACGTGCCGACACAGGTGTTGCAGATCGACCGGATCGAGAGCACTGACGAGCGGTTCGCAAGCGCCAAGCGTTGGGAATATCAGATCTTCGGGCTGGAGAACGGATACACCACCCGCGAAGACGACGCGGCGACAGAGATGTGCCGGTACCGGCGGTGGGAGCAGTCATCGGAGTTCTTCGTCGGCTTTGACCGTGACGAGCAGGCCGTGGCGATCCTGCGGGCGCTGCGGTGTGACCCCGAACTCGGCATCGACAGCTTCAGCACCGTGTGCGAGGCGGGGGCCTACCCCTTGAGCGCATTGGGCCCGACGAACATGATCCACCGGGACTGGCAGGCGTTCTTCGCCACCGTATCGCCCACGCGCGTCGTCGACCTGGCAAGCCATGCAGTCAGTCGTCGGCATCGTAAAACCGGTGTGATGGAACAGCTTTGGCGTCAACTGTGCGACACGCTGACCACTGACGGCGTCAGTTACGTCACCGTCGCTCTGGCTGTGCCGCTGTTCAACCGGTACCGGACCCGGTTCGGCGAGGCCGTCGAGCAGTTCGGCGAGGTGCTGCCCGGCTATCTCGGCGTCGACAGCGTCCCCGCCATCGTCGACCTCACCCTGCTCGAACCTCGGCGATGACCCCGCCGGGAGCGGAATCTCCCCACGCGCGGCTCCGGCGCAGCTAGCATCGCGCCCGTGGACAGCACTATGCAGAACTGGCCGTTGACGATCACCGCGATCCTGCGGCACGCCTGCGGCGTGAACGCCGATCGCACCGTCACCACGGCCACCGGAGCAGGCGGGTACCGCACCATCAACTACCGGGAGGTCGGCGAGCAGGCCGCCCGGCTGGCGCATGCGCTGCGCCAACTCGGCGTCACCGGTGATCAGCGGGTCGGCACGTTCATGTGGAACAACGCCGAACACCTCGTCGCCTACCTCGCGGCCCCGGCCATGGGTGCGGTGCTGCACACGCTGAACATCCGTCTATCGCCGGAGCAGATCGCCTACATCGCCAACGAAGCGCAAGACAGCGTCATCATCTCCGACGTCTCGCTGGTCGGTCTGCTGGCGCCGGTGCTGCCGCTGTTGGACACCGTGCACACCGTGATCGTGGCCGGTGACGGCGACCTGGCGCCGTTGACCGCGTCGGGCAAGACGGTGCTGCGCTATGACGAGGTGCTGGCCGCCCAGCCCGCCCAGTTCGACTGGCCCGCGGTCGACGAGAATTCCGCCGCCGCCATGTGCTACACCAGCGGAACCACCGGTAACCCGAAAGGTGTTGTTTACAGCCACCGTTCGAGCTACCTGCACGCGCTGAACACCTGCACGGCCAACGCGCTCGACGTGAGCAGCGCCGATGTGGTGCTGCCCATCGTGCCGATGTTCCATGCCAATGCATGGGGTCTGGCCTATGCCGCGCTGATGGCGGGCGCCGATCTGGTGATGCCGGACCGGTTCCTCGACGGCGCCTCGCTGATCGAGCTGATCGAATCGCAGCGGCCCACCCTGGCCGGCGCCGTCCCGACCATCTGGAACGACGTGATGATCACCCTGGAAAAGACTCCGGGGCATGATATCTCGTCGCTGCGCCTCGTGGCTTGCGGTGGTTCTGCGGTGCCGGTCTCGCTGATGCAGGCGTTCGAGGAACAGCACGGCGTGTACATCCAGCAGGCGTGGGGGATGACCGAGACCTCACCCCTGGCGACGGTCGCCAAGCCGCTTGCCGGCGTGTCCGACGAGCGGCACTGGGAGATGCGGGCCACCCAGGGCAGGCCGATGTGCGGTGTCGAGGTCCGCATCGTCGACGACGAGGGCAATCAACTGCCCGCCGACGGTACGGCGGTCGGCGAGCTGGAGGTGCGCGGGCCTTGGATCACCGGTTCGTACTATCTGGACCGGGACACCGAGAAGTTCGAGAGCGGTTGGCTGCGCACCGGCGACGTCGGCGTGATCGACGAGTCCGGCTACGTCACCCTCACCGACCGCGCCAAGGACGTCATCAAGTCCGGTGGCGAGTGGATTTCGTCGGTGGAGCTGGAGAACCACCTCATCGCCCACCCGGCCGTGCTGGAGGCTGCCGTCGTCGGGGTGCCCGACGACCGCTGGCAGGAACGCCCGCTGTCAGTGGTGGTGCTGCACGAGGGCGCCGGCGCCAGCCCGGAAGAACTGCGAGAATTCCTGGCCGACAAAGTGGTTCGCTGGTGGCTGCCGGAACGGTGGACATTCGTCGATCAGGTGCCGCGCACCAGCGTCGGCAAGTACGACAAAAAGACCATCCGGGCCCGCTACGCCGACGGTGAGTATGAGGTGGTCACCCTCTAGTTCCCCGTCGGTTCCCCCGTCGGTTTTCCCGTCGGCTTTCCCGGCGAGCAGACAGTTCGGTACCCGTCAGCGCGCATTTTCGGGTACATATGTGTCTGCTCGGCGGGGAAGTGGCACCCGCCCCGACTATGCGCGCACGGCGATCGTCGACAGCAGGTCGGCCAACAGGTCCGGCTGGTCGACCATGGAGAATGTGCGTGCCCCGTCGATGACTTCCAGCCGTGCGTTCGGGATGGTCGCCGCCAGCCGTTTGCCGTCACCGAGTTCGAAGAACACGTCGTCCGCTGACCATGCAATGAGCGTCGGCTTGTCGAACTCGGGAAGTCGCCTCGCCACCGCGGTGGTGACCTCGGTTCGCAGCGACAAGGTGAACTGTCGAAGATCCTCGGCGACAGCCGGATTCGACAATGCGGGGCGCACCCACTCACGGGTGAACGCGTCGAGGTTCGAATGTGCCAGCCCCGCGTAGGCGCGTCTGCGTACAACCGGGATCCGCACCGCCTGAGCGGCGGTCCGGAACACCGCCTTCGACCGGGCGGCCACGATCAGCGGCTTGAGTATGGGCGGTGGAAAGTGTTCGAACGCGTCGCAACTCGTGAGTGTCAACGCGCCCACGCGTTCGGGATGATGGATTGCGACGAGTTGAGTCACCACCCCGCCGGTGTCATTGCCGACCAACACCACGTCTTCGAGGTCGAGCGCTGCGAGCACGTCGGCCACGATGCGCGCGACGCCGGAGATGGTCCGGTCGGCACCGGGACGCAGTGGTTCCGGGTGGGCGCCCAGCGGCCAGGTCGGGGCGATGCACCGCAGCCCGCGTGCCGCCAGCCGTGTGCTGACCTGGCGCCACAGTTGGCCGCCCATCAGATAACCGTGCACGAACACGACCGGTCTGCCGTGTTCGGGGCCGACTTCTTCGTAATGGATGGTTCCGGCGTTAATGTCAATGGTCGACATGGAGCACTCCCAACTCGATATCGCAGATACAAACAGGCTGCCGGTAACTTACCAACAGGGTGTATGGAAATCAAGAGACGTACTCAGGAGGAGCGCTCCGCGGCCACCCGCGAGGCGCTGATCACGGCCGCCCGCGAGCTGTGGGGCGAGCGTGGCTACGCCGAGGTGGGCACGCCCGAGATCGCCAAGGAAGCGGGCGTGACCCGCGGCGCGATGTATCACCAATTCGCCGACAAGGCCGCCCTTTTCCTCGAGGTGGTCGAGGTGGTGGAGCAGGACGTGATGAATCGCATGGCGACCCTGGTGGCAGCGTCGGGGGCGGCCACGCCGGCCGACGCGCTGCGGGCGGCCGTCGATGCCTGGCTCGAGGTTTCGGGTGACCCGGTGGTGCGCCAGCTGATCCTGCTTGACGCGCCGAGCGTGCTCGGCTGGGCCGGGTTCCGCGACGTCGCGCAGCGCTACAGCCTCGGCATGACCGAGCAACTGCTGACCGAGGCCATCAAAGCCGGTCAGCTCGCGAAGCTGCCGGTACGGTCACTGGCCCACGTGCTGATCGGGGCGCTCGACGAGGCTGCCATGGCCATCGCCACCGCAGACGACCCGAAGCGAGCCCGCAAGGAGATCAGGCAGGTGTTGCGACGGCTGATCGACGGGATGTTGACCGGCTAGTTTCCGCGCAAATTTCCCCGGCGAGCAGACGCGTATGTACCCCAAATGCGCGTCCGAAGGGTACCGGCGCGTCTGCTCGCGGGAGGTTCGCGGGAAGGTTCGCGGGAAGGTTCGCGGGAAGGTTCTACCGCTCGGCGCGCTGGTAGGCCGTCACGACGGCCGCCCCGCCGAGCCCGATGTTGTGCTGCAGCGCGGCGTTGACGTTGTCCACCTGACGCTTGTCGGCGGTGCCACGCAGCTGCCAGGTGAGCTCGGCGCACTGCGCCAGGCCGGTGGCTCCCAGCGGATGGCCTTTGGAGATCAGCCCGCCTGACGGGTTGACCACCCAGCGTCCGCCGTAGGTGGTGTCGTCCTTGTCGATCAGCGACGGGGCCTCGCCCTCACCGCACAGTCCCAGGGCCTCGTACAGCAGCAGCTCGTTCGCGGAGAAGCAGTCGTGCAGCTCGATGACCTGGAAGTCTTCCGGGCCAAGGCCCGACTGCGAGTAAACCTGCCTGGCGGCTTGAACATTCATGTCGTAGCCGATGACGTTTTTGGCACTGCCGTCGAAGGTGGAGGCGAAGTCGGTGGTCATCGACTGCCCGACGATCTCGACGGCCTGTCCGGCCAGCCCGTGCTTGTCGACGAATGCCTCACTGGCCACGATCGCCGCGCCCGACCCGTCGGAGGTGGGGGAACACTGCAGCTTGGTCAGCGGGTCGGAGATCATCTTGGAGCCGAGGATGTCCTCAAGGCTGTAAGGCTCCTGGAACTGGGCGTAGGGGTTGTTGACCGAGTGCTTATGGTTCTTGTAACCGATCTTGGCGAAATGCTCAGCGGTGGAGCCGTATTGCTTCATGTGCTCGCGGCCGGCCGCACCGAACATCCACGGCGCCACCGGAAACGCGAACTCGTCGATCTCGGCCAGGGCCTTCACATGCCGTCCCAAGGGCGACTCGCGATCGTCCGCGCCACCGCCCAACGAACCCGGCTGCATCTTCTCGAAGCCCAGGGCAATCGTGCAGTCGGCCAGGCCACCACGAATCGTCTGTGCGGCAAGGTAGAGCGCCGTCGACCCGGTGGAACAGTTGTTGTTCACGTTGACGATCGGGATGCCGGTCATGCCGAGCTCATAGAGCGCGCGCTGGCCGGACGTCGAGTCTCCGGAGCAGTAGCCGACGTAGCCCTGCTGAACCTCGGAGTACGCGATGCCGGCATCTTCGAGTGCCTTGGTACCGGATTCGTTGGCCATCTGCGGATAGTCCCAGCCTTCGTTCCTGCCGGGTTTCTCGAACTTCGTCATCCCCACCCCGACGACGAATACTTTGTTAGCCATGGCCTGAAAGATACAGATAGCGGCCCACTTCGTGTAGAGATAAGTAGAACGCGTTCTAGTCCCGTGGGAGGGGTGCACCGTGACGCTCAAAGTCGTGCAATGGGCCACCGGAGGGGTGGGCGTGGCGGCCATCAAAGGCGTGCTCGACCACCCCGACCTGGAGCTGGTCGGCTGTTGGGTGCATTCGGAGGCCAAGAACGGCCGCGACGTGGGCGACCTCATCGGGGGTGAGCCGCTCGGTGTCATCGCGACCAACAACATCGAGGACATTCTGCGGCTGGAAGCCGACGCCGTGATCTACGCGCCGCTATTGCCGAATCCCGACGAGGTCGCCGCCCTGTTGCGGTCCGGCAAGAACGTGGTGACCCCGGTCGGCTGGGTGTATCCGAGTGAAAAGCAGGCCGCACCCCTGCGTGAGGCCGCGCGGGAGGGCGACGTCACCCTGCACGGCACCGGCATCGCGCCCGGCGGCATCAGCGAGAAGTTCCCGCTGCTGTTCTCGGTGATGTCGACGGGCGTGACATTCGTTCGCGCCGAGGAGTTCTCAGATCTGCGAACCTACGAGGCGCCCGATGTGTTGCGGCACGTGATGGGCTTCGGCGAAGTGCCGGAGAAGGCGTTGTCCGGGCCGATGCAGAAGCTGCTCGATGGCGGCTTCATCCAGGCCGTCAAGATGTTGACCGATCAGATCGGCTTCAGCGGCAGTCCGAAAGCCGACCCGGACATCCGGACCCGCCAGGAGATTGCGGTCGCGACAGCGCCGATCGATTCGCCGCTGGGCCCGATCCAGCCGGGACAGGTGGCCGGACGCAAGTTCCACTGGGAGGCCCTGGTCGGCGACGAGGTGGTGGTCAGGGTGACCGTCAACTGGTTGATGGGTGAGGAAAACCTCGACCCGCCATGGGATTTCGGTCCGGAAGGCCAGCGCTACGAGATGGAAGTGCGCGGCAACCCGGACTTCTCCGTGGTGATCAAAGGGTTCCAGGGCGAGGTCGGTGAGGCCGGCCCGGAACCCGGCGTCGTGGCCACCGCGGCGCACTGCGTGAATTCGGTCCACGCGGTGTGTGCGGCCGAGCCCGGCATCGCCACCTACCTTGACCTGCCGTTGTTCAGTGCGAAGGCGGCGCCGCAACTGCGCTGACCGTCACGGCCGCACCAGGATGCGGATCGGGTTACCCTCCTGCCGGTCGAGCTTGTCGATGCCGACCGCGATGTCTTCGAGGGGCAACACCTCGCTGATCGACCGCGACAGGTCCAGCCGGCCCAGCGACACCAGCGTCGCCAGCGTGGAGATGTCGACGTTCTGGTAGCCGAGATGGCCCAGCACCTTCTTCTGGGTCAGGCCGAACATCGACGTCGGACCCACCGTCGGACTCTCGGCACTCATCCCGACCGCCACCAGCCGGCCGCCGACGGTCAGCCGGCTCAACGCCTGCTCGAACGTCGAGGCCAGCCCGACCGCGTCGAACGCCACGTCGAGCCCGCGGCCGCAGGTGACCTCGGCGATCTTTTCGCCCAACTCCTCGTCACGAGCGTCGAACGCATAGTCGGCGCCCAACTCCACGGCGCGCTCGAGCACCTCGGGCTTGATGTCGACGGCGACCACCGGAACCGCCCCGACCAGCCGCGCCAACTGCACGATGTGGGTGCCCACTCCGCCGAGACCCCACACCCCGACCGACTCTCCGATGCCCACCTGGCCGGTGCGCACCACCGCGCCGTACGGCGTCGACACCGCATCGGCGAGGATCGCGGCCTGTTCGAGCGGCACATTGTCGGGCACCCGGGTCAACCCGGCTGCCTGCGCGACGGTGTATTCGGCCCACGCCCCGTCATAGGCGAACGCCATCAGCTGGATACGCATGCAGTTGGCGGTGTCGCCGCGCCGGCAGTTCGCACACTCCATGCAGGGCCTGCCCGCGGCAACGATCACCCGATCGCCCTCTGACCAGCCCGTGACACCCGGACCCAGAGCGGCCACGGTGCCCGACGCCTCGTGCCCCTGGGTCACCACCGGCACCTGGGCCGGAAAGGTGCCGTTTATCAAACTCAGGTCGGAATGGCAGATGCCGCAGAACGCCACCTTGACCAGGACCTCACCCGGGCCCGGCTGGGGTATCGGAACATCCTCGACGGCAACTCTTTTGGTCTCGGCATAGAAGCGTTCGGCCCGCATGGTGGCGCCCAAGTCGGTTGTCATGTCGCTCCCTTCCTTTGCCGGATACTATCGGCACCATGTGCCGGCTGTTCGGATTGCACGCGGGCGCCGAGCCGGTGACCGCGACGTTCTGGTTGCTGGACGCGCCCGACAACCTCCTCGCACAGAGCAGACGCAACCCGGATGGCACCGGGCTGGGCTACTTCGACGCCACGGGAAATCCGGTGCTGCACAAAGAGCCGGTGGCGGCGTGGCAGGATTCCGAGTTCTCCACCGAGGCCCACCACGTCACCGCGACGACATTCGTCGCGCACGTCCGATATGCCTCGACCGGGGCACTCGATGTGGCCAACACCCACCCCTTCCTGCAGGACGGCCGGATCTTCGCGCACAACGGGGTCGTCGGGGGACTCGAGGAGCTCGACGCCCGGATACGCGAGATGGGTGTCGAGGAACTGGTGGGTGGCCAGACCGACTCCGAACGGGTTTTCGCGCTGATCACCGCCGCCATCCGGGCCCGCGACGGCGACGTCGGCGCCGGCATCGTCGACGCCGTCGGCTGGCTGGCCGAGAACTCCCCGCTGTATGCGGTGAATCTTCTGCTGAGCACCGCGACCGACAGCTGGGCACTGCGCTATCCGGAAACCCACGAGCTGTATCTGCTGGACCGCCGCGATGTCGCCGACCGGCGGTTGCAGTTGCGCAGCCACCGGATCCGCGCCGAGTCCGAACACCTGACCTCACAGCCGGCGGTGGTGTTCGCCAGCGAACCGATGGACGGCGAACACTGGCAGCTGATCGCCCCGGGCGAGCTGGTCCACGTCGATGCCGGCCTGGACATCACCCGGAAGCTGGTCTTCGGCGATCCGCCGCGCCGTCAACTCCGGGTGGAGGAACTGACCGCGCAGGCGGCCGCCTCGCAGCACCCGTAGCCCTGGCACACTCGACGCGTGACGTCAAAACGCGCATTGGTGCTCGCCGGTGGGGGAGTCGCCGGAATTGCTTGGGAGACAGGTGTTCTGCGGGGCATCGCCGACGAGGATCCCGGCACCGCAGACGCGCTGCTGAGCAGCGATGTGCTGGTGGGCACGTCGGCGGGGTCGGCGGTCGCCGCCCAGCTGGGCAGTGGCCGCAGCCTCGGCGAACTGTTCGAACGGCAGGTCGGCGCCGCCTCGGCCGAGATCGATCCGGGTGTCGGACTCGACGGCATCACCGAGCTGTTCATCACCGCCATGCTGACTCCGAACACCACCATGGCCCAGAAGCTGCAGCGGATCGGTCAGATCGCGCTGGACACCCCGACGGTCGACGAGGCGGTGCGCCGCGAGGTGATCGCCCAGCGGCTACCCGCCCATGACTGGCCGCGGCGGGTGCTGCGGATCTCGGCGATCGACATCGCCACCGGTGAGCTGGTCGGTTTCGACCGCACCTCGGGCGTGGACCTGGTCGACGCGGTGGCGGCCAGCTGCGCGGTGCCCGGGGCCTGGCCGCCGGTCACGATCGACGGTCGGCGCTACATGGACGGCGGGGTGGGCAGCAGCGTCAACATGGTGCTGGCCGACGACTGCGACGCGGCGGTCGTGCTGGTGCCGTCCGGCCGCGCGGCGCCCGCTCCGTTCGGGGTGAGCACGGCCGAGGAGATCGACGGATTCCCCGGAGCCACGCTGGCGGTGTTCGCCGATGACGACGCACTGGCGGCGTTCGGCTCCAACCCGCTCGACCCGGCGTGCCGGGTGCCCTCAGCGCAGGCCGGGCGGGCACAGGGGCGCCGGGTTGCCACCGAGATCGCCGCGTTCCTGGCGGGCTGACTCAGCCGTCCAGCGCCTTCGCGGCGAGTTGCTGCCCGACGGCGATGACCTCGGCAGCGCGGTGAAAATCGAGGCTGCGGCACACCGTGCGCGGCACTTCGATCAGCAGGTCGGGTGGATAGGCCGCCAGCATGTGGCGGGCCAGCGCGGCCTGGGCGATGTCGATGGTCCGGTTCATCACCTCGAAGCTGCCGAGCCTGGGCACCGCGACCGGATCCTCCACGAGCTCACCGGGATCCGGTACTTCATCCACGGGCTGATCCTCAGAATCGGTGACCACGCCGGAGCGGCTCGGCACCACGGTGTCCAGCAGCGCTGTCGTGCTGCGCAACATCCGGTTGAGCCATTCGGTGGTGGGCCGTGCCTCCGAGGTCTCGGGTTCGGGCTCAACCCCGCCGGCCTCACTGCCGGACAGGCTCACCGCGATGGTCAGGTCGGCGTTGACCGCAGCGATCGGTGCCATCGGCAATGGGTCGAGGATGCCGCCGTCGCCGAGCAGCCTGCCGTCGAGCACATGCGGCGCGATCACCCCGGGGATCGCGATCGACGCCCGGATCGCGGCGTCGACCGGTCCGCGTTGGAGCCACACCGACCGGCCCGTGATCAGGTCTGTGGCCACCGCGGTGTAGGGGATGGCCAGGTCCTCGATGGTGACCTCGCCGAGGATGTCGCGTACCGCGTCGAGGATCTTGCCCGCCCGCAGGATCCCGGCGGCGCTGATGGACGGGTCCAGCAGCCGCAGCACCGCCCGCTGCGTCAACGTCCTTGCCCAGTCGGCGAAGTCGTCCAGCTTCCCGGCGGCGTGCAGGCCGCCGACCAGCGCGCCCATCGAGGACCCCGACACCCCCACGATGTCGTAGCCGCGCTCACAGAGTTCGTTGATGACACCGATGTGGGCGTATCCGCGAGCACCGCCGCTGCCCAGGGCAAGCGCAACGCGGGTGTCAGCCATGCTGTCTATTGTGCGCCCTGCGCGGGATGACAGGTACGAGCAGATGGGCGTCCCGATCGGGCCCCCAGTGCAGGGTGCAGGTGCCGCGGGGGCCGCGCCGGTAGCCCGCCGGGAATTGTCCGGTCAGCGGGTTGCGTGGCCACAGCCAGCGGCAGGCCACCACCAGTCGCAGCTGCTCACCGGCGCGGAACAGCGTTGCCGAGGGCCCCAGCGGAATATCAACCGGCACAACCTCACCGGCGTGCAGCGGGGCCGGTGTGGTGTAGGCCGGCACGGGGTCGAACGGCCGGGACCGTTCCAGGTCCAGCGCCCGCAGCGACGCCCGTAACCACCCCGTGGTGATCCGGTCGCGGCCGAATCCGTAGGAGCCTTCGAACGGCACGTACTTGGACCCGCGCCATTTCTCCACGCCGACGAACAGGTCCACGTCGTCTGCGCCGTCCATCTCGATGAACAAGCGCAGCGCCATGGGTCCGGTGATCTCGGTATCAGCGGGCAGCGTCCACCCGAAACACACTCCACCGGAACGGGTGTCGAACGAAATTGCACCCGGCTCGTGGGCTGCCGACGTAGACAAACCGCCTGCGCCCAGATGCAGCGGTGTCCATTGCGTGGACTCCAACGGCCAGCTGGTTTCGTCGCGAACCGCAACGATCTCGTCGCGACTCGCGCGGACCTCCAGCCGCACCCGCGGCAGGGCAGCGTCGCCTCCGCGCAGGTGGCGGTCGAGGAACGCCAACTGGGTTTGACGCGCCGTGGGGGAATAGAAGTTCGCCCACTTTCCTGCGCGGTGCGTGTAGAGGTGGCGATCGCCGGATGCGATCTGCTCGAAGCCGCGGATCGAGCCTCTGCTGTGCAGGTTGTTGTCGGAGAAGCTGCCGCAGATCAAAGCGGGAACCTCGATGCCTTCCAGCTCCGGAACGCGCGAACGCCACCAGTCTTCGTACCGGGGGCGTTTCGAGTTCTCTTTGCCCGGTTGGTATTTGATGCGTGCGGAACGCTGTAGCAGGCGGCTCCAGATCTTGACGAAGCCGACCTCCTCGATGCCGCCGGGGCGGAACAGGTCGCGGTAGGCGTCGGTGAAACCTTCCCATGGCACGATCGCCTTGAGGTGCGGCGGGCGCAGTGCCGCCGCCTTCCACTGTGAGATCGCCAGATACGACACCCCGATCATGCCGACGGCCCCGGTGCTCCACGGCTGTGCCGCCGCCCACTCGACGAGGTCGTAGACGTCCTCGCCCTCCTGGTCGGAGAGCAGGTCACACGCTCCGTCGGAGGTTCCGGCACCGCGCAGATCGCAGTTCACCACAGCGAACCCCTGCGCTGTCCACCACGCCGGATCGGGCGCTTCCCAACCGGTCAGCGTGGAGAACCGGACGGGTGCCGGCTGGCGCAGCAGGTGGTACTGGATCGGCACCGAGTAGCCCCGCCTGCGCTTCGTCGGGAGGTTGTCCTTGCCGTAGGGGTGGGCGCAGAGCAACACCGGGAACACCCCGCCGTCGCCGGGCAGATGGACGTTGACGCGCAGCACCGTGCCGTCCCGGGTCGGGACCGCCACATCGTGGTCGACCACCACGGAACCGGGCGCGGGTTCATAGACCTCGACCGGTGGCCGCGGGAACCCACGCAGCCGTGCCAGCGCATAGCGGGCGGCGCCCGGCCGCCTCCAGGGCCGGTCCGGTGCCGCGCTGTTCGGTGAAGTGGACATGGTGTCGGTGTACCACTGCCGGGGTGGATTAACGCAAGATGATTCGAACTAACTGCACAGTTGGTCGGCGGCCGCCCGGACCGCGACGATGACCGCGGCCTGACGGGCCGGTTCGAGCTCGGCCCAGGCCTTGTTGTAGGTGCCGGGGCCGGGGACCGCGTCCGGAGCCTGCAGGCTGCCCAGATACGGCTCGATCTGGGCCTTGGAATCGCCGCCCTTCTCGTCCATCCACACCCTCGCGGCATGGCAGGCCTGGAAATACTCGTCCTCGGTGGACTGGGCGTCGGCGCCGACCGCGGTGGTCACCCCGCCCGGTGACACGCCGACCTGCCCTGGTTCCGCGGTCGGAGTCTCGGATCCGGTGGCCGAAGTCGTGGTCGTGGACACCGACGACGATGCCGGCGACGACTCGGCGGATTGATCCGAACCGGACTCCGAACCGCACCCGGCCAGCAGGCTCATACCGGCTACTGCGATGGCTCCGACTGACAGCTGAGCGGCCCACGTGTAACTGCGCATGTCGCCAATCTATGCAACACTGGCCGCCATGACGGTAGGGACCGGATATCAGGAGTGTTGTCGGGCTCGGTAGAGCGCCGACCGACCTCTCATATCCATCCGTCATTTCTGGAGTTCTCTCATGCTGTCGACCCTTGCGTCCACCCCTGTGCCCGCCGTGTCCGCGCCAACCCGGCTGCGGGTGCCCGACCTGCTCCACACCACCGACCGCGTCGCTGACGACGCCCTGTCCGGCCGCTACGACCGACTGCTGCGGGGACTACCGCAGGACGAACGCTGGTACACCCGGCTCGAAGGTAACGACGAACTCGACGTCTGGCTGATCAGCTGGGTCCCTGACCGCTCCACCGAACTGCACGATCACGGCGGATCACTCGGTGCGCTGACCGTGGTGTCGGGGGCTCTGACCGAAACCCGCTGGGACGGTGGCGCGTTGAAGCGCCGGCGGATCGGCGCAGGCAGCCAGGCGGCATTTCCACTGGGCTGGGTGCACGACGTGGTACGGGCTTCGGGTCCGGTGGTCGAGCCGACGCTGAGCGTGCACGCCTATTCGCCGCCGCTGACCGCGATGTCGTACTACGAGGTGACTTCGCAGAACACCTTGCGCCGCAACCGCACTGAACTCACCGACGCTCCGGAGGGATGACCATGAGCCGTATCGATGCCGTCCTGGCGGCCGCCCGCGCTCGGTTGGATCGCCTGCCCGCCGCAGACGTGTCCGACGCGCTGGCCGGGGGAGCGGTGCTGGTCGACATCCGCCCGGCCGCGCAGCGCGCTGCCGAAGGGGAGGTGCCCGGCGCGCTGGTCATCGAACGCAATGTCCTTGAGTGGCGGTGCGATCCCACCAGTGACGCACGGCTGCCGCAGGCCGTCGACGACGATGTGTACTGGGTGATCCTGTGCTCGGAGGGTTACACCTCCAGCCTGGCCGCTGCCGCACTACGCGATCTGGGCCTGCACCGGGCGACCGACGTCGTCGGCGGGTACCACGCGCTGGTTGCGAACGGGCACCTGTAACAACCCTTTTCGCTGGCGTGTCCTTTGGCCTGGCGTGTCGCCCGGCGCGAATGGGTGTTGCCCGGCCCGCCTATTAGCGACTTTGTCGCTGAAATCGCCCCGTGGGCACCACTGGTAGCTGCAGCACCTGGCCGCTGGTCACAGGTGCCACTGTCGACACGGTGGCACCTGTAGTAACGCGATTTTGGCTGCCCGCCTATTAGCGACTTTGTCGCTATTAAGCGGGCAGGTCAAAATCTGTGGCATATGTGGCCGAGCTGACTGAGGTGTCCAGTGTGATTTCCCGGTTGGGGTTGACGTGGGCCATGTGCCTGCTGTGGCGTTTTCAGCGACTTTGTCGCTATTAGGCGGGCGGGTCGACACACCCGCGTGGAGCCGGAACTGCTGTGACCGATGTGACCCCAGAGGTGACGCCCAGAGCCGCAGGGGCTCAAGCGTTCTCGTTGTTGGACAACAGCGGGCGCAGCTTTTCGGTCTTCTCCGGTGTCCACCCGGGCGGTTGCATGATCGCCGCCCACGCATTGGCGACATCCTTGACATACACGTGGCCGTGCCCGTCGGGAACGTCTACCGCCACCGCCATATCGGCCGACACCTGCAAGAACGTGACCACCGGGATCCACTCCATCCGCGGCGACACGTCGCCGCCCCGCGGTTCTTTCAGCCAGTCCGGCTTGGCGAACAGTAGATCCGGCGTCCACCACGAAATCGGGTCGGAAGCGTGTTGCAGGTACACCACTCGTGGGTCGTCCCACGGTTGGTCGGGCCGGTTCAGATTCTCGGGCCGCGCGACGAACCGGGCGTTCTCGCCCTTGTCGTAGATCGGCAACCATTCGGGTGAACCCGCGTCGCGATTACGGGTCAGGTCGGTCCAGATCGTGTTCTTGAACGTGGGTCCGGAGAACAGGGCGCCGTCGGTGCGGGCGACGAGATTGTTCAGCGCCAGGAACGGTGCCTCGCCGCCGAAGGACCCGAGGCTTTCGCCGAACACCACCAGCTTGGGTCGGCGATCTTCGGGCAGTTCCCGCACCAGCGCGTCGATGGCCTCGAACAACACCTGGCCCGCCTCCCTGGCGTTCTCCTGGTCCACCAGGAATGACAGCCAACTCGGCAGGAACGAGTACTGCATCGACACGATCGCAGTGTCGCCGTTGTACATGTACTCCAGCGCCGAAGCCTCGGCCTCGTTGATCCAGCCGGTGCCGGTGGTGGTGGCCACCGCGATCACCTGGCGGTCCAGACCGCCCGTGCGCAGCAGCTCCCTGGCCGCGAGCGCGGCGGTTGCCCTGATGCCGTCTGCGGAATGCAGCCCGGCGTAGGCGCGGATCGGTTCCACCGCGGGTCTGCCGTTGAACCTCGTGAGTTGCTCGACGCTCGGGCCCGCCGAGACGAACACCCGGCCCTGGTGGCCGAGTGACTCCCAGTCCGTCAACGACTGCGGGCCGCCCGAACGCAACGGGGACATCGGAGCCGGGAAGTCCGGATCGGTCTCGTCGTTGACCGCGGCGAACGTCTTGTTGATGGTGTCCATGGCGACCCGGGCCACCACGCCGTTGAGCAGTGCAACGCTCAATGCCAACAGCAGTGCCACCACGACCACCGCCGAAACGCGGGGCGGGAGAAAGCGATCGAACCGCAGATCGAGGAAATGCACGAGTCTTCCGATCAGCTGACCGATCTCGACGAAGAAGAACAGCACCACGATCGACAGCACGGCGGTCAGTGGGTGGTCCCAGAATTCGAGCCTGGGCACACCCATGAGATCGCGGATGTCGTCCTGCCAGACGTGGAAGTAGATGATCATCAGGATCTGCCCGACGATGCCGACCACCACCAGCGTCAGCCATGCCCATCGCGGGGCCTTGGGGCTGGTGTCCACCGAGCGCATGTAGCGCACCAACCACACCCCGAATACGCCGAGGCCGTAGCCGACCGCGCCGGCGCCGCCGCTGACCAGGCCCTGGAACAGGGGACCGCGCGGCAGCAGTGACGGCGTCATCGAGGACCACAGGAACACCAGACCCACGGCCGTCCCGAAGAACGTGTAATGCCGCACCCACCACGCGGGTTTGACGGGTGCCTGCTCGACGGGTGCGTCGGTGGTGCCCCCGGCGGCGTCCGCGGTGTCTGCAGTGTCTTCCGGGGCGTCGGTCACCCCAGCACTTTAGCGATGGGTGAAGTTCGCGGCGCGCTTCTCGGTGAAGGCGGCCATGCCTTCCTTCTGGTCCGCGGTCGCGAACGCCGAGTGAAACAGCCTGCGCTCGTAGAGCAGCCCCTCGGTGAGAGTCGACTCGAACGCGCGGTTGACCGCTTCCTTGGCCATCCGCGATGCGGACAGCGACATGCCTGCGATGGTCTCCGCGACGGCGAGGGATTCGTCGATGAGGGAATCGGCGGGCACGATCCGCGAGACCAGCCCGGCACGTTCGGCTTCGGCTGCGTCGATGGTGCGGCCGGTCAGGATGAGATCCATGGCCTTGGCCTTACCGATGGCGCGGGTCAGCCGCTGGGACCCGCCCATGCCGGGCAGCACACCGAGCTTGATCTCGGGCTGGCCGAATTTGGCGGTGTCCGCGGCGATCAGGATGTCGCACATCATCGCGAGCTCGCAGCCGCCGCCCAGGGCGTACCCGGCGACCGCGGCGATGGTGGGGGTGCGGGTGGCGGCGAACTTCGACCACAGTTCGAAGAAGTCGGCCGAGTAGACGTCGGCGAACGACAGTTCAGCCATCTCCTTGATGTCCGCACCGGCGGCGAACGCCTTCTCGTTGCCGGTGACGATGATCGCCCCGACGCCCGAATCCTTGTCGAGTTCCGCTGCGGCCGTGGTGACTTCGGTCATCACCTGGCTGTTGAGGGCGTTGAGTGCCTTGGGTCGGTTCAGGGTGATGGTAGCGACGCGGTCGGTGTGGGTCACCAGGATCGTCTCGAAGTTGCTCATCGGTTGTCCTCCTGAAACATCAGATCGGGGTCGGCGGGAACGAAATACGCGTCGACGTCAGCCTGGGTCACTGCCGCGATCGAGGCCGGGGACCATTGCGGGTTGCGGTCCTTGTCGACGAGCTGCGCACGGATGCCCTCGACGAGATCATGGGACCGCAGGGACGCCGACGAGGTGCGGTATTCCTGACGCAGCACGTCCTCAAGCGTCTCCAACTTCGCCGCGCGGCGCACCGCTTCGAGTGTCACCGCCACGGAGACCGGGGAACGGGTGGCGATCAGGTCGGCTGCGTCGACCGCGGCGGTGCCGGCGGCGTGACCCTGCAATGAGGCCATGATGTCGGCGACGGTGTCCCCGGCATAGCAGCTGTCGATCCAGTCCCGTTGGGCCAGTAGTTCGCTGGCCGGTGGCTCGATGGCGTGGGCGGTCAGGGCCGCGTCCACGCCATCGTTGACGACCGCTTCGGTGAAGTCGGTGAGCGCGGCATGCGGCACGTAGTGGTCGGCGAAGCCCATCGCGATCGCGTCGGCGCCGGTGAACGGCGCACCGGTGAGCGCGGCGTGCAGGCCCGATCCGCCTGGGGCCCGGGACAACAGGTAGGTGCCGCCGACGTCGGGGATGAACCCGATGCCGACCTCGGGCATCGCCATCTTCGTGGTGTCGGTGACCACGCGAGCGCTGCCGTGCCCGGCGACTCCGACGCCACCGCCCATCACGATGCCATCCATCAGTGCGACATACGGTTTCGGATAGCGGCCGATGTAGGCATTGAGCAGATATTCGTCGTGCCAGAACCGACGCGCGTCGGCCCCGCCTGCCTTCGCACTGTGATAGATCGCCACCACGTCGCCGCCTGCGCACAACCCTCGTTCACCGGCGCCGGTGAGAAGCACGGTGTGCACCGACTCGTCGTGCTCCCACCCGCGCAGCGCGGCTGAGAGGGCCGTGACCATCGGCTCGGTGAGCGAGTTGATGGCCTTTGGCCGGTTCAGGGTGAGGATGCCGACGCCGTTCCGCACACTTACTAGGACGTCCTCGTTTTCTGCCACGAACTGCAATCTAGTTCGGTACCCCACAGCGGCGCGCGACGGGTAGGGTTTGCCTCAAGATCGAACCTGGACGTTTCCTGGGAATGTTTTTTGGCAAACCGGGAACCTGCCCCCATCCAAGAACGTTGACCGAGTAGTTCGTAGTAGAACCAGCACAGGAAAGGACCCGACGGTGCGCGAATCAAGCAACCCGGTATTCCGGAGTCTGCCCAAGAATCAGGGCGGATATGCACAGTTCGGTACCGGAGCCGCCGGCTTCGGTGCGCAGCAGGTACACGCGCAACCGCACGAGTACCTGGAACAGCAGCAGACGGGCGTCTCCCGCCCGATGACCATCGACGACGTCGTCACCAAGACCGGCGTCACGCTGGCGGTGTTGTCGGCCGTCGCGGTGGTTTCCTACTTCCTGGTCTCCGCCAATATGGCCTTGGCGATGCCGTTCACGCTCATCGGCAGCCTCGGTGGCCTCGCACTGGTGTTGATCGCCACGTTCGGCCGCAAGCAGGACAATCCGGCCATCGTGTTGAGCTACGGCGCGCTGGAGGGCCTGTTCCTCGGTGCGATCTCATTCGTCATCGCCAATATGTGGTCCACCGGCGGCGGCGCGATGATCTTCCAGGCGATCGTCGGCACGCTCGGCGTGTTCTTCGGCATGCTCGTCGTCTACAAGACCGGCGCCATCCGCGTCACGCCGAAGTTCACCCGGATGATCGTGGCCGGCATGTTCGGTGTCTTGGCGCTGATGCTGCTCAACCTGGTGCTCGGACTGTTCGGCGTCGGCGGCGGGGCGGGCCTCGGCTTGCGTGACGGTGGCATGCTCGCCATCGGCTTCTCACTGCTGTGCATCGGCCTGGCGGCATTCAGCTTCCTGATCGACTTCGACGCTGCAGACCAGATGATCCGCGCCGGTGCACCGGAGAAGGCCGCGTGGGGCGTTGCCCTCGGCCTGACGGTCACGCTGGTGTGGCTGTACATCGAGATCCTCCGGCTGCTGTCGTACTTCAACAGCGACTAGCAGCCCCACCCCGAGAAAGGCGTCCGCGATTGCGGGCGCCTTTTTCATTTGGGTTGAGCCATCGACGTTGACTGTGCAGTGAGGGCGCACGCTACTCGCACGAATGCGCCCTCACCGCAGAGTCAACGTCGACGGCAGCTATCCACAGTGACCGTTTCATCCACAGCCCGGCGGTGCCTCTGCCTCGTCGCTGCACGGGGCTAAGTGGATCGGTGAGGACATGCCGGTCGAGTTGATCTGGTCCAATCCACGGCCACCACTACAGATCATCTGCCGAAACGACCTGCTCTTCGAGGAGGAGATTCAGCGCATCGACGGTTTGCCTGTCACGACACCCGATCGCACGGCATTCGATCTCGGTCGTCGGGGGCAACTCGGAGCTGCAGTTGCCTGCCTTGACGCGCTGTCCGGGGCCACGGGCTTCAAAGCCGATGACGTTCTGCTGCTGGCCGAAAGGCACCGTCGCGCACGCGGATTGCGGCAGCTCGAGGCCGCGTTGGACCTGTTTGACCCCGGCGGCCAGTCGCCGCAAGAGACGCGACTGCGCCTGATGCTCATCGATGAGGGATACCCGCGACCGCAAACCCAGATTCCCGTACTCGGACCCGACGGCTATCCGAAGTACTACCTCGATATGGGGTGGGAGGACATCATGCTGGCGGTCGAGTATGACGGTGTGCAGCATGCCGATCAGCTCGGTTACGACATTGTGCGCCATGAGTACATCACCGACGTCGGCTGGACGACGGTCAGGGTGGCAGCCGGTCATCGTCGCCCGGGAATCCTCCGCCGGGTGTACCGCGAATGGAACCGTCTCCGGTCCCCGTTGACTGTGCGGTGAGGGCGCACGCTACTCGCACGAATGCGCCCTCACCGCAGCGTCAACGCCACAAGCGTCAACGCCACAAACTAGGAGAGGCGCTCCACCACCATCGCCATGCCCTGTCCGCCACCGACACACATGCTCTCGATGCCGAACGTCTTGTCATGGGTCTGCAGGTTGTTCAGGAGCGTGGCGGTGATGCGGGCGCCGGTCATGCCGAACGGGTGACCCAGCGCGATCGCGCCGCCCGAGACATTCAGCCGGTCCACATCCATGCCCAACTCGCGGGCCGAGCCCAGCACCTGCACCGCGAACGCCTCGTTGATCTCGTAGAGGTCGATGTCGGACAGCTTCATCTTCGCGTTGCCCAGTGCCTGCTTGATGGCCTCGATCGGACCCAGGCCCATGATCTCCGGTGACAGGCCCGAAACGCCGGTGGACACGATGCGGGCTAACGGGGTCAGTCCGAGCTCCTTGGCCTTGGTGTCGCTCATGATCACCACGGCGGCCGCGCCGTCGTTGAGCGGGCACGCGTTGCCGGCGGTGATGGTGCCGTTGGGGCGGAACACGGGCTTGAGCTGGCTGATCTTCTCGTAGGTGGTGCCCGCGCGCGGCCCGTCGTCGGTGCTCACGGTGGTGCCGTCGGGCAGGGTCACCGGCACGATCTCGCGCTCGAAGAAGCCGCTCTTGATGGCTTCTTCTGCGCGGTTCTGGCTGCGCACGCCCCAGTGGTCCTGGTCCTCACGGCTGATGCCGGTGAACAGCGCGACGTTCTCGGCGGTCTGGCCCATCGCGATGTAGACGTCGGGGATGTTGCCGTCCGCGCGGGGGTCGGTCCAGGAGTCGGCACCTTCGGCCTGCTTGACGGTGCGGGCCTGAGCCTCGTCGAACAGGGCGTTCTTGCTGTTCGGTGCGCCGTCGGCAGCGCCGACACCGAAGCGCGACACCGTTTCCACGCCCGCGGAGATGAAGGCGTCGCCCTCGCCGGCCTTGATCGCGTGGAACGCCATCCGGGTCGTCTGCAGCGACGAGGAGCAGTAGCGGTTGACCGTGGTGCCGGGCATGAAGTCGTAGCCGAGCTCGACGGCGACCGCGCGGGCGATGTTGTAACCCGCCTCGCCTGCGGGCTGTGCGCAGCCCATCATGAGGTCGACGACGTCGTGCGGATCGAGGGCCGGGACCTTGTCGAGCACGGCCCTGACCATCTGCGCGGCCAGGTCGTCGGGACGCATGGTGGCCAACGAGCCCTTGACAGCCCGGCCGATCGGAGAGCGGGCAGTGGCGACGATGACGGCTTCGGGCATGACGACTCCTAAGTGGTTGCTTAGGGCAAACTTAACCGGCGTGCACGACGATGGGCGCGGGCACCCCGGTCGAGCGCCGCCACAGCCTGCTCACGTCGCCGAACCGCGACAGCAGGGAACTGCCGTCGGCCGCTCCGGACTCCAGTGCCGCATCACCGTCCCACTCGCCCAAGGCATTACACAGAGCAGGAAGCAGCTGACTGGCGGCGAGCGCATAACCGGCCGCCGACGGATGGAACATGTCTTTGGAGAACAGCAACTCGGGGGCCTTGTAGAACTCGGGCGCGAGCAGGTCGGAGAACGGCACTGGAACGCCCCCGGCCGCGCGGACGGCGGAGGCCTGCACGCGGGCGAGGCGTAACCCACGGGTGCGGGCGACCAGGCGTAACGGCTGCGGGATCGCGGTGATCACGCCGAAATCCGGGCAGGTTCCGACCGCCACGACGGCGCCACTGGCCCGCAACCGGCTCACCGCCCGGCCCAGTCGGCGTGCCGAGGGCCCGATGCCGTTGAGCGCGGTGATGTCGTTGGCGCCGATCATGATGACCGCCGCGTCCGGGGGTGGTCCGGCCACGAACATCGCATCGATCTGGCCGGACAACCCCTTGGAGGTGGCGCCCACGATTGCCTTGGTGCTCAACCTCACGCGTCGGCCGAACTGTTCGGCCAGGCCGCGGGCGATCAGTACGCCGGGCACTTCGTCCGCGTCATGGCAGCCGTAGCCGGTGGCGGTGGAGTCGCCGAACACCATCAGGTGCAGATCGAACGGGACACCGCGTTCCCAGCGCTGCACCGGGCCGCCGTCGGGCACGTAGACGCCGTCGGCGCGGGGCGGGATCTCCCACGATTTCGGGATGACGCGTCGGGCCTGGTCAGCCTGCCCGGAGAGCAGGCTGCGCGCTCCCACATACGCGGAGCCGGTAGAGGCCAGCGTTGCCGCGGCCGTGAGGGCGATGGTCGAGCGACGCGAACGAATGTCCACGCTGAACATATTAGTGCGATATCGCGTGTTCTCTGCGTGGCAACGCGGTCCGCCGATCACGGTGCGGTATCAAGTCCGGTATCAAAATAGATTCTTTGATTGTTGAAACTATTAACGATGGCAAGCTAAGTTACCCGGGTTGTCTGAGTGACGTAGCACACCGAGCACTACAACGGCGTAGGAAGTGGTGGCGATGACCGCACCGAGCAAGGTATCCCGCTCTCCGAGGGCTGGCATAAGCCCAGCTAGATTGCACCGCGCGCGCAAGTTTCCCGTCAGTGACGGCGCACCCGTCGAGGTGGTCGAGGACGGGCCGAGTCTGGCAGGCCGACTGACTTCGCTGGCGGCGATGCTGACAATCAGGCCGACGCTGGCAATTGGTAGCCACGCCCCCCGTCTCCCGTGGCCATTCGGGATCGTCGACTTCGCGGCGCGGATCCTGCGTCCGGCCCCCGGCACCATCAGGGCCACCATCGGACTACCGCACTGCACGGCGCGGCTGGTGCGTGCCTCCGGCGTGCTCCCGGCCGACGGCAAGCGCAGCGTCATCCTCTACCTGCACGGCGGTGCGTTCCTGGCGTGCGGCGCCAACACACACTCCGGGATCGTGACGGCGTTGTCCCAGTACGCCGACAGCCCGGTGCTGGTCGTGGACTACCGGATGGTGCCGAAGCACTCGGTGGGCACGGCGCTCGACGACTGTTACGACGCCTACCAGTGGCTGCGGCTGACCGGTTACGAGCCCGACCAGATCGTGCTGGCGGGTGATTCCGCGGGCGGGTACCTAGGGTTGGCGTTGGCTGAGCGCCTGCTCGATGAGGGTGAGGAGCCGGCCGCGCTGGTCACGATGTCGCCGCTGTTCGAGGTCGACAACACCGCACGCGCCAATCATCCGAACATCCGTCGTGACGCCATGTTCCCGGCGAAGGCGTTCGACGCGCTCGTCGAACTCGTCGAGGCCGCGGCGCAACGCAAGGGCGAGGACGTCTACGAGCCGCTCGATCACATCGAACCCGGGCTGCCGCGCACGCTCATCCATGTGTCCGGCTCCGAAGTGCTCATCAGCGACGCCCGCAAGGCCGCTCGCATGCTTGCCGCGGCCGGGGTGCCGGTCGAGGTTCGGGTTTGGCCAGGTCAGATGCATGTTTTCCAGCTGGCGTCGCCGTTGGTGTCCGAAGCGAACCGCTCGCTGCGGCAGATCGGTGACTACATTCGTGAGGCCACCTGGTGAGTGTTACGAGGGCCTGACACGATGGACACATGCGCATCGCCAGGCACGTCAGTGAGCTCATCGGCAACACCCCTCTGGTGCAACTGAACTCAGTTGTGCCCGAAGGCGCGGGTCTGGTTGCGGCCAAGATCGAGTACCTCAACCCGGGCGGCAGCGCCAAAGACCGCATCGCGGTCAAGATGATCGACGCCGCCGAGGCCAGCGGCGAGCTCAAGCCGGGTGGCACCATCGTCGAACCGACCTCCGGCAATACCGGCGTCGGCCTGGCCCTGGTGGCGCAGCAGCGCGGCTACAAGTGCGTCTTCGTCTGCCCCGACAAGGTCAGTGAGGACAAGCGCAACGTGCTGCGCGCGTACGGCGCCGAGGTCGTGGTGTGCCCGACGTCGGTGCCGCCGGACCACCCCGACAGCTACTACAGCGTTTCCAACCGGCTCACCGAGGAGATCGAGGGCGCCTGGAAACCAGACCAGTACTCCAACCAGATGGGGCCCGCCAGCCACTATGAGACGACCGGGCCGGAGATCTGGGCGGACACCGACGGCAAGGTGACACATTTCATCGCCGGCGTCGGCACCGGCGGGACCATCACGGGCACCGGGCGGTACCTGAAAGAGGTGTCCGGCGGGAAGGTCCAGATCATCGGTGCGGACCCGGAGGGATCGGTGTACTCCGGCGGGACCGGGCGGCCGTACCTGGTGGAAGGGGTCGGTGAGGATTTCTGGCCAACGGCCTACGACCCGACGGTTCCCGACGAGATCATCGCGGTCTCTGATGCCGACTCGTTCGACATGACCCGGCGGCTCGCGCGTGAGGAGGCGCTGCTGGTCGGCGGATCGTGCGGCATGGCCGTGGTGGCCGCGATCGAAGTGGCCCGCAAGGCCGGGCCCGACGCCGTGGTGGTCGTGTTGCTGCCCGACGGCGGTCGCGGATACCTGTCGAAGATCTTCAACGACGGATGGATGTCGTCCTACGGCTTCCTGCGCACCCCGCTCGACGGGTCGATCGAGCAGCCGACCGTCGGCGATGTTCTGCGTGGCAAATCTGGTGCGCTGCCGGACCTGGTGCACACCCACCCGTCGGAAACCGTGCGCGACGCGATCGGCATCCTGCGCGAGTACGGCGTCTCCCAGATGCCGGTGGTCGGCGCCGAACCTCCGGTGATGGCAGGCGAAGTGGCAGGCAGCGTGTCGGAGCGGGTGTTGCTGTCGGCGGTGTTCGAGGGCCGGGCGAAGCTGGCCGATGCAGTGTCGGAGCACATGAGTCCGCCGCTGCCGCTGATCGGTGCGGGGGAGTTGGTCAGCACCGCGGCCAAGACGTTGCGTGAGTACGACGCGGTGATGGTGGTCGAGGAAGGCAAGCCCGTCGGCGTGTTGACCCGTCACGACCTGCTCGGATTTCTCTCGGCCGCAAGCGGTCGGCGATAGGTCGCGTCAGAACCGCTGCTATCAGCACCTTCTCAGGTATGGTGAGCTGGCTCAGGGCCAGCAAACTCAGTACCGGAAGGCCTCCATGACCGATCAACCGTCACCGCACCCTGGAAATTGTTGTCGCCGCTCCCGTCAAATGTGGTGCGCAGTGCGTAATCTGCCCTCTGAGCCATACCGCTCGCCATGGATCTAGGTGCTGGCAGGACGTGACGGCCATATCGAGGTCGTCACCCGAGATGAGGAGCCAACAGTCGTGACTGATCAACCGCCGCCGCCCCCCGGTAACTACCCGCCGCCGCCCCCCGGTGGTGGCTACCCACCGCAACCCCCTCCGGGCGGCTATCCGCCACCCCCGCCTCCGGGCGGCTATCCACCACCGCCGCAGGGTGGTTACCCACCGCCGCCCCCGCCGCAGGGTGCTGGCTATCCGCCACCGCCGCCTCCGGGAGGGCAAGGAGGCCCGGGAGGCCCGGGTTACCCGCCCCAGGGTGGTTACCCACCGCCGGCCGGTTATCCGCAGCAGGGTGGTTATCCACCGGCAGGCGGCCCCGGTTTCGGTGCGCCCTACAGCGTCGGTGAAGCGTTCTCGTGGGCGTGGAACAAGTTCACCAAGCACCCGACCGAACTGGTTGTGCCGACGTTGGTGTTCGGTCTGGTCTATGCCGTGCTGCAGGGCATCATCCAACTGATCTCGAGTTCGTTCGGCACCGTCGACAGCTCGTCCTATGGCGACTATGACTACTCGGCGAGCTACTCGATGGGAACCGGCGGGATCGTCGTCAGCATCATCGGCGGGCTGGTGATGCTGGTGGTCGTGGGGGTGATTCAGTCTGCGTACATCAACGGCATGCTCGACATCGCCAACGGCACCCCCGTGACGATCGGATCGTTCTTCAAACCACGTAACGTCGGCAACGTCGTCATTGCCTCGTTCGTGTCCGGCATCATCGTGGGTATCGGCACCGTGCTGTGCATCGTCCCCGGCATCATCGCGGCGATCATGTTGATGTTCACCACCGTTGCGGTGCTCGACCGCAACGTCTCCGGTATCGAAGGCATCACCACGAGCTTCAACGTCGCCAAGGCCAACTTCGGCCCGGTGGCGTTGACCTGGCTGGTCACCGTGGCGCTCGCGATTGTCGGCGCACTGCTCTGTGGCGTCGGCCTCCTGGTCGCCTATCCGGTGCTCTCACTCATCACGGTCTACGCCTACCGTCGCCTCACCGGCGGCCAGGTGGCACCGCTGAGCCCGTAGTCACACCCGTTTGACGCTGCGCCCGCGGTGCACAAGGCCGAGAGGCCTGCACCGTGGGCGCACTGTCATTGCGGGGTCCCGATAGGCTCAACGGGTTATGAGTGAACAGCGCAAGTGGCACGGTCTGGCCACGAAAGCCATCCATGCCGGTTACCGCCCCGACCCGGGCACCGGAGCCGTCAACACCCCGATCTACGCCAGTTCGACGTTCGCCCAGGACGGCGTCGGCGGGCTGCGCGGCGGATTCGAATATGCCCGCACCGGCAACCCGACGCGCTCAGCGCTGGAGGCGTCGCTGGCCGCCGTGGAGGAGGCCGCCTACGGCCGGGCATTCAGCTCGGGCATGGCCGCCACCGACTGTGCGCTGCGCGCGGTGCTACGCCCGGGCGATCACGTGGTGATCCCCGATGATGCCTACGGCGGCACGTTCCGGCTCATCGACAAGGTGTTCACGCAGTGGGGCATCACCCACACTCCTGTACCCCTGAGCGATGTGGACGCGGTGCGCTCGGCGTTGACGCCGAACACCCGGCTGATCTGGGTGGAGACGCCGACCAACCCGCTGCTGTCCATCGCCGACATCGCGGCGATCGTGCAGATCGCGTCGTCGTCGGGTGTGAAGGTGTTGGTGGACAACACCTTCGCCTCACCCGCGTTGCAACAGCCGCTGCTGTTCGGCGCCGACATCGTGCTGCATTCCACCACCAAGTACATCGGTGGCCATTCCGACGTCGTCGGTGGTGCGCTGCTGACCAACGATGAGGAACTCGACACCGCATTCGCGTTCCTGCAGAACGGGGCGGGTGCGGTCCCGGGGCCGTTCGACGCCTACCTGACGATGCGTGGGCTCAAGACCATGGTGCTGCGGATGCGTCAGCACAGTGAAAATGCGGCCCTGATAGCCGAATTCCTCGACGGGCATCCGGCGGTCGAGTCGGTGCTGTACCCCGGTCTGGCGAGCCATCCCAATCACGACGTCGCGGCGCGACAGATGACCGGCTTCGGCGGCATGGTCTCGCTGCGGCTGCGGGGTGGAGCGCAGGCGGCCCGTGAATTGTGCTCCCGCACAGAGATTTTCATTCTCGCCGAATCGTTGGGCGGAGTGGAGTCGCTGATCGAATACCCGGGCGCGATGACGCACGCGTCGACGGCGGGCTCCCAGCTCGAGGTACCCGATGATCTGGTGCGGCTCTCGGTGGGTATCGAGCACGCCGCCGACCTGCTGGCCGACCTCGAGCAGGCACTCACCTGACCCGGCGAGCAGACGCGCCGGTACCCAATTGCGGGCACTTCCGGGTACCCAGGTGTCTGCTCGCGCAGGAAACGCAGGGACGTCTGCTACATCAACGCCGCACGTAACGCCGACGTCGTCACTGCCAGATTCATCTCGGGCAGTGCGGTGGCGGCGTCGTCAACCCAACCGCCGGTCGAGATTTCGGTGGCGCGGGCATGCACCCAGCGCCAGCCGCGCTCGTTGAGGCTCAACACCGCGCCCAGGCCGTCTACGGCGTGCAACAGACACACGATTGCCGCGACGGCGGGCACCGGAGTCTGTCCGTCGAACAGGGCCGCCAGCAGCGCCGACCGAGCCTGACTCACCCGTTCGCGATCGGTGAGCGGCCAGCAGTACGCGGGACTGGTTCGAAAACCTTTGCCCGGCAAGCGGACTCGACGGATCTGACCGGTGCGCTCCAGATGCAGCTCGAGGTTCTGCTGAGTGTGCTTGCGTAGCTTGCCCAGTGCCGCGGCGGCAGGCAACGGTCGTCGCTGCAGCAGCTGAAAAGCCGGATCTGCCACCGGATCCGGTGGCCAATCGCCCGCGAGCGCCACCAGCAACCCCGCCTGGATCGGCTCGTCGGCCATGGCGGGCCGAATTCGGCAGGCGTAGGCCAGATCCAGCAGCACCGCCGCGCTCAACACCCGTTCCCGGCGACGCTTGTCCAATGCCGGCTGTGCCGACGCGTTGTCAAGAAGCAGCAGGAACAGATCCTCGGCGATTTGCGCCATTTCCCCGACTGTAGTGCTTTCCCCCGAGCGTCGTGCGCTAGGAGTGGTAAGGCTCTGCGCTCACCAGCGTGACCTTGACGGTGTTGCCGTTGGGCACGGTGTAGGTGCGGGTTTCGCCCACCTTGGCATCCAGCAGGGCCCCGCCCAGCGGCGAGTTGGGGGAGTACATCTCGAGTTTGCCGTCGGTGATGCCTTCCTGGCGGGTCGCGATCAGGAAGGTCTCGGTGTCGTTTTTGTCGTCGTCGTAGTAGACCTTGACGACCGAGCCGGGCAGCGCCACACCGGACTGCTTGGGTGCCTCGCCGACCTTGGCGTTGTTCAGCAGCTCCTGCAGCTGACGGATACGGGCCTCCTGCTGACCCTGCTCTTCGCGGGCGGCGTGGTAGCCGCCGTTCTCCCGCAGATCGCCCTCTTCGCGGCGGTCGTTGATCTCGGCAGCGATGACCGGGCGATTGGCGATCAGCTGATCCAATTCTTCCTTCAGCCGGTCGAATGCATCCTGGGTGAGCCAGGTGACCTGCGTGTCGGTCATGTTCGCGCTCCTGTCGTTCGTTGCCTCGCGCTTACCGCGTACGAAGTTCTGTAGTTTCGGGCTGGGCGCATCAGCGTGTATTGCCGCGATTGCCGGGGTGATCTGCCCGCTAATGCAGCAATACACGGCCCCAGCGAGGAACCGTGTATCGCACAATCGTACCACCGTGAGGTCGGCTGATCTTCACGGTTTAGCCCTTCGGCATTGGTTGCGCCAGCTCAGATCAGGGTGCCACCAGATAGGAAGGCACGTCCATGCCGCACCCGTAGACATCGCCCATGGCCGGCGGACGGCTGGTCTTCACGGGCGCTGTGACCTGCACTGTCTTGTGATCCGACGGGGCCACCAGCACCTCGCGGCGGCCTGTCTCACTCCCGTCGACCGAGCGGGCCCGCACGATGCACACCACGGATCGAGACGGATCCGCACGGGTCACCCCGATCGTCACCGACACGGTCTCGTCGTCGATCACCTGATAGGCGGTGAGCTCGCCTTTCACATCGCCGCTGCCGAAGCGTTGCGAGGCGACAACCGCCACGATCACGCCTGCCACCACCACCAGCGCAGCGATCGCGATCACGATCCAACGCCGGGTCCGGCGGGGTAGCGGTTGCCGTCCGTAGCGGGCGGCGGGACGTTCGATCATCAGAACTGGAACTATAGGACGAGAGTCGCCGGGCCAAGGTATCCGGCCGGGTACAGGAATTAGGTAAGAGGTCGCCGTAGTTAGATGAGACGAAATGAGTGAACTGCGGTTGATGGCGGTGCATGCGCACCCGGACGACGAGTCCAGCAAGGGCGCGGCGACCACCGCGCGGTACGCGGCCAAAGGTGCACGCGTCATGGTGGTGACCCTGACCGGCGGCGAGCGCGGCGACATCCTGAACCCGGCGATGGACCTGCCCGAGGTGCACGGGCGGATCTCCGAGGTGCGCCGCGACGAGATGGCCAAGGCCGCCGAGATCCTCGGCGTCGAGCATCACTGGCTGGGGTTCGTCGACTCCGGGCTGCCGGAAGGCGATCCGTTGCCGCCCCTGCCCGAGGGGTGCTTCGCGGTGGTGCCCCTGGAAGAGCCCGTCGAGCGCCTGGTCCGCGTCATCCGGGAGTTCCGCCCACACGTGCTGACCACCTATGACGAAAACGGCGGGTATCCGCATCCCGACCACATCCGCTGCCACGCGGTATCGGTGGCCGCCTACGAGGCGGCCGCCGACTACCTGCGGTATCCCGATGCAGGTGAGCCGTGGAGCGTCTCCAAGCTGTACTACAACCACGGCTTCCTCAGGCAGCGCATGCAGCTGCTGCAGGACGAGTTCGCCAAGCACGGTCAGCAGGGGCCATTCGCCAAATGGCTCGAGCACTGGGATCCTGATCACGACGCGTTCGCCGGCCGGGTGACCACCCGCATCGAATGCTCCGAATACTTCAGTCAGCGTGACGATGCGCTACGGGCACACGCCACGCAGATCGACCCGAAGGGTGATTTCTTCCATGCGCCGATCGAGTGGCAACAGCGGTTGTGGCCGACCGAGGAGTTCGAGCTGGCCCGGTCCCGCGTGCCTGTGACGCTGCCGGAAGACGACCTGTTCGCCGGCATAGACCCCGGGGCTGACCAGCCATGATCGACACGCTGACCGCCGTGGTGACGCTGCTCGCCGACGAGCCGCGCAACACCGGCCCGGACTTCGGCAAGGCCAGCCCGTTCGGCCTGGTGATCGTGGTGGTGTTGTTGATCGGAACGTTCGCCCTGGTGTGGTCGATGAACCGGCATCTGAACCGCCTGCCCGAATCCTTCGACCCCGAACACCCCGAACCCGATCAGGCGGTCGACGAAGGCACCGTGGGTGCCGAGCCCGAGCCGCGGCCCGAGAACGGAAACTCCACGAGCGGACCGGACTGACCGTTCGGGCGTGAGACCGGCCGCGCGGACGATCACCGGGGAGGCCAGACTGGTCCTGTGGCCAACCGACTGAGCGCGTCCACCAGCCCGTACCTGCGCCAGCACGCCGACAATCCGGTGCACTGGCGTGAATGGACGCCTGAGGCACTTGCCGAGGCGGCCGAGCGGGACGTTCCGATCTTGCTGTCCATCGGCTACGCGGCCTGCCACTGGTGCCACGTGATGGCGCACGAATCGTTCGAGGACCCCGACGTCGCCGCGGCGATGAACGCCGGGTTCGTCTGCATCAAGGTCGACCGGGAGGAACGGCCCGACCTGGACGCCGTCTACATGAACGCCACGGTTGCGCTGACGGGGCAGGGCGGCTGGCCGATGACGTGCTTTCTGGCCCCGGACGGGCGGCCGTTCTTCTGCGGAACCTACTACCCCAAGCCCGGTTTCATGCAGCTGCTGGCCGCGGTCGCCGAGACCTGGCGGGACCGCCGCGACGAGGTCGAGCAGGCCTCGGACCGGATCGCCGACGAACTGCGGTCGATGTCGGCCGGTTTGCCAGGCGGCGGTGCGCCGGTCGGGCCCGAACTGTGTGACCACGCCGTGGCAACAGTGCTCAACGACGAGGACACCGCGCACGGTGGATTCGGTGGTGCGCCCAAGTTTCCGCCGTCCACACTGCTTGAAGGTCTGCTGCGACACCACGAACGCACCGGGTCCGGTGAGTCGTTGGCTGCGGTGGAACGCGCGTGCACGGCGATGGCCCGTGGCGGGATCTACGACCAGTTGGCCGGCGGGTTCGCCCGCTACAGCGTCGACCCGTACTGGGTGGTGCCGCACTTCGAGAAGATGCTCTACGACAATGCGCTGCTGCTGCGCGCCTACGCACATTGGGCGCGGCGCACCGGGGATCCACTGGCCAAGCGGATTGCCACGGAGACAGCGCAATTCATCATCGAAGATCTCGGTGCCGGTGGAATGTTCACCTCGTCGCTGGACGCCGACGCCGCTGGCCGCGAAGGCCTGACGTATGTGTGGACTCCTGCGGAATTGCGCGCGGTGCTCGGCGAGAGCGACGGAGACTGGGCCGCTTCACTTTTCGCGGTGACCGCCGACGGGACGTTCGAACACGGCGCCTCGGTGCTGCAACTGCCCGCCGACCCTGACGATGTGGACCGGTTCGTCTCGGTGCGGTCCACGTTGTCGGCCGCACGGGGTCAACGGCCCCAACCCGGCCGGGACGACAAGGTGGTGACGGCGTGGAACGGGCTGGCCATCACCGCGCTGGCGGAGGTCTCGGTGGCCTTGGACCGGCCCGAATTCCTTGACGCGGCTTCGGAATGCGCGCGCCGCCTGCTGGAGCTGCATGTGGTGGACGGGCGGCTGCGCCGGGCAAGTCTGGGTGGCCGGGTGGGCGAGAGCGCAGCGATCCTGGAGGACTACGCGTGCCTGGCGACGGGCCTGCTGACGCTGTATCAGCTGACCGGCGCCTGGCTCACCGAGGCCGTCGGATTGGTCGACGTCGCGTTGCGGCACTTCGCCGATCCCGAGCAGCCGGGGCGTTGGTTCGACACCGCTGACGACGCCGAGAAGCTGATGGTGCGCCCTGCCGACCCGATCGACGGCGCGACGCCGTCAGGGGCGTCGACGATCGCCGAGGCACTGCAACTGGCCGCACACCTGACGTCGTCGGAGACCTATGCCGCCGCGGCCCAGGACACGTTGTCCTCCGCGACACCGATTCTGGCCAGGGCGGCGCGCTCAGGCGGGCACTGGCTGGCGGTGGCCGAGGCCGCGGTCCGCGGGCCGATCCAGATCGCGGTGGCCTGTGACGGATCGACATCCGAATTGTTGTCCGCCGCGCGGAAACTGGCACCGGGCGGGGCCATCGTCGTCGGGGGTGCGGTGAATTCCTCGGAGCTGCTGATCGACCGTGACGGGGTGGGCGGTGCAGACGCCGCGTACGTGTGCCGGGGGCGGGTCTGCGATCTTCCGGTCACCACCGTCGCAGAACTCGCCGCTGCCCTGGGCGTGGCCGTGTAGCCTCGCGGCCATGCCCAACGCCGAGCAGATCACCCAGACCGTCAACCGCTATCTCGAGCTGGTTGCCAGTGGCAGTGCCGACGACATCGCCGATCTGTATGCCGACGACGCCACGGTCGAGGATCCGGTGGGTGGTGAGGTCCACATCGGCCGCGCCGCGATCCGCGGGTTCTACGCCAACGTCGAGAACGTCAAGGCCAAGGCCGAATTGGTGACGCTGCGGGTGGCCGGGCACGAAGCGGCGTTCCATTTCCGGCTGACCCTGGACTTCGGCGAGAACAGCATGCGCATCGAGCCCATCGACGTGATGGCGTTCGACGGTGAGGGCAAGATCGCGGCGATGAAGGCCTACTGGTCACAGAGCGACGTCACCCCGCTGTAACTGTGATTTCGGCGTGATCGGTTGCGCTCAGCGCAACCGATCACGCCGAAATCACTAGAACACGGCGAACCACATGGCGATGTAGTGGCAGATCGCCGCGACCGCCGTGCACGCGTGGAAGAACTCGTGATGGCCGAACGTCGTCGGCCAGGGGTTGGGCCACTTGAGTGCGTAGAGCACGCCGCCGACGCTGTAGAGCGCACCGCCGACGATCAGCAGCACCACCGCCGCCACACCGGCGCCCTCCATGATCGGCCCGATGAACCAGGCCGCCACCCAGCCCAACAGGATGTAGAGCGGCACCCCGAGCCAGCGTGGTGCTGACGGCCAGAACATCTTGAGCAGCACGCCCGCGATGGCGCCGCCCCAGACGATCCAGAACAACACCATGCCCTTGGATTCGGGCAGCGCGAGCAGGGCAAACGGGGTGTAGCTACCGGCGATGAAGACGAAGATCATCGAGTGGTCGAGCCGCTTCATCCATTTGCGGGCGCCGTCCGATTTCCACGTCACGCGGTGATAGGTGCCGCTGACTGTGAACATCGCCACGATGGTGAAGGTGTAGAGCAGTGTCGCCAGGCCGGCGCGCGTGGATTCCACCGACCACGACACCGATACCAGCGCCGCCCCGGCGATGAGCGCGATGATCGCCGAATACACGTGGATCCAGCCGCGGGCGCGTGGTCTGCCGAGGAACTGTGCCACGCCGTCGGCGACGGCCTCGGGCAGGTCTTCGGCTTGGCGGTTCACCGCGGCTGCACGGTAAGGCTTGCTGGCATTGATTGGAGCGGTCATCTCACCTCCATTAAGCCATGGGGTACCCCGACGATCACAGTAGTCTGGATTCTCGTGGACATCATTCCCCCGCGGCTCAAAGAACCGGCCTACCGGCTCTATGAGATGCGGTTGCGTCATGAGCTGTCGCAGTCCAAATCCGAACTGCCGCGCCACATCGCGGTGTTGTGCGACGGCAACCGGCGCTGGGCCCGTGACGCTGGTCACGATGACGTCAGCATCGGCTACCGGATGGGTGCGGCCAAGATCGCCGAGATGCTGCGCTGGTGCCAGGCCGCGGGCATCGAGATGGCGACCGTGTACCTGTTGTCGACGGAGAACCTGCAGCGTGACCCCGACGAATTGGCCGGGCTGATCGAGATCATCACCGACGTCGTCGAGGAGATCTGCGCACCACCCAACAGATGGAGCGTGCGCACCGTGGGTGACCTGGAGCTTCTCGGTGAGGAGCCGGCCCGACGGCTGCGTGAGGCCGTGCAGTCCACCAACGGCAACGGCAGTGGTTTCCATGTGAACGTCGCGGTCGCCTATGGCGGGCGACAGGAAATCGTCGATGCGGTCCGCTCGCTGCTGAACAAGGAGCTGGCCAACGGCGCCACCGCCGAACAACTCGTCGAGGCGGTCAGCGCCGAGGGCATCTCGGAGAACCTGTATACCTCCGGCCAGCCGGACCCCGATCTGGTCATCCGGACGTCGGGGGAGCAGCGACTGTCCGGATTCCTGTTGTGGCAGAGCGCCTATTCGGAGATGTGGTTCACCGAGGCGTACTGGCCGGCGTTCCGTCGCGTCGACTTCCTGCGCGCCCTGCGCGACTACACCGCGCGCCACCGCCGCTACGGGAAGTGACACACTTAACAGATGGCTGCGTTGTCGGCAGTGGTCTTCACGCTCAGCTGGTGGTTGGGGCTGTATCTGCTCGCCCGCGACCCACGCAAACCCGTCCTGGTGCTCGCCGCCATCGGGCTGACGAGCTTCGCCGCAGTCGTCGCGCTTGACGTCGTCCGGGTGGCCGCCGGTTCGGAACTACTCGGCCGCATCGAGATCTACCTCGTCGCGGTGCCCGGCATCGCCTGGTTCGCCGTGCTGATCGAACTGGCGCGGCCCCGCGACACGTGGCGGGCCCGTGCCGGTGAGATGGCCGCCATCGGGGTGGTCGCGGTGCTCGCCTTCGCCGGGGCTGCCATGGCGGGCAGCGTCGACGGTCCGCTGCGCACCGGCCACTGGGTGCTCTTTGCGGTGATCTCGCTGTCCTCGCTGGGGGCGATGATCAAGGCGGTCATCGGCGGTGCCAAACCGATGCCGGTGGTCGGCGTGGTCGTGATCGCGACACTGTTCTTTGCGCTGGGCAACGCGATCCTGATCATTCCGCTCGGGCTGGTACCCAGCTGGCTGGCGTTGGCCTCCACCGGGTTCGACGTCGCACTCCTCGGTATCGCGGTCGCGATCTGGGATGCCTTCGACGAGGGCCAGGCGCTGCGCGCCGATATGCGGCGCTCCATCATCGGCACGCTGGTGGTCGCGGTGCCGTTCGGCGCGCAGGCCCTCATCGGGATGGCCGTCCTGGATTCGGGCGACGGCCGGTTGGCGATGACGGTACTGCTCTTCACCAGCCTGGCGGTCGCCGTCGCCGTCCAAGTCCTCGCAGGCCCGCTGTCGGGGCTGTTCGACCGGCTGGCGTTCTGGCGTTCACCAGTGTTGCGCGCCGATCGTGAGGCGCTGCGTCAGACCGAGGCCGCGTTACCGCTGCGGTCGGGCAGTCCGCTCGACGGCATCGAGGACGACGCGTTCGTCCGGCTGACCCGTCGCGCGCTGGGCCATTACGGCGACCTGTCGAAACTGGTGGCCAGCCCGCTGACCGCGCTACCCGCAATCGATGTCCGCCTGGCCGAACGCGGCGCACCCGATCAGCCCCTGGAACGGGCCAACGAACTCAAGGCGTTGCTCGCCGACCGGATCGCTGCGCTCAAACCGCGCGACGGCGGCGACTTCGGCACCACCGAGCAGTGGCGCCACTACAACTCGCTGTATTTCCCGTACGTCGTCGGGGTGCGGGCCTACGCGCAGAATGCCACCGCGGCCGGGCTCGATCCGGTCGCCCGGCAGGCGTGGCAATGGTTCGTCACCGAGGTGCCGCAACGGTCTCTGCACAACTGGCAGAACGCCGCGGCGCGGGTGATCGCCGCGGATCTGCGCGGCAGTTTGGTGACCGCGGCCGACTGAGTTCACGCCGCTGACCTGGGGTTGGCAGTGCTTGGCAGCGTCTGGCGTCGATCTGGCAGCACGATCTGAGCAGTCTCGGTGGTGTTCCACAAAAGCCTCACTGCCGAGGAGCTCGACATGACCGCCATCACCACCCGACCACTGTCCGACTCCGAGCCTGATGTCGCCGCAGGCGCGGCTCTTGGCGATTCACTACTGCGGTTCGCGCTGCGCGCCGACGCGACACTGTGCGCCGCGGTCGGCCTGCTCGTCGCGATGACCGCCGATTCACTGGCGCGCATCTCGGGCCTGTCTGCGACGTCCGGATGGATCGTCGGCGCGGGCCTGGCCGGCTACGGCGTGCTGCTCTATGTGCTTGCCGCGGTGCCCGATATCCGCCGCGTCGGCATCAGCGTCGTCGTCGGCAACGTGCTGTTCACGGTGGCCGCAGTCACCACCGTGATCGCCGGCTGGCTGCCGTTGACGGGCTTGGGTGCCGACCTGGTGCTCAGCTTCGTCGCCGCCACGGTAGGCCTGGCCTGGCTGCAATACCGCGGAGTGCGCCGTCTGGCGTGACTCCCTTCCCGCCGGTGCGGGGGCTGCAGCCGAAAGAGGTTGCGGCTGTGGGTCCCCGCACCGTGCTCACCAGTAAAAACACCACCAGAAGGAGAATCATGACCGCCCTCACCGCCTCAGGCACCGCCACCGCTTCAGATTCGCTGCTACGTCTGGCGATGCGGGTCGACGCCGTGCTCGTCGGCATCGCCGGTATCGCGCTCTTGGCCGCCGCCGGGTGGTTCTCGGAGCTGACCGGCCTGTCGAAGCCCATCGAATACGGGGTCGGCATCTTCTCGGTCGCCTACGGTGTCGTCGTGTTTGCGCTCGCCGCGATCGAACGCGTCCGCCCCGCAGGCATCGGCACCGCGATCGCCAACGCGCTGTGCACGGTGATCGCGGTCACCGCCGTGCTGACCATGTCGCTCACCACCGCAGGTGTCGTGGTACTCATCGCCACCGGCATCTACACCGCGGTGATGGCCGAATGGCAATACGCCGGGGTGCGCCGCATCAAGGCCTGAACCGATTCGACATCGCCCGGAGCCGCCGGTTCCGGGCGATATCGCCGTTCAGATTCGAGTAGCCGACTACCTGCCTCGACTGCGGTATACCCGCGCACACTGATCCCTGGAACACCAGGGAGGCGGCCATGACCACGACAGCTGCTGAGCGATGTGACGTCTGCATCGTCGGTGCAGGTATCGCCGGGCTGAACGCTCTGTTCGTGGCGAGCCGATACCTGGACCGGGACCAGACCGTGATTCTGATCGATGGGCGGCAGCGGGCCGGCGGGATGTGGGTCGACACCTACCCGTACGTGCGACTGCACCAGCCGCATCCGATGTTCACCGCGGGCAACATCGCCTGGACGCTGGGACGCGAACCGTCGTACCTGGCTACGAAAGATGAAGTGCTGGGCCATTTCGCGCACTGCCTGGACGAGATCCGCAAGCGCGTCACCGTCGACGAACGGTACGGCTGGGCTTTCGAATCAGATGAAGCCTCCGACGAGAGAACGGGCGAGCGGGTACGCATCACCTGCCGGACCGCCGATGGCCGGCCACGGGTGATCGAGGCCAGGAAGCTCATCAAGGCTTACGGCCTCCGGGTGACGCCCAACGAGGCGCTGGAGATCTCCAGCGCACGGGTCAGGTCGGTGTCGCCCGACTACTGCGATGTGCGCGACGGTGAGATGAGGGAGAACGACACCCCGGTGTGGATCATCGGCGGTGGCAAAACCGCCATGGACACCGCCCACACACTGATCACCCAGTACCCCGGTCGCGAAGTCAACCTGGTGGCCGGCTCCGGCACGCTCTTCACCAGCCGGGACAAGTTCTTCCCCACCGGCTTGCGGCGATGGTGGGGGAGCACGCTGTTGAGCGGCGTGGCCATCGAACTGTCCCGGCGGTTCGACGGGACCAACGAAGGCGACGTCGCGAGCTGGTACCGCGCCAATTACGGCACGTGGCTGACCTCTGAAACCGGCAATTTCCTGTTGGGTGTGCTGTCGGAGTCGGAGAACCGCGCCATCGCAGCGGGATTGAACGACGTGATCATGGATCACTTCGTCGATGCCGTGGACCGCAATGGAACAGTCGACCTCGTATTCCGCAGCGGCGCGTCAAAAGCCATCCAGGCGGACAGTTGGATCGTCAACTGCACCGGATATGTCACCAACAACGAGCATCCCTACGAACCCTATGTCGCGGCCGGCGGTGCGGTCCTGTCGATACAACCCCGCTCTGCCACAATGCATTTGACGTCATACATGGCGTATTACCTCACCCACCTGATGTTCTTGGGCAAGCTGCGTGACACGCCGCTGTATGAGCTCGACATGCAGGAGCTGTGGAAGAAGTCCAAAACAGTTTTCCCGTATACGTTGTTCGCGCTGGCACAGTACAACCTTGGTCAGATTGTCGACGTCGTGCCGACCAAGGTGTTCGGCGAATGCGGGCTCGACTTCGACCGGTGGTATCCGCGCCCGCGGCGCACCCTCGGTGGCATACGGTTCATGCGAACCCACCGGGGCGCCCGCGAGCACCTGCGTCGCACCCTGGACACCGTGCATGACCGGTTCGACGTCCGGTGTGGACCGCTCACCTAACCCCGCGAGCAGACAGTTCGGTACCCCAATTGCGGTGTTTTCCGGTACCTACGTGTCTGCTCGCCGGGGAAAAAGGCCGGAGAAAACCGGAGGAAAAGCAACTACAACTTGCGCAGGCGTAACCGGTTGATCGAATGGTCGGCATCCTTGCGCAGCACCAGGGTGGCCCGGGGGCGGGTCGGCAGGATGTTCTCGATCAGGTTGGGCCGGTTGATGGAATGCCAGATGTCGCGTGCGGCGAACACGGCCTGCTCATCGGTCAGCGTGGAGTAGTGGTGGAAGTGTGACGCGGGGTCGGCGAAGGCCGTCGAACGCATCGTCAGGAATCGCGAGATGTACCACTGCTCAATGTCTTCCAGACGCGCATCGACGTAGACCGAGAAGTCGAACAGGTCCGAGACCATCAGCGCCGGACCGGTCTGCAGAACGTTGAGGCCTTCCAGGATGAGAATGTCGGGATGGCGGACGATCTGCTTCTCATTCGGCACGATGTCGTAGAGCAGGTGTGAATACACCGGCGCGCACACCTCGTCGGCACCGGATTTCACCGCCGTGACGAACCGCATCAGCGCCCTGCGGTCATAGCTTTCCGGGAAACCTTTGCGATGCATCAGGTTCCGGCGGTTCAGCTCACTGTTGGAATACAGGAACCCGTCTGTGGTGACCAGGTCGACGCGCAGATGACGCTCCCAGCGGGCCAGCAGCGCCTGCAGCACACGCGCAGTGGTGGATTTGCCCACCGCGACGCTGCCCGCCACCCCGATCACGAACGGCACCGGCCGGTCCGGATTCTGCTGTGGCTCACCGAGGAACTCGGCGGTGGCGGCGAACAACCGCTGCCGCGCCGCCACCTGCAGCTGGATCAACCGGGCGAGCGGCAGGTAGACCTCTTCGACCTCGAGGATGTCGAGTTTCTCACCCATACCGCGCAATCGCAGCAGCTCATCCTCGGTGAGTTTGAGTGGCGTGGACATACGCAATGAACGCCATTGACTTCGGTCGAACTCCACGTAGGGGCTCGGCTCGCTTGGCCGCGGCATTCCGTCAGTCTTGCATTTACGGTTGAGGGCATGGACTCCGGCATGGGCTCAGACGCCCTCATCCGCGAATATCTGCTGCTCGGTTTGCGCTTCGACCGGGTGGAGGAGGGCTACGTCGACTCCTTCACCGGTGACCCCGCGTTGCGCCGCGCCGTCGAGAATGAACCGGCGCCGGACCCGGCCGACCTCGCCCGGCAGGCCGACCGCCTGCTCGCCGCGATACCCGAGGACCTGGATCGCACCCGCGCCGAGTACATCCGCGCGCACCTGCGCGCCCTGAACTGCGCGGGCCGCAAGTTCGCCGGTGAACAGGTCGGCTTCGTCGACGAGGTGGCGGCCTACTTCGACGTGCAGATCAGCAAGGGCGATCCGGAGAAATACCGCGCGGCCCACGTCAAGCTCGACGAGGCGCTCGGCGGCACAGGTCCACTGGCCGACCGCATCCAGGCGCACCGGGCCGGCGATGAGATCCCGCCGGAACGCCTTGAGGAATGCATCCACGCGTTCTCCTCGGCGCTGCGTGACCGGGTGCGCGCCGAATACCCGCTGCCGGAGACCGAAACCATCACCTACGAGGTGGTCACCGACAAACCGTGGTCGGGGTTCAACTACTACCTGGGCAATTACCGCTCGACGGTGGCCGTCAACGCCGACCTCAAGCAGCAGATGGCCAACCTGCCGCGGCTCGTTGCCCACGAGTCCTATCCGGGCCACCACACCGAGCACTGCCGCAAAGAGGCCGGGCTGGTGGTCCGCGGCAACCAGGCCGAACAGACGATCTTCCTCGTCAACACCCCGCAATGCCTGATGGCCGAGGGCCTTGCCGACCTGGCCCTGCACGCCGCGGTCGGTCCCGGTTGGGGAGCCTGGTCCGCCGAGATCTACGCCGATCTGGGGCTGCGGTTCGACGGTGAACGCGCCGAGGCGGTGTCGGAGGCGATGGCCGGGCTGGCCGACGTGCGTCAGGACGCGGCGCTGATGCTGCACGACGAGCACCGCGACGTCGACGATGTCGTCGCGTTCCTCAAGCAGTGGCTTCTGGTCAACGACGAACGGGCCCGCCAGATGCTGCGGTTCCTGTCCTCGCCGCTGTGGCGCGCCTACACCAGCACCTACATCGAGGGATACCGGCTACTGCGGGGCTGGTTGGACTCCCGGCCGCCCGAGGTCAGCCTCACGGCGCGGTTCGGCCGGCTGCTCGATGAGCCACTGATCCCGTCGACGCTGCGAGGATAGGGGCCGACTAGGCTGAATGCCATGGCAGCTGACCCGTCATCCACCTTGCCCGCGGCTACCGGCGCCGATTACGCCGACACCGCCAGCGCCGCTTACCAGGCCGCCTTGCAGGTCATCGAATCCGTCGAACCCCGGATCGCTGCCGCGACCCGCAAAGAACTTGCCGATCAACGCGATTCGCTCAAACTGATCGCCAGCGAGAACTACGCCTCCCCGGCGGTGCTGCTGACCATGGGCAGCTGGTTCTCCGACAAGTATGCCGAGGGCACGATCGGGCACCGGTTCTACGCGGGCTGCCAGAACGTCGACACCGTCGAGGCCCTGGCGGCCGAGCATGCCCGTGAACTGTTCGGCGCGCCGTACGCCTACGCGCAGCCGCACTCCGGCATCGATGCCAATCTCGTTGCCTTCTGGGCGATCCTGGCCACCAGGGTCGAAGCGCCAGAGCTGGCCAAGCTCGGCTCCAAGCACGTCAACGACCTGTCCGAAGCCGACTGGGAGACGCTGCGCAACAAGCTGGGCAACCAACGCCTGCTGGGCATGTCGCTGGACGCAGGCGGGCACCTCACGCACGGCTTCCGCCCCAACATCTCCGGCAAGATGTTCCACCAGCACAGCTACGGGACCAACCCGGAGACCGGCTTCCTGGATTATGACGCCGTCGCCGCTGCCGCCCGCGAGTTCAAGCCGCTGGTGCTGGTCGCCGGTTACTCCGCGTACCCGCGCCGGGTGAACTTCGCCAAGATGCGGGAGATCGCCGACGAGGTCGGCGCCACGCTCATGGTCGACATGGCCCACTTCGCCGGCCTGGTCGCGGGCAAGGTGTTCACCGGTGACGAGGATCCGGTGCCGCACGCCCACGTCACCACCACGACCACACACAAGTCGCTGCGCGGGCCGCGCGGCGGCATGGTGCTGGCCACCGAGGAGTTCGCGCCTGCCGTGGACAAGGGCTGCCCGATGGTGCTGGGCGGCCCGCTGAGCCACGTGATGGCGGCCAAGGCCGTGGCACTGGCCGAGGCGCGCCAGCCTGCCTTCCGGACCTACGCCCAGCAGGTCGCCGACAACGCCCAGGCGCTGGCCGACGGGTTCGTCAAGCGCGATGCCGGCCTGGTCACCGGCGGCACGGACAACCACATCGTGTTGCTCGACGTGCGTTCGTTCGGGCTGACCGGCCGCCAGGCCGAATCGGCCCTGCTCGACGCCGGCGTCGTCACCAACCGCAACTCCGTCCCGGCGGACCCGAACGGCGCCTGGTACACGAGCGGTGTCCGGCTGGGCACGCCCGCATTGACCAGTCGCGGATTCGGCGCCGACGACTTCGACCGGGTCGCGGAACTGATTGTCGACGTGTTGAAGAACACGACAGCCGAGGGGTCGTCCAAGGCCAAGTACAAGCTCGCCGACGGCACTGCCGACCGGGTGCACGCGGCGTCGGCGGAACTGCTCGCCGCCAACCCGCTCTATCCAGGCCTCACGCTCTGAACCCATTGAGCCGTTCTCAGCAAACTCACAGGGGCTGTACAGGGTAGGGCCCCATACCCCCATGGCGTATGCCATTCTGGCCGCGTGACATCCCGAACGCGCGTCTCCACGTCCGTCATGTCCGCCCCGGTCGCTGAAGTCGATCCCGAGATCGCCGAGCTGCTCGACAGAGAACTCGGCCGCCAGCGCGACACGTTGGAGATGATCGCGTCGGAGAACTTCGCGCCCCGATCGGTGCTGCAGGCCCAGGGCAGCATCCTGACCAACAAGTACGCCGAGGGGCTGCCGGGGCGTCGGTACTACGGCGGCTGCGAACACGTCGACGTCATCGAAAACATCGCCCGGGACCGGGCCAGGGCCCTGTTCGGCGCCGAATTCGCCAACGTGCAGCCACATTCCGGCGCCCAGGCGAACGCCGCGGTGCTGGCCGCGCTGATGTCGCCGGGGGAGCGGCTGCTCGGCCTCGACCTGGCCAACGGTGGTCACCTGACCCACGGCATGAAGCTCAACTTCTCCGGCAAGGTCTACGAATCCGGGTTCTACGGCGTGGACCCCGCGACGGGCCTGATCGACATGGACGCGGTGCGTGAACGCGCGTTGGAATTCCGGCCGAAGGTGCTGATCGCCGGATGGTCGGCCTACCCGCGGACGCTGGACTTCGCCGCGTTCCGATCCATCGCCGACGAGGTCGACGCGCATCTGTGGGTCGACATGGCACACTTCGCCGGACTGGTCGCTGCGGACCTGCATCCCAATCCGGTACCGCACGCCGATCTGGTGTCCACCACCGTGCACAAGACCCTCGGCGGCGCCCGGTCCGGGCTGATCCTGGGCAAGTCGCGGTTCGCCAAGCAGTTGAACTCCGCGATGTTCCCCGGCACCCAGGGCGGCCCGGCCATGCAGGTCGTGGCGGGCAAGGCGATCACCTTCAAGATCGCCGGGACGGCGGAGTTCGCCGACCGGCAGGCGCGCACACTGTCCGGCGCCCGCATCCTGGCCGACCGACTGCAGGCCGCCGACGTCGCCGGATCAGGCGTCTCAGTGGTCACCGGCGGCACTGACGTGCACCTGGTGCTGGTTGATCTGCGCAGGTCGCCGCTGGACGGCAGGGCCGCCGAGGATCTGTTGCACGAGATCGGCATCACGGTCAACCGCAATGCCGTGCCCGACGACCCACGCCCGCCGATGGTCACCTCCGGGGTGCGGATCGGCACGTCGGCGCTGGCGACCCGCGGCTTCGACGACACCGAGTTCACCGAGGTCGCCGACATCATCGGTACCGCGCTGGCGCAGGGGCCCGCGGCGGATGTGGCTGCGCTGGCCGACCGGGTGACCCGGCTGGCGCGTGAGTATCCGCTGTATGACGGGTTAGAGGACTGGCAGTTACACAACCGGTGACACGGGCAGGTTGATTTCGAGAAACATGTGAACTCGGGTTACAGTTACTTTCATGGCACAGAAACCTGTCCCTGATGCGTTGACGCTCGAGCTGGAGCCCGTCGTCAACGCCGAACTGCGTCGTCACCTCGACACCGAGGACCTCTGGTACGCGCACGATTACGTGCCGTTCGACCAGGGCGAGAACTTCGCGTTCCTCGGTGGCAAGGACTGGGATCCGTCACAGGTGACGCTGCCCAAGGCCATCACCGATGCGTGCGAGATCCTGCTGATCACCAAGGACAACCTGGCCGGATATCACCGCGAGCTGGTCGAGCACTTCATCCTGGAGGAGAAGTGGGGCCGCTTCCTCGGCCGGTGGACCGCCGAAGAGCACCTGCACGCCGTTGCCCTGCGCAACTATCTCGTCGTCACCCGTGAGATCGACCCGGCCGCCAATGAGGACGTCCGCGTCGAACACGTGATGAAGGGCTACCGCGCCGACAACTTCAGCCAGATCGAGACGCTCGTGTTCATGGCGTTCTTCGAACGGTCCCATGCGGTGTTCTGCCGCAACCTGCAGGCACAGGCCGACGAGCCGGCGCTGGTCGCCATGCTCGGCCGTATCGCCGCCGACGAAGCGCGGCACGAGGAGTTCTTCGCCAACCTCGTCTCGTCGTTACTCGCACAGCACCGCGGCGAGGTCATCGCCGCGATCGCCGCACGGGCCGCCGGACTCGACGTGATCGGCGCTGACATCGACGCCTACCAGGACAAAGTGGCCGTGCTGGCGGAGTCCGGCATCTTCGACAAGGCCGCCCTGGGCCGCGTGATCTCCGACCGGATCACCGCGTGGGGACTGGCCGACGAAGCCGAACTCCAACAGTTCATCCAGGCGTAACTCGCCGGGCGCGAAACACCGGCGCGCCAGAGGACAACCCCGCCGCGGCGGGAGTAGCGTCGAATCCGATGGCTAGCGACATGCTCTGTCGTCCGGGCGGTACCGATCGTTTTGATCGCGAAAGGACCGGCCCCGGTCCTGGCACCGCAGCGTCCACCGAGAAGTTCGTGTGGGGCCGCATAACGAGCTTCGCCTCTAGGAGCGCCACGTGACTGATTCGCCTGTCCGTACCTATGTGCTCGACACCTCCGTGTTGCTGTCCGATCCATGGGCATGCAGCCGGTTTGCCGAGCATGAAGTGGTGGTTCCGCTGATTGTCATCAGCGAATTGGAAGCCAAACGGCATCACCATGAGCTGGGCTGGTTCGCCCGGCAGGCGCTGCGGATGTTCGACGACCTGCGGCTCGAGCATGGACGGCTGGATCAGCCGATTCCCGTTGGGACACAAGGTGGAACCCTGCAAGTCGAACTCAATCACAGCGATCCCTCGGTATTGCCCGCCGGGTTCCGCACCGACAGCAATGATCACCGCATCCTGACCTGCGCGGCCAACCTGGCCGCGGAGGGCAAGTCGGTTACGTTGGTGAGCAAGGATATTCCGCTGCGGGTCAAGGCCGGCGCGGTGGGGATCGCCGCGGACGAGTACCACGCCCAGGACGTCATCGTGTCCGGCTGGACGGGGATGACCGAAATGGATGTCGCCCCCGAGGACATCGACACCATGTTCGCCGACGGGGAAACCGATCTGGCCGAGGCCCGAGACCTTCCCTGCCATACCGGAATTCGTCTGCTGGGCGGAAACTCCCACGCACTGGGGCGGGTCAACGCGGCCAAGCGTGTGCAGCTGGTCCGCGGCGACCGCGAGGTGTTCGGGCTGCGCGGCCGTTCCGCCGAACAGCGCGTGGCACTGGATCTGCTGCTCGACGAGTCGATCGGCATCGTGTCGCTCGGCGGCAAGGCCGGGACCGGGAAGTCGGCGTTGGCGCTGTGCGCGGGCCTGGAGGCGGTGCTGGAGCGTCGTACCCAGCGCAAAGTGGTGGTGTTCCGGCCGCTCTATGCCGTCGGTGGACAGGAACTGGGCTACCTGCCCGGCAGTGAGAGCGAGAAGATGGGGCCGTGGGCGCAGGCCGTCTTCGACACCCTGGAGGGGCTGGCCAGCCCCGCGGTGCTCGAAGAGGTGCTCTCCCGCGGCATGCTCGAAGTCCTACCGCTGACCCACATCCGGGGTCGTTCACTGCACGATTCGTTCGTGATCGTCGACGAGGCCCAGTCGTTGGAACGCAACGTGCTGTTGACCGTGTTGAGCCGCCTCGGGAGTGGATCGCGTGTGGTCCTCACCCACGACGTCGCCCAGCGCGACAACCTGCGGGTGGGCAGGCACGACGGCGTGGCAGCGGTGATCGAGAAGCTCAAAGGTCACCCGCTGTTCGCCCACATCACCCTGCAGCGCAGCGAGCGTTCGCCGATCGCGGCGCTGGTGACCGAGATGCTGGAGGAGATCAGCCCCGGTGCCCTGCCCTGAGTGCGATTTCGGCGTGATCGGTTTCGCTGAGCGTGACAGATCACGCCGAAATCGCCGCCCGGTAGGCTGCCAACGTGCCGCAGAGTCGTCGCCGTAGCCAATCCTGGCGCTGGACTGTCGTCGGCGTGGCCGCCGCGGTCGCGGTGTTGGTCATCGGCGGGCTCACCGGACACATCCGCCGTGACGACCCCGACGACGTCGATTGCGGCAAGGTCAACTGCATCGCGCTGACGTTCGACGACGGCCCAGGCCCCTACACCGACCGGTTGCTGCAGATCCTCAAGGACAACGATGCCAAGGCGACGTTCTTCCTGATCGGCAACAAGGTGGCGGCCAACCCCGAGGGTGCCGAACGGATCGCCGCGGCGGGCATGGAGATCGGCAGCCACACCTGGGAGCACCCCAACATGACCGCGATCCCACCGCAGGACATTCCGGCCCAGTTCAGCCGGTCCAGTGACGCCATCGAGGCGGCGACCGGGACGAGGCCGAAACTGGTCCGCACCGCCGGTGGTCTGGTCAACGATCAAGTGTTGGCCGAGGCGAAAAAGCAAGGGCTGGCAGACATCAACTGGGACGTCATCCCGTTCGACTGGGCCAACGACGCCAATACCGCGGCCACCCGCTACATGCTGATGACGCAGATCAGACCGGGTGCTGTCGTACTTTTACATGACACCTACTCCTCGACAGTGGACCTGGTGCAGCAGTTCATCCCCGTGCTCAAGGCCAACGACTACCACCTGGTGACGGTGAGCCACATGCTCGGGGAACGCGCACCGGGCAGCAGTTACGGCAGCCGCGAGAACGGTCCACCGGTGAACGGTCTGCGCGACATCCCGCCCGAAGACATCCCGTCGCTGCCGAACACCCCGTCGCCGGCGCCGATGCCCAACTTCCCGATCACCGACATCCCCGGCGCCAACTCCGGCGGACCGAACAACGGGGCATGAGACTTAGGTCGCACCGGACTGAGGACCAAAGCCTCTAACCGCTGGAGGCCGGGTCGGCGAGGCTGTTGGCATGCCCGACACCATGATCGACCCCGCAGTACTCTCCAACGCCGTGCAGTTGGCATCCCGTGCGCCGTCGCTGCACAACACTCAACCGTGGCGATGGGTGGCCGACAAGGCGTTGCAGCTGTTCCTGGACCCCGACCGGGTGGTGCGCTCGACAGACCGGTCGGCCCGCGAGGCGGTGATCAGCTGCGGGGTGATGCTGGACCATCTGCGAGTGGCGATGGCATCGGCAGGCTGGAGTACCAGCGTGGAGCGGTTCCCCAACCCGAACAACCGGGATCACCTGGCCACACTGCAGTTCCACCCGATGGAGTTCGTCACCGACGCGCACCGTCGGCGCGCCGGCGCGATCCTGTCGCGCCGGACCGACCGGCTCCCGATGGCAGCACCGCCCGACTGGGCGTCGTTCGAACCGCTGCTGCGCCTGCGACTGTCGGACGGGCCGGTGCATCTCGACGTCGTGGCCGACGAGGCCCGCGCCGAGCTTGCCGAGGCTGCCGCGCTGAGCGAGTCTCTGCGCCTATACGATTCCTCGTATCACGCCGAGCTCACCTGGTGGACAACGCCTTTCGCAACCGAAGAAGGAGTACCGCAGAGCTCGCTGGTGTCGGCAGCCGAGAATGACCGGGTCGCGTTGTCCCGTTCCTTCCCCGTGACCAACCACAGTGACCGGCGGCAGAGCATCGGCGCCGACGCCGCGGCGATCCTGGTGCTCTCCACCGACGGGTACAGCCGCGAAGACGCTCTGGATGCCGGGGAGGCCCTTTCGGCAATGCTGTTGGAGTGCACGCTGATCGGCCTGGCAACCTGCCCGGTGACGCATGTGACCGAACTGCACGCCAGCCGCGACATCGTCGCGAAGCTGATCGACCGGGACGCCTGCCCGCAGGCCCTGATCCGGGCGGGCGTCGCACCGGCGCTGGAAGGCGTCCCGCCGCCGACGCCACGGCGGCCCATCGACGACATCCTCACCTTCGCTTAGGAGTTGACCATGAGGCCTTTGCACGCTGTGGTCGTCGGGATCGACGGCTCACGCACCGCGGTGGACGCCGCGCTGTGGGCGATCAGAGAAGCGCTCAGCCGTGATGTTCCGCTGCTCCTGCTCTACGCCGTCGGGCCTGCGGGCACAGCCGATGATCACCACGACGCATCCCGCGCGCTGGCCGCCGCCGAGGCAGCGGTGCGGCAGCGGTTCACCGGGGAATCCTCCGAAGGCCCCGTGAAGATCGAACAGGAAGTGGTGCGGGACAATCCGGTTCGGGCGCTGATCGCCGCCTCGCACACGGCGGCCATGGTATGTGTGGGCACGATTGGGCTCAAGCATGCCAGCCGGGGCCGGATCGGTTCCACTGCAGCAGGTCTCGTGAAGGCCGCACACTGTCCGGTCGCCGTGGTCCGGGCCTCCGCGCCCCAGCGTGACCGCAGGGTCGTGGTCGAGGTCGACGGCAGGCCGTCCAGTGCCGCGGTGCTGCAGACCGGTGTCGACGAGGCGCTGCTGCGTGGTGCGCCGCTGTGCGTGCTGGCCACGTGGCAGAACCGGAACCGCGAGATGTACGACGCATCGGCGGTGGCCGACCGCAATCGGCTCGCACAGGCGCAGCTGGACCGGCGGCTCTCGCGCTGGCGTCGTCAGCACCCGGGGCTGGAGGTGGAAACGATCACCGGCCACCGCAGCATCCTGGAATACCTGGCTGCGCATCGGGAGTCTGTGCAACTGGCCGTGGTCGGTGCGGAACGCGCCGGCGGCACCGGTGAGCTCGCCGGGCCGCCCGGGATTGCGGTGCTGGCCGGCTCCGACTGCTCGCTGCTCACTTGCCATCGACAGCAGCGGTTGTGAGACTCGAAGGATGATCAGAGTTTTCCTGGTCGACGACCACGAGGTGGTGCGGCGCGGCTTGATCGACCTGCTCGGCGCCGACCCGGAGCTGGAGGTCGTCGGCGAGGCGGACTCGGTGGCCCAGGCACTGGCCCGGATACCGGCGTTGGCGCCCGACGTCGCAGTGCTCGATGTCCGGCTACCCGACGGCAACGGAATCGAGTTGTGCCGGGATCTGTTGTCGCGCATGCCGGATCTGCGATGCCTGATGCTGACGTCGTTCACCTCCGACGAGGCGATGCTGGATGCAATCCTGGCCGGCGCGAGCGGCTACGTCGTCAAGGACATCAAGGGCATGGAGCTCGCGCAGGCGATCAAGGATGTCGGCGCGGGCCGGTCCCTGCTCGACAACCGGGCGGCTGCGGCGTTGATGGCAAAACTGCGCGGTGACGCCGAACGCTCCGATCCGTTGTCGGGGCTGACCCAACAGGAACGCGTGCTGCTCGACCTGCTCGGTGAGGGGCTGACCAACAAGCAGATCGCCGCCAGGATGTTCCTTGCCGAGAAGACCGTCAAGAACTACGTCTCCCGGTTGTTGGCCAAGCTGGGAATGGAGCGACGTACCCAGGCCGCGGTGTTCGTCTCCAAGCTCGACCGCCACGGATAGGTTGGTGCAGTGACCGACGATCAGGGTGCCTTGCGGACGACCCTGTCCCAGTTGCGGTTGCGCGAACTGCTGACCGAGGTCCAGGACCGCGTCGAGCAGATCCTGACCGGCCGGGACCGGCTCGACGGGCTGGTCGAGGCGATGCTCGCGGTGACCTCCGGGCTGGATCTAGACGTCACCTTGAGCACCATCGTCCACACCGCGATCGAGCTGGTCGACGCCCGTTACGGCGCTCTGGGCGTGCGTGGTGAGGGCCATGAGCTGGTCGAGTTCGTCAACGAGGGCATCGACGACGCGACGCGGCAGCGCATCGGGCATCTGCCAGAGGGACGCGGTGTGCTCGGGGTACTGATCGACGACCCGCACCCCATCCGGCTCGACGACATCCACGAGCATTCCGCTTCGGTCGGCTTCCCGCCGGGTCACCCGCCGATGCGGACCTTCCTCGGTGTGCCGGTCCGGATCCGCGACGAGGTGTTCGGCAACCTGTACCTCACCGACAAGAAGAACGGCCAGCCGTTCAGTGAGGACGACGAGGTGCTGGTCGAGGCGTTGGCTGCGGCTGCGGGGATCGCCGTCGACAACGCCCGGCTCTACGAGCAATCGCGCGCCAGGCACGCCTGGATCGCCGCGACCCGCGACATCGGCAGCGCCCTGCTCGCGGGCACTGACCCGGCCACGGTGTTTCGTCTCGTCGCCGATGAGGCGCTCAAACTGACCGGTGCCGACGGTGCGCTGGTGGCGGTTCCGGTCGACGCCGAGGCGCCTGCTTCCGAGGTGGCCACGCTGGTGGTGGTCGCGACGGCGGGCACCGTCGCCGAATTGGACACGATCCCGGTGACGGACAGCCCCGTAGGCACCGCGTTCCGCGCGGGCGTTCCGCAGCGCCTGGACCGGCTCGACCTGGCCGGCGGACCCGCGCTGGTGCTGCCGTTGCGGGCCACCGACACCGTGGCCGGGGTGCTGGTCGCGGTGCGCGGCGAGGGCGGCCGGGTCTTCAGCGCAGAGCAGTTGGACATGGCGGCGGGCTTCGCCGATCAGGCCGCGCTTGCCTGGCAGCAGGCGACGTCGCAACGCCGCGTGCGTGAACTCGAGATCCTCGCCGACCGCGACCGGATCGCCCGCGATCTGCACGACCACGTGATCCAGCGTCTGTTCGCGGTGGGCTTGAACCTGCAGGGGACAATCCCGCGGGCCCGGTCGGCCGAGGTGCAACAGCGGCTCACCGACAGCGTCGACGATCTGCAGGCCGTCATCCAGGACATCCGCACCGCCATCTTCGACCTGCACGGTCCTCCCGCAGGCGCGACGCGGCTGCGGCAGCGGCTGGATGAGGTGATCGCACAGTTCGCCGGGGCCGGGCTGCACACCACGGCGCAGTTCGTGGGACCGCTGTCGGTGGTCGACGCCACGCTGGCCGAGCACGCCGAGGCGGTGTTGCGTGAAGCGGTGAGCAACGCCGTAAGGCATTCCGGGGCAACCGAACTGACGGTGCGGGTGAAGGTCGAGGACGACCTGTGTATCGAGGTCGCCGACAACGGCAGCGGCATCAGTGGCCCCGTCACGGAAAGCGGTTTGGCGAATCTGCGTGACCGCGCCGCCTCGGCGGCCGGCGAGTTGAACGTCGAGAACCGTTCCGGCGGAGGCACTGTGCTGCGCTGGACGGTGCCCCTGCCGGTTTAGACGCGGGGTTTGCGGCGTGGCGTGGCAGGCAGTAGGTCGGCGTCCGCGGCTGGCCAGCCCACCCGGACCAGCATCTGCGGATATTCGCGTGAATCGAAAAGCTCGTCGCGCAACGCCGCCCGCGTTTCTGCCACCTCGAGTGGCTCGGTGATCGGGCAGGTCGCCATGCCCAGCGCGGTCGCGGTGAGCAGCAGCAGGCTGGTGGCTTCACCGGCGCGCAGCCGCGCCAGCGCATCGTCGTCGCGGGTGCCCAGCGCCAGCACCACGCCGTGATCGCCGGCACCGCTGCTGTTGGTCGGCTGCATCAGGACCGGCCCGGCGAACAGGCGCCCGGGCACGGGCGCCGACGGATCCGGGGCGGGCGTGCTGTGTGCGGGAATCCCGGCCAGCGACGCGTAACGCCCGCTCCACCTGGTCAGCTCGCTGAGATACTCGTAGTCCGACACGTGACGCGAAACTGCCTGGTCGATAACCGCATTCAGGTCAGTCAGCGACTCCACGCGACGCATCGCCACACCCGAACGGGCGACCCGGGCGCCGATCAGCGCGATGTCGGCGGGGGATACCTCTCTGGCGCTGTAATGGCGACGATCGGTGCGGCGGTCCTGTATCGCGGTGGCCAGCTTCACCTCGACGTCGGCGCTCGGGTGCGGCGTCATGGTGATGGCGGCAAGGTGATTCGGGTCGCCGGGGTCGGGTAGCCGGTGCACCGTGGCCTTCCAGTCCAGGCTGGCCAGCGCGACGACGCAGTGGTGCAGCGTGGCACCGCAGCTCAGCTGTAGGTCGCGGCAGTCGGGGTCGGTGGCGGGCAGGTGGCGTTCGGGGTCGGCGTACAGGTGCAGACTGTGGCCGCGGACCACCCAGCGCCACGGCTGCGAGTTGTGCACCGACGGCGCCCGGACCGCCAGCGACAGGGCGGCTCGCAGGGTCTCGGCGTCGGGAAACCTACTACTCACTCCTCCACGGTGCGCCCCCGCGGGACGCCGCGGTAGGGCACAAAGTCCCACATTCTTGCGGTCACCTTCCCCGGCGAGCAGACACTCAGGTACCCCGCGAGCGGTGTTTTCGGGGACCTAACTGTCTGCTCGCCCAGGAAAAGGTGGGCTTACTCGCCCGGCTTGACCTTCGCCATGGCGAGCACGTCGAGACGCTTGTCGAGCTCGGCCTCCGAGAGCTTGTCGCCGATCAGGCCGCGGTCGATCACGGTCTGGCGGATGGTCTTGCGCTCCTTGAGCGCTTCCTTGGCCACCTTGGCGGCCTCCTCGTAACCGATCGCCGAGTTCAGCGGCGTCACGATCGACGGCGAGGACTCGGCCTGGTCGCGCATGTGGGCCTCGTTGGCGACCAGGCCGTCGATGCAGCGCTCGGCGAACAGCCGCGACACATTGGACAGCAGGGTGAACGACTCCAGCACATTGCGGGCCATCATCGGGATGTACACGTTCAGCTCGAAAGCACCTGACAGCCCGCCGACCGTGACGGCGGCGTCATTGCCGATGACCTGGGCGGCGACCTGGGTAACCGCCTCGGGCAGAACGGGATTGACCTTGCCCGGCATGATCGAGCTGCCCGGCTGCAGATCGGGCAGCTGAATCTCGCCTAGCCCGGTCAACGGGCCGGAGCCCATCCAGCGCACGTCGTTGGCGATCTTGGTCAGCGAGGCCGCGATGGTCTTGAGCGCACCCGAGGCCTCCACCAGGCCGTCGCGGGCCGCCTGCGCCTCGAAAGCGTCTGTGGCGGTGCGCAGTTCGGCCAGGCCGGTTTGGCTGACCAGCACCTCGACCACCTTGGCGCCGAACCCGTCGGGCGCATTGAGCCCGGTGCCGACGGCGGTGCCGCCGATCGCCAGCTCGCCCAGGCGCGGCAGCGTCGCCTTCACTCGTTCGATGCCTGCCTCGATCTGGCGGGCGTAGCCGCCGAACTCCTGGCCCAGGGTCACCGGCACGGCGTCCATCAGGTGGGTGCGGCCGGATTTCACCACGGTGCGCCACTGACGAGCCTTGCCGGCCAGCGACTCATGCAGTACCTCGAGGGCCGGGATCAGGTGACGCACAGCGGCTTCCGTCGCCGCGATGTGGGTGGCGGTGGGGAAGGTGTCGTTGGAGCTCTGTGACATGTTGACGTCGTCGTTGGGATGCACCGACACACCGTTGGCAGCCGCGATGGACGCGATCACTTCATTGGTGTTCATGTTGGAGCTGGTGCCCGAACCGGTCTGGAACACGTCGATCGGGAACTGGTCGTCGTGCTTGCCGTCGGCGATCTCACCGGCGGCGGCGATGATCGCGTCGGCCTTCTCCGGTGCCAGCAGGCCGAGGTCCTTGTTGACCTGTGCGCATGCTGCTTTCAGCAGACCCAGGGCCCTGATCTGGGTGCGCTCCAGGCCGCGGAAGGAGATCGGGAAGTTCTCCACTGCCCGCTGGGTCTGCGCGCGCCACAGCGCATTCTTCGGCACCCGCACTTCACCCATGGTGTCGTGCTCGATGCGGTACTCGACGTCGTTGTCGGCGGTGGCCATGTGCTCCCTGTTCGTCGGATTGAGTAGGTAGATGTCGGGTTATGGAAGGGGATAGGCGGCGGACTTGTCGCCGGTGAAGTCGACCGAGGAATACTCGTTGAGCTTGGCGAGGCGGTGGTAGGCCTCGATCATCCGGACGGTGCCGGACTTGGATCGCATCACGATCGACTGGGTGGTGCAGCCGCCACCGTAGTACTGGACGCCCTTGAGCAGGTCGCCGTCGGTGACGCCGGTGGCCGAGAAGAAGACGTTCTCGCCCGACACCAGGTCCTCGGTGTGCAACACCCGATCCAGGTCGTGCCCGGCGTCGATGGCCTTCTGGCGTTCGGCGTCGTCGGTAGGCGCCAGCACTGCCTGGATCGCGCCGCCCATGCAGCGGATCGCGGCCGCGGTGATGATGCCCTCGGGGGTGCCGCCGATGCCTGCGAGCAGATCGGTGCCCGAATTGGGCCGGCACGCCGAGATCGCGCCCGCGACGTCACCGTCGGAGATCAGCCGGATCCGCGCGCCGGCGTCGCGCACGTCCTGGATCAGCTGCGCGTGGCGGGGCCGGTCCAGCACGCACACCGTGAGGTCGGCGACGCTGGAGTTCTTGACCTTTGCGACCTTGCGGATGTTCTCGCCGATGGGGGCGGTGATGTCGATGACGTCGACCGCGTCGGGGCCGACGGCGATCTTGTTCATGTAGAACACCGCCGACGGGTCGAACATCGCCCCGCGCTCGGCGACCGCGAGCACCGAGATCGCGTTGGGCATGCCCTTGCTCATCAGTGTGGTGCCGTCGACCGGGTCGACAGCGAAGTCGCATTCCGGGCCGTCGCCGTTGCCGACCTCTTCGCCGTTGTAGAGCATCGGGGCGTTGTCCTTCTCGCCCTCGCCGATCACCACCACACCGCGCATCGAGACCGAATTGACCAGCTCACGCATGGCGTCGACGGCAGCCCCGTCACCGCCCTCCTTGTCGCCACGGCCCACCCAGCGGCCTGCGGCCATGGCGCCCGCCTCGGTTACCCGGACGAGCTCGAGGGCAAGGTTACGATCCGGGGCTTCACCGCGCGAGGGACTCATGGCTGGGATTCTCCCAGAACGGGGTCGTCAATTGGGAGCCGGGATGCGGGCGGCCTCCTCAGGGTTGGCCGGGGGTGAACAGCGTCGTCAACTCCGCGACAAGCTCACGCACCCGACCCAAGTCGGGGGCGGTCGAATCTTCGGCTGCGACCCTCGCGTCGACGTCGAAGACGGTCGAGGGCTCATGCCACACCGTGGACCATTCCAGCCCGCGTCCGTGCGCGTCGTTGGTGACCGCATGCAGCAACAGCACCGGTGTCCCGACGTCGATGCCGAGGTAACCGGCAACGGTCGGATCCGCCGGCACCGCCCGCATCTGGCGCGGGCCGCCGACCGGGACGACGCCGGCGGACCGCATGTATCCGAGCAACGACCCTTGTATCGCGTCGGCGGTGAGCTCCGGGAACAGCTCCCGTGACACCCATGACCGCATGAACACCAGCGGCTCGTCGTCCACGAAGCGCAGGCGCTCGATGCGCCAGGCGTCGGAAGTTTCCAACGCCGCGACCGCGGCCTCCGGTGCGGTGGCGGCGGTCAGGTCGATCACCACGGTCCGCAGTTGCTCTCCCGCCGCGGCCAATTGACGACTCAGGCCGCCGGCCTGTTCTGCCCGCCTGCGATGTACCCGGGTGGGCACGACGACGCTGCCCCGGCCGCGCTCGCGCCGGATGAGCCCGGCGTCGGCCAGCTCTGCGAGGGCCTGCCGGATCACGCTGCGCGCTACGCCGAAACTCTCCTGAAGCTCCAGTTCGCCGGGCAGGTGTTCGCCCGGCGCAATGTTCTGTCCGAGGATCTGGCTGCGCAGGACTTCACGCACCTGGGCGTACAAGGGAACGCCGCTCGCACGGTCCAGCGCCTGCTCTGGCACCACGGCGCTCCCTCCGACAGCATCAGCGTTCAAGGCTAGGACAGAAATCACGGTGACGATTGACACCTCATGTGATCCACAGCATACTTGTCCGGACTTGTTGTACGTACAAGTATGCCACTGAAGAAGCTCTGGAGTCGCCTCATGGCCCGAACCGGCCCTGCCCCTACACCGTGCCCGCCGGCCGGGGAGTTTCTGGCGTGAAAGCGGCCGTACTCACCGCGACCCGTCACGTCGAGGTCCGTGACATCGCCGACCCCGAGCCGTGCCGGGATGAGATCGTCATCGCCGTCGAAGCCTCGGGAATCTGCGGTTCGGATCTGCACGCGTGGCACGGGCGTCACCCATTCCGGCAGCCGCCCGTGGTGCTGGGGCATGAGCCCGCGGGCACGGTGGTCGCCCGTGGATCGGACGTCGCCACGGTCGAACTCGGCGACCGGGTGGTGATCGAACCGCACCGCATCTGCGGCGCGTGCGACGCCTGCCGGCGGGGCGACAACGAACTGTGTGAATACAAGCAGTACCCGGCGACCCACGGTTGGCACGGCAGCCTGGCCGACTTCTTCGCCGCTCCGGCGAACATGGTGCACCCCGTGCCCGACGGCCTCCCACTTGAGCTGGCCGCCCTGGCCGAACCGCTCGCCGTCGCATGTCACGCGAATCGGCGCGGCCAGACCGGTCCCGGAATGACGGTCAACATCGTCGGCTCGGGCACCATCGGCCTGTTGTGCACGATGGTTGCCCGCCACCTCGGCGCCCAGGTGGATGTCGTCACCGACATCGATGCCGAAAAGCTCGGCGTCGCAGCTGAGCTGGGGGCGCGACGCCCCTCCGACGTCCGCACGTCGGACATCGTCGAGGAGCTTCGGGCAAGCCGTTTCGAGCGCGCCGATACCACCATCGTCGCGGCCACCGCGCCGCAGAGTCTGGTGGACGGTGCCGCGCTTACCCGGCCGGGCGGCCGAATCGTGCTGCTGGGCCTCTACCGCGACACCGCCATGATCGCGGCGTCGTCGATGGTGACCGATGAGCAGACCCTGGTCGGGTCGCTCACCTACAACAGTGCGGACTTCGACGCCGCACTGAGCCTGCTCGCCGCTGATCCGGAGTCCTACGGGCGGTTCATCACCAAACGCGTCGGCCTGCATGAGGTGGGTGCGGAGTTCACCCGTCAGTCCGAGGGCGGCGCGGCCATCAAGACGCTCGTCCTGCCGGGGTTGACGGAATGACGTCACGACGAACGAAGGCGCTGCGGCTGTGTGTGGCGGTCCTGACGTTGAGCGCGCTGGTGGGCTGTTCGGGAGGCCGCCACGACACGATCCAACTGCGGCTGGGGCACGTCAACTCCGTGACCGATCCGTGGCAGACCTCGGCTCAGGAGTTCGCGGACCTGGTGAACGAGAACAGCGGGGGAGCCGTCGAAGTCAAGGTGTATCCCGGTGCCCAGCTCGGTGGAGACCGGGACATGGTCGAGGGCATGCAGATCGGGTCGGTCGATTTCACGTTGGTCGCCGGAGTGCTCTCGTCGGTCGTGCCTGCGATGACGATGCTGGAGATCCCGTACATGTTCACCAGCCAGCAATCCCTCAACAAGGCCCTTGCCGGACCAGGTGGTCAACAGCTGTCGGAAATGTTGTCGGAGAAAGGGATACGCAACTTGTCCTGGCTTGACCGGGGCCCGCGAGAGCTGACCGCCAACCGCGAGATCACCGCACCGGCGCAGCTTGACGGCGCCAAGGTCCGCGTGCCCGAGATCCCGGCGGCGATCGACGCCTGGCGAGCCATGGGCGCCAACCCCACCCCGATGGCATTCTCCGAGGTGTACGGCGCACTGCAGCAGGGGGTGATCGACGGCCAGGAAAATCCTTACGCCATCATCGAATCGGGAAACCTCTACGAGGTGCAGCGCTACGTCATGCGCACTGATCACGTGTACGGCTACGTGATGCTCGCGATGTCCGAAGATGCCTGGAACCGGCTCTCGACCCAGCAGCAAGAGGTGGTCACCGAGGCGGCGGCCACGGTGCGGGAGCACCACAACGAACGCACTGCCGCCGATGAGCAGAAGTACCAGAAGATGTTGCGGGACAAGGGCATGACCTTCGTCGACGTCGACCGCGAGGCGTTCCGGCGCGCCGTCCAGCCGGTGCACGCACACTACGCACAAGAGTTCGGTCAAGAGCTCTACGACCACCTGGTGGCCGCCAATGACTCCTAAGGATGTATTCCACCGGGTGGCCGACGGTTTGGACGTCGTAGCGCGAGTGATCGCCGGCGCCGGACTCATCGGCATCGTCGTGGTCATCACGCTGCAGGTGCTATTCCGCTACGTCCTCGACGAGTCGCTGGCGTGGACGGAGGAGATCTCGCGATTCCTGTTCATCCTCACCAGTTTCGTCGCGATCACGGTGGCTCATCGACGTCAGCTGCATGCCGGCTATTCCAGCCTGGTCACCAAGCTGCCGGTGGCGGTCCGGCGCACCGTGATCATCGGCGTGGATGTCATCAGCATCGCCTTCTTCGTCGTGGTGGGCCTGTCGAGCCGCAAGCTCATCGAGGTCGGCCTGGACTCGCAGGCCCCGGCCACCGGGGTGCCGATGGCCTGGATCTACCTGGTATTCCCCCTGTTTGCATTGCTGGGCATCGTGTTCAGCCTGGAGCACATCCTTGTGCACCTGCGTGGGGACGCCGACGTCCTGCTGTCGGCGGATGAGGACCGCGCGGTGGCAGAGGAAGCCGCGGGCGCCATCGGAGTCCGATCCGACGGACGGAGCACAACATGATCGGCTGGCTGTTCGGCGGTTTCGCGGTGTTGGTCGCCTGCAATGTGGCAGTCGGCATCGCGCTGTTGATGGCGGTGGTGGTGGCGATGATGGCGACCGGCACCGACCTGCCGCTCGCGGTGATCTCCCAGCGGATGTTCACCGGGATGGATTCATTTGCCCTCATTGCCATCCCGGCGTTTCTGCTCGCCGGCGAGATCATGGCCCGCGGGGCCATGGCCCGGCGAATGATCGAGTTCGCGGCCGCGATGGTCGGTCACTTCCGGGGTGGCCTTGCAGTGGTCGGCATTCTGTCGACCATGTTGTTCTCGGGGGTGTCGGGATCGTCGGTGGCCAACACGGCCGCGGTCGGCAGCGTGCTCGTGCCACAGATGCGTCAACGTGGTTATGACCCCGCATTCGCCGGCGCGGTCGTCGCCAATGCCGGTGTGCTCGGCTCGGTGTTCCCGCCGTCGATTCCCATGGTGCTGTACGGCATTGCCGCCGGTGTCTCCATCACCTCGCTGTTCGTCGCCGGCATCGTGCCAGGAATCCTGATGGTGGTGCTGCTGATCGCCGTGGGTTACTGGCAGTCGATCCGGGCGGGCTACCCGGCGGGCGAACGCGCGTCGGTGCGGGAATTCTTCGTCAGCCTCAGAGGAGCCTTCCTCGCACTGATGACCCCCGTGCTCATGGTCGGCGGAATCGTCTCCGGAATCCTCACCGTCACCGAGGCCGCGGTCGCCACGGTGATCTACGCGCTGATTGTCGAACTCTTCGTCTACCGCGAACTCAGATTCCGCGATATGTCCGCGGTGATGACCAGGGCGGTGGTGTCCACCGGCATCGTGATGCTCATCATCGCGGCTTCGACACTGTTCGGCTGGATCATGACCATCGAGCAGATCCCCCAGACGATCGCCGAGTTCCTGCTCTCACTGACCTCGTCGGTCTGGGTTCAGCTGCTGTTGATCAACGTTCTGCTCCTGATCATCGGAACCTTCCTCGACGTGGCGCCCGGCATCATCATCGCGGTCCCGATCCTGGCCCCGCTCGTGGATGCGCTCGGGATGGACCCGGTTCACTTCGGTGTCATCGTGGTGATCAATCTTCTTGTCGGACTGGTGACTCCACCGGTCGCACCGACGCTGGTGGTGGGTGCCTCGATCGCCGGGGTGAGTTTGGACAAGATCACCACGGCCTCGTGGCGGTTCTTCCTGTCGCTGCTCCTGACGCTCGTCCTCATCACCTACATCCCGGCGCTGTCCACCTGGTTGCCCAGCCTGTTGAGCTGAGCCACCACAACATTCTTGAGAGGCTGAAACGTTGACCGACGCCATCGAGGTCACCTACCGGATCCTGAGTTACCTGCCGCTGGAGCAGGCTGCCGAAGCGATCGCCGGTGAACAGACCACCGGAACCTTTACCAAGGTCGCCGGGGAGACGCCGGAGCTGCACCGACGGCACCGCGCTCAGGTCCTTGGCATCACGCCGTTGGCCGAGGACCTGAGCGCTGCCCTGCCGGGTGCGCGGGGCCGCGAAACCGGGACGCTGCGTGGGGGACTGGTGCGGATCGGTTACCCACTGGTCAACAGTGGTCCATCGCTGACCCGGATGCTGGCGTTCATCTCCGGCAATCTCTACGAGCTGAGCGAGCTGGCCGGAATCAAGCTGCTCGACATCGATTTCCCCGACGAATTCGGCGTTGCGTACCCGCCGGCCCCGCATGGTGTCACCGGGACACGCACGCTGGTGGGCCGCCCATCCGGTGTCCTGCTGGGAACCATCGTCAAACCGAACATCGGCCTGGCCGCTCCCGATTACCACCGGGTGGTCCGTGAATTGGGCCTGGCGGGTTTGGATTTCATCAAGGACGACGAAGTCAACGCCGACTGCCCGCCCACGCCGCTCCGAGACCGGGTCCCGCAGATCATCCGTGCCCTGGACGATGTCGAGAGCGAGACGGGCCGGCGCCCGCTGTATGCGTTCAACATCAGCGATGAAGTGGACCACATGCTCGAATCGGCCGCCTACGTCGAAGAGGCCGGCGGCAAATGCGTCATGGTGAACACGGCACTCGTCGGTATCCCGGCTCTGTGCGCCGTACGTCGACACACCGATCTGGTGATCCACGGCCACCTCGCGGGATTCGCCGCGGCATCACGGCATCCCAACCTGGGGATGGGTTTCGGCGCATTCCAGAAGCTGACCCGATTCGCCGGCGTGGACCATCTGCACGTGGGCGGGTTCCGGTCGAAGTTCTTCGTCGAGGACAAGGAGACCGCCGCGAACATCAACGCGGTGCGCACCCCGCTGCTCGGCGGTCGCGAATGCCTCCCGGTCATCTCGTCGGCCCAATCTGCGGGCACCGCGCCGACGACGTGGCAGCACACCGGCACCGACGATCTGCTCGTGCTCGCAGGCGGCGGGATCCTGGGTCACCCGGGCGGGCCTGCTGCGGGGGCACGCAGCATGCGCCAGGCGTGGGAGGCGGTCGCTGCCGGGGTGCCGCTGCAGGAAGCGGCCGGGCAACATAGCGAGCTCGCTGCCGCGCTGGCACACTTCGGCTGATGGTGCGGGCAGCGTTCGTCGCCGACGATTTCACGGGAGCCACCGATGCGCTGTGGCAGTTTCAGCGCTATGGCCTGCGGTCGCGGCTGTTCACCACGATGCCCGAAACCCTCGATGACGAGTACGACGTCATCGGGATCGCCACCACCGCGCGATCGGTCACCGATTCTTCTCGAATTGCCCTGCCCGCGTTGCGGATACTGGCCGGGCTGGAACCGGAACTGCTTCAGTACAAGGTCTGCTCCACGTTCGACTCGTCCCCCGAGCGGGGCAGCATCGGGGCCGTCATCGACGGTGTGCAACGCGAACTCGGCCTGGACCTGCCTGTTCCCGTGCTGCCCGCGCAGCCGGAATTCGGGCGCTGGACGGCGTTCGCGAACCACTTCGCCGCCTACGCGGGCCAGAACTACCGGCTGGACCGTCACGATCCCATGCGCACACATCCCGCCACACCCGTCGACGAGCCGGATCTGCGGCTGCACCTCGGCCGGCAGTTGCCGAGCGGTTCGACAGTGGGCGTGCTGCACGTTCCCCTGCTGCGCGACGATGCCGCCCTGGCGGCCGGCCTGACCGATTGCCTACACGGCTCCGACCGCGCTTTCGTCGTCGACGCCATGACCGATGCCGACCTGGTCCGGTTCGGTGCGTCGCTGCGCCACCATCGATGCGGGTTCGATCGCCCGGTGTTCGCGGTCGGGTCGGGCGGCCTGTCCTACGGGTACGGCGCGGCGCTGGCGGGCAGCGGCGTACCGCCGGCCCCCGCACACGGGGATGTGCGACCCGCACAGGGGCCGGTGCTGGTGGTGTCGGGCAGCTGCTCGCCGGTCACCGACCGGCAGATCCGGGCTGCGGAGCAGGCTGGCTGGTTCAGCATGCACATCGACAGTGCCGATGTCACCGGGCAGGTCCGCGCGGCGCTGGGCGACGGCAGGCACACGGTCGTCTACACCGCGCGCGGGCAGAGCACCGCTACCGCGCCCACAGACCTGAGCCGACGCCTCGGCACGCTGGCGCTCGGCGCGGTCGAGGACGGCTTGACCCGTCGCCTGGTGGTGGCCGGCGGCGACACGTCCGGCGAGATCATCGGCATGGCCGGGGTCACCGCCATCGAGATCCTCAGCTCGATCGACGTGGCGGGGCTGCTGTGCCGGATGTTCGGCGCCGGGTCGGTGCTCGACGGGGCGGAGGCCGTGCTCAAGGGTGGTCAGGTCGGCGGCGACGACTTCTTCCTGCGGGTGGCCGGACAGTGACCACGCACGTCGATGAGCTCGCCGCCGGATAACCAGATCCGGCGGGCTGGGATACTGACTGTCATGACCACCCAGCCCACCCCGGCCCCCAGGCCGGCGAAGTCACGGCTGCTGCAGGACGGCCGTGACATGTTCTGGTCGATGGCACCGCTGGTGCTGGCCTGCATCGTGCTCGCCGGACTGCTGGGCATGTGCTCGTTCCAGGCCAGCGGGCCGGGAGCGGGACCTGCGCCTGAGTACGACGTCGCGGCCGGTCTGCAAGCTGACGCCGATGCGTTGAAGATCCCGATCCGCCTGCCGCAACTGCCGGAGGGCTGGCAGCCCAACTCCGGCAGCCGCGGCAGCATCGACGGTGGCGCCACCCTGCCTGACGGGCAGCGCGGCCGGGCGGTGACCTCTCGGACCGGATACCTCGCCCCCGACGGCATGTACCTGAGCCTGACCCAGAGCAATGCCGATGAGGCGCGGCTGGTCGCATCGATCAAACCGGATTCCTACCCGGCAGGCACGCAGGACGTCGACGGAGTGACCTGGGTGGTGTACGAGAGTTCTGACCCGGAGCCGGTGTGGACGACCCGGCTGAGCGGTCCGGCCCAGGTCGCGATCACCGGTGCCGGTGGTACGGATGAGTACCGTACGCTGGCCAGTGCGACGCAGAAGCAGTCGCCGTTGCAACCTACTCAGGGCCCAACGTGAAGTCGATCGCGAGATTCTCGGGATAGTTCGCGATCTTCTTCACTCTGGACGCCAAAGGGGATGAATGATGACCGCACCAGAAGCTGATCTCACCGGATGGACCGCCGCGCCGTTCTCGGCGGCAGGCCAGACGTACGACGTGTACCGCCGGGGTGAAGGCCCCGGTGTGGTGCTGATTCCGGAAATGCCGGGCCTGCACCCCGGCGTGCTGGCGCTGGGTAATCATCTCGTGGACAACGGCTTCACCGTCGCCGCCCCGTCACTGTTCGGCACCCCCGGCGCCAAGGCGCTGCGACCCGGTGCTGTGCCGGTGTTGATGAAGGGCTGTGTGACGAAGGAATTCTCGGCGTTTGCGACCAATGCCGACCGGCCGATCGCCCACTATCTGCGGGCGCTGGCCCGTGACCTCAATGCCATCACCCCCGGCAAGGGGGTCGGTGTGATCGGACAGTGCTTCTCGGGTGGCTTCGCTCTGGCGGCCGCGGTGGACGACAGCGTGCTGGCTCCGGTGCTCAGCCAACCGTCGCTGCCACTGCCGTTGACCGCCAAGCAGAAACGCGATCCGGGCATCTCGGAAGGTGAGCTCAAGATCGTCGAGCAGCGCGCCGCCAACGACGGTCTGTGTGCGCTGGGGCTGCGGTTCAGCCAGGACTGGATGTCGCCCGGTGAGCGGTTCTCGACTCTCAAGGCACGGCTGGGGGATGCGTTCGAGGTCATCGAGATCGATTCGAAAAAGGGCAATGAGCACGGCATCGCGCCGGCCGCTCATTCGGTGCTCACCGATCAGGTCCGTGAAGTCGACGGTCACCCCGCCTACGAAGCGCGCAAGCGGGTGATCGAGTTTCTCACCGAGCGACTGAGCGCGGACAAGTAGCCGGCGGAGAACCAATCGTTCATTGTCTCCATCCCAGCTCCTTGGAGATTGTGGTGACAGCGCGTCCGAGATCGGGCAGTAACCGGGTGAGGCTTTCGAGGTCCGCGCGGGCCTTCAGCGCCGTGACGGAGACGGCCGCGAGAACCTCGCCGGTGGCATCCCTGATCGGCATGGCGATGCAGTTGACGTAGTCCTCGAACTCCCCGTCGTCGACCGCGAACCCGTTGTCGCGGGTGGTGCGGAGTTGCGCAACGAATTCCTCGAGGTCGGTGATCGTGGTGTCGGTGTGCCGCTCGAACTCGTGACCGGCCAGCATGCTTCGCACCCGATTCTCGGGTTGGTAGGCCAGGATCGCCTTGCTCACGCCTGCGGTGTGGAAGCACACGGGTTGGCCGATCTGCGAGTACAGACGGATGGATCGTGGCGGCTCGACCTTGTCGGCATAGACAATGCGATCGCGCTCAAGGACGGCCAAATGGACCGTGTGTGTGGAGATTTCGCACAGCTCCTGGAGATGCGGCCGGGTGATCTTGGCCAGGTCGAACTGTTCCAATGCGAGCGCAGCGAGTCCGGCCAGTCGATAACCGACGCCATACCTGCCGTTGTCCCATCGCCGGACCAGCCCGCTGGTCGTCAACGTTTCGAGCAGACGCAGGGCAGTGGACCGGTGAACGCCGAGGTGCTTCGCCACCTCCGTCTGGGTTCGAGGCGTGGTGCTCACGTATTCGAGAATCTCGATTGCCCGCGCGACGGTTTGGGACATGACCTCAGCCTGCCACGCCGACCGCGGGGCTCTTGGCGCCGATCCGGCGATCCGGGGTGTGTCTCCGCCGGACCTCCTGAAATATAAGCACCACAGTCCATTTCGCGTAGTCAACGGCCTCCATCGCCGGTCACCTCCGATCCGTTGTTCGGCCACAACGCCTTGACGCAGCTTTTGTGATCCACCACACTAAACAAGATACGCAATGCTGTTGCACAGTATGCAACAAATCCCGGAGGTGTGATGCCCAATCCCACGCAAGACACCGGCGCATTGGATTTGGAAAGCTCCACCATGCGCCGCGTGGCACGGCGGTTGATGCCCCTGATCATCGTTTGTTACCTGGTCGCCTACATCGACCGCTCGAACGTGTCCATCGCGGCGCTCACCATGAACGAGGACATCGGTCTGACGGCCGCCGCATATGGGCTGGGCGCGGGATTGTTCTTCGTCACCTACATCATTTTCGAGATCCCGAGCAACCTTGCGCTGCACCGCTTCGGCGCTCGTCGGTGGATCGCACGGATCATGATCACCTGGGGCATCGTCGCGGCGTGCATGGCGTTGGTGGTCGGTGAGAAGTCCTTCTATACGGTCAGGCTGTTGCTTGGCGCCGCAGAGGCCGGCTTCACCCCGGGCATCATCTTCTATCTGTCCCAGTGGTTTCCGAAGCGGCACCGCGCCCGCGCAATGGGGCGGTTCTATGTCGGCGCTGCGCTGGCCACGGTGATCGGGGCGCCCTTATCGGGGCTATTGCTGAACCTCGACGGTCTGCTGGGCCTCGCCGGCTGGAAGTGGTTGTTCGTGGTCTCCGGAATCCCCGCTGTCGTGCTCGGATTCATCGTGTTGAGGTTCTTCACCGACTATCCCGCCCAGGCGCATTGGCTCCCGGAACGGAACCGGGAGTGGCTCGTGAGCACGATGACCCGTGAACGCGATGAAGCGGAGGCGGTCCGGAAGTTCTCGATCCGCGGCGCCCTCTTCCACCCTGGCACGTTGCTCCTGGCGTTGTTCTTCTTCCTGTACTCGTTCAACAGCATTGGGCTGACGCTGTGGATGCCGCAGGTGATCAAAGGCACTTTCGGCACACCGAGCAATCTGGTGACCACGCTGCTCACCGCAATCCCGTATGCGTTCGCGGTGATTTTCATGCTCATCGTCGGCAGGCAGGTCGATCGCGGCGGGCGGCGCCACATCTATATGGCAGTACCGATGGCGTTGGCCGGCGTATTGCTGGTCGGCAGCGTCGCAGCGGGACAGTCGCTGCTGGGCTTTCTCCTTCTTGCCGTGTCGACCGGATTCGCATGGTCTGCGGTACCGGCCTTGTGGTCCACCGCTACGGCGTTCACCAGCGGAGTCGCGGCAGCCGCCGCGGTGGCACTGATCAACTCGACCGCCAACATCGCCGGGGTTGCCGTGCCGCCGCTGATCGGCCGGGTCCGTGAGGCGACGGGCTCTTTCGCCGTACCGCTGCTCCTGATCGCCGGCGCGATGCTCGCCGCAGCGGCAGTCGCGCTCGTCTCCAACCGGTACACGCACGAGGGGAGCCTGGCCGCCTCGGTCACAGACAACGAATCCGCACCGAACGAATCCGTCCGGTGACGACGGCCCAACGCCAAGGGATAGACATTCACATGACTGACGTCCAGCGGATGCTCACGGGGGTCTGCCCGGTGTTGGAGGTGCCGTTCGACTCCGAGGGCGCCCTCGACCTCGACGGCTTCAACTCGGTGGTGGAGCACACCCTGGACGCGGGCGCCACAGCAGTGATGTTTCCGGGGTTCGCGAGCGAATTCCTCAAACTGGCCACGGCCGAACGCCACGCTCTGTGCGACGCGTTGCTGCCTCACACCGTCGGGAACGACCGGGTAGCGGCGGTGATCTCGGTGCCCGACCATGCCACCCGATTGGCGGTCAGCGAGGCGACGCGCGCTGCGGAAGCCGGCGCCGATGCCATCAACGTCCTTCCGCCGTTTCAACTCGGCCCATCGCGGGAGGCGGTGCTCGCGCATGTCGAGGCGGTGATCTCAGCCGTCGATCCGGTGCCGGTCGTCGTCCAGTATGCGCCCGCACAGACCGGAACCGCGCTCGATGCAACGACTTTGCGGACTCTCGCTGACCGGCACCCGAACCTGCAGGCGGTCAAGGTCGAATCGGTACCGCCCGGCCGGATGATCAGCGCATTGTCGGCACCGTCGCCCGGGCGGGCGTTGCCATCTCTTGTCGGGTACGCAGGTTTGCACATGATCGACGCGCTGCGGCGCGGAGCGATCGGTGTTCAGCCCGGTTGTTCGTTTACCGAACTCTACGTTGAGATTTGGAACAGCTGGACCGGTGGCGACCATGACGCCGCCGTCGGGCTCCATACCCGGATGCTTCCGTATTTGTCGTCCTGGATGCAGGGTGTCGAGCTCATCGTGGCGGTCGAGAAGGAAATATCGGTGCGCCGTGGTTGGTTCGGGTCCGCGCACTGCCGCGCCCCGGGGCATCGACTCGACGACGAGGAACTCCGCACCATAGACCGGTTCTGTGCCGATTTCGCTCCGCAACTGTTCGGCGGCGCGGATCACTGATCGGCCGGCGCGGCTTCTTCCTTCTGCCCGAACAACACTCGATGCAACAGCTGTTGCCGTCGCTGTTTGCGGGGGCCTTCGGGTTCCTCGGTCTCGAGTTCGACGCCCTTGTACACGGCCAGGTAGACGCTCACCGTGGTCACAATGATGATCATCAGCACCGGGCCGATCACGAGGCCGAAGAAGCCGAACATCGCGATACCGGCGAACACCGCCAACAACATCAACGCGGAGTCCAGCCGGGCGGCCCGGGGCACCAGGATCGGCCGCAGCACGTTGTCGATATTGGTCACGATCAGGAGGTGGAACAGCACTACGAAGATGCCGCCGCCGACGTTGCCGAAGAACATCATTCCGATGCCGAACGGGATGGTGACTATGCCGCCGCCGAGCGGGATCACCGACAGAGCGGTCAGCACGATCGCAAAGATGAAGAACCCGTTGTGAAAACCCGCGATGTAGATCGAGATCGCTCCGGCGACACCCTGGCACAGCGCGATCACGAACTGGCCCTTGACGGTGCCCTTGACCATGGCACCGGTCTTGGCCAGGTACAGGTCGGTGATCTCCTCGCCCAGCGGGTTGAGTCTGCGGATGAGCGTCGCCATCTCATCCTTGTTGATCAGCAGTGAGATGAACACGTACAGGAAGATGATCGACGAGGTGATCGCGCCGACGGCACCGCCCACCGCACCCTGCAGGACTCCCAGCAGCCACTCACCGCCGCGCTGGGACACATTGGCCACGGCATCGCGCAATGACTCCGCGGTCAGATGAACATCCAGGAACGGCAACCGGTCCAACAGTGAATTGACCAGCTGAAGGCCCCGGTCACCGAGCGTGCTGATATCGGTGTCGGCAAGCCAGCCTCTGACCGCATTGACCATCTGCGAGATCTGCACGATGGCCAGGAAAACCACCATTGCCACCGGCGCGATGACCATGAGCAGCGCGACCAACAGGGTCACGGTGGCTGACAAGCCACTCCCGATCCTGGGCAGACACCGTTGGTAGAGCGGCGAAAACAGATATGCACCAACGGCGGCCATCACGATGAGGACGAAGAAGGTGCGCAGGAAATAGGCCCCGAGTAGCAGGGCGATGACGGTGAAGACGGCCAGCGCGCGTTTCTGGGTGAGGGTGAACTGGTTCTCCATCAGACCCCTTCCCTTGCTGCGCTGAACCCTAGCGTTTCTCCTGCACGACGCGGGGATTTGCCGCGCGTGCCTGGCCGGCCCGCTGTGAGGCCACGAAGCGCATCGACAGGCGTTGCATCAGCCCGGGCGCCAGCCGGGCAAACACCCACGAGGCATGCGCGCGCCGGGGTTTGACGAGGATCGCCTTGTTGCGGGTGATCGCCCGCAACGTGTCCGATGCCAGCCGGTCGGCGTCGTAGGCGGCCTTGACTCCTTGGCCTTGCAAAAAGTAGTCGCGACCGACGAATCCGCCGACCGCGCCCTTGTCGAGGATGGGTGTCTCGACCGCCGCCGGGCACACCGCCAGAACACCCACCCCGTGCGCGGCAGCCTCCGAGCGCAACGCGAGTGACATCCCCACCACGGCGTGTTTGGTCATCACATAACTGGTGAGCTGGCCCGCGGCCGCCAGCCCCGCCATCGAGGCGGTGTTGACGATGTGGCCGTGGCCCTGCCGGATCATCAGCGGGTAGGCCGCCGCGACGCCGTGCACGACACCGCGCACGTTGACGTCGATGATGGCGTTCCACTGGTCCAGTGTCAGCAGTTCGGTGTCACCACCCCACACGATGCCCGCGTTGTTGAACATCAGATCCAGCCGCCCGGCCCGCTCGACGACGCTGTCGACCGCTGCTTGGACAGCAGCCGCGTCGGTGACATCCAGGCGGGCCGACCGGGCGCCCAGCGCGTCGGCGGTGCGGGCCGCGGCGTTTCCGTCGATGTCGGTGCAGAGCACCTCGGCGCCCGCGGCCACCAGGGCGCGGCACAGCGCGGCGCCGATGCCGGAGCCCGCACCGGTGACCAAAGCCTGCTTGTCCTGAAAGCTCACGCCTGGGCCAGCTTCATCACATGGCCGAGCACGTCGGGGTAGCGCTTGAGGTGGGCGCCGCCGTTGAGGTCGACGACTTCGCCGGTCATCCACGACGCCTGCGGCGAGCACACGAACACCACCGCGGCGGCGATATCCTCCGGTGTGCCTGCGCGGCCCAGTGCGGTGTTCTCGACGTACTCCTCGACGACGCCCGGGATCATCGCCGCAGGCTCGGTGAGCGGCGTGTGCACGAATCCGGGAGCGATGGCGTTGACCCGGATGCCGCGAGGTCCCAGTTCCAGCGCCGCCACCTGGGTGAGCATCGACAAGCCGGCCTTGGCTGCGCAGTACGCGCTCATGCCGGCGGCCGGTTGCCGCCCGTTGAGCGACGAGATCGACACCAGCACTCCGCCTTCGGTCAACCGTCGGCCTGCGTGCTTGGCGACGATGAAACCGCCGTTGAGACAGACGTCGATGACGTCACGGAACTGGTCGACGGGCATGTCGGTGATGAGGCCGACGTTGCTGAACCCCGCGCAGTTGACCACGACATCGATCGGCCCGGCGACGTCGGAGAACAGGCGCTGCACCGAGTCCTCGTCGGTGACGTCGACGTAACCGCTGGTGTGCGGTGCGCCCAGTTCGGCGGCACGGGCGGCGGCGCCATCGGTGTTGCGGTCGGCCAACACGATGCGGCAGCCATCGGCAGCCAGTGCCCGTGCACTGGCCCAACCGATTCCGGACGCCGCGCCGATCACGATCGCGACGCGTTGCGGGGTCATGCCTCGCTCCGATCCGGGCTGGGGTCGCCCCACTTCCTGGTTATCGCGGGCCACACATCGGCGTAATGCCCGGGATAGTCCTTGTATGCGGATTTCGACCGGAGGAAGCGGCGGATCAGCGGCGCGGCCAGGCCGAAGGGATATCGCTTCCATCCGGCGTTCGCCCTCGTGTCGGCCAGCACCTGAGGCCAGGAGTGACGTTGGAAGTCGAGTAGTTCCTGGGAACGTGTGGTGTCCATCCAGTCGGTGGCGAACCAGGCGGTGTCATCCACGGGATTGCCGGGCCGGCCGATCGGCAGACCGCCCTTGATACCCATCGCGGCAGCGGCTGCCGAGCCGATCGCCGACTGGGTGTGTCGATGGGTCGCGGAGTCCCCGCCGATCAACAGCACCTCACCGGTGGCCGCAACGGTGGTGGCGACAACGAACGCGGCCGCGACATCGCGCACGTCGACGGTCTGCAGGCGCCCGTCGGCGGGCAGCACGCTTTCGAATGAGATCAGGTCGACGTCGATGTCGATGCTGAACTCGGAGCTCATCACGCCGCCCAGGCGCAGGATCAGCCAGTCCAGTTTCGAGGCCTTGACCAGCGCCTCGGCCTCCACCTTGTGGGCACCGTAGATATCGGACGGATTGACCGGGGTGGTTGGGGTCAGCACCTCGCTGATGTGGTGGGGGTTGCGGGCTCCGTAGACGGCGATGCTGGAGGCCTGGACAAATCGCGGCGGCTCCGGTTGATCCTCGGCGGCCCGCAGCAGCGATGCGGTGGCATCGACGTTGACTTTGCGGGCCAGCCCGCGGCGCATGTAGCAGAACGGCGGGATGATGGCCGCCAGGTGGATGATGGCGGCGGGGGAGACAGCGGTGACCAGGGTGTCGACCGCGGCCGGATCGGTCAGATCAGCCCAGCGCACCTCGACCCGCGGCGGTAACTTCGCGGCGGCCTTGTGATTGGCGGGCATGTCGAGATCGGTCGCCACGACGTTTCGGCCCCCGGCGGCCAGTGCCTTCACCACCGCCGACCCGACCAACCCGAATGCTCCCGTGACCAGTACGGCGTCCGACATAGGCCTCCTCGCTAGAACGTGTTGCAACACTAGCGAACGCAGATGTGGCGTGTGTCACCGTCACGGGCGTCTTGGCGCGCGGCCCCCAGGTCGGGTATTCGCCCCGGCATGGTCAGCAATCACCTGGCATCCGGAGTGCAGGGGCTGTGGGGCCGATGGCGAAGCACGCACGGATTGCCTGAGAAGCATTGGCCAATGGCATCGCCGTTTTGGGGCAGTGTGATGAAGATCGCGTTGGCATAGGTTCTGTGATGGTTTGCCGAAGACCATTCATTTGAGCGATTTGTAAGTTTGCCTCGCACCGCTGCATTCTGGGTGTCGGGAACGAATGAAAACGAGCCGATCGTCGGCGTTTGTGATGTACTCGGTTGCAGGCGTCAGCAATTGGGGAGGTGCGTAATGTCAGAAGATTCTGTGTCGGATGTTAACGACAGCGATGTCGATGCAATTGCCGATGAGATTGCTGTAGACACCCGGGTGGTGGTTTATCCGGGCGGCGATCATGAACTTCATGGCGTCGTCGTCGAGGATTTCGCGGATCTCGCCGGCACCGCTGTCGAGATCGCGGGCGAGCGAATCGTCGAAGCCGCCCGCCGCTGGGCAGTGAACATCGACGACGGTGGTCTGGTGTTCGTCGATGACGACAGCATCGCTGTCGAGCCGCTGCCGGCCTGACAATCCGCGTTTCAACTCAGGGTCAGCGGTAGCCGGCTGAGCCTGCGTACCAACATGCTCGGTAGCCAGTGCGGGCTCCCGGCCGGTTTCAGCGTGCGACGCTCGTCCAGTAGTCGCGTGATCACGACGCGGGCTTCGAGACGTGCTAGCGCGGCGCCGAGGCAGAAGTGCGCACCCTTCCCGAAGGCCAAGTGACTCTTGGTATTAACGCGGTCCAGTCGGAACTCGTGTGGACTGTCGAATGCGGCCGGGTCACGGTTGGCCGCACCCCAGAGCAACAGCAGGCGAGTGTCACCATCGAGCGGGACGCCCGCCAGCGTCGTTGCACTCCGCACGTGACGGTAGTGTCCGCGGAACGGTGACTCGTACCGGAGCGTCTCTTCAAGAAACGTCGGGACCAACTCAGGGTTCTGCCGGAGCCGACGCATGAGCTCGGGTCGCTGAGTCAGCAACCACACTGCGCTGCCGAGTAACGACGCGGTGGATTCGGCGCCGGCGCTCACCAGTTGGATCAACATGAACACCGCGGCATCGCGCGACAATCGTTCGGCTGCGCAGTACGCCGCGAAGTCTCCGAGCAGGTTGTCGCCGCAGTTTGCCAAAGCTTCACCGAATCGGTCGGTGAGGTAACCGCCGAGCCTGACGGCCGCGATCCCCGCTGCGGTGAGTTGGTCGGCGTCGACCAATCCGTCAAGCATCTGGGTGCCGGCGTATGCCCAGGAGACGAGTTCGTCGACATCGCCGGGGGGTAATCCCAGCAGCTGCGCGACCACCAGCATCGGCAGACGATCGGCCAGCACCGACATCCAGTCGAACTTTTCGCCTGCGCTCGCCAGCAGCTTGACCGTGGTGGCGGCGATGAAGGGCTCCAGCTCGGCTATCCGCTTGGCCGCCATCCGGGGCAGCACCAATTTGCGATGGGCGGCGTGCGCCGGATCGTCAGCGGTGGCCAGCACGTGGATGGCGCTTCCCAGCTCGCCCATGCTGAACGCCGTGACGGTGCCGTCGGGCTGGGACCACATGGTCGCGGTGAGATTGGACGAGAAGTCCTGCTGGCGCGCGGCGGCTTCGACGACGGCGTCGAATGACGTCACCAGGAAGAACGGCGAGTCAGCGACCCGCGACACCGGTGCAATGGCTCGCAACCGGTCGTAGAGCGGATAAGGGTCCTGCAAGCTGCGCTGCTCGAACATTTCGTGTGCCAGAAGCATTTGCCCAGGTTGACTGGCGGTTTGGGGACCGTCAACGACGTGGGAACAGGTTGATACACCGCTCGCACACATCCGTTCCGGTGGTCGTCTCAGTGAGGGTGGCTGACCAGGAGAGACCTTGAGAATAATTCTGCATTGCGTCTCAACGTGCGATAAATTACCGCTGTGTCTTCGGGACGGGTGGATTGGCTGGTGGGCGGTGACCGACGTGCCCACGCGGCCGAGCGGATCTACGCCGCCGCCGCCGAGATGGTGGCCAGTGATGGGCTCGACGCCCTCGACATCGATGCACTGGCAGCGCGGGTGCACTGTTCGCGGGCGACGGTGTACCGGCACGCCGGCGGCAAGACCGAGATCCGTGATGCGGTGCTGGCGCGGTTGGCCGCGTCCATCGTGGAGGAGGTGCGCCGCCGCGTCGACGGATTGACCGGGGAGCAACGGGTCGTGACTGCGGTTACCGTGGCGTTGCGGCGCATCCGCGCCGACCCGTTGTTCGATCTGCTGCTCGGCTCGCTACGCAATGGGGAGGGTATGGCTGGGCTCGCGCGGTCGCCGGTGCCGACGGCGTTCGCCATCGAACTCAATGGGCTGGCGCCCGACGATCCGCTTGCCGCCGGATGGATTGTGCGGCTGGTGCTGTCGCTGCTGGTCTGGCCCGGCGCCGACGAGGCCGCCGAGCAGGAGATGTTGCGGCGCTTCGTCGTTCCGGCGTTCAGCTAGCCCGGATACACCGAAAGCCGATGTGGCTCATCCCGGTGTCGATCATCTGAGGCCGTCGCGCCGCAGGCCGGTACCGCATGCAGTAACTGTCCGCGCACAGGAATGACCCACCTTTGATGACCTTGCGGGGAATCTTGAACTGCGGCTGATTCGGGTCGAAACTATCTGCGGCGCAGCAAGGCTCGATACGCCGCGTATCGGTGTACCAGTCGCTGGTCCACTCCCACACGTTGCCTGCCATGTCAAACAGACCGTAGCCGTTGGGGGCGAAGCTGCCCACCGGTTTCGTGGTGCCGTAGCCCGTCTCGGGAAGGTACGGGAACTCGCCATGCCAATAGTTGGCCAGCCGCCCGCCGGGTGGCTCCGGCTCGTCACCCCAGGTGTAGGCCGCATGCTCCAGGCCGCCCCGGGCGGCGGTCTCCCATTGCGTCTCGGTCGGCAGCGACAACCCCGCCCAGTCCGCGTAGGCCTGGGCGTCCTCGAAGGCGACGTGCACCACCGGATGGGTTTCGCGGCCCTTGAGAGTGGAGCGTGGTCCGCGCGGATGGTTCCAGCAGGCGCCCGGCGTCCAGGCCCACCAGAGATTGATATGCCGCAGGTCGACCGGCCCCGGGGTACGCCGGAACACCATCGAACCCGGTACCAGGTTCTCCGGCGGCGCACCCGGGTAGTCGTCGCGGCTCACCGGTCGTTCGGCGACGGTGACATAACCGGTGGCCTCGATGAATTCGGCGAACTCCGTGTTGGTCACCTGCGTCGGTTGTATCCAGAATCCGTCGACGCTGACCTCGCGGACGGGCGCCTCTTCGGGGTAGTGGTCGTCGGAGCCCAGTGTGGTTCGTTGCGCGGGAATCCAGCTCAGGTCGTCAGTCGGCAAAGACCGTGCTCCAGTCGTCGCGCATGCTGGTTACCGTCCACCCGTTCGTGGCGGCCAACTCCAGTGCCTTTTCTGCGCCTGCGGTGTAATCGAATTCGCGCTCGGCATCGTCGTGTCGGACCAGCATGCGCAGACCGTCGGTGTACTCCAGCATCTGGATATCTCCGTTGGAGTTGCCTGCGGCGAAGATCGGTCGACGCCCGACCCGGCCCCAGATGCGGACCGGTTTGACGGGGCCGTCGTCGAGGAACTCGGGTCTGTTCGTCGTCCGGAGGTGGCCGTCGGCGAAGTCCAGGCCCACCGAACTGCCGATCACCCGTTCCGGCGGAATGCCGTACATCGCCGTGGTCACCGGCCGCATGAAGTCGCGGCCACCGCCCGAGGCGATGTAGTTGGTGAACCCGTTGGACTCCAGATAGCGCAGAAGTTCCACCATCGGCAGGTATCCGCATGCGGTGTACAAGCGGTCCAGCGTCGGATGTCTGGCATCGGCGAAGAACGCTTTGACGTGCGAGGCGTGTTCGTCGACGGTGAGGCCCTGATATGCCGAAAGGATGCCGCCGGCAAGAACTTTCATCGCCGAGTCGTCACCGTTGTAATGCTTGGTGACGGCATCGCCGAACCACTTCAGGTTCCCGGCTGCCGCCGCCGCGTACGGCTGGGTGGCCGCCAACTCGGGGTCGCCCGCCGCCTGCTCGGCCAGGCGACGCACCAGGAAGTCCAGCTGGATGTACGCCGGTTTCTCACACCACAGGGTGCCGTCGTTGTCGAACACCGCGACGCGATCTTCGGGGGCCACTTCGGCCGTCGCGTGGGCCACGAAGTCGACGATCGCCGACTTCGTGGGGCCCTCGCTCCAGGACGCCAGCTCCGCCATCCTCAACCGCCCCGGCTGGCGAGGAACTTCTCGAGCTCTTCGACCGCGTGGTTGATGGTGAACGACGCCGGTTCCTGACGTGGCGGGAACTCCCGGAACGTCTCCAGGAACTGATTGACGATGGCCGAGCCGTAAAACATGATGTAGAGGCGGTCGATCACCCAGTCCCAGTAGGTGTTCGACGTGACATCTGCGTGTTCGAACGGATCGGTGCGCAGGTTGAACAACTTCGGTGCGCGCAGTTTGGTGAACGGTTCGAACCAGAGTTGGAGCGTGCCTTGGCAGCGCTGTTCCATGAACACGATCTTCCAATTGTCGGCCCGGATGCCGAGTACATCGCCGTCGTCGGAGAAGTAGATCATGCCGCGCCGGGGGCTCTTGTCGACCTCGCCGGTGAGATAGGGCAACAGGTTGTAGCCGTCGATATGCACTTTGAACTGCGTATCCCCGGCCTTGTGGCCTGCCTTCAGCTTCTCGACGATGTCCGGGTCACCTGCAGCGGCCAGGAACGTCGGTAGCCAATCATGGTGTTGGACGATCTCGTTGGAGACTGCGCCGGTTTTGATCTTTCCGGGCCAGCGGATCAGTTCGGGAATGCGGAAGGCGCCTTCCCAGTTGGTGGCCTTCTCGCTGCGGAACGGTGTAGTCGCACCATCCGGCCAGCTGTTGGCGTGCGGGCCGTTGTCGGTGGAGTAGATGACGATGGTGTCCTCGGTGATGCCGAGTTCGTCGACCAGGTCGAGCAACGTGCCCACATTGCGATCGTGGTCGACCATGGTGTCGTGGTAGGGCGACTGCCAGCGCCCGGCCTGTCCCTTGCTCTCGGGTTTGGTGTGCGTGCGGAAGTGCATGTGGGTCATGTTCATCCAGACGAAGAACGGGGTGTCCGACTCATGCTGTCGCCGGATGAAATCCGCGCACGCCGTGGTGGTTTCGTCGTCGATGGTCTCCATCCGCTTTTTCGTCAGCGGTCCGGTGTCCTCGATGCGCTGTTTACCCACCGGTCCGTACCGGTCGTCGACCTCGCCGGAATCCTCCTCGGTGGCCCAGGAGTGGATGACACCGCGGGGCAGCAGTGCCTTCCGTAGCAGCGGTGCTTCCTCCGCTGTGGGGTAGTCCTCGTGCTCGGGCTCCTCCTCGGCGTTGAGGTGGTAGAGGTTGCCGAAGAACTCGTCGAATCCGTGGGCGGTGGGGAGGTACTTGTTCAGATCGCCGAGGTGGTTCTTGCCGAACTGGCCGGTGGCGTAACCCAGCGGCTTCAGTAGCTCGGCGATCGTCGGATCTTCCTTCTGCAGGCCGACATCGACGCCGGGCATGCCCACCTTGCTCATTCCGGTGCGGTAGACGCTCTGGCCGGTGATGAACGATGCCCGCCCGGCCGTGCAACTCTGCTCGCCGTAGGAGTCGGTGAAAAGCATTCCCTCATGGGCGATGCGGTCGATGTTCGGGGTGGAGTAGCCCATCATTCCGCGGCTGTAACAACTCAGGTTCCAGATGCCGATGTCGTCGCCCCAGATGACCAGAATGTTCGGTTGTGAGTTCGGCATTGTTCAGTCCTTCGCTAGGAATTCGTGGAGCTTCTCGACGGCCTGGTCAACACTGAAGCTGGCCGGTGCGTGTCTCGGCCGGAACTCTTCGAAGGTCTCCAGGAACTTCGTCGCCATCGCGGTCGCGTAGAACACGAAGTAATCGTGGCGCAGCAGCCATTCGTAGTACGTGTTCGAGGTGATGTCGGCATATTCGTACGGGTCGGTGCGCAGATTGAACAGCTTGGGAACGCGTAGGGGCGTGAACGGCTCCGCCCAGATGCGCAGGGTGCCCTGGCAGCGCTGTTCGGCGAATACGATCTTCCAGTTCTCGAATCGCATGGCGACCAGGTCGCCGTCGTCGGAGAAGTAGAAGAAGCCGCGGCGTGGGCTTTCGTCGACCTCGCCGGTCAGGTAGGGCAGCAGGTTGTAGCCGTCGATGTGCACCTTGTACTCGGTGTCGCCGATCTTGTGTCCCTTCTTCAGCTTGTCGCTGATGTCGGGATCGCCTGCCGCTGCCAGCAGGGTGGGTAGCCAATCGTGGTGCTGGATGATCTCGTTGGAAACGGTGCCCGCCTTGATCTTTCCGGGCCAGCGGACCAGCTCGGGTACCCGGAATGCACCTTCCCAATTTGTGTCCTTCTCGCTGCGGAACGGGGTGGTGCCTGCGTCGGGCCAGGTGTTGCGGTGCGGCCCGTTGTCGGTGGAGTAGATGACGATGGTGTCCTCGGCGATGCCGAGTTCGTCGAGCACATCGAGCACCGTGCCCACATTGCGGTCGTGGTCGATCATCGCGTCGTGGTACTCGGACTGCCACAGCCCGGCCTGCCCGCGGCTTTCCGGTTTGACATGGGTGTACAGATGCATGTGGGTGAAGTTGCACCACACGAAGAACGGGTTGCCCTCGCCGTGTTGGCGCTTGATGTAGTCGACGGTGGCATCGGCGATGTCATCGTCGATGGTCTCCATCCGCTTGGTGTTGAGTGGCCCGGTGTCCTCGATGGTCTGCTTGCCGACGGGCCCGTACTTCGGGTCATCGGGTTCGCCGGACACGTCGTCGGTCGCCTTGCACTTCATCACGCCGCGCGGCTTGGCGAGGTTGTACAGCCGCGGGTAGCGGTCCTCGTGCGGGTAGTCGTAACTTTCCGGCTCCTCCTCGGCGTTGAGGTGATAGAGGTTGCCGAAGAACTCGTCGAATCCGTGCACGGTGGGGAGGTATTTGTTGAGGTCGCCGAAATGGTTCTTGCCGAACTGGCCGGTGGCATAGCCCAGCGGTTTGAGCAGTTCGGCGATCGTCGGGTCCTCGGCGGCCCACCCGATATCCGCGCCGGGTATGCCGACCTTGCTCATACCGGTCCGGTACACGCTTTGGCCACTGATGAAGGCTGCGCGCCCCGCGGTGCAACTCTGTTCACCGTATGAGTCGGTGAACCGCATGCCTTCATCGGCGATGCGGTCGATGTTCGGCGTGCGGTAGCCCATCAGGCCGTCGCTGTAACAGCTGAGATTGCTGATCCCGATGTCGTCGCCCCAGATCACCAGGATGTTGGGCTTCGCGTTCGCCACAATGGCTCCTTCGGTTATTGACGGATCAGATCAATGCTAGGAGTAGGCCGACGCCAGGAGGCGGAAATGGCGGAGTTTTCGCCAGGGTGTATTTCGTTGCGCATCAAAGAAATACGTTGCTGTAATGTCCGAGCGATGCTGTTCGGCCTGGCTGACGGCGGCTCCGGCGGCTACTTGGGCTATCCTGGCGGAATCGTAGGTTCCTCGAGTTCCCGACCGTCCGGCTACCGTCTGCGATTGCTCTGATAGTTGAACGGCGCATCGCCGATGGTGGAAGTCGCTTCCCAATGTCCGGCCACGGCTCGGCTCGCGTTGTGCGGGCCCTCGGATCGTCGCGGTTATGTCGATGGCGCCTGGTGGCCACCCAACAATGCGCTGGGCACCGGCCTTGCTGACCTGGTGTCGGTCCTCGGATTGTCGATAGGCCCGGTCCGTCGGGTGCTCTACGACCCGAGCGCGTGGGAGTCGGCTCCGTCGCGAATCATTCGCGGCACCACGGTGATTTCCGTCGATCCGTATACGCTCGTCGCGCGCGATACGGTCTACCTGCTGGGTACCCACTCACGGAACTGCCTGCTGTATGTGGTGCCGCCGACGAGCGCCGATGCCGATGTTCGTCAACTGCTTCGTGCGGTGTCCGAAGCGGCGGACCCGATGAGCGTGTCGACGCTGCGGGAGCTGGTTCGGCAATTCCCCGTGGTGCGCCGGGCGCGCTGACACTGCCTCGGTTCAGGTTCGGTCGGGCAGCGTCGCATAGGTGAACTCGAACAGATAATCGCTCAGGGCGATCGATGCAGCGTGGGCGCGATCAGCCTCGGCGTCCGCGATCGCGGCCAGGATGTTGTGGTGCAACTCCGCCGCCTGGCCCAGATCGGCGGTGACGTCGCCGAGGTGGCCGAACCAGAACCGCCGCGACAGTCCCTGCAGCGGTGCCATCGCCACTTCGACGAACTCGTTGTGGGTCGCCTCGACCACGAGCGCGTGTGCGCTGCGCAGGAAGATCGAGAAGTCGCCGATTGACATGTGGCGGCCGATGACGTCGTCGGCGAGGGCGCGTGCGGTGCGACGTTGGGCGTCGGTGGCCCGCGACGCCGCCAGCCGCACGGCGAACGGCTCCAGCGTGCGGCGCAACTCCAGCAGCTTGAGCTGTGCCTCGATCGATGTCGCAGGCACCAGCACACCCCGATTGGGGTGGATCTCGACGAGCCGTTCACGGGCCAGCCGCTGCAACGCTTCTCGAACCGGTGTCCGGCCCAACCCGGTCAGCTCCATCAGCTGCTTCTCCGATATCAGGCTGCCCGGCGCGAGGTCCTGCAGCACGATCATGCGTTCGATTTCGATGAAGGCCTGATCGCTCTTGTTCGCCGGTTCGTTGCCCATGTCCCCCCTCTCAGTGGGCTAGACAGTATCGCGACATCAGATGTACGGTCCACATATGACCAATATATCGGTTGCATGGCGGTTGTGGGCGGGTATCGATCAGCAACGGCTTCCGGTGGTGGCCGACGTGGACGTCGCCGTGGTCGGTGCGGGTGCGGCAGGCGTGGCCGCGGCCACCGTCGCCGCCGAGGCCGGCGCGTCGGTCGTCGTGGTGGAGAAGTACGGGTTCGCCGGTGGCGCCGCGGTCGCAGGCATGTCCGGGACCATTTGCGGCATGTACCTCGCCTCCGATGACCGCAAGCGGCCCGAGCGGATCGTCCACGGGTTCACCGAGCGATTCGCCGGGGAGCTGAACGCCCGCGGTGGCCTGACCGAGCCGCAGCCGTACGGCAAGACCTTCACCGCGGCTCACGATCCGCTGGTCTGGCGGGAGGTGGCCGACCAGCTGCTGACCGCGGCCGGGGTGCGGGTCCTCTTCCACACCCAGGTCATCGAGGTGATCGTCGAAGACGACGCCTATCGCGGTTTGGTGGTCGCGTCCAATGCGGGCGTCGGGCTCATCCGGGCGGCGCGGGTGATCGACGCCTCCGGTGACGGTGCCGTCGTGGCCCGCGGCGGCGGCACCTACCGGTTCGGCGACGACGGACGTATCCAGAACCCGACGATGTTCTTCCGGATCGGCAACGTCGACCGGGACGCCTTCTGGACCGCGTGGGGCGCCGACACCATTTGCCCGCCATGGGTTTCCGAGGCCATCGGCGAGGCGCGTGCCAACGGGCTCGAGCTGCCCAGGAACAAGATCTGGATTTTCGACACCACCCGACCCGACGAGCTGCTCGTCAACGCGACGCGACTGACCGCGCCCGACGGCAGGATGCTCAACGTGATCGACCCGGACGATTTCACGATCGCCGAGATCGAAGGCCGCAGGCAGGTCCGGGCGTACGCGCGATTTCTCGCCGAAACGGTGCCCGGCTGCGCGCAGACCTATGTGGTGGACACCGGTGTCGAGGCCGGGATCCGCCAGACCCGCACCCTCGACTGTATTGCCACACTGCGCGACAGCGACGTCGTGGGCGGGGTGAAGCGTGGCGACAGCATCTGCCGTTCGCCGTGGCCGATCGAACTGCACGACGGTGAAAGGCCCAAGCTGCACTGGCTTCTCGACGACTACTACGACGTGCCTTACGGCACGCTGGTGCCCCAGCGCGGCGAGAACGTCATCGTCGCCGGCCGTTGCCTGAGTGCCGAGCATCAAGCGCTGGCCTCGGCCCGCGTCACCGCCCAGTGTTTCGAGTACGGCCACGCCGCCGCAGTGGCCACGGTGCTCTCACTGGAGCACGGCACCAGCTACCGCGATCTTGCGCCCCACGATATCCAAGCCCGGATGATCGCGAATGGAAGCGCGCTGCAGTGCCAGGAAAGGCAGGAAGCCCAATGACCGACAACTTCGAACGCGCCGCTGTACCAGGAGAACTGCGCAGCAACTTCACGCCGGGCAGCACCCGGTGGGCAGTGCGGCGAGCGCAGTGGAGCGCCATGGGAATCGACTGGAACGACCAGCAGAAACCCAAGATCGCGATCGTCAACACGTCATCGCAGCTGTCGGTGTGTTTCGCCCACCTCGACGACGTGGCCACTCGCGTGGCCGACGCGGTGCGCGAATCCGGCGGCCTACCCTTCGAGATACGCACCACCGCGCCAAGCGATTTCGTAACCAGCGCGGGCCGAAAGGCCCGTTACCTGATGCCCACCCGTGACCTGATCGTCAACGACGTCGAAGCCGCGGTCGAAGGAGCGGTGCTGGACGGCATTGTGTTCCTGTCCTCGTGCGACAAGACCACCCCGGCCCATCTCATGGCCGCCGCGCGGCTGGACCTGCCCGCGATCGTGGTGATCGGCGGCTACCAGCGCGGCGGGACGTGGAGTGGCTGTTCGGTCGACATCGACACGGTCTACGAATCGGTGGGCGCGCTGGGCGCGGGCACCATGACCGTCGACGAACTGGGTGAGTTGGCGGACCGCGCGATCCAGGGCCCGGGCGTGTGCGCGGGCCTGGCCACCGCCAACACCATGCACTGCCTCGCCGAGGCTCTCGGCATGACAGTGGCGGGTTCGGCACCGACGCGGGCGAATTCGGAGCGGATGCTGGCCAACGCGACCGCGGCCGGGCAGCGCATCGTGCGGATGGTCGAGCAGAACCTGACCGCGCGCCAGATCATCACGGAGAAGTCGATCGAGAATGCGGTCGAGGTCGCACTGGCGCTCGGCGGTTCGGTCAACTGCATCCGGCACCTGGCGGCGATCAGTGCGGAGGCCGACCTCGACCTCGACATCGTCGCGCTGTTCGAGAAACATGGCGGCGACGCGGTGCAACTCGCCGCGATCCGGCCCAACGGCACGCACCAGGTGTGGGACCTCGACGGGATCGGCGGAGTTCAGACCGTCATGCGCACGTTGCTGCCCCGGCTGCACGGCGACGCCCTCACCGTCGACGGCAACACTGTGGCCCAACGCGCCGACAGCGCGCGGCAGGCCGACGGTCAGATCCTGCACACCCTCGAGGATCCGATCAACGATGAACCCGGTCTGATCATCCTGCGCGGGTCCCTGGCTCCGGACGGCTCGATCGTCAAGGTGGCCGGCGTCGGCAAGACGACACGACGCCAGTTCAGCGGGCCTGCAAAGGTGTTCGTCGGCGAAGACGACGCGATCCTGGCGCTGGGCGACGGCCGGATCGCGCGTGGCGATGTCATCGTGCTGCGCGGAATGGGACCACGTGGCGGCCCGGGCACGGTGTTCGCCGCCAGCTTCGTCGCCGCGCTGAACGGGGCCGGACTCGGCGGGTATGTCGCGGTGGTCACCGACGGTGAGCTGTCCGGCCTCAACCACGGGCTGGTGGTGGGGCAGGTCATGCCCGAGGCGGCTGACGGCGGCCCGCTGGCGGGACTGCAGGACGGCGACACCGTGGCGATCGACCTGGACGCCCGGCGCATCGACGCCAGCCCCGTGCGCGACGGTGATCCGGTGCGCGCCGCCGGTGAACACCCCGAGCACGGTTGGCTCGGCCAGTACGCCGCGCTGGTCGGCCCCATCCAGCGCGGTGCGGTACTGCGCAGGCAGCACAACTGAATTCCCGGCAAAGGAGCCTCATGTCCATAACCTCCAATCGGCCGCCAAACCAGGCCCGTAAAGCGGGCATCGCCGCGCTGGTGGGAACCACGCTCGAGTGGTACGACTTCCTCATCTACGGCACCGCGGCCGCGCTGGTGCTCAACTCGCAGTTCTTCCCCAGCGTGGATCCGACAATCGGCACGCTGGCGGCATTCGCCTCGTACGCGGTCGGGTTCCTGGCGCGGCCGCTCGGTGGGATCGTGTTGGGCAACATGGGCGATCGAGTCGGTCGCAAAAGGATGCTCATCTTCACGATCGTGCTGATGGGTACGGCGACGACCCTGATCGGTGTGCTACCGAACTACGACACGATCGGCGTGCTGGCACCCGTGCTGTTGATCGTGCTGCGGCTGTTGCAGGGCTTCGGTGCCGGCGGCGAATATGCCGGCGCGGTGGTGCTGTCGGTCGAACACGGTGACCAACAACGACGCGGGTTGGCCGGTGCTTGGGCGCCAACGGGATTCGCGATCGCCACGCTGCTGTCCACCGGTGTGTTCCAGCTTGCCACGATGCTTCCCGACGACGCGTTCCACAGCTGGGGCTGGCGGGTGCCCTTCCTGCTCGGTGCGGTCCTGCTGATTGTCGGGTACTTCATCCGCCGCAACATCGACGAGACCCAGGCTTACGAGAAGGCGGTGCAGGCCGAGGCACAGGGAGCTGTCGAGGAAACCAAGATTCCAGTCCTGGAAGCCATTCGGCGTAACCCACGCAATTTCCTCGTCGTGGTGGGTTCACGGCTCGCGGAGAACGGGTTCGCCTATCTCTTCCCCGTCTTCGCCGTCGGGTTCGCGGTGAACAACGTCGGTGTGCCGAGCAGCACCACCCTGCTCGCGGTGGTGATCGCGTCGGCCGTGCAGATCGGTGCCATCCCCGTGTGGGCCCATGTCAGCGACAGGATCGGACGGCGCCCCGTCTACGCCGCGGGTGCGCTGGTATCGGTGCTGTGGCTGGTGCCGTTCTTCCTCATGCTCGAATCCCTCAGTCCGCCGCTGCTCATCGTGGGCTTCGTCGTCGGCCTCGGCATCCTCTATCCGGCCATGCTTGCGCCCCAGGCGGCCTACTACGCCGAGCTGTTCGATACCCGGACGCGCTTGTCGGGATTCGCCTTCGCCCGGGAGATCGGGTCGGTGCTGGCCGGCGGTTTCCTTCCGCTGATCGCGACCGCCTTGATCGCGGCGTTCGGGCACTGGTGGATCATCGTCGTCTACCTCGCCGTGCTCACCGCGATCACCTTGGTGGCGCTGGCTTACGGCCCGGAAACCAACCGCAAGAACATCGAGGACATCACGACGGACGGCGACGCCGAGCCCGCCCGCAGCGACGCCGCGACCAACTGAGCCTGCGCCTACTCGAAGATGTCGGTGGGAATCATGGCCGATACCAGAACGTTTGGTGCGTCCACGATCTGGCTGATCCGCAGGTCCACGGCGACGCTGCACAACGCATACGCCTGCTGGCGGGTGAAGCCGCGGTCCGCGGTGAGGTGATCGACCATCAACCGGAGTGCGTTGCGGGTGGCCAGGTTGAGACTCTCGGGGTGGATGCGGCCGTCAGAGTCGGTCGAGATGCCGGTCACCGCGAAGTGCGGTCGACTCGCCACTTCTACCGGCCCGGGGGTGAGCCGTTCGAAGCGCAGGTGCTGCCGATCCTGTGCGGTGGCAGCGCCCTTGCGCAGATCGAAACGTACGACCACCCGGGTTGTGGTTTCCACTGCCGCGCCGCATGACTCACCGTCGCCTTGCGCGAAGTGGCCGTCGCCCACCGAGAACAACGCACCGTCCACCCACACCGGTAGGTAGACGCGGCTGCCTGCGGTGAGGTGTTTGATGTCGACGTTGCCGCCGGCCTGGGTGGGGGAGATGGTGCGCCGTGCCTCATCGCCGAGAACGTCCGGCGGAACGGCCGAGGTCGGATTGCTCAGTTCGACCAGTCCGCCCTCGTCTGCGGCGCACTGCTCGGCGGCCTTGGTGCGTTCGAACAGGTTTCGCGACGGTGCGACACCCATGACACCCATGAAGGGCGCACCGGGTAACCGGACACCGGGCAGGTCCACCGAGCTGGCGAAGCCGTCGGCGATCTCCCATCGCACGATGTGCGGCTCGGTGAACTCCTCGCGCAGGAACCCGAACCCAGGAATGTTCAAGGTGGCGCCGAAGTTTCCGGTCTCCACCGACAACACGTCCACGACGAGTTGGTCGCCGGGTTCGGCACCGTCGATGTGTACCGGGCCGGTGAGCGGATGGATGCGGGCCAGGTCCGCGCGCAGCACGTCCGCCGCGGTCGAGGCGTGGGTGAACTGGCCGTCGTAGCCGTCGCGGGCGTCGATGGCGACCACATCTCCCGGGGCGCAGTGCAGTACGGCGGGAATGTCCGGGTGCCAACGGTTGTGGCCGGCCCGGGGATCCTCGACGAGGGGGCGGCTCAGATCCAGCGCGATCTCGTGTGTGGCGTTCATGATGCGCTTCCTTTCGCGGTGGGGAACCCGCCGACGGCTTGTTCGAAGGCATGCGCCACCCGCAGCACCGTGGCGTCGTCGAAGTGGCGGCCGACGATCATCATGCCAGTCGGCAGGCCGTTCACCAGGCCGGCCGGGACGCTGCAGGCAGGATGGCCGGATACGTCGAAACTGGCCGTATTGGCCATCATTTCCAGTGCTCGTGCCAGATATTCGTCCCGCGGGGCATCTGCCTCGGGGATCGGGGTGGCCAGAATCGGCGTGGTGGGCATGACGATGACGTCGTAGCGCGACAGCGCTTCGTCGTACGCGGCCCGCAAGCGTGGGACCAGGTTGCGGGCCTTCGCGTAGTGCGCACCGTGGTGATGATCGATGGCGTGCCGCCCGGCCAGCAGGACAAGTTTGACGGTGTCCGGGAAGAGTGTGCCGTCGGCCCGCCAGCGGCCGCCGTAGTGTTCGATCAGGGCCGGGTCGTAGAAGCCCTGCCAGTTCATGCCGTACGCGTTACCGTCGACCATCTGGGCCGTTCCGCCCTCCACGGCGATCACATCCCAGATCTTGCGGCCGTGCAGATGCCACGGAATCGATACCTCGTCGCACTCCATGCCCTGTGCGCGAAGCACATCCACCGCGTCCCGCACCGCGTCGTCCACTCCCGGCACCGCCTCGGGGTGTCCGAACCCTTCGCGCAGCACGCCGATCCGCACCCCGGCGACGGGGCGTTCGAGCTCGGCGAGGTAATCGGCTCCGGTGACCCCGGCCGGCTGTCGGGGGTCGAGGCCGTCGGTTCCGGCGATCACCCCGAGGACGAGTGCCGCGTCGGCGACCGTCCGTGTCATCGGGCCGAGGTGATCGAGGGTCTGCTCGATGGGGAACGCGCCGGTGTAGGGGACCAGTCCGTGGGTGGGTTTGTGTCCGACGATGCCGGTGAACGCCGCAGGCAACCGTACCGAGCCACCCTGATCACCGCCGGTCGCCAGGTCGACCACCCCGGCCGCGACCAATGCCGCACTGCCGCTGGAGGAGCCACCGGTGGTCCGGGTCGGGTCCCAGGGGTTGCGCACCGGCCCGGTCGCCGAGGTGTGCGAGGCGCCGGAGAAGCAGAGGTTTTCGCACACGGCCTTGCCCGCAATGGTCGCCCCGGCCGCCAGCATCCGGGCGATGACGGTGGCGTCGCGGTCAGGGATGAAACCTTCGACAGTCGCCGAGCCGTTCATCATCGGCACGCCCGCCACGGCGGTGTTGTCCTTGACCGCGACCGTGCGCCCGGCCAGCGGCCCTTCTGTGGACTCCGTGATGTCGCAGGTGACATACCAGGCTCCGAGCGGATTGTGCTCAGGCTTGGCCCAGCTGCGCGTCGTGGCCGGTGGTTGCTGCTGCTCGTGCAGTTCGTCGACCAGCTCCCAGGCGCTCAGTACCTCCTTGACGTGCGGAGCGAACTCGGCGAGGTCGGCCTCGGACAACCCGAGACCGTATGTGGCGCAGGTGTGGGCAAGGTCGGCTGCGGTAGGTGGATCGATGGGCATGCGTTCTCCTGTTCGGCGTGGAGGGCGTGGGCGGACGGGGTTCGTTCAGCTGGCGTCGAGCGCCTCGCGGGCCTTGCCGGCCAGCTCGGTGTTCACGTTGTTCTGGTAGGAGGTGTCATCCGAGGGATAGGCGGCGATGTTCTTGGTGAACAACGAGATCTTCATGTTGTTGTCCCACGCCTGTTCGGTCACGGTGACGTCCTCGGCGTAACCCTTGGCCTCGATCTCGCGTTGCACAGCCGCCTTCACGACGTCACGGGAGAGGTCGGGGAAATACTCGGCCGCGATGTCGACGGTTGCCTCCGGTTCCGCATAGATGTACCTCGATGCCTTGGCGATCGCGGTCACGACGCCTTGGGCGGCAACCGGATTCTGAGCCAGGTAACGCTCGGTCGAGGTCAGGCTCGAGAACGCGAAGGGATTCCAGCTCGGGTTCGCCGCGAATGAGTAGACGACTTCCAGGTTTTGATCGACGACGGCCTGGCTGACGGTGGGTTCGAAGGACAGTGCGAGATCAGCCTGCCCGCTGGCGACGGCGGCCAGTTCACTCCCAAGGGCCACGTTCACGAGACTGACGTTCTGCAGTCCGTCCTGCTCGATGAGGTACTTCATGAATGCCCAGCTGGTGTCCGGCTCGGGGCTCACCACGACCTTCTTGCCCTCGAATATGGACGAGTCGTCCAGGTCGGTGCCCGCACCCTCACGGCCGATGACGAAGACGGACGGGGCGTTCTGGATGGCAGCCACCACCACGCCTGGTCCACCGTTCTCGTGGGATTTGGGGACGAAAACCGGGTCCTGGATGGATAAGTCGGCCGAGCCGCCCAGCACAGCCGCCCAGGACTGGGTTCCGCCACCGCCGGTGGCGATATCGACGGTGATGTTCTGCTCCTCGAAGTAGCCGTTCTCCTTGGCGACGTACAGAGGCAGGTACAGCAGGGATTGAAACGCCTGACTGATCCGGACTGTTGTGGTGCCGTCGGCGTTCGTGGGTGTCTCGCCGCCACACGCGGTGACAAGCAGTACGGCCGCTGCGGCGATCAGGGCGGCGCCTTGCCGGCGGAGTTGTTTTCCGTTCATGGACAGGACCTTTCAGCGATTCTCAGTGGCCGAGGGTGCGCTCGAGCGCGGTGACGAGGAGGTTGAAGACGAGCACCATGACCATGACGATCGCGATGCCGGCGATGACGAGGGTGATGGTGAAATTCGAACTACCGAGCAGGATCATGTGTCCCACACCGGCCTCGGAGCTGATGTACTCGCCGACGATTGCGCCGACCAGGGCGAAGCCGATGTTGAGCTTGAGCCCGGAAACCACCCAGGTCATCGCCGAGGGGATGACCAGCTTGCTGAAGATCTGCGACCGGGAAGCTCCGAAGGACTTCATCAGGTTGATCAGGTCGGGATCGGTGCGGCGGGCACCGCTGTAGGACGTGGTCAGTGAGACGACCACGCAGGAGAAGGCGACGATGACCACCTTCGAGGTCATTCCCGTGCCGAACCAGATGATGGTCAGGGGTGCGACCGCCAGCACCGGGATCGACCCGATTGCCGCGATGAAGGGCGCGGTGAGATCGGCGACGAACTGTGAGTACCACAGCAGCAGTCCCAGCGCCGAGCCGCCGACCGCGCCGACCAGGAATCCGAGCACGACTTCCAGGCTGGTGACGCCGATGTCGGTCCACAGTTGACCGGACATCGCGCGCTTGTGCAGCACGCTCCACACCGCGGTGGGCCGGCCGAACAGGAACGAGCTGATCGCTCCGGTTCTGGCGCCGAATTCCCAAGCGGCCAGGGCGAGTACGACGATTGATCCTTGCAGGGCATAGAGGGTGATCCGCCTCCGGCCGGGTGAGGGCACTGACGGGCTGCGGCGGCGGGGCGGTGTTTGCTCGGCGGATCGCCGGGGCAGGACGGTCGTCATCGGTTTTCCTTCGGGAGTGTGTCCGGGCAGTGGGGTACGGGTGTCATGCCGCACCCGGCGTCTGGCCGATGCCGCGCCAGATCCGCTCGTAGAACTCGTTGAAACGAGGTGCGAGCCGTCGTTCGTTGATGTCGGTGCTGGTGGTTCCGAGGTCGATGGCGAGTTCAGCGACCACCTCGCCCGGGTGCGCCTTGAGCACATAGACGCGGTCGGACATGGTGACGGCTTCCTCGATGTCGTGAGTCACGGCGACCACGGTCTTGCCGGATGCCCTGGCGGTTTCCAGCAGTTCGCCTTCCAACGCGATCTTGAGCGGATAGTCCAGGGCCTTGTAGGCCTCGTCCATCAGGATGATGTCGGGGTCTGTCACCATCGTGCGCATCAGTGCCGCACGTTGTTTCATCCCACCGGACAGATCCGAGGGGTACTTGTCCTCGTAGCCTTCGAGCTTGTAGGTCGAGAAGAGCGACCGGGCGCGGGTGCGTGCCTCTTTCTTACCGACTCCACGTACCTCCAGGCCGAGGACCACATTTTCCAGCACCGTCCGCCAGGGAAACAGCAGATCCTTCTGCAACACGTAGCCGATGTGTCGGGAGGTGGATCCCGTGACGTCCTCGCCGTTGACCCGAACCGATCCCGCGGTGGGCGCGACGAGTCCGGTGATGATGTTGAACAGGGTGGACTTGCCGCAGCCACTGGGCCCCACGATCGTGACGAACTCGCCGCGACCGGCATGCAGGCTCAGCCCCCTCAAAACCTGGAGCGGACCGGCCGCGGTCAGATACTCCTTGTCGATCCCGGCGACCTCGAGCCGGTGCGGTGTCGTCCGGTCCGCTGTGCGGAGCGCCTCAGCAAACGAATCATTATCCGACATATCACTCATATATCGTCTTACCCATCTCGTGTGCGGCCGAGGTTTCGACCGTGCTACATCCGTGTGAACTGATCGCCGGCGAGGGCTGGAACGCCCGTACCCGAACTGTGTCCACAAAGCGAAGCACACGAATTGCCTCTAGACAACCGATTGCGCAAAATTGGTCTATTTATGAACAACCGGTTGTGCGCAGGTATCGCACTCCCGTGGTCGGCACCCGGAGGTCCCTGTTTTCGCATCGCGAGCAGACGCGGTGTTTCCGCTCGAGGGAATCGTTGTCGTCAGCTTCACGCATTTTCTGCAAGGACCGGCCGCAACTGCGCTGCGGGCCGGGCGCCAGGCCGCCGAGATGGTCGAGCAGCATGGTGGCGGCCGCCTCGCCGAGACGTTGGAGGGGAAGACGCACCGTGGTGGGGGCGGGGTACACGGTGCTGGCCACCCGGTCGGGGTCGGCGTTCCGGGGATGAACGTGATTCTACTGTGGCCCAAAGCAATCAAATGCTCAGTGGCAACCCGGCCACCCTGCCATTGATAACTACGGTTGTCCCAACCGCTGGCATCCGAACCGGTCGCGGTGCATCCTTGAATGTGGAGGGTGATGACATGTACGACAAAGATCTGTCCAACAAGTGGCTGGTCGAAATCGAGTTCTCCGAGGACGACATCCACACCCACGCCTCAGCGCGAGCGCAGTTGCGCGACGACACCATCGGCACCACCGGCGATGCCTATCGCAACCCCAAAGACCCCGGCCTACCGATGATCGGCGAGGAGATCGCGGCGGCGCGTGCGCTCATCTCGCTGGGCACCGAACTGTTGCATGCAGCGTCGGCGCGCATCGAGCAGGCGACGCACCACCCGGTGCACCTGTACCGCTAGAGCTACGCGGGCACAGGTTGTTTGGCCTGTGACCGCATCTGCTCGAACAGCTCGACGTAGTACGGCATGCAGTCGTCCATGGCCTGGACGGTGGTGTAGAGCGGCCGGTAGCCCAGATCGCGCTTGGCCTTGGCGATCGAGAAGTAGTTGTGGAGGTAAAGACGTTCCACGGCAAGTGGTTCCAGTAGCGGAGCGGGAATGCCGAAGCGGAAGTGGAGGCGCTGCCACGCGGTCATCGCGGAGTGCACCAGGCGCCCGGGCACCCGCACCCGCGGCAGCTTGCGCCCGCACGCGGCGATCACGGGACGCGCGAACTCGAACATGTTGATCGGTTCGCCGTCGTTGATGAAATAGGCCTGCCCGGGCGCGGTGCCGCCGGGCACAAGGTGTTGCGCGGCCAGGATGAAACCGTGAATGAGGTTGTGCACGTAGGAGTTGTCCAGCAGCGTGCTCTTGCGGCCGACGAGCACCTTGACGTGGCCGGCGAGGACACTTTCGAACACCTTGCGGAACATGGTCTGATCACCACGGCCCCAGATGCCGCTGGGCCGGATGGAACAGGTGAGCATGTCGCCCACCCCGTTCTGGCCGAGCACGAACTTCTCGGCGACCACCTTCGTCTCGGTGTACAGATCGTTGAACCGGTCGGTGTAGGGCATCGTCTCGTCGCCGCCGACGATGTGCTGCCCGCCCATCACCACGCTGTTCGATGCGGTATAGACGAACCGCTTCACTCCCGCGTCCCGGGCGGCGTGGACGAGGTTCTCGGTGCCGCCGACGTTCACCGCGAAGCTGCGCTTCCGGTACTCGTCGGTGACCGAGGCGCCGCCCATCAGATCGATGATGGCGGCGGTGTGGAAGATCGTGTCGATGCCGGCGACTGCGGTGGCGACGGTGTCCTTGTCGCAGATGTCGCCGACGACAACCTCAAGCCCCGCATGATCGGGCAGCGGGGAAGGCGCACGGTCGAACGAACGGACCGCATATCCGCGGTCGAGCAGCTCGGTCACCAGATTGGCCCCGACGAAGCCGGAGCCTCCGGTGACCAGAACCCGGCCCAATTCGATCTTCAACGATGCGTCACCCATCCGGCGAGCATAAATGAAACACGTTCCAATTTCGAGTCCCGGGGTGGATCATCACCCACCGTGTACAGCCGATCGACCGAACTACTGGTCTTCGTCAGCATCAGTTGCCAACGTCTCTTCGATGCGTTGACGTGCGCCGGCAAGATGTTCTTCACAGCGCTGTGCGAGCTTCTCGCCACGCTCCCACAACACCAGGGATGCGTCGAGATCCAGACCCCCCTGCTCCAGCTGCGCGACGACCTCGATCAGCTCGTCGCGGGCCTCTTCGTATCCAAGCTCACCAATGGGTTTCATGCGGAGTCTCCCTCGATACCTTCGCTCAGTGCGGTGACCACGCCGTCGGACACCCGAACCCGCAGCCGGGCCCCACGCGGTGCGTCGGCGACCGACCGCAACACCGTCGGTGCGGCGGCATCGGGTACGGCCTGGACCACCGCGTAGCCGCGGGCCAGCGTTGCGGCAGGCCCCAGTGTGGTCAGCCGTGCCGACAAGTGGCCGATGCGGTCACTTTCGGCGGTGACCAGCCGGGTGATGTCGCGTCGCGCGGTGGCACGGGCCCGGTGGATCTCTTCGGCCCGCGCGCTCAGGACCGTCAGCGGCTGAGCCAGCACCGGGCGGCTACGCAGTTGACTCAGCGTGTGCGCCTCGCGGTTGACCCAGTTGCGCAGGGCGCGGGCGCTGCGTCGTTGCAGGTCGTTGACCAGTGCCTGTTCGGCGGCGGCGTCGGGAACGATGCGTTTGGCCGCGTCGGTCGGGGTGGCGGCCCGCAGATCGGCGACCAGATCGCACACCGGATTGTCCGGTTCGTGTCCGATCGCGCTGACCACGGGCGTACGACAGGCCGCGATGGCCCGGCACAGCGTCTCATCGGAGAACGGCAGCAGGTCCTCGACGCTGCCACCGCCGCGCGCGACGACGATGACGTCGACCGCGGGATCAAGATCCAGCGCCGCTAGAGCCTCTACGATCTGCGGCACCGCATTGGGGCCTTGCACGATGGTGTTGCGGATCGCGAACCGCACCGCAGGCCAGCGGGCGGTGGCGACACTGGTCACGTCGCGTTCGGCGGCCGAGGCGCGTCCGGTGATCAGCCCGATCGTGCCGGGCAGAAACGGAATGGGCCGTTTGAGCCGCGGGTCGAACAACCCCTCGGCGTCCAGCAGCCGGCGCATCCGGTCGATGCGGGCAAGCAGTTCGCCGATACCGACGGCGCGAATCTCGGTGACCCGCAACGAGAATGTGCCACGCCCGGTGTAGAAGTTCGGTTTGCCGCAGACGACCACCTGGGTGCCCTCGGTGAGTTTCACCGGGGCATTGCGCACCAGGTCGCGCGGGCAGGTGATGGTCAACGACATGTCGGCGGCAGGATCGCGCAACACCATGAACACGGTCTTGGCGTCGGGCCGGATCTTGAGCTCGGTCAACTGACCCTCGACCCAGACGATGCCGAGCCGGTCGATCCACTTGGCCACGCGGGTGGCGACGGCGCGGACCGGCCACGGATTCTCCGGCGACTGACCCGGTTCGGTCACTTCGCGGTCGCGCGGGTGATCCTGTTGGCGAGCAACGTCACGAACGGGGCGCGGGCCCGGCCGGCCTCCTCATAGGCCAGCAGGGCCTCCAGGTCGCCGACCCGCAGCGAGTTCAACCGGGCGCGCAGCTGGGCCAACGTGAGCGAGTCGTAGTCCAGTTCCTCGACGACGCCCGGCGCGGTGACCACCGTCGCCCGGCCGTTCGTGGACGCGGGGCTCGACTCGGGCTCACCCGAGCTGTACAGCGCGAACCTGCCCTCGGTGCGTCGCTCGCCGTCGCCGCTCGGCGAGGCACCCGCGGCGGGGTCGGTGTCGAGGTCTTCGTCGAAGGTGGCCCACTCGGGTTGCTCCTCCTTCGGAGGGAACAGCTGTTCCAACGTCTCGTCACCCTTGATGGCGAGCTCGGCGAGGTTCTGCTGGACGTGCATGACGATGTTCGCGGCCTGGCTGACCATCGTCATCGGATAAGTGAGGATGGTCTGGGGCAGCCTGCGGGTCTCCTCGATCGCGGTTACCGCCGCGCCCACGAGCAGCCTCACCCCATACGGTGCAGTTCCCATGGGCAACAGACTACGGCTGGCTCGGTTTGGCGGTGGCCCCGTACCCTGGTGACATGCCATCGACGATCAACATGGGTATCCCGGGTGCTTCGAGCTCGGTGAGCTCCGGTGGCTGGTCACAACCGGCCGGCAAGCGGGTCTTACTGGCCGAACCCCGCGGCTACTGCGCAGGTGTGGACCGCGCCGTGGAAACGGTGGAACGCGCTCTGGAGAAGCACGGCGCCCCGGTCTACGTCCGGCACGAAATCGTGCACAACGTCCATGTCGTGGAGACCCTGGCCAAGGCCGGGGCGATCTTCGTCGACGAGACCGACGAGGTGCCCGAAGGCTCGATCGTGGTGTTCTCCGCACACGGCGTCGCGCCGACCGTCCACGAGACCGCCGCCGAACGCGACCTCCGGGTCATCGACGCGACCTGCCCGCTGGTCACCAAGGTGCACAACGAGGCCAAGCGGTTCGCCCGCGACGATTACGACATCCTGCTCATCGGTCACGAGGGCCACGAGGAGGTCGTCGGCACAGCCGGCGAGGCGCCCGACCATGTGCAGCTCGTCGACGGGCCCGAGTCGGTCGATCAGGTCACCGTCCGCGACGAGGACAAGGTGATCTGGCTCTCGCAGACCACGCTCAGTGTCGACGAGACCATGGAGACGGTGCAGCGGCTGCGGGAGAAGTTCCCCAAGCTGCAGGACCCGCCGAGCGACGACATCTGCTACGCCACCCAGAACCGTCAGGTGGCCGTCAAGGCGATGGCGCCCGAATGTGAACTGGTGATCGTGGTGGGCTCGCGCAATTCGTCGAACTCGGTGCGGCTGGTCGAGGTGGCACTGGGCGCCGGTTCGGCGGCCTCGCACCTCGTCGACTATGCCGAGGACATCGACCCGGCCTGGCTCGAGGGTGTCACCACCATCGGCGTCACTTCCGGGGCGTCCGTGCCCGAGGTGTTGGTGCGTGGCGTGCTGGAACGGTTGGCCGAGTACGGCTATGACACCGTGCAGCCGGTGACCACCGCCAACGAGACGCTCGTCTTCGCACTGCCCCGCGAGATCCGCCCGCCGCGCCGCTGAGCGGTCTAAGCGTCGTACTCCCAGGACCGGGACTGCCGGTCCGGTGGCGTTGACCGGCGCCGGCTCCGGTATTCCGCACGGTTGTCGTCGTCCTCGGCGCCGCGGTAGCGCACCCGGGACACCGGATGATGCGTCGACCGACCCGCCCCGTGACCATTGGTCGGCCGGGCATCGAAGGGCTCCTCGAACGGTTGGTAGTCGTCGAAACGTCGACGCCGCTGCGCCCGGTCCGGGGAGGCCGCGCCGCGCCGGTCTGCCGGTGGTTGTTTACGAGGCTCGCGCGGTTGGGTGCGGACCCGGCGGCGCGGTTCGGCCGGCGGCACCAACGGCGGCTCGGACGCGCGCGGCGGCCGCGGGCGGCGGGGACGTTCCGGCGCGCCCATCGCGTCGGGATCTCTCTTGCTCCTCACGTCCGCGGGATCTCTCTTGCTCCTCACGTCCGCGGGATCCCTCTTGCTCCTCACATCCGCGGGATCGAACTCGGTGTCCCGCAGGCGGCCCGTCCGGGAGCGTGACGCTGCGGACCGCTTCGTCGGCTTGCGTTCGGCGCGGGCGCCCTGGGCCGTCGCCGGCTTGCGGCGCGAAGGACGCTCGGAGGAACGCCGGCGTGGTGAGGGCTCGGCAGCCGGATCCTGCTCGGCAGATCGCCGCGTTGCGGGTTTGCGGAACAGCAGCCCGGAAATTTTCGCTGTGACGGCCGCCACAATCGGCGGTTGGGTCGATTTCTGCGTGTCCTTGCGGTCCTTCTCGACGCTCGCCGCACCACGGGTCGTCAGGCTGAAGTACCAGCGCCCCAACCCGATCAGCAAAACGGCGGCAGAGGTGAACAGCATCAACGGGAACCGTTCGATCAACGGATAACCACAGTTGATCGCAAGGTCTTTCACGCCGCCCAGCTGCCCACCGTGGAACAGGAAGTATGAGCCGGGCACCGCGAAGAACAGGATCAGCGGGGGCTGGATGACCGCGGTGAACACCCCGGACTGGCGCACCACGAGCACCGCGGCGAGCGCGCCCAGCACATAGCAGACGGCGAACACCGAACTGAGTTCCCGACTGCCCGATCCGGCGTCGAAGGCGAATCCGATCGCAGTAGCCGTGACGGCCAGCAGCACAGCACCCCACCACGGCACACCTGGAAACTTGGGGTGCACAGAGCGGTGGTCAGCCGGCACCGCCGGCTGTGCGCGCAGTCCTGACACAGCTAGACCGTACCGGCTCCCGGTGCTCTTGCGCTGCCAGCACGCGCCCGCGGACTCGTCACTCTCTCCTAGACTGTGGTCCCTGTGAGCCTCAACCTCGGAATCGTCGGTTTGCCCAACGTCGGTAAGTCGACCTTGTTCAACGCCCTGACACGAAACAACGTGCTGGCGGCGAACTACCCCTTCGCCACCATCGAACCCAACGAGGGCGTGGTGCCGTTACCGGATCCGCGGCTCGACGAACTCGCCAAGGTGTTCGGTTCGGAGAAGATCGTGCCCGCGCCGGTGACGTTCGTCGACATCGCCGGAATCGTCAAAGGAGCGTCCGAGGGCGCAGGCCTGGGCAACAAGTTCCTGGCCAACATCCGCGAATGCGACGCGATTTGCCAGGTTGTGCGGGTGTTCACCGACGACGACGTCGTGCATGTCGACGGCCGGGTGGACCCGCGCTCGGATATCGAGGTGATCGAGACCGAGCTGATCCTGGCGGATATGCAGACGCTGGAGAAGGCGGTGCCGCGGCTGGAGAAAGAGGCGCGCACCAACAAAGAACGCAAGCCGGTGCACGAGGCCGCACTCGCGGCGCAGGAACTGCTCAACGGCGGCACCACGCTGTTCGCCGGAGCCGCCGGCGCCAAGATCGACGTGGCGGTGTTGCGCGAGCTGAACCTGCTGACCATCAAACCGTTCCTGTACGCGTTCAACGCCGACGAGGCCGTGCTCACCGACGAGGCGCGCAAGGCAGCGCTGCGCGAACTGGTGGCGCCGGCCGACGCGGTGTTCCTCGATGCCAAGATCGAGGCCGAGTTGCAGGAGCTCGACGAGGAGTCGGCCGCCGAGCTGCTGGAGTCGATCGGCCAGACCGAGCGCGGCCTGGATGCCCTGGCCCGGGCCGGATTCCACACGCTGCGGCTGCAGACCTACCTGACCGCGGGGCCGAAGGAGGCCCGCGCCTGGACGATTCACCAAGGCGACACCGCCCCGAAAGCGGCGGGCGTGATCCACACCGACTTCGAGAAGGGCTTCATCAAGGCCGAGGTGGTGTCCTTCGACGATCTGGTGGCCGCCGGGTCCATGGCGGCCGCGAAAGCTGCGGGCAAGGTCCGGATGGAAGGCAAGGACTACGTGATGGCCGACGGCGATGTCGTCGAGTTCCGGTTCAACGTCTAGTCAGCAGAAGAAGTGATGGAATCGGAAGACCGATGAAAAGTGGCGATCTGCTTGTGGTCTATCGCGACTACTTGGCCTGCTTGAACGAACGGCGATGGGACGAACTCGGACGATTTGTCGCCGACGAGGTCCTTTACAACGGTAAACGGCTAGGTCTCAGCGGCTATCGGGCGATGCTGGAGGCTGATACCGAGGCGATACCCGACCTCGAGTTCATCCCGGAGATTCTGCTCGCCGACGGTCATGTGGTGTCCTGCAGGCTCTTCTTTGAGTGCACTCCACAGCAAGCGTTTCTGGGTTTCAAGCCGACAGGCGGGCGAGTTTCGTTTCCGGAGCACGTCTTCTACAGGTTCGACAATCGGCAGATCGTCGAGGTCTGGTCGGTGATCGACAAGGCGGCCATTGGCGAGCAGTTGTCCAAGGAGTCGTAGCGCCGACGGCGACGTGGTGGAGTTCCGCTTCAACGTCTAGCCACGTTCCTCCTCGTGACCGATTACCTCGTCGACGACTCGGTCTGGGCGAGGTTGGCTACTGGAGACGAGGAAATCACCGCGCGACTGCGGCGCATCGACAACCGACGTTCATCTCCGCGGGGCCGCGGCATCGGCGTCTTCGACGAGTAGCTCGCCGAGAGTGAACAAGTTGGCGAGATTTTGGACGGACCTCGGCATCTTCCTCACGCTCGATGTCAGCTCGATGTTAATGTGCGTGACGTGGCGGCAATGCCTGCCACATTCTGCGCTTCCAGGCGAAGGATCGCCTGAATCATTGCGGAGAGGCCTGAACTGATCAGGACATGTCCGAATGGGGTGCTGCGCCTTCTGGCGCGCCAATTCCATTGTGCCGGTAGAGCGATATCGGCAGACGAAAGGACATGACAGTGGCTACGAAGGACGACAAGAACCTCCAGCAGGTCCTCGACAAGATCGCGAAAATGGCTGAGCCTGCGCGAGGTGTCATGCAGCGCATGCACGATGTGATCGTCGCTGCTGCGCCCGAACTCAAGCCGCGTATCTGGTATGGCATGCCGGGTTACGCCAAGTCAGCGAGCAGTCCGGTCGTCGTGTTCTTCCGGAACGATGACCTGATGAGCCTTGGGGTGAGCGAGAAGGCCACGCTCAAGCCCGCCGGAGGCAAGGACGGGCTGTTGATCCCTGCGGCCTGGTACTTCGAGGACCTGGACGATGTCACCGAGCAGCGTGTTGCCGAGATCGTTCGTGCCGCGATCGAGTAACCGATGCTCCTCGCGCTGCGGGCGCGTAGGAAACTGTGATCATGGTCGCTGTCGCACAGATCAACATCATTGTCGCGGACCTCGAACAGAGCCGCGCCTTCTACGAACTCTTGGGGCTCACGTTCCGCAGTCGGAATCGGCGGGGTGAGGGCCCGGCTGAGGCGTGGGTATCGACGAACGTCGGCATCACCGTGGTGTTGCACTCGACGGAGTTCGCTTCGTGGTGGGACGAGACTGCGCCGCAGCCGTCCGCCGGCGGAATGCAAGTCGATCTCGAGGTCGAATCTGTGGAGCGGCTCGACGAGGTCGTTGCGGAGCTCGACGCCCTTGGCGTGACGAAGGTGAAGCCGCCCACAGACATGCCCTGGGGGCAGCGATTCGCGATCGTGCGTGACCCCGACGGATACCGGGTCGGGCTCAAGGCCCCGCTCGGCAGGTAGGAGACCGTCTCGGGGACGTCTTGTCGGAGGTCGTCGCTAGCATGCCTCGCGCGAGGAGCTGCACACCCGGCGGCAGCCCCCGCGCCTGGTGAGGGAGCTACATGAGCTTTGTTTCGACGCGCGTCATCACGGCCGACGTTGGTCGGCTGGTCGAGTTCTACGAAATGGTGACCGGAGTCGCCGCGGTCTGGGGCAACGAGTTGTTCGCGGAGATCCCGACCCCGGTCGGCACGTTGGCGATCGGCAGTGAGAAGACGGTGCCGCTGTTCGGAGCCGGCTCCGCCGAGCCGGCTGCCAACAGGAGCGCAATCCTGGAATTCCTCGTCGAGGACGTGGACGCCGAGTACGCGCGACTGCGCGAGCGTGTCGGGGAAGTCGTGACGGAGCCGACGACGATGCCGTGGGGTAACCGTGCGCTCCTGTTCCGGGATCCGGATGGAAACCTTGTCAACCTGTTCACCCCGGTCACCGACGAAGCTCGCGCCAAGTTCGGGGACCGGGAACGGCAACCGGAACGGGGTTAGTGAGAGCGATCTGCTTGTCTATCGCGAACAGGTCGTGAACAGCTGAGGAGGAAATCGTATGCGGGGCCTGGTGGACCACCTGCCCGTCACCCAGGACGGCGTCACGGTCCGGCAACTTCGCCATGCCGACGCGGCAGCATTCGCCGCAGGAACCAAAGACCCGCAGGTGCGCCGGTACGGGCATCTGCCGCTGTCTGATTACACCCCGGAGATCGTGCTCAATCAGATCGACGGGATCATTGCCGAGGGTATGGCGGCGGGAACACTCGCCGTGCTCGCCATTGCCGACGCCGCGTCCGAAATGTTCCTGGGCAGCATCGTGCTCTTCGACATCCGTGGCGATCGCGCCGAGGTCGGCTTCTGGTTGACCCCTGACGCACGTGGCAGAGGCGCCGCCAGGAGTGCCCTCGTCGCGATCGCACGCTTGGCCGCCGACGCAGGCATCCCGCATCTGGACGCACGCACCGTCGTCGACAACGCCGGGTCCCGGCGGGTACTCGAAGGCGCCGGGTTCAGGCAGGTCGGCGGGGCGAGCACCGATACCGCTCCGTCGGGGGAGACCGTCGTGTCAGTGAAGTTCGAGTGCGACCCCATCCAGGTCAGCTCCTGTTCACACAACCCATCTCCGACAGAATGATGCGTAAACGCTGCAATGCGTAGTGCAGCCGTGACTTCACGGTGCCTTCGGCGACGCCGAGATCGGCGGCGATCTGTCCGGTGGTCCAGCCGAGGTAGAACGACCGGCTCAGTACGGCCCGGTGCGATTCGGACAGTTGGGTCATGGCCTCGGCGATCAGCATGCGGTCCAAAGCGGCGTTCACCTCATCAGGGCCCATCCGATCCGACACCTCCGATGTGTCGGCATAACCAACTTCATGACGAAACCGGGCTGACCGGCTGCCATCGATGACGATATTGCGCGCAACTGTGAAAAGCCATGAGCGAAGGGGTAGTTCACCCTCGTTGCACTGAAGGTGACGCCATGCGCGCAGCAGCGTCTCCTGCACGACATCCTCGGCCCGGGTGCGGTTGCCGGTCAGTCGAAAAGCAAAGCGGCGCAACGGTGCGACGTGGTCGGCGTAAAGCTCCAGCATTTGTTCGGTCGGCTTTTCGACTGTCAGCATCCGACACCTCCGTGACCGGTTGGGTTGTTATGCCCAGCCTTGCCGGTGGCGGCGGCGAATTCGTCACTGCTGGCCCCAATCCGTGATACCGGCCAGCAGGTATTCCTGTGGGATTGCTTGCCTCAACCTGCGATTACACCGATCTCGTCGCCGAGTCGGTAGCCTTCACTCATCGGGAGCTGATCACCGCTCCAGAACGAGCCTGGGTCAAACCAGTTGTAGCGTTTGTCCGTCGTCAGCAGGCCCATTTCCTCGTAGGTGATGGCGACGGTCTCCGCGCAGTATGCGGTCTCCAGGCCGACGTCACGCGTGCGGGCTTTCTTCCGCTCCGCCGATTCGCGAACCTTGCTGTGCAGGAACGGGATTCCGCGAGTGAAGTCGGCGGCGCCAGGGATGCGTCCACGTAACCAACGGCCGGTCAGCCGTGCCGTGGTGGGAAACGCGGTGCCGTTCATCCGCGCGATCACCTCGAGCAGCGCGTCTTCCTGCGTGCGGGTCGCGGGCGGGGTGAGCTGACGCAGCCAGCAACGCTGCCCATAGTTGTCCATCCACCGCTCGACGGCCTGACGGGCATCGTTGAGTTGTACGCCGCGATGGTTGGTGCCCGTCCACATGTCCAGCAGCTTGTCGCCGAGTTCGGCATGCCAGATCAACGGCGGCAGGTCGTCGATCGCGACCGTCATCCCCACATGGTTGACCGGACTGTTGGTCAGCGTCTGGATGGCGCGGTCGGGCCCCGAGCCGCCGCGGAACAGCCAGATGTCGCCGGTCCGGGTTTCCTCCAGGGCCCTCGACAGGGACACCGTGTTCGCAGCCACCTCTGCACTTTAGGCACACTCAGTGCATGCGCAGTATCTGGAAGTGGGTCGGGTTGGCCGGTGTCGCCGGTGTCGTGGCAGGTGGGGTGATGGTGGCGCGCGACCAGCGTCGTCGCAACGCGTACACGCCCGAGGACATCCGGGCCAAACTCCATCAGCGGCTGGCCGAGGCGGGGGACCTGCCCGACCCCTGAGCGACGGCATAGAGCCGATGCGTGCCGCTGAAGCCTTTCAGCTCAGCGTCGCGGCCTCCGTCGAACGCGATGTCGTCCTCGTCGGCGCGGCCACATACGGCATCGCGTACCGGCTGGCTGACCAGGATCTGGCCGCCGTCGGCCTGTCCTGCCACCCGTGCGGCCATCGCGACGTTGCGACCGAACAGGTCGTCGCCACGCAGCACCGAGCGGCCCGTGTGGATACCGATGCGGACCCGGATACCGTCGGGTTGCCTGCGCAGCGCACGCTGCAGGTCCATGCCGCAGCGGACCGCCTGCGACGGCTGCGCGAAGGCAACCATGTACCCATCGCCCTGACTTTTGACGACGTGACCGGAGTGCGTCGCGACGCACTTGTGGACCAGCCGGTCATGGCGGCCGAGCAGCCTGACCCACGCCCGGTCGCCCATGCGTTCATTGAGGGCGGTGGATCCCTCGATGTCGGAGAACAGAATCGCGACCTTGCCGTTCGGCGCGAGCCGGGCCAGATCGGGACGCTCCACTTCCGCCCAGTCCGCAAGATCCTCGATCGAGGAGCGCACCGCCGCCCCCAGGCCCTCCGAGCGCAGGATGTTGGCGGTTTGCCACACCGTCTTGACCGCCTCGCGGCCGCCGGACCACAGGAGGTTGCGGGTGTCGGTACGACGCCGCAACGCCTCGACTTCACGCTGACTGGCGCGCAGCCGACGGACGAGCACAACCAACGCAACGGCTTCGGCCATCGCCACGACGCCGAGGGCATAGGCCACGATCTCCGCTGCACTCACCGCACCGGTTACCAGCCTTCGGTGAGTACGCGGTCCAGCGTGTCCGCGTAGAAGTCGGCGGCTTCGATGTCAATGCACAAGGGCGGCTTGGTCTTCAGAATGTTCTGGTGATCGCCGGTGGGCTGGATGATCACTCCGAGCTCGAGCATCCGGTCGCAGATCAGCGCGGTCTCCTCGGTGGCGGGCTCCAACGTCTCCGGGTCACGCACCAGCTCCACTCCCAGATAGAGGCCTACGCCGTGCACGGTCCCGATGAGCGGATGCTTGGCCTCCAAGGCCTGCAAGCGTGACTTCAAATGTGATCCGACGCGGACCGCGTTCTCCTGCAACCGCTCATCGCGAAGCGTGTCGAGCACGGTGATGCCGATGGCGCAGGACAGTGGACTGCCGCCGGTCGAGGAGAAGAAGTAGCCCTGGCTGCGGAATGCCTCGGCGATCGCCCGGCTGGTGACCACAGCGCCCAGGGGATAGCCATTGCCGGTGGACTTCGCCATCGACACGATGTCGGGCACCACGCCCTGCTGCTGGAAACCCCAGAACCATTCGCCCAGCCGGCCGTAACCGACCTGCACCTCGTCGGCGACGGCATAGCCTCCGCCGCCCCGCACGGCGGCGTACACCTGTGCCAGATAACCGTCGGGCAGGGCCATGCCACCGGCGTTGCCGTACACCGTCTCGCAGATGAACGCCGCCGGTGCCCGGCCGTCGGCCGCCAGTTGCTCGATCTGGGTCACTGCTTCGGCGGCGTACCGGCCCACCTCTGCTCCGCGGTACTTTCCGCGGAACGAGTTCGGCGACTCCACCGTGTGTACCCAATCCGGCCGGGTGGCAAGCGCATTGGGATTGTCGGCGGTCGACGTCGACACCGCGTCGGTGCCGTAGGTCCACCCGTGATAGGCCTCGCGCATCGAGACGACATCGCGGCGTCCGGCTGCCGCCGTCGCCAACCGCAGTGCCAGATCACTGGCTTCCGAGCCGGAATTCACCAGAAACACGGTGTCCAGCGGCGCGGGGAGCAGGTCGGCGAGGCGTTCACTGAATTCGACGACCGACGCATAGTTGAACCGCGAGTTGGTGTTCAGCCTGCGCAGCTGTCGGGCCGCGGTGTCGGCCACGCGTGGATGGGCATGCCCCAGCATGGTCACGTTGTTGACCATGTCGAGATAGGTTCGTCCGCTGGTCGCCATCAGGTAGTGCCGCCAGCCGCGCTCGATCTGCGGCGGCGTGCGGTAGTAGTGCTCCTGCACAGGTGCGAACGTCCGGTCGCGGCGGGCGATCAGATCGGTGTCGGTGGGTTCGGCGACCAACTCCGGCAACCCGAGCAGCGGGCGGGGATCACGGCACAGGGCCAACCATCCCGGAGCGATGGTGGGCGCGACCAGCGTGGGTGCGACCGGTGCACCGACCGGCCGGACCGCCATGTCGATCCGTCGGCCCGGCTCGGCGACACCCAACGCCGTGCCGGCCGAGACCGACAGCCCGGTCAACGTCAGCTCGTAGTCGCGACCGCAGAATGTCACCGCGTCGGCCGAACGCTCGATGATCTTGCCGTCCCACGGGGCGGCCAGCTCAACGGATTCCGCCGTCCACAGGCTGATGCCGGTCGGCACCACGGCCGGCTCGACCTGGCTCAGTGCCGGTGTGCGGGACAGCATGGGCACGCCGAACCGGGTGAGCACCAAACGTGCCCCGTCGGCGATCGCGGCGCGGGCGAGTTCGTCCTCAATGCCGGGACGGATCCAGCCGCCAGGCTCGAAGGCGGAATCGACGGCATCAGAGGTCGCCGAAAAGTCAAGCGTCACCACAGATTGCGGATCGATCCCGGCGACCATCGGCGTGGAGACCACGGGGGCGGGCGGTGCGGCCAGACACAGGTCCGCCTTGATCAGTGCAGTCATCACCTCGATCGGCACCGAAGTGGCCTGTTCGAACATCCGCCGTTCGCCCGCGGACTGCTCGGTCACATAACCGTTGTGCGGATCGATCGAGGCCTGCTGCGCCCCGCTGACGATCAACACCGCGGTCCGCAGGACCAGCAACGGCCACAACGCTTCTGCCTCAGCCGCGCTGAGTGGACGGATGTCGTGGAAGGCGCGGACGCCGGGCAGAACAGAGGTCGGATCCGAGCCGGGATGTTGCAGCACCGACGACAGCGTGACGGCCAACTCGGAGACGGCCCAACTGTCCGTCAGATCGCCGAAATCGATGATGCCGTCAGGATGGACGACGCCACCGGGGCCATGAGACACCATCACGTTGGCGTCGGTGAGGTCGGTGTGTACGGCCTGGCGGGGCAGGACGTCGGCGAGGGGTGCGATGCGGGTCCAGGCGTCGCGGGCGGCGGCGGCCAACAACTCTCGGTGGGATGGATCCGCGACGTGGGACACCAGCGTCGACACCACCTCGGCGCCGTACCGAAGATCCCACTGCAGGACGCGGTCCAGGCCAGGATGGGTGAACGTGGCCAACGCCCGGCTGATCCGTCCGGCCAGCGCTCCCAGCTCGGCGATCGTGGACGGTGACAGGTACCCGGACTCCAGTAGGGCGCCGCCGGGAAGGTAACGGAGCAGCCGCACATACGCGGTGCCGACAGCGCCGTCGATCAATCCCGTTACTGCGGCTCGGATTTCGCCGCGCTCGTTGGGCAGCGGCACCGCCACGCGTAACCCGGGCTCGGCCGTGGCGATCAGCTCAGCGGCCAGATCCTGTGCCGCGAGCTCGGTTTCGTTGAACGCCGGGTTGGCGATCTTGAGCACACCGAGGATCTCGTCGTCGCGCCGGACCAGGAAGTTCTTGTCCTGTTGGCTGCCCAGGGATTGCACCTGTGCCTGTACGCCGAACCTGGTGGCCAGGATCTCCTGCGCCCGCGCCTCGTCGACCCGGGGGGCGGGCAGTTCAGGCTCTTCCAGAAAATTGAAGCCGACGGTGCGGCGGGTGGTGCTCACCGTTTGATGAAATCGACGACGACCTCGGAGAAGGCGTCGTTGTCATCACCGGCGGCGGTATGGCCCGCGTCGGCCAACTCGACGAACTCCGCGGCAGGCACCTTCTCCAAGAAATCCTGGACGCCCGCGGCACTGACCACGTCGGAGAGCTTGCCCCGGATCAGCAGGATCGGGATGGTCAGGTTGATCGCCGCCTGCTCGAGCTTCTCGATCCGGATGAAGGGATCGTCTTCGGGCTTGGTCAGGAACGCCGGGTCCCAGTGCCAGTACCAGCGGCCGTCGCGCAGCCGCAGATTCTTTTTCAGGCCTTCGGGACTGCGCGGCTTGGTTCGATACGGCAGATAGGCCGCGACCGCGTCGGCGGCCTCCTCCAACGAATCGAAGCCGTCCACATTGGAGAACATGAAATCGCGGATGCGGGCGCTGCCGTTCTTCTCGAACCGGGGCACCACGTCCACCAGCACCAGCTTCGTCACCAACTCGGGCCCCGCCTCGTGGGCCGCGAGGATCCCGGTCAAACCGCCCATGCTGGCTCCGACCAGCACCACCGGACGGTCGATCTGATACAGCACCTGCAGCACATCGGCGCACAGCGCGTCGACCGAATAGTTGGCACTGGGGGAGCGGGCGCTGTCACCGTGACCGCGCGCGTCCAGCGCGACCACATGCAATCCCTGGTCGGCGAGGATCTGCCCGGTGTTCTTCCAGGAAAACCGGTTCTGCCCACCGCCATGCAGCAGTAGCACGGTCGGCCGGTCCCGATCGGATCCCGTGGCGGCCGCCGACCCCTTGTTCCACTCGTCGCCGATCAGCTCGAGGTCGTCGACACCCCGGAATACAACGGTCTCTGATTCGCCTTGCTCGGATTTCCTGGTAGTCACGAACATTCCTCTCGGCGCGGCCCCTGGCCTCACGTTACCCAGGAAGATTTCAGCCCGGTCTGCGGCCCGATGTTACGTGGGCCGGGCGCTTCGACCTGGCGCGATGAGTTTTCGTTGCCGCGACGGTCTGACGGACAGAGCGTCTGACACATCCACTGCAGAAGGAGCCGCGCCATGCCTCAGATCACCCCGTCCCTGTGGTTCGATCACAACCTCGCGCAAGCCGCCGAGTTCTATGTTTCAGTGTTCCCGAACTCGTCGATCGAGCAGGTGAACGACGTCTGGGGCACCTTCGTTCTGGACGGCAACCGATTCATCGGCATCAATGGAGGCCCGCAGTTCCCGTTCACCGAGGCGGTGTCGTTCACGGTCGACTGCAAGGACCAGGACGAGGTGGATTACTACTGGAACCGGCTGGTCGACGGCGGCGAGGAGTCGCAGTGCGGCTGGCTCAAGGACCGGTACGGCCTCAGCTGGCAGATCGTGCCGGAGCGACTGTACGAGCTGCTCCAGGACCCGGATCCGGCTCGTGCGAAGGCAGCGAACGACGCCATGATGGGAATGCGAAAGATCGTGGTCGCCGATCTGGAGGCAGCCGCCGAGCACGCGTGAGCGGCCGCCGGCATACCGCCCATTACGGTGTGATCGGCGGCACGTACGTTGGATCGCACGCGTACATGCCCCGCACGCGATGACCGGTCCGCCGTGCCACCGAGGAGCTGATCTATGGCAGACGACACCGCCACACCGGACGCTGAAGGCACGGTCGAGCCCACCGGGCGACTGCGGCGCGCGGCGATCGTCGGTGTCGTGGTGGTGGTGGCGCTGGCCGGGCTGGCCGGCTGGCTGGGGTTTCGGGCCTACGAGTCGCATCGCGCCCAGCAACTGCGCGACACGTTCCTTGAGGTCGGGCGACAGGGTGCGTTGAACCTCACCAACGTGGATTGGGAACACGCCGACGACGATGTGCAGCGGGTGCTCGACTCGGCCACCGGGACGTTCTACGACGATTTTCAGAAGCGGGCAGAGTCGTTCACCGAAGTTGTCAAACAAGCCAAGTCGAAGTCGGTGGGCACCATTGACGAGGTAGGGCTGGAGTCCGCCTCGGACAACGAGGCGAACGTTCTCGTCGCGGTCACGATCAACACCTCGAATGCGGGTGCACCCGAACAGGCCCCGCAACATTGGCGGATGCAGCTGACCGTGCAGAAGATCGGCGACGAGGTGAAAGTGTCGAAAGTGGACTTCTCGGAATGACCGACGACAACATGACCCACGACAACGACGACGACGTGCAGGAAACTCCCGACCAGCCGGACGACCAGGTTGTCGACGAGGCTGTGGACGACAGCGAGGAGTCCGACGAGGCCCCGGAAGCGACGGATCAGGCTCCCGAACCCCGCAAACGCGAGATCGACTGGCCCCGCGTCGTGGTGTTCGGTGTGCTGCCGGCGTTGGCGTTGCTGTTGGCGGCAGTCGCGGGATTCCTGAAATGGCAGGACAATTCGGTCCGGCACGCCGAAACGGCGGCGTCTCAGGCCAAGCAGGCCGCCCACGACACCATCGTGGCGATGCTGTCCTATCAGCCTGATCAGGTCGACCAGCAGCTCGGTGCGGCCAGGGAACTGCTCGCCGACGGCTTCCAGCAGCAGTACACCGAGCTGACCACCGATGTGGTGATCCCCGCGGCGAAGCAACAGCAGGTCACCGCGGAGGCGACGGTGCCTGCTGTGGCCTCGGTTTCGGCCACCCCGGATCATGTCGTGGTGCTGGCGTTCGTCAACCAGTCGGTGACCGTCGGCCAGAACCCACCCAGCGCGACCGACTCGAGTGTCCGGGTGACCCTCGACAAGATCGACGGCAGGTGGCTGATCTCGGAGTTTCAACCAATATGAGTGAGCCGCGCTGGATCGACGTGACGGCGCCGACCGTCCAATTGCGGGCATTGGTATGGGGTGCAGACGATGCACCGATCGCATTGTGTCTGCACGGATTCCCGGACACGGCCTACGGCTGGCGCAAGGTCGCCCCGCTGCTGGCAGACGCGGGCTGGCGGGTGGTGGCGCCATTCCTGCGCGGGTACGTGCCCTCGTCGATCCCCTCCGACGGCAGCTATCACGTGGGCGCGTTGATGGACGACGCGCTGCGCGTGCTGCAGTCCGCGGGGCCGACCGGACGTGATGTGCTCATCGGGCACGACTGGGGCGCGATCGCCGCATCCGGGTTGGCCGCCATGCCCGAGGCCCCATTCGACCGCAGCGTGATCATGTCGGTGCCGCCCGCCGCGTCGTTCCGGCCGCTGGGCCGGGTGGCCGACGGGGCCAGGCTGGCACGGCAGCTACCGCGTCAGCTCAAGCGCAGCTGGTACATGATGTACTTCCAATTGCCCTGGCTGCCCGAACGATCCGCGTCCTGGGTGGTGCCACGGCTGTGGCGGCAATGGTCACCGGGATACGACGCGGCCGAGGACGTACGGCACGTTGACGCGGCCATCGGAGCCCCGGCGCGTTGGCGGTCCGCGATCGGCTACTACCGGGCGATGCTGCGTGGGACCAAACCCCCGGACCGGTACCGCGAACTGCACGAGCACTGGCTGTCGCCGCCGCGACTGTCGACGCTGTACCTGCACGGAACTGACGACGGCTGCGCCGCACCGGATTACGCCCATTGGGTGGAGAGAATACTGCCCGACGGCAGCGCGGTGGACATCGTCGAGGACGCAGGCCACTTCATGCAACTGGACCAACCAGAGGCGGTGGCGCGCCGCATACTCGACTTCATCGGTAACGCGAAAGGAAGCTGACAGTGCGCAGGTTGGCGGCGATCGACGCCCAGACCTGGTGGTCTTCGACCAAGATTCCCAACGACCAGTTCCTGCTGTACGGGTTCGCCGGCGTGCCGGCAGATCTCGACGCCGCGCTGAACGAGGTCCGGGAACGGGCCCGCCACTGTGCCGAACTGACACTACGGGTGCGCGACGACTGCCGGCTGACCTATCCCGCGTGGGTGTCCGGCGATGTCGAAGACGACCAGTTCACGGTGCATGCCCTCGGATCACCGGACTGGAACGGATGTTTGACCGTCGTCGGCGGACTTGCCTGCGACCAGCTCGACGCCACCAGGGCCACCTGGCGGCTGCACGCGTTCCCCGGGGTGCGGGGTATGCCCGGTGCCGACGGCCCGGCGACCGTGGTGGTGCTGCAGGCCAGCCACGCGCTGGGTGACGGCGTGCGGGCCTCGGCGTTGGCCGGGTGGCTGTTCGGCAGGCAGGCGCCGGTTTCACCCGTGCGTTCGCGGTCGTTCGTCAGCGCTGCGCTGCCGTGGCGGACGGTGCGCGCGGCACGTGCGCACCGGCTACTTGTGAGTGATACCGAATGCGGTCGCGTTGCCGCACAGGCCGAGTCACGTCCACTCCTCCGGAGCAACAGTCGACCGGCGGGCGCGCGCCGGCTGCGGACGATTACCCGGCACCGGGCCGAATTGCCGGGGCCGACGGTGACCATCGGCGTGCTGGCAGCCGTTTCCACCGCGCTGAGTGAGCATCTGCGGACATTCGGCGACGATCCGTCAGCGTTGGGTGCCGAGGTGCCGATGGCGAAACCCGGTGCCCGGCGAGCGCTCAATCATTTCGGCAACGTGGGCATCGGCCTGTATCCGGATTTGAGCTGGGACGCGCGGATCGCCCGCATCGTCGAGGATTTCGCCGAGCGCCGCCAACGCGCCGCCCATCCCGCCATGCTGGCGTCCGGCCGGGCGTTCGAGGCAACGCCTGCACCGCTGTTGCGGTGGGGGGTGGCGCAATTCGACCCGACCGTGCGACCAGCGACGGTGAGCGGCAACACCGTGCTGTCCAGCGTCAATCGCGGTGCGGCAGATCTGCACTTCGGCGGCGCACCGGTGGCGGTGACGGCCGGTTATCCGGCGCTGTCACCGATGATGGGCCTGACCCATGGCGTCCACGGCATCGGCGACACCGTCGCGATCAGCCTGCATGCGGCAGAGTCCGCCGTCGGCGACATCGACGCCTACCTGGAGCGGTTGGACCGTGCGCTCCGCTAACCGCGGCGCAGTGCAGCGATGCCCGTGTCGAGTGCGGCCTCCAGATAACTGAGGTCTCCGGTGGCCAGCATGACGCCGACGCCACCCTGGACACCCGCCAGCAGAGCCGCGGCCACCCGGTCGGCATCGAGGTCGGCGGCGACCTTCCCCTGGCCCTGCATATGCCGCACACCCGTGGTGATCTCGTCGTGCCACTGCCGCAGCAGTGCCTTGGTGACCGCCTGTGCGCCCGGGGTGGTGCGGCCGATCTCCGACATCAACATGCTCAGCGGGCAACTCTGCCCCTGCCGCCGGTAGCGCTCGACGACCGCGTCACGCCATCGCTGCCAGGCCGCCCACGACGTCAGCTCACCCAGATACGGCTGCTGGTCTTCGAGCACCAGCTGAGCTTCACGTTCGGCCACGGCAAGCAGCAGTTGGTCCTTGCCGTCGGGGAAGTAGTGGAACAACTGGCTTTTGGAGGTCTGGGTGCGGGCCCGAATATCGTCGAGCGTGGTTTCGGCCACCCCGCGGCTGCGAATCTCGGCCGCGGCGCCCTCGATGATGCGCCGTCGGGTCGCCTCGCCTTTGATCGTGAACTTCTGCACCTGCAGGTCCGGACCCATGGACCCAAACGATACGCGGCACGCCGTCCGCACCGTCTTGAGCACGGGGTCTACCGATGGGGGCTGGGCAGCGGCTTAACACATAGCCTAGATTCTGTTACATGGCTTCTGACGTCGCGATCCTGATTCTTCGTGTGGTTCTTGGCCTCACCATGGCCGCACACGGCTACAACAAGTTCTTCGGCGGGGGGCGGATCCCCGGCACCGCAGGGTGGTTCGAGAGCATCGGCATGAAACCGGGTGCGTTCCACGCCCGGGTCGCCGCAGGCACCGAGATGGCGGCGGGTATCGGGCTGGCCCTGGGGCTGCTCACCCCCGTGCCCGCTGCCGGGTTCGTCGCGCTGATGCTGGTGGCGGCTTGGACCGTGCACCGGTTCAACGGCTTCTTCATCGTCAAGGAGGGCTGGGAGTACAACCTCATCCTCGCCACGGCCGCGGTGGCGATCGCGGGCACCGGCGCCGGCCGCTACAGCCTGGACCATCTGCTGTTCGCCGGCACCGGCTTCTACGATCTGCTGCACGGCTGGTGCGGGATGGTGATCGCGGTGTTGCTCGGATTGGCCGGCGCTATCGGCCAGCTGGTCATCTTCTACCGCCCACCGGCGAAGACGGGCTGATTTTTCTCCGCCGAGCAGACAGTTCGGTACCCGGAAACCGCCCTCGCCGGGGACCTAACTGTCTGTTCGCGTGAGGCCGGACTAGAACACGTTCTAATCTGACGGTATGGGCTTTCTCAAACAGGAAACTCCGCAGATCGATTTCCAGGAGTGGAGCAAGGGCACCCGCGCCGAGAAGATCCAGCCGATGGCCCGGCACTGGGCTGAGGTCGGGTTCGGCACCCCGGTCGCACTGCACCTGTTCTACGTCGTCAAGATCGGTCTGTACATCCTTGGCGCCTGGCTGATCGTGCTGAGCACCGCGGGCATCGACGGATTCACCGACGTCGGCCAGTGGTGGACCGAGCCGATCGTCTTCGAGAAGGTCGTGCTCTACACGATGCTGTTCGAGGTCGTCGGCCTCGGCTGCGGCTTCGGCCCGCTGAACAACCGGTTCTTCCCGCCCATGGGATCGATCCTGTACTGGTTGCGGCCGAAGACGATTCGGCTCCCGCCGTGGCCGAACCGGATCCCGTTGACCAAGGGTGACAGCCGCACGGTGTTCGACGTCGTGGTGTACGCGGCCCTGCTGGTGGTGTTGTCGGTGGCACTGTTCTCCGACGGTGGCGGGCCGATCCCAGAACTGGGTACCGAGGTCGGCGTGCTGCCGATGTGGCAGATCTGGGCCGTCCTGGTGTTGTTGGCGCTGGCCGGCCTGCGCGACAAGGTGATCTTCCTGGCCGCCCGCGGGGAGGTCTACGCCTCGTTCACCGTCGCGTTCCTGTTCGCCGGTCACGGCGTCGACATGATCATCGCCGCCAAGCTCGTCTGCATGGCGATCTGGATCGGCGCAGCCACCTCCAAGCTCAACAAGCACTTCCCGTTCGTCATCTCGACGATGATGAGCAACAACCCGGTGTTCCGGTCGCGGTTGATCAAACAGAAATTCTTCGAACACTTTCCGGACGACCTGCGTCCCGGCCGCCGGTCCCGCTGGCTCGCGCACTTCAGTACCGCGATCGAGATGTTGGTGCCGGTCGCCCTGCTCTTCTCACACGGTGGCTGGCCGACGGCCGTCGCCGCGTTTGTGATGATCTGCTTCCACTTCGGAATCCTGTCCTCGATCCCGATGGGCGTGCCACTGGAGTGGAACGTGTTCATGATGTTCTGCGTGGTGACGCTGTTCGTCGGCCATGCGGGCGTCGGGCTCTCCGACATGACCAGCCCGCTGCCGGTACTGCTGTTCCTGGTGCTCGCAGGCACTGTCGCGTTGGGAAACCTGTTCCCTCGCAAGGTCTCCTTCCTGCCCGGCATGCGTTACTACGCGGGCAATTGGGACACCTCGCTGTGGTGCATGAAACCGTCGGCTGCCGAGAAGATCGAAAAGGACATCGTCGCGATCGCCAGCATGCCCGCCGCCCAGATGGAGCGGTACTACGGCAGCCCGGAAACCGCGCAGATGTACCTGTACATGGGATATGCGTTCCGCGGCTTCAACTCCCATGGTCGGGCACTGTTCACCCTGGCGCACCGGGCGATGGCCGGTCACGACGAGCACGACTACACGGTGACCGACGGGGAGCGGATCGTGTCCACCGCCATCGGCTGGAACTTCGGTGACGGTCACATGAGCAACGAGCAGTTGGTCGAGGCTCTCCAGTCGCGTTGTCGTTTCGAACCGGGCGAGGTGCGCATCGTGATGCTCGACGCGCAGCCGATCCACCGGCAGACCCAGCAATACCGGCTCGTCGATGCCGCCACCGGCGAGTTCGAGCGCGGCTACGTGAAGGTCGCCGACATGGTCACCCGCCAGCCATGGGACGACACCCTGCCGGTCTACGGGGTGACGGGGCGCTGATCCGCAAGCTACTCAGCCCACTGCGCCCTCAGCCCATCACATCCCGGACCTTGACCGTCTCGATGCCCTGCAACATGAGGCCCCGCGCGGTGTCGAGGTGTTTGCGCCAATGGGACTCGGCCGCATCGCCGTCTCCGGAACGGATCAGTTCCATCAGGCGACGGTAGGACCGCATCAGTTTCTCGTAGTCGGCTTTGGACACCGGCCGGCGCTCTTTGAACAGGAACGCGGTGTGCCGCACGGTGATCTCGTGCAGCATCCCGGCGATGATGCCCAGGGTGGCGTTGCCGGACAGCTCGACGACGCGACGGTGGAAGTCGCCGGTGGTCTCGGCCAGCCGATCGGACTGGTGGTCTTTCGGCAGATGCTCGGCCAGCAGTTGGTCCAGCTCGGCGAACGCCTCCTCGGTGCCGTTCTCGGCCAGCAGGCGGGCCGCCATCGGCTCGATCGCGGCTCGGGCGACCATGACGTCGGCGATGTCGGCGCCCGAGAGCTCGAGCAGCAGGCCGGCCGGGCGTGCGACGATCTCGGGCCCGGGGACCCGCACGCGGGCGCCGGTGCGGGAGCCGCGACGCACCTCGACGAGGCGTTCGGATTCCAGTACCCGCACCGCCTCGCGTAGGGTGGGGCGGCTCACCCCGAAGTGGCTCATGAGTTCGGCCTCGTTGGGCAGGAAATCGCCGTCTTTGAGTTGCCCGTCGACGACCATGCGGCGGAGCGTGCCTGCGACGAGCTCAGCGGTCTTCGGCGACCGGACCGCGGCCCGTGGCGTCATCGCGTCGGGCCCGATCATCGGTGCCAGCGGTGTGGTTCGAGCCACCAGATACTCCCAGGTCTCCCAACTCGCGCGTGGCCGGAGTGGCCAGCTGTACAACTCAGTAAACCATCTGTCCGGGCAAACCGACGGCACGTCGGAGCGAGATCACTTCGACCAACCAGTAGGTTGACCTAGTAAACCTACTCGTCTAGTTTCGGTCTCAGCGCCCATTCGGGTTACAGCTACCCATCTTCGAAGGAGAAGTTCATGGCTGAAGCCGTCATCGTCGAGGCCGTCCGGTCACCGGTCGGCAAGCGCAACGGTGGATTGTCGGGTGTCCATCCCGCGGATCTGTCCGCGCAGGTCCTCAACGGCCTGGTCGCTCGCGCCGGAGTCGATCCGGCTTTGGTGGACGACGTCATCTGGGGTTGCGTGATGCAGGCCGGTGAGCAGTCGATGGACATCGGCCGTACGGCGCTGCTCGCGGCCGGCTGGCCCGAGACGGTGCCCGGCGTGACCGTCGATCGGCAGTGCGGCTCCAGCCAGCAGTCCGTGCACTTCGCCGCGGCCGGTGTGGTGGCAGGCCACTACGACGTCGTCGTCGCAGGCGGCGTGGAGTCGATGTCCCGTACGCCGATGGGCGCCTCGCTGGCCAACGGGGGCAATCCGTTCTCGCCGGGCTTCAAGGCCCGCTACGACCGCACTCCCAACCAGGGCGTCGGCGCGGAGATGATCGCCGAGCAGTGGGGCCTGGACCGCACGGCGCTGGACCAGTTCTCCCTCGACTCGCACGAAAAGGCGGCGACCGCCCAGGACGCCGGCGCCTTCGACGACCAGATCGTGGCGATCAAGGTGACGGACGCGGACGGTAAAGACAGCGCGGTACTCAAGGACGAGGGCATCCGCCGCGGCACCACCCTGGAGAAGATGGGCCAGCTCAAGCCGGCATTCAAGGAGGACGGTGTGATCCACGCCGGCAACTCCAGCCAGATCTCCGACGGATCGGCGGCACTGCTGTTCATGTCCGCGGAGAAGGCGAAAGAGCTGGGCCTCAAACCACTCGCCAAGGTGCACACTGCGGTGCTGGCCGCCGCCGACCCGGTGATCATGCTGAGCGCGCCGATCCCGGCCACCCAGAAGGCGCTGAAGCGGTCCGGTCTGAACGTCGACGACATCGGGGCGTTCGAGGTGAACGAAGCGTTCGCCCCGGTTCCCATGGCGTGGCTCAAGGACATCGGCGCCGACGAGGCGCGTCTGAACCCCAACGGCGGCGCGATCGCACTGGGTCACCCGCTCGGCGGCTCCGGCGCCCGCATCATGACCACGCTGCTCTATCACATGCGGGACAAGGGCATTCAGTACGGCCTGCAGACCATGTGCGAGGGCGGCGGCCAAGCCAACGCAACCATTCTGGAGCTGCTGTGACCGACAACAATCAGCCGGGCGCGCTCGTCGAGCGCAAGGGCAACGTCATGATCGTCACCATCAACCGGCCGGAGGCGCGCAACGCGATCAACGCCTCGGTGAGCACCGGTCTCGGTGACGCACTGCAGGCCGCGCAGGACGACCCCGAGGTACGCGTGGTGGTGATCACCGGGGCGGGGGACAAATCGTTCTGTGCGGGTGCCGATCTCAAGGCGATATCCCGTGGCGAGAACATCTTCCACCCCGAGCACCCGGAGTGGGGTTTCGCCGGCTTCGTCAGCCACTTCATCGACAAGCCGATCATCGCTGCGGTCAACGGCACCGCGCTGGGCGGCGGCACCGAACTCGCGCTGGCCAGTGACCTCGTCGTCGCCGAGGAAAACGCGAAATTCGGTCTACCGGAGGTGAAACGGGGCCTGATCGCCGGGGCAGGCGGGGTGTTCCGCATCGCCGACCAGTTGCCTCGCAAGGTGGCGCTGGAGCTGTTGTTCACCGGCGAGCCGATGGCTTCCTCGGATGCGTTGGGGTGGGGCCTGATCAACCAGGTGGTGCCGGACGGGACCGTGGTGGACGCCGCGCTCAAGCTGGCCGAACGCATCACCGGTAACGCACCGCTGGCCGTGCAGGCCAGCAAGCGGGTCGCCTACGGCGCCGACGACGGTGTGGTCCCCGGCGACGAACCGGGTTGGACCCGCACCAACCGGGAGTTCAGCACGCTGCTGCGCACCGAAGATGCCAAAGAAGGACCGTTGGCGTTCGCCGAGAAGCGTCAACCCGTATGGAAAGCCCGGTAGGCCAACATGAAACGGACAGTATTCGAAGCTGAGCACGAGGCGCTTCGGGAATCGACCCGACAGTACATCGAGCGCGAACTCGCCCCCCATGCCGAGAAGTGGGAAGAGCAGCGCATGGTCGACCGGTCGGCGTTCGTCGCCGCCGGAAAGTACGGACTGATCGGGTTCAACATGCCCGAGGAGTACGGTGGCGGCGGCTCCGACGACTTCCGGTTCAACGCGGTGATCGACGAGGAACTGGCCCGCTACGGTGGACCCGCCCCGTCGTTGAGCCTCCAGAACGACGTCGTCGCACCGTATTTCAAGCACCTCGCCAACGAGGAACAGAATCAGCGCTGGATGCCCGGTATCGCCGGCGGTGAGCTCATTCTCGCCGTCGCGATGACCGAACCCGGCGCCGGTAGCGACCTCGCCGGTATCCGCACCTCGGCGGTGCGCGACGGGGACGACTGGATTGTCAACGGCTCCAAGACCTTCATCTCCTCGGGCATCAACTGCGACCTCGTGGTCGTGGTGTGCCGCACCGATCCGGAGGCTGGGCACAAGGGCTTCACGCTGCTGGTGGTGGAGCGCGGGATGGACGGCTTCACCCGCGGGCGCAAGCTCGACAAGATGGGGCTGCACGCGCAGGACACCTCCGAATTGCACTTCGAGAATGTCCGGGTGCCGTCGGCCAACGTGCTCGGCCAGGAAGGGCGTGGCTTCTACCACCTCATGCAGAACCTGCCCTCGGAGCGGCTCGGCATCGCGATCTCGGCCATCGCGGGTGCGCGTGAATCCTGGCGTCAGACACTGCAATACGCCAAGGACCGCAAGGCATTCGGACAGTCGATCGGAAACTTCCAGCACAACCGGTTCCTGCTGGCCGAGATGGACACCGAACTCGACGTGTGTGAGCGCTACATCGATCGGTGTCTGCAGGGGGTGTGCGACGGGGATCTGAGCGCGGTCGAGGCGGCCAAGGCCAAGTGGTACTGCACCGAGACCGCCAAGAAGGTGATCGACGGCTGTGTGCAGTTGCACGGCGGTTACGGCTACATGATGGAGTACCGCGTCGCCCGCGACTACTGCGATGCGCGTATCCAGACGATCTTCGGTGGCACCACTGAGATCATGAAGGACATCATCGGCCGCGACCTGGGTCTCTAACCCCCGGCGAGCAGACACTAAAGTGCCCCAAATCAACAGATTTGGGGCACTTTAGTGTCTGCTCGGCCCGGGACGGGGCCGCCGAGCGTCAGCCGATCGGTGCGTCGGCCGCCGGGCTGGGGGTCTCCGACGGCGGCTCGGTCGTCGTGGTGGTGGTCGTGGTGGTGGTTTCCGAGCCGGACGTCTCCGACGCGCTGACCGCCTCGGGCGGTGAGTTCGGATCCAGCACGGTGTCGATCAGGTAGATCCGCGCGTTCGCGGCCTGGATGCCGCCGCAGACCACCTTGGCCGTGTCGTTGACCTTGATGTCGCCGCCCTTGCCGGTCACCTTGATCTCGGCGCCCTGCTGGGTGGGCCGCTGGCCCTTCACATCGTCCGGGCCGAGCAGGCCCAGGAAGGCGTGGTAGTAGTCGAAGCTGGTGAGCGCGGCCGGATCAGCCTTCAACGCGTCCAGCTGCTCGGGCGGCAGCTTGGCGAACGCCTCATTGGTGGGCGCAAACACCACGTACGGGCCGTTGTCGAGCACTCCGATGATGTTCACCGCGGGATTGAATCCGCCGGAGACAGCCGCATTGAACGTGCTGATGTCCGGGATGCTGGCCAGCACCTTGCCGACGGGTTGCTCCGAGAGACCCTTCCATTCGGGAATCGCCTTCTTGAAGGCATCGCACCCCGAGCCCTGCGGATCGGGGATCTCGACCACCGGGGCCTCCGTGGTCGGAGCGGGCTCCGGCTCGGCGTATGCGTTGACCGCCAGTGGGAGTGACGCTGCGATCGCGGCGGCAGCCGCTGCGACGCCGAGCGTCCTGGTGCGAGTCTTCATCTGCTGGGTTTCCTCCCGCTTGGCCTGTGGTTCGTCGGCTGCCGGTGACGCGCACGTCGCACTTCAGGGGAAGTGAGCGAGCATCACTGACTCGGCGTTCCCCGCGGCGCCGCATCGGATGGTAAGGCCAACATCGCCGTTACGGCAAAGCAGAGCTCTGCACTGTTGGCGGGTTTTCCGCACTGACCTGGCCTTTTCTGATCGCCGCGGAAAATGCCGCCGCGACGAAACACAACACCGCAGCCAACCGGAAAGCGACGTCGTAGGTGCCCTGCAGATCGCGTAACCAGCCTGCGCCTGCCGCCGCGATCGCCGCGCCGACCTGGTGGGAGGCGAACACCCAGCCGAACACCACCGGGGTGCGGTCGGCGAAATAGTTCCGGCACAACACGATGGTCGGCGGCACGGTGGCCACCCAGTCCAGACCGTAGAAGATCACAAACACCCAGGTGCTCGGTTGGGCATGCGGGGACAACAGTGACGGCAACAGGAGCAGCGAAATCCCGCGGCCGGTGTAGTACACGATCAGCAGCAGCCGGGGATCGACACGGTCGGTGAGCCAGCCCGAGAACACCGTGCCCGCGACGTCGAGGATGCCGATGGTGGCGAGCAGTCCCGCGGCGACCGTGGTGGGCATGCCGTGGTCGTTGGCGGCAGGGATGAAGTGCGTGCCGATCAGACCGTTGGTGGTCATCCCACAGATCGCGAAACTGCCCGCCAACAACCAGAACGCGGGCACCCGGGTACCGATACGGAGCCCGTCGAACGCCGCCTTGAAGCTGCTCGCCGGAACAGTCGGTGGTGCGGTGACGGATTCGGGATCGGCCCCGTAGGGGGCAAGTCCCTTGTCCGCCGGGTAGTTCCGCATGAACACCGCGACGAGCGGGACGACCGCGAGCGCGGCGGCGGCAACGATCAGCGACGCCCAGCGCCAGCCATGCGTGGTGGTGACAGCCGCGACGATCGGCAGGAAGAGCAGCTGGCCGGTGGCGCTGGCGGCGGTGAGCACACCGGTGACCAGACCGCGCCGCTGTTCGAACCAGCGGGTCGCGATGGTGGCGACGAAGCCCATCGAGATCGACCCGGTGCCGATGCCGACGAGAACGCCCCACAACAGCACCAACTGCCAGCTCGCGGTCATCATGATGCTGCAGGCCGAACCCGTCACGATCAGCAGCAGCGACACGGACAGCACCGGGCGCACGCCGAACCGGTCCATCAGTGCGGCCGCGAACGGCGCAGTGAGGCCGTACAACATCATGTTGACCGACATCGCCAGGCCGACCGTGCCGTGCGACCAGCCGAACTCGTGGTGCAGCGGGTTCATCATCACGCCGGGGATCGAACGGAAACCCGCCGCGCCCAGGATCGCCACGAAGCTCACCGCGGCGACCACCCAGGCCCAGTGGATGCGGCTGCCTGCACCGCGGCGCTGCGTCAATGTCACCGGACCACTCTCGCCGACGGATGTGGACCCGGCCAGTGGCATAAATGCCAGCATTCGTCAAAAACATGCCACAATGCAGTGGTGCACCGTGTGGCCGTCCTCTTGATAGCGCCGGTGGTCGGCTTCGACGCGACCATCGCGCCCACCCTGTTCTCCAACGCCACCGACGCCGACGGAACCCCGCTCTACGACGTCGTCACCTGCGGGCTGACCGCCGGGCCGGTGGAGTCGACCACCGGCTTTGCGATGGTGCCGGCCGGCGGCCCCGAGGTGCTCGAGAGCGCCGACACCGTGGTGATCCCCGGCACGAGATACACGCCGGCGCGCTTCGATGGCGTGCTGGACGACGAGATCCTCACGGTGCTGGGCCGGATCCGGCCCGGCACGCGGCTGGTGTCGATCTGCACGGGCGCATTCGTGCTCGCGGCCGCGGGACTGCTCGACGGCCGCCCCGCCACCACCCATTGGCGGTGGGCGCAGACCATGCGGCGGCTGTATCCGGAGGTGCTGCTCGATGAGAACGTGCTGTTCGTCGACGACGGGGACGTGCTGACGTCGGCAGGTCTGGCCGCGGGAATCGACCTGTGCCTGCACATCATTCGCACGGACCACGGTGCACAGGTGGCCAACGACGTTGCCCGCTACTGCGTGGTGCCGCCATGGCGTGAGGGCGGGCAGGCGCAGTTCATCGATCGGCGGGTGCCGGTCACCGATCAGGAGTCCACGGCCGCCACCCGGGAGTGGGCGTTGAACCGGCTGCACGAGGACCTCACCGTGGTGCGGCTGGCCCGCCATGCCCACATGAGCTCGCGCACGTTCAGCCGCCGGTTCCAGGAGGAGACGGGGCAGGCGCCCGGGACGTGGATCCGCAACCGCCGTCTCGATCGCGCCAGGGAACTGTTGGAATCCCGCGATCTGCCGGTCGACGAGGTCGCGCGACTCTCGGGGCTCGGTACCGCGGGCAACCTGCGTCATCACCTGCGGCGCGGACTGGGCATGTCGCCGTCGAGCTACCGCAAGGTGTATCAGGGCGCGTGAGAGTGCCCCACGTCGTAGTTTGGCGCTATGCGGATCTTGGTGACCGGCGCGACGGGCTACGTGGGTTCGCGGTTGGTCAGTGCCCTGCTCGCCGAGCACCACGACGTCGTGGTGGCCGGTCGGCGACCTGCCAGGTGCGCAGATTTCGGATGGTTCCCCGAGGTGACGGCCGTGGCGCTCGACGCCGACCACAAAGCCTCCGCCGAGGACGCCTTTCGCCGGGCCGGCCCCGTCGACGTCGTCTATTACCTGCTGCACGGCATCGGCCGGCCCGGTTTCCGCGACACTGACAACCACGCCGCGGCCAACGTCGCGGCCGCGGCCGGCAACGCCGGTGTGGGCCGCATCGTCTATCTCGGTGGCTTCGTTCCCGACGGCGAGGTGCTGTCCGAACACCTTGCCGGTCGCGCCGAGGTCGCGCGGGCGCTGAGCGTGGACGGCGGCGCCGAGGTGGTGTGGTTGGGCGCGGCGATGATCATCGGGGCGGGGTCGACGTCGTTCGAGATGCTGCGCTACGTGGGGGACCGGTTCCCGGTGATGCCGATACCGCGCTGGATGGCCAATCCCATCGACCCGATCTCCATTCGCGACGTGTTGCACTACCTGGTGGCGGCCGCCGATGCCGGGCAGGTGCCCGCCGGCGGTTACGACATCTGCGGACCCGAAACCACCACCTACCGCGGGCTGTTGCGCAGCTATGCCCGGTTGACGGGTAAACGGCGGGTTTCCGTACCGGTTTTCGGTGTGGCGACCGGTGTGGCGTCCCGGGTGACGGGGGTCGTGTTGCCGGTTCCCGATGGCCTGGCCGCCGATCTGGCTGCCTCCCTTGATCATCCGATGACCGCCGCCGGGGACGGTCTGCGGGACGTCGTTGCGGATCCGCCGGGCGGACTGCTCGGCGTCGACGACGCGATCGGTCTGGCGCTGAGCGGGCGGGGCCGTTGTCCGGTCAACCTGCTGGCCGATCCGCACCACCTGGCGGATACGGATCCGGTGTGGGCCGGCGGCGACACATCACGGATCCGGGCGCTGACCCCGGCACTCGTGCGCCCGGCCCTCGGGCTGCTTCCGCCGATGCCGGGTCCGGTGGCGGCCATGCTGCGCACGGGTCTCGACTTCGCGTTAGCCATGGCGCCCAAGGGGATATGACGGTGGCGCCGCCCGATCAGGAGTCGCGTGCAGTGGTGTTGCGCCGACGGGTCACGGTCGGGGTCGTCCTGGTCATCGGTGCGATCCTGCTGGCCTTCTCGCTCGGAACCGAGCCGGGCGAGAGCTCCTTCTACTGGCTGACCCTGGCGCTGGCCGCGGTGTGGGCGCTGGGCGCCGTCGTGTCCGGGCCGCTGCCGTGGGTCGGCAGGCGTCGCCCGGTGCTGCTCGGCACGGCGGCAGGTGTGGCCGTCGCGGTCGCGTTCGTGATCGGCGGGCTGGTCGCCCGTCAGATCCCGATATTGCGCGAATACATCACTGCGGTACTCGAATTCGCCAACCAGGGAACGCTGCCGGTCATCGTGTTCATCACCCTGGTCAACGGTGTGGCAGAGGAGCTGTTTTTCCGCGGTGCACTTTTCACCGCACTGGGTGCCCGCCATCCGGCCGTCATCTCGACACTGGTCTACATCGCCGTGGTGATGGCGGCGGGCAATCCGATGCTCGGCTTCGCCGCGATCGTGCTCGGCGCGGTGTGCGCCTACGAGCGTCACGTGACCGGCGGCATCCTGGCACCGATGCTGACCCACTTCCTCTGGGGGCTCGTCATGGTGCTCGTGTTGCCCCCGATCTTCGGTGTCTGATCCGGCGAGCAGACGCGTAGGTACCCGGAAACACGCGAAAAAGGGGACCTCCGCGTCTGCTCGCCGATAAAGGTGACGGTCGTCTAACGCAACGGGTGGGCCAACTCGTCGCGCGGCATCCTGGCCGCGCTGAGGGCGACGAGGGCAAGCAGCGTCGGCGCGATACCGGCCACGAGGAAGATCGCCTCCATCGACACCACCTTCGACAGCGGCCCGACAACCGCGAACGACAACGGCATGAATGCCAGGGACACGAAGAAGTCCAGACTCGAAACCCGGCCCAGCATCTCCGTCGGCACCCGGCGTTGCAGCAGCGTTCCCCAGATCACCATGCCCGCGCCGTCGGTCACCCCGACCACGAACGTCGCCAGTGCCATCAGGGGGAACGACGACGTCAAGCCCACCAGTACCAGCGGGACGGAACCCAGTCCCCACATCGTCATCATGGTGGTGAGGTAGCGGCGCGGCATCCGCCGTGAGGAGACCGTCAGAGCGCCGAGAGCGCTGCCGAAACCGAAGAACGCCAAGATGAATCCGTAGGCACGTGCACCGTCGGAGAATCGGTCCTGGGCGATGAACGGCAGCAGCACCTCGATCGGTCCGAGCACCATCAGCACGAACATGCTCGCGAACAGCAGAGTCCACAACAACCACGGAGTGTGGACCATGAAACGGAAACCGTCGCGGAGGTCGCGTAGCACATGCGGCCGCGGATCAGCCTGTACCGGAGCGGAAGTCGCCGGCGGCCGGGTGGCCACCAGCAGTGTCAGGCCCAGGCCGAACAGTGCGGCGACCACGATCGCGCCGACCGACGGGAGGGTCACACCGATCACCATGCCTGCCACGGCCGGACCGACCGAGCGCTGAAACACCGGGCGCACCACGCCTTCCACCCCGTTGGCCGCCAACAGTTGTTCGGCGGGCAGGATACGCGGCAGGATCGCGCTGTAGGCCGGGAAGAAGAACGCCGCGGCGATGCCGAGAATGCCTGCGGCCACGGCCATGTGCCAGATCTTCAGCGCATCGACGAAACCGAGCGCGGCGATCGCCGTGACGGTCACGAAATTGACCGCCTCGACGACAATGATGATGGTGCGCTGGTTGATCCGGTCCGCGGCGATGCCGCCGATGAGCACGAAGGCGACGAGCCCGACACCCATGCAGGTGGCGACCAACGACAGCGACGTCGGATCATTGTCGAGGGCGATCACCTGCAGGGCCATCACGACCGACCACATGCCTTCGGCGAAGATCGACAGCGTGACCGCGGCGATCAGCAGGCGGTACTCCCGGACCCGGAACGGTGCGAGTACGCGCCAGCCGGTCGCCGGCTCACTCTGCAGCTGCGTACCCATCATGTGATGGTGGCGCAGCAGTGCCCGCTCAGTCCACTGATTTTCGGGACACGCCCGCTCCTCAGGAGTCGGTGAACTCCGCACGTCGGCTCTGCTGGAACGCCCGGGTGCCTTCGCGGAAGTCGTTGGACGTCAACAGTTGCAGCTGGCCTTCGCGTTCGCGTGTGAACGCGTTGTCGAGTTCGGTGAGCGTGGCCGCATTGACGGCCTGCTTGGTCTTGCGCAGGGCCACGGCGGGCCCGGACCGCAGCTTGGAGACGACCTTGTCCACGGCGGCGTCGAATTCGGCGGCCGGGTACACCCCGGTCACCAGGCCCCAGTCGTATGCGTCGGCGGCCGTGAGCCGGTCGGCCAGTAGTGCCAGACGCATGGCCCGGATGCGCCCGATGGCCGCGGCCACCAGCGCCGACGCGCCGCCGTCGGGCATCAGCCCGATCTTGGTGAAGGCCAACAGGAAGAACGCTTCATCCGAGGCGAGCACGATGTCGCATGCCAGCGCCAGCGACACCCCGACCCCGGCGGCCGGTCCTTGCACCACGGCCACAACGGGTTTGGGTAGTGCGACGATGGACGCGACCGCCCGGTTGGCGGCGTCGAGCACGCCCGCGGCGTCGTGGCTCTTGGCGTTCTGGTCTTCCTCGCTGATACCGGCCCCGGAGCTGAACCCGCGGCCTGCGCCGCCCAGCCGCACCACTCGGACGGCGGGGTCGGTGGCAGCCTGTTCCATCGCGTCGGCGATCGCGCTGAGCATGTGCTGGGTCAGCGAATTGAGGCTGTCGGGCCGATTCAGCGTCACCGAGAGCACACCACCGTCGAGCGTCACCGACACGTCGTCGATGCTGGCGTAGGTACCGGTGCTGGAGTCGGTCGATGTCATATGAAGCACCTTAGGTCGGGGCCGGCTATGGCCATGGCCGGTCGAGAAGGTTATACAAGTAAGCTATGTCGGCGGTCAACTACTCCGAAGGGGCGGTAGAGCATGGCGGGTCCATTGCAGGGTTTGCGGGTTGTCGAGTTGGCCGGCATCGGCCCAGGGCCCCACGCGGCCATGATTCTCGGTGATCTGGGTGCCGACGTGGTGCGCATCGAGCGGCCCGGCCGCAGCGGGGGCGTACCCGCGGGGGACCGGGATTCGATGCTGCGCAACCGGCGTTCGGTGGCGGCCGACCTCAAGAGCGATGAGGGCCGGGACCTGGTGTTGCGACTCATCTCGAAAGCCGACGTGTTGATCGAGGGGTACCGGCCGGGGGTGACCGAGCGCCTCGGCCTCGGGCCCGAGGACTGCGCCCAGGTCAACGATCGGTTGATCTATGCCCGCATGACCGGCTGGGGGCAGTCCGGGCCGCGGGCGTCGCAGGCCGGACACGACATCAACTACATCTCGCTCAACGGTTTGTTGCATGCGGTAGGCCGCAAGGGCGAGCGGCCGGTGCCACCGCTGAACCTCGCGGGTGATTTCGGCGGCGGTTCGATGTTCCTGATCGTCGGGATCCTCTCGGCCCTGTTCGAACGCCAGACCTCGGGCAAGGGGCAGGTGATCGACGCGGCGATGGTCGACGGCTCGAGCGTGTTGATGCAGATGATGTGGGGCTTCCGCGCCAACGGCCTGTGGTCCGACGAGCGCGGCACCAACATGCTCGACACCGGCGCGCCCTACTACGACACCTATGAGACCGCCGATGGCCGCTACGTCGCGGTGGGGTCGATCGAGCCACAGTTCTACGCCCAGCTGCTCAAGGGCCTCGGGCTGGATGGCGCCGACCTGCCCGACCAGAACGACATCAGCCGCTGGCCGGAACTGCGCGCCGTGTTCACCGAGGCCTTCGCGGCCCACGACCGTGACCACTGGGCGGCGGTGTTCGCGGGCACCGACGCGTGTGTGACGCCGGTGCTGTCGTTCGCCGAGGTCCTCACCGAACCGCACATCGCCGAGCGCGACACGTTCTACGACGACGGCGGCAATCTACAGCCCATGCCCGCGCCGCGGTTCTCCCGCAGCGCGCCGAGCAGGCCGACTCCGCCGGGCGAGCGCGGCGCCGACACCGACGCCGTCCTCGGCGACTGGACGTAACACCCATCAACCAGGGGGTCGGCGCGAAGCCGGCCGGAAAGGAATGCGATAAGTGGAGATACGAGACGCGGTAGCCGTCGTCACCGGCGGTGCATCGGGCCTGGGTCTGGCGACCACCAAGCGACTGCTCGATGCGGGCGCGCAGGTTGTGGTCATCGACCTCAAGGGCGAAGAAGCGGTGGCGGAACTGGGTGAGCGCGCGACGTTCGTCGCGGCCGACGTCACCGACGAGGCCTCGGTCAGCAAGGCGCTCGACGTCGCCGAATCCCTCGGACCGCTGCGCAGCAACGTCAACTGCGCAGGCATCGGCAATGCGATCAAGACCCTGAGCCGCAACGGCGCTTTCCCGCTCGACGAGTTCACCAAGGTGATCCAGGTCAACCTGATCGGCACGTTCAACGTGCTGCGGCTGGCCGCCGAGCGCATCGCCAAGACCGAACCGCTCGAAGGAAAGAACGGCGCAGAGCGTGGCGTCATCATCAACACCGCTTCGGTCGCGGCCTTCGAGGGCCAGATCGGCCAGGCCGCGTACTCGGCGTCCAAGGGTGGCGTCGTGGGTATGACGCTGCCGATCGCGCGGGATCTGTCCCGCGATCTGATCCGCGTGTGCACCATCGCCCCTGGCCTGTTCAAGACTCCGCTGCTGGGGTCGCTCCCCGAGGAAGCGCAGAAGTCTCTGGGGCAGCAGGTGCCGCATCCGGCCCGGCTCGGTGATCCCGACGAGTACGGTGCGCTGGCCGTGCACATTGTCGAGAACCCGATGCTCAACGGTGAGGTGATTCGTCTGGATGGGGCGATCCGGATGGCCCCGAGGTGATGTGAATATGACGCTGCATACGAAGTTCACCGAAACCTTCGGGATCACCCATCCCATCGTGCAGGGCGGCATGCAGTGGGTCGGCCGCGCGGAGCTTGTCGCGGCCGTGGCGAATGCGGGTGCGCTGGGGTTTCTGACCGCGTTGACCCAGCCGACTCCGGCGGATCTGGCCAAGGAGATCGCCAAGACCCGTGAGCTGACCGATAAGCCGTTCGGCGTCAACCTGACCATCCTGCCGACGATCAACCCGCCGCCCTACGACGAGTACCGCAAGGTGATCGTCGATGCCGGCATCAAGATCGTCGAGACGGCGGGCTCGAACCCGGCGCCGCATCTGCCGATGTTCCACGACAACGGCATCAAGGTGCTGCACAAGTGCACCTCGGTGCGTCACGGTGTCAAGGCTCAGAGCCTGGGTGTCGACGGCATCAGCATCGACGGGTTCGAATGTGCGGGCCATCCCGGTGAGGACGACATTCCGGGCCTGGTGCTGATTCCGGCGGCCGCGGCCAAGATCGAGATTCCGATGATCGCGTCCGGCGGATTCGCCGATGCGCGCGGGCTGGTGGCTGCCCTGGCGCTCGGTGCGGACGGCATCAACATGGGTTCGCGGTTCATGTGCACCGCGGAATCCTCGATTCACCAGAACGTCAAAGAAGCGATCGTGGCGGGCAGTGAGCTCGATACCGAGCTGATCTTCCGGCCGCTGCGTAACACCGCCCGGGTGGCCAGCAACACCGTGTCCCGCGAAGTGGTGGACATCCTCAACAAGGGCGGTCAGTTCCCCGACGTCAAGGATCTGGTGGCCGGCGTGCGCGGAAACAAGGTCTATGAGCTCGGCGACGTGGATGCCGGGATCTGGTCGGTGGGGACTTCGATGGGCCTGATCAACGACATCCCGACCTGTGCGGAACTGGTGTCGCGGATCGTGTCCGAAGCCGAAGTTCTGATCGGTGGGCGCCTGCTCAACATGATCGGCGCCAGTGAACCTGAGAAAGAAACAGTCCCCGTGTAGAGACACGGGGACTGGACCAACGAGAGGTCAAGGAGTGAGGCCGGAGTAGTCACGCCGCCGGCAAACTCAAGGCAGAAAACGCGCGCCGCGAGGCGCGCGTTTTCTCATACCGCGGTGGGCAGGGACTGGTAGTCGTCAAACTGCTCCGAGGTATCGCCCTCGACGAGGACATCGCCGTGGTAAAGGGCCTCGAAGTCGACCTTGATGACATCTGCGCTGCTGTCGTCGATCCACATGACACTGAGCGTATGGGTCACCATTAAGGAAACCTTGAGTCACGATTCGGAAAATGGTGGCAATACTACTTTTCGGTAGGTTTCTAGCCAGTAGCACTCGTGAGGTGGATGGGGTTGCTGCCGTTGAGTGCGATCCAGGTCACCACCGCGACGGCGATACCTGTGACCAGCAGGCCCACCGCGAGGCGTGATGACCCGCGCGAGCGGCCGAACACTTTGTGATCCACCGACAGCGACCCTGCCCCGGTGAACAGCAGGGCGGCCGCGCCGAAGGCCGCCAGGAACGGGACGTTGAACGGCTGGGACCAGAATGCGTCCGCAGAGACGTTGACGGCCCAGGCGTCGAGCATCGCGCCGATCGCCGCACACGCGGCCAGCGGGGTGAGTATGCCCAGCAGTAGCCCGATTCCGCCGAGGGTCTCGGCGGCGGTCACCATGAATGCGGCAAACGCCGGTAATCGCCAGCCGCCGGTCTCCATGAATTCGACGGTGGTGTCGTAGTCAGCGGCCTTGATGAGCCCGGCCTGCAACATCGTGGCGCCGGTGGCGAGGCGCAGGATCAACAGTCCGATGTCGGTCATACCGGTCGCAGGCGCGACGATGTCCGTGCTGGTAGTGGTGTTCGTCATAACGGCTAGACCCCCTGTAGGTCTGGAATTCATCGCGGGAGGCCCCAGTATGAACATTTCGGCGGGCTGCTCCGTGTATCTCTACGAGATCGGCATTGACGGTATTAAGTTACCGCTGTTAACTTAACCTCGATATGTAGGGGCTGGGGAAGGACACGAAGTGCTGCACCGAATCGCCCGCCTGGCCATCGCCGCCCCGCGCCGCATCCTGGTCGTCGCCGCGCTGGTGATGATCGCGGCGGGAATCTTCGGCATCCCGGTCGCCAAAAACCTGTCCGCCGGCGGATTTCAAGATCCCACCGCCGAGTCTGCCCAGGCCACCGCGCTACTCGCCGACAAGTTCAACCGCGGCGACATGCAACTGGTGATCAGCGTGACCGACAACATGCGGGACGCCGGTGCCGAAAGTCCGGCCGCCAAGGCTGCCGGTGCGGACATTGCCACCGCGCTGAAGGCCTCGCCGTACGTGACCGAGGTGACCTCCGCCTGGACCGCGCCGGCTCCCGCCGCGGCCGCGCTGATCAGTAAGGACGGCAAGACCGGACTGATCGTGGCCGGGATCAACGGTGGCGAGAGCGGCGCGCAGAAGCACGCCAAGGAACTGACCGACCAGCTGGTGCACGATCGCGACGGGGTGACCGCGCGCGCGGGCGGCGAAGCGATGACCTACGTCCAGATCAACGGGCAGAGCGAGAAGGATCTGCTGATGATGGAGTCGATCGCGATCCCGCTGAGCTTTTTGGTGCTGGTGTGGGTGTTCGGCGGGCTGCTGGCCGCGGCACTGCCGCTGGCGGTCGGCGGCTTCGCGATCCTCGGCTCACTGGCGATACTCCGGCTGTTCACGATGGTCACGGACGTGTCGATCTTCGCCCTCAACCTCACGGTCGCGATGGGCCTGGCACTGGCCATCGACTACACCCTGCTGATCATCAGCCGCTACCGCGACGAACTGGCCGAGGGCGCCGACCGTGAGCAGGCGCTGGCCCGCACCATGGTGACCGCCGGACGCACCGTGCTGTTCTCCGCGCTGACCGTCGCGCTGTCCATGGTCGCGATGGTGCTGTTCCCGATGTACTTCCTGAAATCATTCGCCTACGCCGGTATCGCGGTGGTCGGGCTGGCCGCCTTCGCCGCGATCGTGGTGGCGCCGGCGGCCATTGTGGTGCTCGGCGACCGCCTCGACGCATTCGACGTCCGGCGCTTCGGCCGCAGGCTTCTCGGCAGGCCCGAACCGGTGCGCAAGCCCATCGAAGATTCCTTCTGGTATGTCATGACCGGGCGCGTCATGCGCCGGGCCGTTCCCGTGGCCGTCGCGATCGTCACCCTGCTGCTCCTTCTCGGCGCGCCCTTCCTCGGTATCAAATGGGGTTTCCCCGACGACCGGGTGCTGCCGGATTCCGCGTCGGCCCGCCAAATCGGCGATGCGTTGCGCAACGACTTCGCCGTCGACTCGGCCACCAATGTCACCGTGGTGCTGCCCGACGTCACCGGCGTCACCCCGGCCCAGCTCGACCGCTACGCCGGCGATCTGTCGCGGGTGCCCGAGGTGTCCTCGGTCTCGGCCCCCGGTGGCACATACCTCGACGGCCGACGGGTCGGCCCGCCGACATCGGTGACCGGAATGGCCGAGGGCAGTGCGTATCTGACCGTCGGCAGCGATGCGGCGCTGTTCAGCGACGCCTCCGAGACGCAACTCGACGCGCTGCACGCCGTGGCGGCACCGACCGACGTGCAGCTGACCGGCCTGGCTCAGGTCAACCGGGACAGCTCGCACGCCATCACGTCGCGCCTGCCGTTGGTGCTCGGAGTGATCGCCGCGATCACGTTCGTGCTGTTGTTCCTGCTCACCGGAAGCGTGGTGCTGCCGCTGAAAGCGTTGGTGCTCAACGTGTTGTCGCTGTCGGCGGCATTCGGCGCACTGGTGTGGATATTCCAGGACGGGCATCTGGGCGCGCTCGGCACCACGTCGACCGGCACACTGGTGGCCAACCTGCCGGTGTTGTTGTTCTGCATCGCATTCGGTTTGTCGATGGACTACGAAGTGTTCCTGGTGTCGCGCATCCGCGAGTACTGGCTCAAATCCGGTCAGACGCGCGAGGACGGGACTGTTCTTGCTCCTCGCGTCCGCAATGATCAAAGCGTGGCACTGGGATTGGCCCGCACAGGCCGCGTGGTGACCGCGGCGGCACTGCTCATGTCGATCTCGTTCGCCGCGCTGATCGCGGCCCAGGTGGCGTTCATGCGAATGTTCGGGCTCGGGCTGACCCTGGCGATACTCGTCGATGCCACCCTGGTGCGCATGTTGCTGGTGCCGGCGTTCATGCACATGATGGGACGGTGGAACTGGTGGGCACCGGCGCCGCTGGCCCGGCTGCACGCGCGGATCGGGATCAGCGAGTCCGCCGAGTTACCGGTCGTGCTCAACGATCGGGCCCGCGCCGTGGCCACCGTGGACGCTGACTGACATGGCGGTCCAGCCCCTCAAGCCCCTCAAGAGGCGGCGTGCGCCGCGCGGCTCAGGGGAACAACTGCGCGAGGAGATCCTCGACGCCGCCACCGGCCTTCTGCTGGAAACCGGTCATGCCAAAGCGGTTTCGATCCGCTCGGTGGCCAAACGCGTGGGCGTCACCTCACCGTCGATCTATCTGCACTTCGCCGACAAGGACGCATTGTTGGATGCGGTGTGCGCGCGGTATTTCGAGAAGCTCGACGAGGAGATGCAGCGGGCGGCGACCGGTCAGTCGTCGGCCATCGACGTGCTGCACGCGCAGGGTTTGGCCTACGTGAGCTTCGCCCGACGGACTCCGGAGCTCTACCGCATCGCGACGATGGGAGATCCCCGGCCGGGCAGCGACGTCGACACGACGCTGAACAGCGCAGCGTTCGTCCACATGTGTACCTCGATCAAGGCGCTGATCGCCGAAGGGATCTACCCGCCGGGTGACCCCACCTCGCTGGCACTGGAATTGTGGACCGCCGCGCACGGGGTGGCCGCCATGCTGATCGCCAAGCCGTATCTGCCCTGGGGAGATGCCGAGGCGTTCGCCGACCGGGTGTTGCGGGCGGTGTGCGCCGGTCACATCATCACCGGGATCATCGGACCAGACCTGCCGCCCCAGGAGGCGGTCGCTCGGTTGAAGGGATTCGCGCCATGAGCACCAGCACTGTCGACAACCCGTTTTTCGCGCGGGTGTGGAAGACGATGTCGAACTACGAACCCGAATCGCTGCGCCGGCTGCGGGCCGAGAATCTCGCCGGGCTGACGGGCCGCGTGCTCGAAGTCGGGGCGGGCACCGGGACGAACTTCGAGTTCTACCCGGCCTCGGTCGACGAGGTGGTCGCCATCGAGCCCGAACGCCGGCTGGCCGAGGTGGCGCAGCGGGCGGGGGCCGCCGCGCCGGTGCCGGTGACCGTCACCGCCCAGACGGTCGAACAGTTCGCCAGTGCGCAACCTTTCGACGCGGTCGTCTGCTCATTGGTGCTGTGCTCCATCGAGGAGCCGGATGTCGTTCTGCAACAGCTCTTCTCGATACTCCGTCCGGGCGGAGAACTGCGTTATCTGGAGCATGTGGCCAGTGCCGGATATCGCGACCGGTTGCAGCGGCTGGCCGACGCCACCGTCTGGCCGCGGCTGCTCGGCAATTGCCACACCCACCGGCACACCGAGCAGACGATCGCAGAGACCGGATTCCGGCTCGAAGGTGCCCGCCGGGAATGGTCCCTGCCGTCGTGGGTGCCGTTGCCGGTTTCGGAGTTCGCGATCGGACGGGCGCTCAAACCGGCCTAGGGCCGGCGGATCAGCCCAACAGCGCAGGCAACCGCTGCAGCAGGCCCGGCAGCGCCGTGGCCGCCGTTTCCCGCAGCGACACGGTCGCACTGTCGGACAGCGGGGTGGCCTCGGGGTTGACCTCGATGACCGCGGTGCCGGTGGCCAGCGCCGCCTCGGGCAGGCCCGCGGCCGGGTAGACCACCGAGCTGGTCCCAACCACGATCACCACGTCGGCCGTGCTGACGGCCAGCACGGAGCGTTGCCAGGCCTGCTCGGGCAGCGCCTCGCCGAACCAGACCACGTCCGGCCGGATCAGGCCGCTGCACGGACATTGCGGGGGTTCCACCGTCTCCACCGGTTCCGGCATGTCGGGGAGCACCCCTTCGAACTGTGAACCGCAAGCGTCGCAATGGAACTCGAACAGGCTGCCGTGCAGGTGGTAGACCTTGGTGCTGCCGGCCCTCTCGTGCAGGTTGTCGACGTTCTGGGTGACGACGTGTACGTCGGCGTAGTCCTGCCAGGCGGCCACGGCGCGGTGGCCGTTGTTCGGCTCGACCGCGGCCATCATGTGATGCCGCCACAGATACCAGGCCCACACCTTCTCCGGGTGCCGTTGCCACCCGTCCGAGCTGGAAATTTCGTACGGATCGACCTTGGCCCACAGTCCGGTTTCGACGTCGCGGAAGGTCGGCACGCCGCTTTCGGCCGAGATGCCGGCTCCACTGAGCACCGTCACTTGCACGCCCCCCAAACTAGCGCTTTGGGGTGATACTGGGCACGTGGGTGACTTGGGGGAGTGGGTTCGGGTTGACCCGGATGTGGAAAAGCCATTGTTCGACCAGTTGAGAGGCCAGATCATCGACGGCGTACGTGATGGCCGGCTGGCACCGGGCGCCCGGTTGCCGACGGTTCGCGAACTCGCAGGCCGGATCGGTCTTGCGGTCAACACCGTGGCACGGGCCTACCGCGAGCTGGAGTCTGCCGGGGTGTTGGAGACCCGTGGCCGGTACGGCACGTTCGTCGCCCGGGCTGATCCTGCCGACGCCGCGATGGCCGCCGCCGCGAACTCCTTCGCCGAGGCGGCCAAAGCCCTCGGCATCGGCAAGAACGACGCGTTGAGGTACCTGGACGCCGCGTTCGGCTAGCCACGCCAGCGCAGCACGTCCAGTGCCACGGCCACGTTGACACTGCATTCGGCCAGCGGGCGCGGCAGCAGTTCATCTGCGCGGGCCAGCCGCCGCAGCAGGGTGTTGCGATGGGTGTAGAGACGTGCGGCGGCGCGCGAGGCGTTGCACTGCGAATCGACGAAAATTCTTACGGTGTCGTGTAATTCGGTGTTCGCCGATTCGAAATCGCCCAGCACGTGCTTGACGAATCCGGCGGCGCCGTCAGGATCGGCGGTGATCAGTGCCACCAGCTCGATGTCGGTGAACCGCGCGATCTGCTGCGGCGAATGCAGCCGCGCCATCATCTGCTGGGTGGTGATCGCGTCGAAGTGGCTGCGCCGGAACCCGTCGACGCCCTCGCCGGCCGGGCCGATCGCGATGCGGACATCGTGCGCGTCGCCGATCGCGGACGTCAGGGTTCCCGGTGCCCACACCCAGCGCGTCGCGGTGCTGGCAGGCACGCTCAACGGCGGCGCGCCGCCGCACGCCTGTCCGAATGCCTCGGCGGCCCGGTCGAGCCGGGCCAGATCGCCGTCCGGGTTGTCGCTCCAGATGACCGCGGCGGTGTGGGTGCCGGTCAGTGCGTAACCCAGCCGGCTCTCGGCGCGCTGGCGGGGGATCGGCGCGCCTTCGAGTAGCAGCGCAACTGTCTCCCGCCGTTCGGCGTGGGTGCCGCGGGTGAGCTCGTCGCGTTCCAGATCGATCTGCGCGGCGATACCGGCCAGGGTCGCGTCGACGAACGCACTGATCGATTGTGAGCACGTCTCGAGGAGTTCGTGGAGCTCGGCCGGGTCGGAGGTGAGTTCGAAGGCGATGTCCATCAGCCGCCGCCAGGCGACGCCCTCGCCGACCCGGTATGCGTCGAGGGGAAACGTGTTGACGCCACGGCGCACCAGTTCGCGGGCGATGCTCAGGGGCTCGGGCCCCGTGTTCGGGGCCACCGGCGCGCCGGGATCGCGAACATTGGCCGTGCCCCAGAAATACAGGTTCGCCCGGTTGCTGCGGCTGACGGCCCCGGCGAGTTCAGGGTCGGATGCGATCGCGGGGCTGGCCGCCAGGACGGCCCGGTCGAGCTCCTCGAGCCATTCCGGACGCGCATTGACGACGATCTGCGCGCACTGCCGGATCAGGTCGGCGACCCGCGGAGACGGCGGCGACCAGTCCATCCACCGAGGATAGAGCGATGGTGCAATCTGCACCATCGAATCCGCGATGTGGGGAATTTTGACCTTGGCGGCGTGGGGTCGTGGGCGCGACGATCGTCACATCGCTTTACCCATGACGACAGGAGTCATCGGCATGTCCGATATCGAGCACGTCGACGTACTGATCATCGGAGCCGGCATCTCCGGCATCGGCGCCGCCTACTACCTGCAGCGCGAGCACCCTGAGCGCAGTTACGCGATCCTGGAGTCGCGCGCGGCCACCGGCGGCACCTGGGACCTGTTCCGCTATCCGGGCATCCGCTCCGACTCCGACCTGCACACCTTCGGGTACGAGTTCAAACCGTGGCGCGACGACTACGCCATCGCCACCGGCGACAAGATCCTGGCATATCTGCGGGAGACCGTCTGCGACAACAACATCGACCGCAACATCCGGTTCCACCACAAGGTGCTGGGTGCCGCCTGGGATTCGGCGCAGGCCCGCTGGACCGTCGACATCGAGCGGACCGACGGAGCCGGAGAGGATCCAGAGCTGGTACAGATCAGCGCCAACTGGCTGTTCTGCGGCGGCGGGTACTACCGCTACGACGAGGGGTTCACCCCGCATTTCGAGGGCAGCGACCGATTCACCGGTCAGATCGTGCATCCGCAGCACTGGCCCGAGGACCTCGATTACGCGGGCAAGAAAGTCGTGGTGATCGGCAGCGGCGCGACGGCGGTCACGCTGGTGCCATCGATGGCGCAGACGGCCGGGCACGTGACGATGCTGCAGCGCTCGCCGAGCTATGTGATGCCGGTGCCCGCCAAGGATGCCTTCGCCAACATCGCCAAGAAGGTGCTCGGCGATACGCGGGGCTACGCGTTGACCCGGCGCAAGAACATCGCCAAACAGCGTGGCGTGTACACCTTCTGCCAGAAGTACCCGCGGGCCGCGCGGGCGCTGATCCGCCGCTTCAACGCCCGCCGGTTGCCCGCGGGGTATCCGGTGGACGTGCACTTCAGCCCCAGCTACAACCCGTGGGATCAACGGTTGTGCGCGGTTCCCGATGGTGACCTGTTCGGTGCACTGAGTGCAGGGAGCGCCTCGGTGGTGACCGACCAGATCGTGACTTTCACCGAACGGGGCCTCCTGCTGGCGTCCGGTCAAGAGCTCGAAGCCGACATCATCGTCACCGCCACGGGGCTCAACGTCCAACTGTTCGGCGGCATCTCACTCACCGTGGATGGTGAGCCGGTGAACTTCGCCGACACGGTGGCCTACAAGGGCATGATGCTGTCGGGCGTGCCGAACTTCGTCTTTGCGTTCGGCTACACCAACTCATCGTGGACGCTCAAGGTCGGGCTGCTGTGTGAGCACTTCTGCCGCATGCTGACCCACATGGACGTCAACGGCCATATCGCGGTACAGCCCGAGATCAGCGATCCCGCAATGGAAACGCGTCCGCTGCTCGACTTCGCGGCCGGCTACGTCCAGCGCTCGGTCGACGAGCTGCCGCGGCAGGGCGTCGTGGAGCCGTGGCTGATGACGATGAACTACGGCTATGACGCCGAGATGCTGCGCAACGGGCCCGTGGAAGATCCGAATCTACGGTTCCGCGCTCCGGCGGCAGTTGCCGTCACGGCTTAACCGAAATCCAGCAGGGTCATTACCGGCCGCGCCGAATCCAGCAGGGGCAGCCGCTGAACCGCCCACAACAGCCCATTGAGCACCTTGCCGCGGGCCTGGGGCAGCGGAAGATCGTGTACCGCCCGCACGCCCGGCACCGTGTTGACCAGATCCGCCGCCTGCGTCGGAGACAAGCTGAACGGCATCGGTGGCACCCGGTAGCGCAGCGAGGTCCGCATGCCGGCGCGCGCCCACGCGGCAAACCACGCGGGCGGCAGGTCGAACAGCATCTGCCCGCCTGTGAAACGCTGCGCACAGGCGCGGATCAACCCCATGGCCTCCTCGGGCTGCAGATACATCAGCAGACCCTCGGCCGTGATGAACACGCCGTCGGCCGGATCGATAAGGTCCATCCAGCTGAAGTCCAGGGCCGACTGCGCGCACATCGTCACCCGGTCCGAAGCAGGAAGCAGCTTGCGGCGTACCTCGATCATGGGCGGCAGATCAACTGTCAGCCAGCGGAATTCATGACCCACACCGGCGGCGTCGAGTCGGTAGAAGCTGGTCTGCAAGCCTTCGGCCAACGCCACCACGGTGGCTTTCGGATGGTCACGCAGGTATGCGCGCGTGGTCTTGTCGAACAGCAGTGAACGCAGCGCCATGTCCTGACGCCTGGTGTAACCGAACTTGGCGAAGTCGAAGTCGATGGAGTCGACGAGTTGCACCGCCATCGGGTCGTCGAGGATGCCATCCGGGCGGCGTGCCTCGTGGGCACGCACCTGCAACGTCATCAGCGCGGTCTCCGACACGCCGGTCAGGTCCACCTTGGTGCGCGGGGTCTCGGTCACCGCCCGAATCTACCCAACCCGGTTCATCGCAACACTTTCTCCAGCGTGCGGAGGTTTCTGGTGGTGGTCGAGGACTTGTACCGTTTCTTCCCCATGGTCTTGCCGATGACGCTGCCCAGCGTGGCGTGGCGGGCGACCTGCCAGTAGACCACCCCGGCGCCACGGCGGATCTTCTCTTCGGGTCCGGGCGCCAAGGCAGCCAGCTCGTCCAGCGCAGCGGCGTCGCTGACGAACGTGACATAGGAATGAAAGCCTTCGACCGCACGCTCGAACGGGTAGCCGGCCGAGATCGCGGCGAGGGTCTCCAGGTCATACACCAGCACCCAGGCCTCGTACCCGAACGCGTCACGTAGGGCGCGTTCGGCCCTGGTGCGTACGGTGGCGGCGTCGGAGTCGCTGTCCAGCAGCACATTTCCACTTGCCAGGATCGTGCGTACCTCGGTGAAACCGGCGTCGGTGAAGGTTTTGGCCACCGCGGCCATCTTGAGGTTGACGCCGCCGACGTTGACTCCGCGCAGGAACGCGGCATAGCGGGGCATGACGGTCAGCGTAGCGCCGCAACCGATCCGGCCGCCTCACTCGTCGAGCAGGCTGTCCAGGTCGGCCTGTGACGTCGTGGTGATGACGCGCAGCACCTGGTGGAAGTTCGGTGAGTGCGTCGACACGATCGAGGTGTGGTTGTCGCCGGGGAGTAGTTGCACGGCGGCCCGGCCGCCCTGCTTCTTGACCGCATCCACGTAGCGCTCTGAATTCGCGGGCGCCACCACGGTGTCGCGCGTCCCGTGCATGGCGATCACCGGCACCGACGGGTCGATGTTCTGAATCGGATCGACCGAGGTGTAGCGGTCCGGGACGTCGGCGGGAGCACCGCCGAGGACTTTGACGATGTGGCGGTCACCGTGGGTGGCGGCATAGACCATGTCGAGTGGTCCGGCCAACGAGACGACCCGCGTCGGCCGGAACTGCGGCCGCGAGCCCACCTCGTCGTCACGTAGTCGATGGCGAGTACCCGCCCACACCGCGAGCTGACCACCCGCGCTGTGACCGACGACGAGCTCGTCGTCCGTCGTCAGCTGCGGATGCTGCCTGTCCACTTCGACGATGTAGTCCAAGGCGCGGGCCACGTCGTGGAACGTGGTGGGCCATCCGCCACCGGAGCCGACGCGTCGGTACTCGATGTTGTACACCGCCATGCCGCGCCCGGCGAGCTGGCGGGCCAATCCCTCGAACACGCTCGCCCCCAACGCGCTCTGCCACGCGCCGCCGTGGATGAGCACGACCAACGGGATCGTGTCGACGTCCTGGGGTCCCGCAGGCAGGTAGAGGTCGGCCCAGTTCTGGTCGGTGTCGGCGGCATCGCTCGTGGGATATTCGAAGCGTTGGACGGTGATCTCGGCGAGCGGGGCGGGCTGGGGTGGGGGCGCGTCCGGCGCGGGTTCTGCGCAGGACGTCACGCCCGAGACCGCCAGCAGGACCAGGAGCGCGGCTAGTTTTCGCATTGCCGGTTATCCGAACTCCAGCAACGTGATGCTGGGACGCGCCCGGCGCAGTGCCGCGATGCGGTCCAATGCCGGGCTCGCCGCGAGCTTCCACATGCCCCGCCCCGGTGGGAGGACGATGTCGTGGGCCGTGCGCACGCCCGGAATGCGGTCGGGCAGGGCCAGCGCCTCGTCGACTGTCAGCCCGAACGGCATCGCCGGGGCGAGGTAGCGGTCGGACAGCTTCAAACCCTTGATCGTGCGACGGCTGAACCATGGCGGCACCGAATCGAACAGCATCCGGGCACCGGGAAACCGGGCCGCGCAATCGGCGATAAGGCTGTACACATCGTCGGGCTCCAGATACATCAGCAGCCCCTCGGCCGTGATGAACGCCCCGTGCGACGCGTCGACCCGGTCCATCCAGCTGCGGTCCAACGCCGATTGCGCAAGCGCCTGGATCCGGTCGTCGGCGGGCAGCAGTTCCTCCCGGATCGCCATCACCGGGGGCAGATCCACGGAGTACCAAGTCAACCCGTCGGCGACCCCGGCCTGATCCAGCCGCCAGAAACTGGTCTGCAGTCCCTCGGCGAGTGCCACCACCGCGGCCGCCGGGTGGGCCGAGAGGTAGTCGCGGGCGGCGATGTCGAACGCGCGCGCCCGCAGGCCGTGTGACTGGTTGGGTTTGCCGAACTTGCGGTAGTCGTACTCGATGGTGTCGAGCAGGGTCACCGCCCACGGGTCGCGGATCACCCCGTCGGACCGTTTTGCCTCGGTGCCGCGGTTGTGCAGGGTCCACAACGTGGTGGCCGAGACGCCTTCCAGGGTATTGCCGTCAATCACCGTCATCGATGCGATCGTATAGACGTAGGCTCGAAATATGGGGCGACAGGTTTTCGACGACAAGCTTCTCGCGTTGATCAGTGGAAATTCGCTGGGAGTGCTCGCAACGATCAAACAAGACGGCCGACCACAGCTGTCCAACGTGTCGTACTACTTCGATCCGCGTGCCGTGACCATCGAGGTGTCGATCACCGAACCGCGGGCCAAGACCCGTAACCTGCGGCGCGATCCGCGGGCGTCGATCCACGTCAGCTCCGATGATGGCTGGGCCTACGCCGTCGCCGAAGGCGACGCCATCCTCACCCCGCCTGCGGCATCGCCGCACGACGACACCGTCGAGGCGCTGATTGCGTTGTACCGCAATATCGCCGGCGAACACCCCGACTGGGACGACTACCGCCGCGCCATGGTCGAGGACCGGCGGGTGAAGCTGACGCTGCCGATCTCGCACCTGTACGGGATGCCGCCGGGTATCCGGTGAACGGCGCCGCCGCGATAACGCGGTGACGTTGACGGTGATGGCACGCTACGCTGCGGCGTATGGCTGACAAACCGGAAGACGACAACAAGCGCAAGTTCCGGGAGGCGCTGGAACGCAAGAACGCGCAGTCTGCCGGCGGCGCATCGCACGCGGACGGCGGCCGCAAGCAACCGCGGGCACACGGTCCGGTGGAAAACCGCCGCGAGTTCCGCCGCAAGAGCGGATAGTCCCCGAATCACGCCGGCTCGAGCGTCCGCGCGGAAGTGCGGTCGGCGAGCCACCGCGCGGCAGCCAGTGCCGCCACCATCAGCACCACGCAGTACACGCCCTGATCCTTCAAGCCCCAGGCGACCGATGTCAGCGTCGCCGTGCCCGCCACGCACAGCAGGATCCCGATGGCGGTGCTGTGCGGGCCGGCCTCGGGGGCTGTGCCAGGGCCGTCCCACCACGGCAGCGGTGAATTCTCCAGCGGCCGCAGGGCGATGAACGCCGCCGTCACCAGCGCGGCCATCACTGCCAGCTGCAGCACCGACAAGGCCACGAAGCCCGGTGTGGCCGGGTCGTAACGGTCCAGGCCCAGGTGGTCGAACACCAGATGCATGGCGAGCAGCAGCGGCATGTGCCACAGGTACAGCGTCATCGCCCCGGAGTTGCCGATCGCGGCCAGCCACCACACCCGTGGACGCCGGGCCCAGCGTGTGATGGCCGGTGCGGCGGCGATTGCGAACGCGCACATCATGATTGCGTGCCCGGCCAGCAGCAGTGACGGCGGCGTCATGTTCTTCAGCTGCTGGGTTTCGATACCGACCAGGCTCAGCTCATAGGGGCCGAAGTACAGCAGGGCCAGGTTCACGCCGAGCATGCCGAGGCCGACCCGGAGTGCGGCCCGTGCGGTCAGCAGTCCCCGGCGGTAGGCCACGCCGAACATGCCGGGGATCAGCCACACCACGGTGTTGAGGTAGCCCAGTGTCGCGTAGCCGGCCCCGTCCATGGTGATGCGGACTACGTCGATCAGCGCGATGGCTGCGTAGGTGCCGAGCACCGCGCCGAGAAGCTGCGCGGTGGTGGTGATCCTGGCCAGCAGCGGCACCGCCGCCAACACCAGGACGTATGCGCCCAGGAACCACAACAACTGGATGGAGATTCCGGCGAGCGGCTCATACACGTGCACGGGCAGCAGGAACCGCAGCACCGCCAGGGCCGCGGCCCAGAACGCCAGGTAGTAGAACACCGGCCGGTACAGCCGGGTACACCGACGCAGCAGCCAGCCGCCCCATGACGTACCGGGCCGCCAGGACTGCACCGATGCGGCCACCCCCGCGAAGAAGAACAGCGGCATGATCTGGAACACCCAGGTCAAGGCCTGGAAGACGGTCGAAGCCGTGAGCAGGTTGCTCCAGATGAACACGTCATCGCGGATCGTGCTGGTGGCCATGATCGTGTGGCCGAAGACCACGCCCACCAACGACACGATGCGGATGACGTCGATCGCCCGGTCCCGGTCGGCCGGCGTGGCGGCCTCGACTTCGGCAGGCGTGGGGAACAACTGTGCGCTCATGGGAGAAACGCTAAGGCCGCGCCGCCGCCCAGTCCCTAGGTAGAAGCACTCAAATCCGTGGTCATGCCCGCTTCTCCTGCCACAGAATGGCGACCAGACAGATGACGGCAAGCCCGCCGACCACGCCGGCGAACGTCACCCCCGCGGTGCGCAGGCCCCAGTCCTGGGCGGCCAGGCCGACTCCGACGACCGGTACCGAGAGCGCCACGTAGGCGATGACGAAGTAGGTGGAGCTGACCTCGGCACGGCGGTCGGACGGGCTGAGTTCGGCGACTGCGGCGAGTCCGCGGCTGAAGCTGATGCCCTGACCGGCACCGGCTACCACGGCCGCCACCAGCAGGCCCCACAGCGATGAGAAATACACTGCCGCAGCCAGAATCGCGGTACCGACGGCGAGGATTGCGCACCCCAGGGCTACCGCGCGCTGCGGCTCGATGCGATTGGCGCCGACCTGCGCGAGTGCCGACGCCGCGAAGATGGAACAGGCGATGGCGCCGGCGACCGCATGGTTGTCGATGCCGATGACGTCGGACAGGAACGAGGGCGCCACCGCCGTGTACAGGCCGGTCACCGCGAATCCGGCGAACGCCGCCAACGCCGCGATGATGAACACCGCCCGGACCTCGGCCGGGACGGCCAGCCGCTGCACCCCGATCCGCCCGGTTCGCGACGAGGTCTCCGGTGCGATCAACACCGCGGCGGCGGCCAGCGCCGCGAGCATGATGTGCATGACGAACGGCAGCTCCAGTGGCCGCGGCGCATACTGCACCAGCACCCCGGCCAGCAGGGGACCGGCCCCCAGGCCACCGATATTGGCGATCGTGGCGACCGCCGCCGCGCGGTTGTGCCAGGCAGCTGGGGCAGCCTCGATCACCGCGGCGGTGGCGGTCCCGGTGAACACTCCGGCCGACAGCCCTGACAACACGCGGGCCACGAGCAGCGTCGGCACCGAATCGGCGATCAGAAAGACTGCGGCGCTGGCGATCGCGCACACCACGCCCGCCAACAGCACCGGCCTGCGGCCTATCGCGTCGGACCATCGGCCGAATACCAGCAGCGCGAACAGCACACCGCCGGCGTAGGTGGCGTAAATGATCGTGGTGGTCAGGACGGCGAAATGCATGCGCTCGGCGTACAGGGCGTACATCGGCGTCGGCATGGTCGTGCCGAGCATGATGGCTGCGAATGCGTACGTCAGAAGGCTGAAAGCGAGTGAGCGGCGCACACTTCAGCCTAGCGAGCAGACACTACGGTCCCCTGGAACGCGCGTTCCAGGGGACCGTAGTGTCTGCTCGCGGCAAAAAACTAGTGCATGACAGCCTTCTCGGCGCCCACACCCGTCAGCGACCGCACCTCCATCTCGGCAGTGACCTCCGGGTTGCCGGAGTCCGATGAGGTGAGGGTGCCGATGATGCCGAGCGCGAACGCCAACGGGATGGACACAATGCCCGGGTTGGCGAGCGGGAACCAGGCGAAGTCCACGCCCGGCATCATGGCGGTCTTGGACCCCGATACCGCGGGAGAGAACACGATCAGCACGATCGTCGAGATCAGGCCGCCGTACATGCTCCACAGTGCGCCACGGGTGTTGAACCGCTTCCAGTACAGCGAGTAGACGATCGTCGGCAGGTTCGCCGCGGCGGCGACCGCGAATGCCAATGCGACCAGGAAGGCGATGTTCTGACCGTTGGCGAGGATGCCCAGCGCGATGGCCAGGAGCCCCAGCACCACGGCGGTGATGCGCGACACCCGGACCTGTTCTTCCTCGGTCACCTTGTGGGACTTGAGAACACTGGCGTACACATCGTGGGCGAACGACGCCGAAGCGGTGATGGTCAGGCCGGCGACCACCGCGAGGATGGTCGCGAATGCCACGGCCGAGATGACGCCGAGCAGCACCACGCCGCCGAGTTCCAAAGCCAGCAGCGGGGCCGCGGAGTTCACGCCGCCTGCCGCGCCGAGGATGCGGTCCGGTCCCACCAAAGCGGCAGCACCGTAGCCGAGCACCAGGGTGAACAGGTAGAAGGCTCCGATCAACGCGATGGCCCAGACCACGCTTCGCCGTGCTTCTTTGGCGGTCGGCACGGTGTAGAAGCGCATCAGCACGTGCGGCAGACCGGCGGTGCCCAGCACCAGTGCCAGGCCAAGGGACAGGAAGTTGATCTGCGACATGAGCGATCCGCCGTACTGGGCGCCGGGGGCCAGCACATCGCGGTTGGCGACGCCTTCGGTGGTGGATCCGGAGATTGCCGACTGTGCGGCACCGAGGATTTCGGAGAAGTTCAGGCCGAACTTGCCCAGCACCATGATCGTCATCAGCGCGGCGCCGGTGATCAGCAGCACGGCTTTGATGATCTGCACCCATGTAGTGCCCTTCATCCCGCCGACCAGGACGTAGACGATCATCAACACACCGACCACGGCGATCACCACGCCCTGCCAGAACTTGCTTTGCACGTTCAGCAGTAAGGCCACCAGCCCGCCGGCCCCGGCCATCTGGGCCAGCAGGTAGAACAGCGAGACGGTCAGCGTGGTGGTGGCCGCGGCCACCCGCACCGGGCGCTGCCGCAGGCGGAAGCTCAGCACGTCGGCCATGGTGAATCTGCCGGTGTTGCGCAGCAATTCGGCCACCAGCAGCAGTGCCACGAGCCACGCGACCAGGAAGCCGATCGAGTAGAGGAAGCCGTCATACCCGTAGACGGCGATGGCCCCGGCGATGCCGAGGAAGCTGGCCGCCGACAGGTAGTCACCGGCGATGGCGATACCGTTCTGCGGGCCCGAGAAGGCACGCCCACCGGTGAAGAACTGGTCGGCGCTCTTGTTGTTGCCGCTGGCCCGGATCACCACGTACATCGTCACGGCCACGAACAGGCAGAAGATGGCGATGTTGGCCAGCGGATTTCCTACCGACTCCTGTGCTGCCAGAAGGGTGTTCACTGGGCGGGACCTTCCAGTTCGGCGCGGATGGCCGCAGCGCGCGGATCCAGCTCACGGTTGGCGAACCGGACGTAGAGGCCGGTGATGACGAAGGTGGTGACGAATTGGGCAAGCCCGAGCAGCAGCCCGACGTTGACATTGCCGAACACTTTGGTGGACATGAAGTCGTGGGCGAAGGCGCCCAGCACCACGTAGAGGCCGTACCAGATCAGGAAGAATGCGGTCATCGGGAACACGAAGTTGCGCAGCTTGCTGCGTAGCTCCTGAAATTCAGGGCTGGCCTGCATGGCGATGAACTGCTCGCCGGTTGGTGCGACCCTTTCGGGAAGGTCGGTTTCGGACACCGGGGCTCCTGACGTCGACTGTGATCCGGTTGAGTGTCGAAACTAATTGAGATGCGGGTCACAAAACCGATCCGGCGGCGGCGATACGCCGAAATCGGTGACGGCTGCGGTGAACGGTCGATCGATGACGTTAAACGGCTGGTCCCTTTCTCCGGCGAGCAGACAGTGCGGTACCGGAAAAGGGCGCGAAATGGGTACCTAACTGTCTGCTCGCCGGGAAAATTGGCCGGGAAAATTGGCCGGGAAAATTGGCCGGAGCTCAGCCCCGCGGGACCCGCTCGATGCCCATGCCCAGGCGTTCCGGCACGTGCATGCGCGCGAAAATCTGAGCCACGTCAGGGGCGGCGCGGGTGAACTTGCTGACCAGGATCATCGTCAGGAACGCCAACGGCACGCTCACTGCCGCCGGATAGCCGACCATCACCGCCGGCCAGCCGCCCAGCACGTCCTCGTCCACCCCGCCTGCGAGCTCCGCGATCACCGCGCCGCCGCACACCAGCCCGCCGGCCACCAACCCGCACACGGCCCCGGCCACGGTCAGGCCCCGCCACCAGATGCCGAGCACCAGCAATGGGCACAGGGTGGAGGCGGCCACCGCGAATGCCAGGCCCACGCTGCGGGACAACTCCAGTCCGGACACCCCGAGTGACAACGGAATCGGGATCAACCCGCCGATCACCGCGGCGACCCGGAAGTCCCGGACCCGGCCGGGCAGCACATCGGTGGCCAGCGCTCCCGCGATACTGACCAACAGCCCAGAGGAAGTGGCCAGAAACGCCGCGATCGCCCCGGCGGCCACCAACGCCGCCAGCAGCTGACCGAGCACCCCGCCGAACGCGGCGCCGGGCGCCAACAACACTGCTGCGTCGGCGGTTCCGGTGATCAGCAACTGCGGGACATACAGCCGGGAGAACACCCCGAGCAGCGTCGGGAAGAGATAGAACAACGACAGCAGCGCGATCACTGCGAGAGCGGTGCGCCGGGCCGCGCGTCCGTCCGGGTTGGTATAGAACCGCACCAGCACATGCGGCAGCCCCATGGTGCCCAGAAACGTTGCCACGATGATGGACAGCACCTGGTAGAGCGGGTGGCCGCCGCCCAGCCCGCCGCCCGACGCGATCCATTCGGTGCCGGTGCTGGGGGTGCCCGCCACCACCGGGGTGGCCGCCCCCGCGGCCAGTGTCACGGTGGTGCCCGAACCCAGGGTGTGCTCGCCGGGCCCGCCGAACGTCGCGGCGTCGACGTGTCTGTCGTCGAGCAGGCCGGTCACGGTGATGCCCGCGGGTTCGACAACCTGCACCACGACGTCCGTGTCGATCGAGACGGTGGTCTGATGTTGCACGCTCGGCGGCAGCGGGCCGCCCAATTCGCCGCGATCGCCGACGAACAGCCCGAGCAGGGCCAGCGCCGGAATGGCGATGGCGGTCAGCTTCAGCCAGTACTGGAACGCCTGCACGAAGGTGATCGACCGCATGCCGCCGGCCACCACATTGGCGATCACGATCGTTCCGACAAACACCGGACCGATCCAGACCGGCACCCGCAACAGGGTTTTGAGAGCCAACCCGGCGCCTTGGTACTGCGGGGCCAGGTAGAACAGGCAGATCACCACGACCACGAGCATGGCCACCTTGCGCAGCCGCGCCGAGCCGAGCCGGAATTCGGCGAAGTCGGGCACGGTATAGGCGCCTGACCGGCGCAGCGGGGCCGCCACGAACAACAACAGACCCAGATAGCCCGCGGTGAACCCGACCGGGTACCACAGCGCGTCGGCCCCGTATTTGGCGATCAGGCCCGCCACACCCAGAAACGATGCCGCGGAAAGATATTCACCCGAGATGGCGGCAGCGTTCCAACGCGGCCCGACGCTGCGGGAAGCCACCAGGAAGTCTGAGGTGGTGCGGGACAACCGAACACCGTAGGTGCCGATCGCGACCGTAGCCACCGCCGCGAACAAGAGCGCGGCAGCGGTCAATGGCGAGCCCGTCACGGTTCGCTGTCGATGACGCGGACGAAGTCGCGCTCACTCTGGTCGGCCAACCGCACATAGAGCCGTCCCACCCCGTAGAGCAGCGGATAGACCAGCACCGCAAGGATCAGCCAATTGAGCCGGATACCGAATACGGTGAGCGCGACCAGTGTTGGCGCCATCGCGTTGAGCAGGACGATCGTCACGACTGTACCGACGACGACGGCGGCGAGCCGAAGCGCCAGCCCGAGCTGGGCCCGGACCAGCCCACGCACCAGCGCGTCGCCCACCTGTGTCTGTTCCTGCACCTCCACCCGGGTCCGCACCATCCGCGCCCCGCGCCGGTGGGCCAGCACCACCCGCTGGCGTTGGGGACGCTCAGTCATCGGACCCCGCCGGTTTGAGGTGGCGCATCGGGTCGCGGACCACCCGGTCGCGCAGTTCGCGGGCCTGACGCCGGCTCACCGGCAGCTCCACGGCAGGCGAGGCCCCGTTGGCGCGCAGCCGCACCAGTACCGCGCCGTCGGCCGTGCGCAGTCCGGTGACCAGCCGCAGCGACACCAAATATGACCGGTGGATGCGCTGGAATCCGTGGTCGCGCCAACGGGTCTCCAAGACGCTCAACGGTATTCGCACCAGGTGCGCGCCGGTGGCCGAGTGCAGCCTGGCGTAGTCGCCTTCGGCTTCGACCCAGCCGATGCTCTCGCGCGGCACCAGGTGGGTGATGCCACCGAGCTCGGCGGGGATGACGTCGGAATCGTGGTCTTCGGGCGGACCGGTCGGTCCGGACTCGCCGGACGGGGGAGTGCCGACGCGTCGCACCGCCTCGTCGAGCCGGTCCTGCCGAATCGGCTTGAGCAGGTAGTCGACGGCGCCCACGTCGAACGCCGCCACCGCTTTGTCATCGTGGGCGGTCACGAACACCACGGCCGGGCGGTGCGCGAAATTGGTCAGCACACCGGCGAGTTCGATTCCCGACAGGCCCGGCATGTTGATGTCGAGGAACACCGCGTCGATGGGGTGGGCGTTGAGTTCGCGCAGCGCCGAGGTGGAGTCATTGGCGGTGTACACCGCGCCGACGTCGGCGTGCTGCCCGAGCAGGTACGCCAGCTCGTCGAGTGCGGGCGCCTCATCGTCAACCGCGAGCACGGTGATGTTTCTGCTCATCCCATCGCACCTCCGGCCCGTACGCCGGAGCGGAACTTCGGTACCCGCATCACAACTTTTGTGCCCGCTCCAATTGCCGTTTCGACCACCAGACCGTAATCGTTGCCGAAGGCCCCGCGCAGCCGATGGTCCACATTCGTCAGCCCCACGTGCGCGGACTGGTCGCTGCGGTCGGCGAGTGCGTCGCCGGGGCCTGCGCGCAGGGTGTCGGGGTCCATCCCGGCGCCGTCGTCCTCGACGGTGATGAGACAGTCCGAGCCGGCGTCGCGCGCGATGATCTCCACCGCACCGCCACCCCGTCCGGCCAGCCCGTGCCGCACGGCGTTCTCCACCAGCGGCTGTAGCGCCAGGAACGGCACCACCACGTTGAGCACCTCGGGGGCCACCTGCAGGCGCACCGTCAGCGCCGCACCGAAACGGGCCCGCTCCAACGTGAGGTAGCGGTCGATGTTGCGCAGTTCCTCGGCGAGCGTGGTGTACTGCCCGGCCGCGCGGAACGAGTACCGGGTGAAATCGGCGAACTCCAAGATCAGTTCCCGGGCGCGGTCCGGGTCGGTGCGCACGAACGACGCGATGGTGTTGAGCGCGTTGTAGATGAAGTGCGGGCTGATCTGGGCCCGCAGCGCCAGCACCTCCGCACGGTCCAGCCGGGCCCGCGACGCGTCGAGTTCGGCAAGTTCGATCTGGCTGGCGGCGTAACGGGCCACCTCGCCGACCGCGCCGAGCATGCCCGGACCCGGTGTGCGCGCGGTGACGACCACCAACACGCCCAGGGCGTCACCGCCTTCGGTCAACAGTGGCTGCGCGACCACCGCGTTTGTGCGCACGCTGCGCAGGACGCGTCGTTCGCCGGAGATGGACTCCGCCGCGGTGCCCACGCAGGCGTCGACGACGTCGGACTGCCAGATCGGCTCGTCGGCCGGGTCGCGGGACAGCAGCTCGCCGTCGCTGTCGAACAGGGCCAGGCCGTCGGTGCCGGTCAGCTCGCGCAGGAAGGGCGTGGCGGTGTGCGCGGACCCGGTGTCCAGGCCTTGGCGCAGTGCGCGTGCGGCGAGTGAGGCGGTGTGCAGCGCGGCGTGCACGGCGCGTTCGGTGGGGGTGGCCACGACGCGGCGGGTACGCACCACCACGACGGCCGCCACCGCCGCCAGCAGCAGCGCCAGGGCCAGGGCTATCGCAACCTCGACCGACATCTTGGGGTCACCTTAAGCCGCGGGAAACCTGCGGCTTGTTCAGGACCTGTGCCGTCGGCGCGTTGCCGGCGCCATGCGCGGCCATTCCGCCTACTGAACCGGGCAGGCGTACTTTCTGGCCACGTCCATCACCCGATTCTGTGCGCCGGGGCCGAGCACTCCTTGCGCAGCCATGTCCAATCCGATGTATCCCGGTATGCCGCCCATACACGCCTGGTGGGCAACTCGCCACGCGGTATCCGGATTCAGGTGATAGCCATTGCGGTCGAGCCCTTGCATGTATTCGTCGAACGCCGGCGTGCCCTGGTCTGGCACTGCATTGGCCACGGCAGCCAACGCCATAGCGGTAACCACCGCTGCAAAAAGCGGTGCAACTACACGTCTCATGTCCATCTCCTATGGGCACACCCACCGGTTATCGCGTATACGTTCGCACACTGAACCGACGCGGGCGTCAAAAACCCCTGATTCGTCCCCGCACAGTGGCTGCGATGACGGATTGCTGCGGCATCGCGTAGTCCTAGACTGGCGGGGTGGGAAACCTGCGGCTTGTCCAAGACCCGGCGGCCGACGCTCTGCTGGAGGAGAATCCGTTCGCATTGTTGGTCGGCATGTTGCGCGACCAGCAAGTGAAGATACGACTGCAACTGTGGGAAAGCCCGTTCTACGGGCTCTCGTCGGTGCGCGTGTCTCGGTAGTCCAGGGGCCGCAGAAGGGCTCGCGTCTGGCGCAACTGGAGACGGCGACGAAGTGGGCCGAAGCTCGAGGTTACGAGATCGTCGGCGAGTTTGAAGACCTCGGCGTCTCGGCAGAGAAGCGGCGAGAGGACCGGCCAGACCTTGGGCCGTGGTTGACCGAGGAGGGTGCGGCCTCATGGGACGTGATTGTCTGGTCAAAGATATACCGGGCGTTTCGGTCAACGCGTCACCGCGTTGACTTCGCCCGGTGGGCCGAGTAGCGGCAGAAAGATCGTCGCGTTCGCAGACGACAGACTGACGTTGGACTACCGGCCGAAGGGTCCAGGGCACGCTAAGGGCATCGACGAGATGATGGCGGAGTTGTTCGTCTACCTCGGCTCGTTCTTCGCCCAGCTGGAACTCAACCGATTCAAGACCAGAGCGCAGGACAGCCACCGAGCACTGAGACAGATGGACCGGTGGACGTCGGGTGTGCCTCCGCTGGGGTTCAAGGTGGTTGATTATCCGAGCGGCAAGGGCAAGGGTCTCGACACCGACGAGACCGGTAAGGCTCTGCTGCACGAGATGGCCGAAGCTCTTGAGTGGCTGGAGCTTTATTCGCATTGCCGTGGTGCAATGAGCGAGGGCACCTGACGAACATGAACCGGGCTCGGGTAGCCAGCGGCTAGCCGCCAAAGGCTCGGCCGTGATCGGTCAACGTCGTGGTCGATGCGTTGACCTCTCCGAGGACACAGGGGTTCAAGCTGACCGGTCGCGGTAAGGCCGCGATGATCGTACTCGACTCCGAGGGAAAGCCGGTCCGGCTCGGACCTTCGACGCTGGCACCTGGACGCAGATCCAGAAAGCTGCACGCAGCGCAAGCTCGGCCAGCGGACGCCGACCAACACCAGCAACCCGGTTCTCGGTGTGGCGGTCTTACCGCTGCGGCCGGACTCCGTTGAACTGCAACGGTGTTTCAGCGCGGGCGGAGGACGTCGATTTCCAGCTGGCACATGAGTCCACCTACTTCAGAGGTGACCAGCCGATGACTCGCCGCGTGTTCGTCCCCGGTGAGGACCACAGTGCCGAGCTGGAGCAGGTAGCGCGACGATCGACCGGCTACGGATGGAATCCGACGCCGGTCTGCTGGCTACACCCGAGGATGAGCGCAAATGGCTCGAGCGGATGAAAGCTCAGGTGGCCAAGCGTGACCAGCTCGCAGGCACACCGAGCCGAGTGGCCGGTTGGGTGACCGAGGAGACCGGGCAGACCAAAGCGGACGCTTGGACAGCTGCCGATGAGAGCGAGCGGAGACAGCGTTACCTAGACGCGGGTCTGAGGTAGGTGCTTGCGCGCAAGGGGCGACGGAGTTGCTTCGACCGGCGCGAAGATCAGGCGCCGAACAGAAAAGGTCGATGAGCAGCGAGAGGCCTACTTTCAATATCGCTAGCCAAACTTTCGCGGCGATTCGACAACGTAGGTGCCGTCTAGCCATGGGAGGCTGTCGGGCAAGAAGTGCGATTCGACAGTGACGGTGCAGCATACGATCTACGGGTGAGTCGAGGACGTTTAGAGCTAGCTCTTACGCAGATCCCTTCCGCTGCGTGGGAAGACTTTGAGAAATTTGCATCCGAGTTCCTCATAGCTGACTTCCCTGACCTACGCACGATGGCACGGGCTGCCGGCGACGAGGGTCGAGACGGCGACATATTTGATGTCGACGGAGCCGGCAAGATCAAATTGCAGTACTCGGTGACCGTCGGGTGGCGAGCCAAAATTCTGCAAACGGTAGACCGTCTAAAGGACTTCAAGCCGAAGCCGACCAATCTCATATATGTAACAAATCAGCAGATCGGCCCGGAAGCGGATGATCTTAAACGCGAAGTATTCGCGGAACAAGATATTGTGCTCGATATACGAGATCGGTCCTACTTCTTGGATCGCCGCGATCACACGATCGCCGGTCGCGCGGCAAGTGAAGTTCTAGAACGAAAGTTCGTCGATCCCCTGTTGACTTCGCAGGGAATAGCGCACTCGGTCGCTCCAGCACTGACCGCAGAGGAAGAGCGTATAGCTTTCCTGCATATATCAATTGACTTAATCGAGCGTGATCGTTCCCGCAATTTTGCCAAAGACGCTTACGAGTCGCTCGTGTTGGCCGTCCTTCATGGAACTACGCACGACACTGCGCTAACGCGAGCCTCAATCCAAGATCGTATCTGTTCCTTCGTGCACGCAGATACGCGCCAGCAATTGGCGGCTCGAATCGACTCTGCGCTAGAAAGGCTGACAAAGAAGAGGGGAACGGTCAAGCATATTCGTTCCTCGGACTGCTTTCATATCGCCTTCGAAGAAACAATTCGAATCAACTCCGAAGCTGAGAAGTTTCTGGAGCAAGAAAGCGCCTTCGAGGAAGATATACGGGCAGCAATATATATTGTTGATAGCGAGTTGGCGGATAACGAAAAAAAAGGCGGACAATCGGTCCGTGCTTTACGTGAGGTTATTGAACGGCTTTTGCTCGACTATGGCGAGCAATTCACGGAAGCGATTTCGACTGGCCGAGCTCCTGAAGCCGCGAAGGAGAAGCTCGAGCACTTGCTATCCGAAATGGCATTTAAGACGCATCTCTCTAACGTCGATGCAGCTGAAGTAATTGAGATGGTCCTGACACAGGGCGCCGAAGAGACTGAAGCCCACCTCCGCAGGCTGTTGGACTCTTACACAGTTCTTGCGATGTTGAAATCAACACCCGACGTTCAAAAGGCGTTACGTAAGGTCTTTAGTGGCGGTCAAATTTGGCTCGACACTTCTGTGGTGTTGCCTTTGATGGCCGAAGAACTGTACGCAACTGGGACGCCGATGCATGACCTAGTCAGAGCATGTCGACTTTCCGAAGTCAGATTGTTTGTCACAACTGGCGTAATTGAAGAGGTGAATTCGCACCTAAACACATGCTTATCAGCTGCACGTTCGACGTCAACCAACTCCTATAAGCTGCCGTTTCTTCTCGCAGAGTTTGTAATCAATGGCAACTCGAAAAATGCTTTCGTGAAGTGGCAGGAGAACTTCCGTGGAAAGGAAAGTCCGCTACTCGATATCGAGGAATATCTCAGGGATGAGTTCGGCATCGTGCGCCAGGACCTGCAGGACGAAGTCGATAATGCACCGAACGAGCTACGGATAGCGGCACAAGACTATTGGCGCGAAGAGCAGCAGAGACGCCGTGGTGGCAGTGGGATTGACTCTGTAAATCTGGATCGCTTGGTCGCCCACGACGTCGAAAACTCGGTGGGTGTGATCCAACTACGCGGGCACAGTAATCCAGGACCTACCGGCTATCAGCATTGGTGGCTGACAAACGATCGCTTGGGCAAAGGCTTGAGTTCCGCCTTGGAGGCCGAACTTGACGAACCGATTGCCTCACCAGTTATGGATCCGGGCTTCTTGGTCCAATTGCTGCGTTTCCGACCTCATTCGCCGGAGGAGGCGACGGCAGCATTAGACCGATTTCCTGTGCTACTCGGGCTCGCCAAAATGGATGTGATTCCGAGTGACATGATCGACGTCGTCGAAGAGATTCGAAGTGAAATCCCAACTTTGAAGCCTAGGATCATTCAGCGCCGACTGCGTGATGAGGTCAACAAGCGGAAGACCGGCGAGCACTCAGAGCCGACAGATGACGTACCTGGAATCGCCGACCTAATCTGAAAGAGATTCAGGTGACGATACTTCGGTCGTCACCTGCGGACCATCGTGTAGGTAGCGTGGGCAGTCCTAAGACTGCCGGTATGCAACTGGGCATCGCCTCCGATCGCGTACCGCTTGCCGCGCCACTCGACTTGCGACTGTGCGCCGAGAATCCCGCCGCCGGCGGGCCAGCCACCGGCGACTAGTCTCTTTCCATGGTGTCGATTATCCGCGCTCTGTGTTGAGAGGTGGCCTTGTGACTCCGAAGCTCTGCCTGACGCAAGATCCCGAGGCTGATGAACTCTTGTCCGTCAATCCGTTTGCTTTGCTTACAGGCATGTTGCTCGACCAGCAGATCCCGATGGAGACGGCGTTCGCCGGGCCGAAGAAGATCGCCGACCGCATCGGCGGTGTCGACGCGCACCAGATCGCCGAGTACGACGAGGACAAGTTCGTCGCATTGTGTTCCGAAACCCCTGCCATCCACCGGTTTCCGGGGTCGATGGCCAAACGGGTGCAGGCCCTGGCGCAGGCGATCGTCGACGACTACGCCGGTGACGCGACCGCGCTGTGGACCGCGGGTGATCCGGACGGCAAAGAGGTGCTGCGCCGGCTCAAGGGGCTGCCCGGTTTCGGCGAACAGAAAGCCCGGATCTTCCTGGCATTGCTGGGCAAGCAGTACGGGGTGACGCCCAAGGGGTGGCGGGCCGCCGCGGGTGACTACGGCAAGGCCGGCACCCACATGTCGGTGGCCGACGTGGTGGACGGCGCCTCACTGCAAGAGGTGCGGGCGTACAAGAAGAAGATGAAGGCGGCGGCGAAGGCTGCCAAGGCCTAACTCCCGAACGGCTCGCCGTCGAAGCGCTCCCTCGTCGCGATTTCGACGACAGGTTTGCGGGTGAGCTTGGTCAGCTGACGCACCGGCTTGCCCAGTGGCAGCACCGCCGCGATCGCGTACTCGTCAGGTATGCCGAGTAGCTCCTTGACCGCAGGCTCCTCGGCCACCGTCATGGTGGTGAGCACGCCGCCGTAACCCTCGTTGCGGGCGGCCAGCAGGATGTTCCACACGAACGGGTACACCGACGCCCCGGCCACCACGCCGATGCGGTCGAGGTCCTGATCGAACGCCGCGACGACACCGAGGTCGATGCATACCAGCAGGACCACCGCGGCGTCGAGCAGCTGGGTGGCCGGTGGCACCTTGACGGCGGCCACCTCCTCGGCCGACACCCGCATGGGCCACAGCGGATTCCAGGGGCTTTCACCGTTACGCCGCTGGGCGATGTAGCGCTTGGAGCCGGTCACGCTGAGATCGGCGAGCGACTCACGGGTGTCCCGGTCGCGGATAACCACCACGCGGGTGCCCTGGCGATTGCCTCCACTGGGCGCGAAGCGGGCGTGTTCGAGTATCCGTTCCAGGACATCATCGGGCAGGGGATCGTCGGTGAACTCGCGGGCGGCCGCGGTCGTGCGCATGACGTCGTAGCACTCCATGCCTACATCTTTCCCACATATGCGAAGGTGAAGATATGGCGAAGACACATCTGAACTGCCCGTGCGGTGAAGCGATCAGCGGAACCGACGAGGATGACCTCGTCGAGAAGGCGCAGAAGCACCTGGCCGAGTCACACCCCGGTCGTGAGTACGACCGGGAAATGATCCTGTTCATGGCCTACTGATCGGCAGGCCGAGCCAACCTGCCCCAGACAAAATTCCCGGCCACCAGCTGAAAGCCGATGACCGGGAATTCCGTTTCCCCATTTCGCGATGACGTCAGGGCACCACGGTCGAACCGATGGTGGGCATGAACTGGCACTGTTTCTCAGTCGTCGTGACCTGGCCGAAGATTGTGGACATGATGCTGCCCGAGCCGGTGTCGACGATCGCCGTCAGCGTCGTCGGGCCCTCGGGGTTGATGTCCGAGCGCGGCTGCAGGGTCGCGCCACCTGACTTGCCGGTGGTCAGGTTGACCCAGGTGACGTTAAGCGGCAGCTTCTGCTCAGCGGCCGGTCCGGGGGTGCCGACCGCGGTGAACACGTAGGCGGTCTGACCCGGACCGGGGCCCGGTGCTGGGATTTTCGCCGGCCCGGCCACCGAAATCGCCGTCGCCAGAACATTTCCGCCGTCCTTCAGGCATCCGTTGCTGATGGACGGGTACATGAAGTCCTGCGTCGGCGGGGTGTCCGGTCCGAATCCCGGCGCAGGCACCCCCTCGGGTGCGGGTGCAGGAGCGGGCGCACCCTCCGGTGCGGGAGCCGGCGCTGCTTCGGGGGCCGGAGCCGGTGCGGGCGCTGCCAGCGGTTCGGCCGGTGGCGCCGCCTGCGGGGCGGGTCCCACCGCGTGCGCCGGGTCGATGCCGGCAGGCAGGTGGGCTTCGGTGCCCGCACCGGCGGCGGGCATATGCTCGGGCGCCGCCAGCGGGGCAGGCGCCGCCACGAACTGGTTGACCGCGGTCGCGACATTGTGGGAGTCAGCCGGTGCCGACTTGTTGGCGGCGAAGGCCTGCGCCGCGGCCATCAGCAGTTGTGCGGCGCCGGCCGGATCGGCGGCCGCCTGCTGGATGACCGGGCTGAGGCCCTGCACCGCCGACAGCCCCGGTGCCTGTGCCCCGTCGATCGGCAACGGCGCCGGGTCGGCGTTGGCGATACCGCTGCTGAACAGCAGCGCCGCCGTCGAGCCGACCGCTATTGCGGTGGCGAACAACGTTTTCGGTGACATGGCACTCCCAATGCGCTTGAGCGGTCGGATGGCGTGGTTATCAGGGCAGGCCGGCGGTCAGCAGCGGAGCCAGTGCCAACGCGCCCGGAGCGGCGGCGGCGCTGGCCGTGCTGGGAACGCTGGCTGCCGCCGGGGCCGCCACATTTGCCGCCGGGGCCGCCGCAGCGGGGGCGAGGCTGGCCAGCGGGCTGCCGACCGCCAGTAGCGAGGTCAGATCGCCGGGGATGTTCACCGATTGAGGCAGTGGCACCGGCATCCCGGGAACCTGGGGGATGGTGACCTCAGCCGACGGGATCAGTGAACCGGCGCCGGTGGCAGCCGGGGCAGCCGCGGGCGTCGCGGCGGTCGCGGCGGGGATTGCGGCCGTATTCGGCACGGCGGCCGGAGTCTGCGGCAGGGTGACCGAGGCGGTCGCCCCCGGGACCGGGGCGGGCGCCGGTGCGGCGGCGGGAGTGCCGTTCAGAGCCGACGCCACCCCCTGCAGCAGTTGCGGGGCCGCCGCAGGCACGCCGGCGATCTGATCGACGAGCGGCACGCCGGGAACGGGCGGCGCCGGAGCCGCCGGCTGTGCCTGCGCGACGGCGCTGAGGGTCAACGCGACCGGGACAGCGCCCGCTGCGGCGATCATGCTGGTGGAAATCGCTCTCCAGGTGAATTTCATTGCTCTCCCAATCGGTTTGTCTGCACGTCTGTGCCCGAAGGTATCGAGTTACTGGTGGGACTCAAGTGACACGTGTGGCATTTATTCAACCGTTACTGCAGCGACGGGAATCGGTTACCAGCCGCGGCCGCCGAGCGTCACGCCAGAGTGGCTGCCGACGCCGTGAGCCACTCCGGCGTGACGAGCACCGGCCGCTAAAGTCGAGGCGGTAAACACGAACCCCGCAACCACCGTCACCGCCTCATCGACCGCGCTGCTGCAACGCCTGGCACCGGTGTTGCTGGCGGTCAGCATCGTGGCGCGCCTCGCGTGGACGTATCTGGTTCCCAACGGAGCAAACTTCGTCGACCTGCACGTTTACGTCGGCGGCTCCGGCGCGATCGACCAACCGGGCACGCTCTACGACTACGTCTACGCCGACCAGACGCCGGATTTCCCGCTGCCGTTCACCTATCCGCCGTTCGCTGCGGTGATCTTCTATCCACTGCATTTCCTGCCGTTCGGACTGGTCGCGTTCCTCTGGCAGATCGGCATCATCGCGGCCCTCTACGGCGTGGTGCGCGTCAGCCAGCGTCTGCTCCCGGGCACACCCGACCGGCGTGTCGCAATGCTCTGGACCGCCGTCGGCATCTGGACCGAACCGCTGCGGAGCACGTTCGACTACGGCCAGGTCAACGTGGTCCTCGTGCTCGCGGTGCTGTACGCGGTCTATTCCACCCGATGGTGGTTGTCGGGTCTGCTGGTCGGACTGGCCGCCGGGGTGAAACTCACGCCTGCGGTGTCGGGGCTGTATTTCCTCGGCGCGCGCCGGTGGGCCGCGGCCGTGTTCTCGGCGGTGGTCTTCTTCGGCACGGTCGGAATCTCGGCGCTCGTGGTCGGAGACCAGGCCCGCTACTACTTCTTCGACTTGCTCGGTGACGCCGACCGGGTGGGCCCGATCGCGACGTCGTTCAACCAATCGTGGCGCGGCGGGGTGTCCCGGATCCTCGGGTACGACGCCGGCTACGGGCCCGCCGTGGTCGCCGGCATCGCTGTCACCGCGGTGCTGGCGTGGCTGGCCTGGCGTGCGATCGGCGGCAGCGCCGACCGACTCGGCGCGATCCTCATCGTCAGCCTGTTCGGGCTGTTGTTGTCACCGATCTCCTGGACGCACCACTGGGTGTGGCTGATTCCGCTGATGATGTGGCTGCTGCACGGGCCGCTGGCCGACCGGCTCGGAGCCCGGATCCTGGGCTGGGGCTGGCTCGGGCTGACCCTGATCGGCGTGCCGTGGTTACTGAGCTTCGCGCAGCCGTCGATCTGGGAAATCAGCAGGCCCTGGTACCTGGCCTGGGCCGGCCTGATCTACATCGTCGCGACGCTGGCGACGTTGGGCTGGATCGCTACTACTGGCCGACGATCCGATTGATCTCGGCGGCCATTGCGACATCCTTTTCGGTGATCCCGCCGGCGGAATGGGTCACCAGCGCGAATGTGACTGTCCGCCATCGAATATCGATATCGGGATGGTGGTCCTTGGACTCGGCGAACTCAGCGACCCGGCGTACCGCGTCGATACCGTCGAGAAACGCCGGGAATTTGATGGATCGGCGCAGGGCACCTGCCGCGCGCTCCCAGCCGGGCAGCTCGGGCAGTGCGGCGTCAACTTGCTCATTCGTTAACACAGCCATGCCCTCGACGGTATACCGTCGGGCGCGATGAACGCCCAGATCGTCGTTGCGGGGGCATTGTTTTCAGGTGCCGCGCTGCTGGTCGCCCAGCGTGCCCGGCCGCCGGAGCTCGCCGGGCTCTGGGAGTTGCCCGGCGGGAAGGTCGCCCCGGGGGAGAGCGATGCCGACGCGCTGGCGCGCGAACTGCTCGAGGAACTGGGTGTGCAGGTGACTGTCGGTGCGCGCCTGGGCGCCGACGTCCCGCTGAGCCCGACGATGACGCTGCGTGCCTACCGGGTCGCAGTGACCGCGGGCAGCCCGCACCCGCACGACCACCGCGCACTGCGCTGGGTCACCGCGGCCGAACTCGACGCATTGGCCTGGGTGCCCGCCGACCGTGCGTGGCTGGATGAGCTGACGGTGGCGTTGCAGACCTCCTGACGGAGTGTGGGAGACGTTGCCGAGAGTGGCGTCGGTTAACCATCACGCCCCATCGGGGGTATTTCGATACACCCATGTTTCATATTTCGTTTCCGTCAAAAGCGACACAGGCGCGGCCCGTGGATGATTCGCTGTGCAGGTGAGCACGGCCATCACGCCGTACACAGGTCGGCGGCAGCGCGTGAATCTTGTGCTGGCCACTTGGGTCTCGGCCATCAATTTCTGGGCCTGGAACATGATCGGCCCGTTATCGACCACCTACGCCGGCGATATGAGATTGAGCAGCACGCAGGCCTCCATGCTCGTCGCCACCCCGATCCTGGTGGGATCCCTGGGCCGGATCGTCGTCGGCTCGCTCACCGACCGGTTCGGAGGCCGCACGATGTTCATCGCGGTCACGTTGGCCTCGATCGTGCCGGTGCTCGCAGTCGGTGCGGCGGGAGTGGGCAATTCGTATCCACTGTTGCTGGTGTTCGGTTTCTTTCTCGGCATCGCGGGCACGATCTTCGCGGTCGGAATCCCGTTCGCCAACAACTGGTACGAGCCGGCGCGACGCGGGTTCGCCACGGGCGTGTTCGGAATGGGCATGGTCGGTACGGCATTGTCGGCGTTCTTCACCCCGCGGTTCGTCCGGTGGTTCGGGTTGTTCACCACCCATGTCATCGTCGCGGTTGCTCTCGCGGCCACGGCGCTGCTGTGCGTGGCGATGATGCGAGATGCACCGGCCTTCAAGCCCAACACCGACCCGGTGCTGCCGAAACTGAAGGCCGCGATGAAACTGCCGGTGACGTGGGAGATGTCGTTCCTGTACGCCGTCGTCTTCGGCGGCTTCGTGGCGTTCAGCAACTACCTGCCCACCTATATCAAGACCATCTACGACTTCTCCGCCGTCGAAGCCGGCACGCGGACAGCGGGTTTCGCACTGGCCGCGGTGCTGGCCCGTCCGATCGGTGGTGCGCTGTCGGACCGCATCCCGCCGAAGTACGTGGTGCTCGTCTCGTTCTCGGGCACCGCACTGTTGGCGTTCGTGGCGATGTTCCAGCCGCCCCCTGACGTGTGGTCGGCACTCACGTTCATCACACTGGCGGTCTTCCTCGGTATCGGCACTGGCGGTGTCTTTGCCTGGGTGGCCCGCCGCGCACCGGCCCAGTCGGTGGGGTCGGTGACCGGAATCGTGGCCGCCGCTGGCGGTTTGGGCGGCTACTTCCCCCCGCTGGTGATGGGTGCCACCTACGACGGCGTCGACAACGACTACACCGTCGGGCTGCTGCTTTTGGTAGCGACGGCGTTGGTGGCGCTGGTATACACCGCGACGCGATTGCATGCCCACGAGCCGCAGCCCCAGGAGCGCAGATGACCAAACCTCACGTCGGCGGGCCGATTGAGGAGCTGCTTGAACGTAGTGGCCGGTTCTTCACCCCTGGCAAGTTCTCCGATGATCTGCGCAGCGTCACCCGTCAGGGTGGCCGCGAGGGCGACGTGTTCTACCGCGACCGGTGGAGTCATGACAAGGTCGTGCGTTCCACCCACGGTGTCAACTGCACCGGATCGTGCTCGTGGAAGATCTACGTCAAGGACGGGATCATCACCTGGGAGACGCAGGAGACCGACTATCCGTCGGTCGGGCCCGACCGTCCCGAATACGAGCCGCGCGGGTGCCCCCGCGGCGCCGCGTTCTCCTGGTACACCTATTCGCCGACCCGCGTGCGGTATCCGTATGCCCGCGGCGTGCTCGTCGAGATGTACCGGGAGGCCAAGACCCGGCTCAACGATCCGGTGGCAGCCTGGGCGGACATCCAGGACGACCCGGTGCGCCGCCGCCGCTACCACAGTGCCCGCGGCAAAGGCGGTCTGGTCCGGGTGACGTGGGCCGAGGCCACCGAGATGATCGCCGCAGCACATGTGCACACCATCAAGACCTACGGCCCGGACCGGGTCGCCGGCTTCTCGCCGATCCCGGCCATGTCGATGGTCAGCCACGCCGCGGGGTCACGGTTCGTCGAGTTGATCGGCGGCGTGATGACGTCGTTCTACGACTGGTACGCCGATCTGCCGGTGGCCTCTCCGCAGGTGTTCGGCGACCAGACCGACGTGCCCGAATCCGGCGACTGGTGGGACGCAACGTATCTGCTCATGTGGGGCTCCAACGTGCCAGTCACCCGCACGCCCGACGCCCACTGGATGGCCGAGGTCCGGTATCGCGGCACCAAAGTCGTGAGTATCAGTCCGGATTACGCCGACAACACCAAGTTCGCCGACGAATGGATGCCGTGCGCGGCGGGCACCGACGGTGCGCTGGCGATGGCGATGGGCCACGTGATCCTGACGGAATGCTTTGTGCGGCAGCGTGTGCCGTATTTCGTGGACTATGTGCGCAGGTTCACCGACCTGCCGTTTCTGGTCAAACTGGAGGAGCGCGACGGGGCGCTGGTGCCGGGGAAGAACCTGACCGCCGCCGACCTGGGCCAGGACACCGAGAACGCCGCATTCAAGCCCGCACTGCTCGACGGGGCCAGTGACAGCGTCGCGGTGCCGCAGGGCTCGTTGGGTTTCCGGTTCGGTGACGCCGGCCTCGGCAATTGGAATCTCGACCTCGAGGACCTGGTCCCCGCCCTCACGGTGGCGGCCGAGGGCGGTGAGACCGCCGCGGTCCAATTGCCGCGCTTCGACACTCTTGACGGGCACGGAGAGACGATCGAACGCGGGGTGCCGGTGCGTCGGGTGGGTGAGTACCTGGTGTGCACGGTCTTCGACCTGATGCTGGCGCAGTACGGGGTGGCCCGCCCCGGATTACCGGGGGAATGGCCCACCGGTTACGACGACGCCACCCAGCCGTATACCCCGGCGTGGCAGGAACCCATCACCGGTGTGGCGGCAGGACAGGCCATCCGGGTGGCCAGAGAACTTGCGCACAGCGCCGAGGAGTCCAACGGCCGAACGATGATCATCATGGGGGCCGGCATCTGCCAGTGGTTCCACGGGGACGCCACCTACCGTGCGGTGCTGTCGTTGCTGCTGCTGACCGGATCCATGGGCCGTAACGGTGGTGGCTGGGCACATTATGTGGGGCAGGAGAAGTGCCGGCCCGTGACGGGATGGGCCACGATGGCGATGGCCACCGACTGGTCGCGCCCGCCGCGGCAGATGGCCGGTACCTCGTACTGGTATGCCCACACCGATCAGTGGCGTTACGACGGCTACCGTGCCGACGCGCTGGCCAGTCCGCTGGGCCGGGGCCGCTTCGCCGGAAAGCACACGATGGACGTGCTGGCGGCCGCGACGGCGATGGGGTGGAGCCCGTTCTTCCCGCAGTTCGACCGGTCCAGCCTCGACGTCGCCGACGAGGCGCTGGCGGCCGGGCGCGATACGTCGGAGATCCCGGCATATGTGGCCGAGCAACTTGCCGCCGGAAAGCTGAAACTTGCCGTCACCGATCCGGACAACCCGGCGAACTGGCCGCGGGTGCTGAGTGTTTGGCGCGCCAACCTGCTCGGCTCGTCCAGCAAGGGCAACGAGTACTTCCTGCGGCACCTGCTCGGTACCACGTCGAACGTGCAGGCGCAGCCCGCCGCCGAGGAGCTGCGGCCCAACGACGTCGAGTGGCCCGAGGAGATCCCCGAAGGCAAGCTCGACCTGCTGATGTCGATCGACTTCCGGATGACCTCGACGACCCTGCTCTCGGATGTGGTCCTGCCCGCGGCGACCTGGTATGAGAAGGCCGATCTGTCCAGCACCGACATGCACCCGTATGTCCACGCGTTCAGTCCGGCGGTGGACCCGCCGTGGGAAACCCGTTCGGACTTCGCGGCATTCGGCGCGGTGGCGCGGGCGTTCAGCGCGCTGGCGGTGAAACATCTCGGCACCCGCACCGACGTGGTGCTCGGCACGCTGCAGCACGACACACCCGGCGCGATGGCCTACCCGAGTGGTATCGAACAGGATTGGCGCACCACCGGAGAGGTTCCGGTACCGGGTAAGACGATGGGCCCGGTCGCGGTGGTGGAACGCGACTACGGGGCGATCGCCGACAAGTGGTTCACGTTGGGTCCACTGGTCGAGCAGCTCGGCGTGGCCACCAAGGGCGTCACCACCCATCCGGATATCGAGGTGCGCGAGCTGGGAGCGAAGTTCGGTGTGATGAACTCCGGTGTGGCCCAGGGCCGGCCGGCGATCACGACGGCCGAACGGATGGCGGACGTGATACTCGCGCTCTCGGGCACCAGCAACGGCAGGCTTGCCGTCGAAGGGTTCCGGCAGCTGGAGCGGCGCACCGGCCGCAAGCTCGTGCACCTGGCCGAGGGCAGCGAGGAACGCCGCATCACCTACGCCGACACCCAGGCCCGGCCGGTGCCGGTGATCACCAGCGCCGAGTGGTCGGGTTCGGAGACGGGCGGGCGTCGGTACGCGCCCTTCACCGTGAACATCGAGGAGCTCAAGCCATTCCACACCCTGACCGGACGGATGCACTTCTATCTCGATCACGACTGGCTGGAGGAACTCGGCGAGCAGCTGCCAATCTACCGGCCGCCGCTGGACATGGCGCGATTGTTCGGTGAGCCTGCCGTCGGGAGTCCGGCGGGCCCGGGAGGGATCGGGCTGACGGTGCGCTACCTGACCCCGCATTCGAAGTGGTCGATCCACTCGGAGTACCAGGACAACCTGTTCATGCTCTCGCTTTCGCGTGGCGGTCCGACCATGTGGATAAGCCCGCGGGACGCGACGAAAATCGAAGTGAAGGACAACGACTGGGTGGAGGCGGTGAACCGCAACGGGGTGCTGGTCTGCCGGGCCATCGTGAGCCACCGGATGCCCGATGGCGTGGTGTTCGTCTACCACGCGCAGGAACGCACGATCGATGTACCGCTCACCGAGACCACCGGGACGCGCGGCGGTATCCACAATTCGCTGACCCGACTGTTGATCAAGCCCAGCCACCTGGCCGGCGGATACGCGCAGACCGCGTTCGCGTTCAACTATCTCGGCCCCACCGGGAACCAACGAGATGAGGTGACCGTGGTGCGGCGGCGGTCACAGGAGGTCACGTACTGATGAAGGTCATGGCCCAGATGGCGATGGTGATGAACCTCGACAAATGCATCGGGTGTCACACCTGCTCGGTGACTTGTAAGCAGGCCTGGACCAACCGTTCAGGCACGGAATACGTGTGGTTCAACAACGTCGAAACCCGTCCGGGGCAAGGCTACCCACGCACGTATGAGGATCAGGAACGGTGGCGCGGTGGTTGGCGGCTGGACCGCCGGGGCAGGTTGAGACTGCGTGACGGTGGCCGGCTGGCCAAGTTGTCCCGCATCTTCGCCAACCCGAAACTGCCCTCGATCAACGACTACTACGAACCCTGGACCTATGACTACGAGAATCTGACGTCGGCCCCGCTCGGTGAACACATGCCGGTGGCGCCGCCGCGGAGCCTGATCAGCGGTAAGCGCATGAAGGTGTCGTGGTCGGCGGCGTGGGACGACGATCTCGGTGGCTCCCCCGAGATCGTGCCGGGCGACCCGGTCCTGCAGAAGATCAGCGAACAGGTGAAGCTCGAACTGGAGCAGACGTTCATGTTCTACCTGCCGCGGATCTGCGAGCACTGCCTGAACCCGTCGTGCGTGGCATCCTGCCCGTCCGGAGCGATGTACAAACGCGCCGAGGACGGCATCGTGCTCGTCGACCAGGACCGCTGCCGCGGCTGGCGGATGTGCGTATCCGGATGTCCTTACAAGAAGGTGTATTTCAACCACAAGACGGGCAAGGCGGAGAAATGTACGATGTGCTATCCGCGCATCGAAGTCGGTCTGCCCACGGTGTGTTCGGAGACGTGCGTCGGGCGGTTGCGTTACCTCGGTCTGGTGCTCTACGACGTCGACCGGGTGCTGGAAGCGGCGTCGGTGCCCGACGACAAGGATCTGTACGAGGCGCAGCGGCAGATCCTGCTCGACCCGAACGACCCGGAGGTGATCGCCGGGGCCAGGGCCGAGGGCATCTCCGACGAGTGGATCGAGGCCGCGCAACGCTCGCCGATCTACAAGCTGATCCACACCTACGGCGTTGCGCTGCCGCTGCATCCGGAGTTCCGTACGGTTCCGATGGTGTGGTACGTCCCGCCGCTGTCCCCGGTGGTCGACGCGGTCAGCCGGGATGGGCATGACGGGGAGGACATCGGCAATCTGTTCGGGGCGCTGGAGTCACTCCGCATCCCCGTCGAATACCTGGCCGGGTTGTTCACCGCCGGTGACACCGACATCGTCGACGGGGTATTGCGTCGGCTCGCGGCGATGCGGTCCTACATGCGCGATATCAACCTCGGCAGGGAGACCCAGCCGCACATTCCGCAGTCCGTCGGCATGACCGAGGAACACATGTACGAGATGTACCGGCTGCTGGCCCTGGCGAAATATGAAGAGCGTTACGTCATTCCGACGGCGTACGCCGCCGAGGGCAAGCAACTGGAGGAGTCTGGTTGCTCACTGTCTTTCGACGGCGGTCCCGGCATGTACGAGTCGGGTCCGTTCGGCGAGGCCAGCGGCGGGCCGGTGCCCGTCGCGGTCGAGACCTTCCATGCCCTGAAGGACCGGCAGACCAGCACGGGCATGGGCGCCAACGCCGACAATCCGTCGCGCGTGAACCTGCTCAACTGGGACGGCAGGGGAGTACCCGCCGGACTGTTCCCCAAGGACGGGTGAGGATCTGATGATCAAGCGTCGCAAACGAAGCAGCAACACCCTGCAGGATCGCCTGGTGTGGCAGGCCGCCTCACTTCTGCTGGCCTATCCCGACGCCGAGCATGCCGAGCGTATCCAGACTGCGGCGCGCCTACTCGATCACGTCACCGGCGAACCCCGGCGGCTCCTCGGCGAAACTGTGGTGGGGCTGAGCCTTCCGTCTCCCATGCAACTGCAGCAGTCCTACGTCGAGACGTTCGACCTGCAGAAGCGCTGCACCATGCTGTTGACCTACTGGACGGCAGGGGATACCCGCAACCGGGGAGCGCAGATGGTGGAGTTCACCCAGACCTATCGCGGTGCCGGTGTCGAAGTACCGAAAGGCGAAGCACCCGATCATCTTCCGGTGGTGCTCGAATTCGCCGCCACCGTCGATGCCGAGCAGGGCCGCCGGCTGCTGACGAAGTACCGGGTACCGATCAACGTGCTGAGGCAGGCGCTGATCGACGCCGGGTCGGCATACGTGGGCGCTGTCAGCGCGGTTTCCGCGACGCTGCCGCTGGCGGTCGTCGGGGAGACGCAGCGCCTGCTGAGTTCCGGGCCGCCGGCCGAGGCCGTGGGATTGGAGCCGTTCCAGCTGACGGTGCCGCCCCGGCGGATTCAGGAAGGTGTGTGAGGTGTCGGGTTGGGAGATCTTCTGGGATGTGGTGCCATACGTGACGTTGGCGATCGTCGGCATCGGCACCTGGTGGCGGTACCGCTACGACAAGTTCGGCTGGACCACCCGATCGTCGCAGCTCTACGAATCCCGGCTGCTGCGCATCGCCAGCCCGATGTTCCACTTCGGCATTCTGGTGGTGATCGTCGGGCACATCATCGGCCTGGTCATCCCCGAATCCTGGACCGACGCGGTCATGAGCGACCACGTCTATCACATCCAGGCCGTGACGCTCGGCGGGATCGCCGGGATCATGACGCTGGTCGGTATCGTCCTGCTGGTGTACCGGCGGCGCACCACCGGCCCGGTGTTCATGGCGACCACGGTCAACGACAAGGTCATGTATCTCGTGCTGGTGGCCGCGATCATCGCCGGGGTGTCCTGCACACTGATCGGCGCCAGCCCGGCCGGTGCCGACCACGACTACCGCGAAACCGTGTCCCCGTGGTTCCGCTCCATCTGGATCCTGCAGCCCCGTGGGGATCTGATGGTGCAGGCGCCGTTGTACTTCCACATCCACGTGATGATCGGGCTCACCTTGTTCTGCCTGTGGCCGTTCACCCGGCTGGTGCACGTGTTCAGCGCACCGATCGGCTACCTGTTCCGGCCCTACATCGTCTACCGCAGCCGTGATGTCGCCGCGGGCACCGAGCTGGTCGGCTCGCAGCCGCATCGCCGCGGATGGTGACCGTCACCACAAGCAACTAGGGACCTTTGGCTCTGCCGCTTCACAGCCGCGAGGTAGAAGCTGACCGCATGGAGCAGTTGAGTGTCCTGGACGCGGGCTTCCTGGAAGCAGAGGATTCCGATCGGCATGTGAGCCTTGCCATCGGTGCGATAGCCGTACTTGCCGGGCCGATGCCCGACGTGGACCGCGTGGTCGCATCGCTCGCCGAACGGGCACTTGCGGTGCCGCGCCTGCATCAGCTCCTGCGCACGCAGCCGTTCGACCTGGGCGTGCCACAGTGGATGGAGGACCCCAATTTCGATCCCTCCCACCACATCCGGCATGCGGCATTGCCGCGTCCGGGTGGCGACGCGGCGTTGCACCGGTGGGCCGCCGAGGTCATGGAGCGACGCCTCGACCGGGACCGTCCGCTGTGGGAATGCTGGATCGTCGACGGGCTCCAACACAACCGCTGGGCGATCCTGATGAAGGTGCACCACTGCATTGCCGACGGCGTCGCCGCGACCCGGCTCCTGGACCAGCTGTGCGACGACAGCGACGCCATCGCACACCGCGACAACTCCGAAAAGGCCACGGACAACCCAGGCTTCAACCCGATGGACTGGATCTCCGGGGTCTTCCGCGCCTCCATGGCGTTACCCGCGACGGCGCTGCAGGTCATGCACGGCGCGGTCGGTATCGCGGACGGACTGATGCGGCCCGCGGCGACGACCTCGCTGATCGGACCCGTCACCAGCATGCGTCGCTACGCGACCACCGAGGTGTCCCTCGACGAGGTGGACACGGTGTGCCGGCGGTTCGACGTGACGGTCAACGATGTTGCCCTGTCAGCGATCACCGACAGCTTCCGCACCATGCTGATCAGGCGGGGGGAACGACCGCAGGCGGACTCGCTGCGCACGCTCGTGCCGGTGTCGGTGCGCTCCGACGAACTCCGCGACCGGATCGACAACCGGGTATCCGTCATGCTGCCCTATCTTCCGGTCGAGCAGGCCGATCCGATTGAACAGCTCCGCCAGGTACACGCGCGGTTGGACCGGGCGAAGCGTAGCGGGCAGCGTCAAGCGGGAAACATCCTGGTATCCGCGGCGAACGCCATCCCGTTCCCGTTCCTGGCGTGGACCGTCCGGGCGCTGACGCGGCTACCGCAGCGCGGTGTGGTCACCCTGGCGACCAATGTGCGAGGTCCACGGACACGGTTGCGGGTCTTGGGGCGCGACGTAGTGCGACTGCTGCCCATTCCACCGCTGGCGCTGCAATTGCGCACGGGGATCGCGATCATGAGCTACGCGGACCGGTTGGTGTTCGGTGTCATCGGCGATTACGACGCGACACCCGATGTCGACGAACTGGCCACCGGCATCAAGGAGGCGATCGCGCGGCTGGTCACCATCAGTACCGGGCACTGGCGCTCCACCCCGGCGGGAACCCTGTTGCTCGTGGAAGGTCAGTGAGCTTCAGTAGCGGAGCCGGTCACCCACCACGCGTACGGCATGGTCGGGATGCTGTGCGGCGTACAGCGGGTGCATGAGCACCGGATGACGGCAGTGCGCGCAGGACTCCTGCGGCCGGTTGACCGAGGCGAACGTCAGGTGATGGCATTCACTGCACCGGACCACGTAGCAAGCGCCGATCCAGTTGGCCAACCCGACATAGATCGCAATGGTCGTCGCAGTCGCGAGCAGCATGATCAGCGCGATCGTGAGCACTTCATAAACCGTCATGATCGGCACCTCCAAACACGCCCACCCCAGGTTGACGGACAGGTTTTACGGTACTCGCGCACCCTTAGGATTTCCTGGCACGTTTGAAGACCTTTTCGAGTTCGTGACCCCGTAGACCATTCAATTCGGCCTTGTGGACCTTGTGCAGCACCAACGGGCAGCGTTTGCATCGCGGCGTGCTGCGGCAGCACTTTTTCTTCGGTTTCAGGCGGACCAATTTGGCGGGCTTCACGTGACGGGGCTCTCTCGTTTTCGCGATTGACCGGCGAGGCTGCCAGAATTACCGGGTGAATTTCCGGAACGTCGCGATCGTCGCCCACGTCGACCACGGCAAAACGACCCTAGTCGATGCGATGCTGCGGCAGTCAGGTGCGTTGAGTCACCGCGGTGACGACGCAATCGAGCGCCTGATGGACTCCGGTGACCTTGAGAAGGAAAAGGGCATCACGATCCTGGCCAAGAACACCGCGGTGCACCGTCATCACCCTGACGGCAGCATGACGGTGATCAACGTCATCGACACCCCGGGCCACGCCGACTTCGGTGGCGAGGTGGAGCGCGGATTGTCCATGGTCGACGGGGTGGTGTTGCTGGTAGACGCCTCGGAAGGGCCGTTGCCGCAGACCCGCTTCGTGTTGCGCAAGGCGCTGATGGCCCATCTTCCGGTGATCGTGGTGGTCAACAAGACCGACCGCCCCGACGCGCGGATCGCCGAGGTGGTCGAGGCCAGCCACGACCTGCTGCTCGACGTGGCCTCCGACCTCGACAAGGAGGCATCCGCCGCGGCCGAACATGCGCTGGGCCTGCCGACGCTGTATGCGTCGGGGCGGGCCGGCATCGCCTCGACCACACAGCCCGCCGACGGCGAGGCCCCCGACGGCGCCAACCTCGACCCGCTGTTCGACGTGCTCATGGAGCACATTCCGCCGCCGTCCGGGGACCCCGAGGCACCGCTGCAGGCGCTGGTGACCAACCTGGACGCGTCGGCGTTCCTGGGCCGGCTCGCGCTCATCCGCATCTACAACGGCCGCCTGAAGAAAGGCCAGCAGGTGGCGTGGATGCGCGAGGTGGACGGCACGCCGGTCGTCACCTCGGCCAAGATCACCGAGTTGCTGGCCACCGAAGGGGTCGACCGCACCCCGACCGACGAGGCCGTCGCCGGGGATATCGTCGCGGTAGCCGGCATGCCGGAGATCATGATCGGTGACACCCTCGCCGACCCCGAACACGCGCACGCACTGCCGCGCATCACCGTCGATGAGCCGGCGATCTCGGTGACCATCGGCACCAACACCTCACCGCTTGCGGGTCGGGTGTCCGGGCACAAGCTGACCGCGCGCATGGTGAAGAGCCGGTTGGACAGCGAACTTGTCGGCAATGTGTCCATCCGGGTGGTCGACATCGGCAGGCCCGACGCCTGGGAGGTGCAGGGCCGTGGCGAGCTGGCGCTGGCCGTTTTGGTCGAGCAGATGCGGCGCGAGGGGTTCGAGTTGACCGTCGGCAAGCCTCAGGTGGTCACCAAGAACATCGACGGCAAGCTGCACGAGCCGTTCGAAGCCATGACCATCGACTGTCCGGAGGAGTTCGTCGGGGCCATCACGCAGCTGATGGCCGCCCGCAAGGGCCGGATGGAAGAGATGGCCAACCACGCCGCAGGGTGGGTGCGGATGGACTTCATCGTGCCCAGCCGCGGGCTCATCGGGTTCCGCACCGATTTCCTCACACTGACCCGGGGCACCGGCATCGCCAACGCGGTCTTCGACGGATACCGGCCGTGGGCCGGAGAGATCCGCGCCCGGCACACCGGCTCACTGGTCAGTGACCGCACCGGTTCGGTGACGCCGTTCGCGATGATCCAGCTGTCCGACCGCGGCCAGTTCTTCGTCGAGCCGGGCGACGACACCTACGAGGGTCAGGTCGTCGGCATCAACCCGCGCGCCGAGGATCTGGACGTCAACGTCACCCGCGAGAAGAAGCTGACGAACATGCGGTCCTCGACCGCCGATGTGATGGAGACCCTGGCCCGTCCGCTCGAACTCGACCTCGAGAAGGCGATGGAGTTCTGCGCGGCCGACGAGTGCGTCGAGGTGACCCCCGAGATCGTGCGGGTGCGCAAAGTCGAGCTCACCGCGAGCCTGCGGGCGCGTGCCAAGGCGCGGGCCAAAGCCAGGGGTTAAGCGGCAACCGGCCCCCTCCCATCCAGAAGAGGGGGCCGACCGGAGCGGTACTGCTTATCCGCTCTCCCCCGATCCAGTGGATTCGGTGCTGCCGGAGCCGGAATCGGCCCTGGCATCGCCATCGGTCGGCCCCGAGGGCTTCTTGCCCGGCTTGGTCAACGCCTTCTTGATGTTGTCACCGAGCTTGTCCGCCGTCGCGGAGACGCGGTCGCTGAACGACTTCACCAACTTGGCCGCGTCCCTGACCGGTTTGCCGGTCAGCCCGATCTTCCCCGGCTCGGCTTTGGCGCTGTCCCGGACCAGCGGGACGGACCGCGTCGGCCTTTCCGTGAGAGCCGGATCCGCCTCCGGCTCCGGGGTTTCCGTGCTCCCGTCGGTGACGGCCGCCGCGTCTCCGCTGGGCGGCGCCGGCGCGGTGTCTCCCCCGGAGGACACCACTTCCGTTGTCACAGAGCCTGTTTCCTGGTCGGCGGCATCGTGCTCGGCGGCCGTCGGGTCAAGGGATCCTTCCGGAATCTCTCTGGGCGGGGCGCCAAGAGCCTCGGCAATCGTCTCGCGTGCGAGCACGAGGCTCTTGACGATGCCGTTGATCAGACCGAGGTTTCCTTCCGGATAGCCACCGATGAGGAAGCCGCCCGCCACCGTGGCCGGCGCAATGAGCAGTGCGTCCACGACGGCCTTCGGGTCCCCGGCGCCCACCGCATCCACGATGCTCTGCACCGCCGCCGCTGTGGCACCGACCGTGCTGTTCGCCGTGGCGAGCGCGCCGAAACCGACACCTATCGCGATGTTCGGCAGGGCGACAGCGACATTCGCGATGTTCTGGGCGATCGCACCGGGGATGGAAGCGGCGGCAAGGAACGGGTAGCCGACGGCAATCACGGAAGCCACCACGACGTTGTTCCACACCGTCATCATCGCGGCCTCGATGTCGCCCGCCATGAGTTGATCGACTGCGGCCTGCAGAGATTGAGGCGCCATCGACAGCACGTCCACGAGATTCGCCATGGCGGTCACGCTGCCCATGGCGAGGATGTTCGCGTACCCGAGCGAATTGGTGACGACCTGGCCGAGGATGGGCGTCGGGTTACTGACGATCGGGGCGATCGCGTCGAACGTGTATGCCAGCGTCAACTGGAAGAGGTACTGGTACGCCTGGGACGGGGTCAGGCCGGGCGGTATCGCGTAGGCCACCGCGTCGGCTGCGTTGACCGCGGCGGCTTGGGGGTCGAGGGTCTGGACGGCCGCGGAAAGTTCGACCGTTCGGACCTGGATGTCGGGCGGGGGCGCCGATATCGGGGTGACGGCTATGACGCCGGCACCCACTAACGCGATGCCGGCCGTTACATACGGCCTCAGTGCTTGTCGCAACGGTGTCTCCTCTGGGGTGTGGCGTCGGTCACTCTGGCCGACGAGGAGACGGTAACTGAGAACAAGCTGAGATGGATACAAAAATATGAAACTTGTTCTACTGAAGCTGTGGCGCTCGCCGAGGCATCGTCGCGGTGCGGTATTTCAGCGACTGCGTCAGTTTTGCCGGCCCGGTCGGAGGTGCGGCCGTGAAGTGATGATAACTGCAGATCAGACACTGCTTTCTGAAGGCGCCGGAGGTGTGCGCGCTCCATTCGGCGGGCATGTCAACGTTTCGTGGCAACCTTGCTTGGAGCTGCAAGTAATTGGATTCATTTAGCTAGACTGTGTAGCCGGTCGGTCGCTCGCCGCACAGCACAGGTGCGCTCCTCGGCCGGGGACGGGCCGGTCGATACCCTGAGTGGCGTGCCGACACCCACCCGCCGCGCCCACCTGACGATCGGGGCGCTCATTTCGGTGCCGGCACTGCTGCTCAGCAGTTGTACGGTCAGTCCGCCGCCGGCTCCGCAGAGCACGGAAACCTCGGAGACCACACCGCCGCCTCCGATGAAGGCCACACAGATCATCATGGCCATCGATTCCATCGGGCCGGGCTTCAATCCGCATCTGCTGTCCGATCAGTCTCCGGTGAATGCGGCCATCTCGGCCCTGGTGTTGCCGAGTTCGTTCCGGCCGGTTCCCGATCCGAAGTCCCCGACCGGTTCGCGGTGGGAGCTGGACACCACGCTGCTGGAGTCGGCGGAGGTGACCAGTGAGAACCCGTTCACCATCACCTACAACATCCGGCCGGAGGCGCAGTGGACCGACAACGCGCCGATCGCGGCGGATGACTACTGGTACCTCTGGCGACAGATGGTCAGCCAGCCGGGCGTGGTCGATCCGGCAGGATACGACCTGATCACCGGGGTCCAGTCGGTCGAAGGCGGCAAGCAGGCGGTGGTGACGTTCTCGCAGCCCTATCCCGCCTGGCGCGAGCTGTTCAATGACATTCTGCCCGCGCACATCGTCAAGGACGTGCCGGGCGGTTTCGGTGCGGGACTGGCCCGCGCGATGCCGGTCACCGGTGGCCAGTTCCGCGTGGAAAATATTGACCCGCAACGTGACGAGATCCTGCTGGCGCGTAACGACCGGTTCTGGAGCGTGCCCGCCAAGCCCGATCTGGTGCTGTTCCGCCGCGGCGGGGCGCCCGCCGCGCTGGCCGACTCGATCCGCAACGGCGATACCCAGGTGGCTCAAGTGCACGGCGGCGCAGCAACATTCGCACAGCTCAGCGCGATACCCGATGTGCGGACCGCGCGCATCGTCACCCCGCGGGTCATGCAGTTGACGTTGCGGGCACAGCAGCCGACGCTCGCCGACGACCAGGTGCGTAAGGCGATCCTGGGTTTGATCGATGTCGATCTGCTGGCCTCTGTCGGCGCCGGTGACGACAACACCGTCACCCTGGCCCAGGCTCAGGTCCGGTCGCCGTCCGATCCAGGGTATGTGCCCACCGCGCCACCTGCGATGTCACGCGATGCCGCGTTGGACCTGTTGCGCGCAGCCGGATTTGAGATCGAACCTCCAGCGCCGGCCACGCCGGTCGAGGGCGGCCGCGAACGCATCGTCAAGGACGGTGTACCGCTGAGTCTTGTGCTGGGCGTCGCATCCAACGACCCGACGTCGGTCGCAGTGGCCAACACCGCTGCCGATCAACTGCGCAACGTCGGAATCGATGCGTCTGTGTTGGCACTGGATCCCGTCGCGCTGTACAGCGACGCGCTGACCAACAATCGGGTCGACGCCGTTGTCGGCTGGCACCAGGCCGGGGGGGACCTGGCGACCACGCTGGCTTCGCGCTACGGCTGTCGCGCATTGGAGGCCACACCGGTATCCACCGCCGTCCCCGGCGCGCCCACCTCCTCGACGACGAAACCGACGACCACCCCGCCCCCGCCCGGACCCACCACCACGACTCCGACGGCGCCGCCGATACCCAGCCCCGACTCGGGTGAGTTGGTACAGGCGCCGAGCAATATCACCGGAATCTGCGATCGCAGCATCCAACCGAAAATTGATGCGGCGCTGGACGGTACGGAGAACATTGCCGAGGTGATCGAGGCTGTCGAACCTCGGCTGTGGAACATGTCGACCGTTCTGCCGATCCTGCAGGACACCACCATCGTTGCCGCGGGGCCCAGCGTGCAGAACGTGAGCCTGTCCGGTGCGGTACCGGTGGGGATCGTCGGCGATGCCGGGGACTGGACGAAGGCGCGTTAGGCGTCACGTCGTTCGCGACCTGCCGGTAGCTGTGCAGGTTGTCGCCGGCGTTCCCAGAGCAGCCGCAGGCCGTGTGCGGCGACAGCGGCCACCACGAAAGGCGCCAGCACCCACCACGGAGGCCGGGCAAGTTCCCAGACGAACAGCGCCGCCCACAGCGGTGCGCGCTGGGTGATGGCCAGAACTCCCGCCGCGCACGTCAGGGACACCGCGGCCACGCTGACGCTCTGGCCGGTCCAGGTGTTGATCGCCAGCGCGACGAGCGAACCCGCCGCCGCGCCCGTGGCCAACGCGGGGGTGAGCATTCCGCCGACGGCTCCGGCGCGCAGAAACACCGCGGTCAGGACCGGCTTGAGAAAGAGGATCACCACGGCCCCGGCAAGTGTCATGTTGCTGTCCAGGGTCACCGTCAGGATGCTCTTGCCGTTGCCCGGCAGCGTGGGCCACCACACCGAGCAGCTGCCGATCAGCAGACCGGCGCCGGCGATTCCAGGGATGATCAGCCACGATGTCTTCGTGGTGGCGGGTCGCGCGGACGCCATGATGCGGTTGAACGCCATCCCGACGCCCAGTGCCAACGGTGCCAACACCAGGGCGAAACCCGTGAGCAGATAAGACAATTCGGGGCCGGGCCAGTGCAGGGGTGCCTGCGCGTGGGTCACCGGTGAGGCGACCGCGACGGCGAGGCTCGACGTGATCAGTGCGGTCCCGACCGCCCGCGGTTGCCAGGTCTTGAGCATGATGCGGGTTGCGAACAGGGCACCGCCCACCGGGACGCTGTAGACCGCAGCCAACCCGGCACCGGCCGCGCAGGCAAGCAGGATCTCGCGGTCTCGTGGAGTCAACGACCACCGCGACATCCCGAGATCACCGAGCGCTGCGGAGAATTGCCGGGGTGCGCCCTCGCGGCCCAGCGACGCACCGGAGCCGACCAGCAACACCTGCAGGCCGGCATCGAGCGAGAGTGACACCCGCGGAATCCGCCGGTGCTCGGAGATGGTGGCCGATAGCGCCGGTATCGCGGCGTGGCGACGGAGCAGCCACCAGCCGAATCCGGCGAGCGCTCCGCCGATCATCGGGCCGAGCGCCCGGCGCGCCGGACTGCTGCCGGTGACGCCATCGAGAAGCGAGCCGAACGTGTAGTGATAGGTCAGATGCTCGACAGCGTGCAGCAGCAGCGTGGTGGCCACACCGGCGAACCCGGCAAGCAACCCGACCACGACAATGCTGCAGCCGAACTCGACGTCACGCCGACTCATTCGGTGAATGTATGCGCCCGCCCGCACCGATCAGGTGAGGTTCGGTGAGACCACCGGCCGGAGCAGCGCTATCGTCACGCACGATGTCCAACGAAACGCCCCGCCTTTTGTTCGTCCACGCTCACCCCGACGACGAGTGTCTGACGACCGGCGGCACCATCGCGCACTACGCGGCCCTCGGCGCCGACGTCCATGTGGTCACCTGCACCCTGGGTGAAGAGGGCGAGGTGATCGGCTCACGCTATGCGCAATTGGCGGCCGACCAGGCCGACCAGCTGGGCGGCTACCGCATCGGCGAGCTCACCGATGCCCTGGGGGCGCTGGGGATCGGCGCACCACAGTTCCTCGGAGGAGCCGGGCGGTGGCGTGACTCGGGGATGGCGGGCACCCCGCCACGCGGGCGGCAGCGCTTCGTGGACGCCGATATGAGCGAGGCGGTCGGTGAACTGGCCGCCGTCATCCGGCGTCTGCGTCCGCACGTCGTCGTCACCTACGACCCCGACGGTGGATACGGTCACCCCGACCACATCCAGGCGCACCGCGTCACTACCGCGGCCGTCGCTGCCGTCGCCGAGGACCGAAGCTGGGTCGTCCCCAAATTTTACTGGTCGGTTATGGCCACCAGCGCAATGGATTCGGGTCTCAAGGCGTTGACCGACCTGCCGGCGGGGTGGATCCGGCTCACCGTCGACGAGGTGCCGTTCGGTTATCCCGACGATCGCATCGACGCCGTCGTGGATGTCAGTGAACAACTCTCGGCCAAAGCAGGCGCACTGCGGGCACACGCCACCCAGGTCACCGTCTCGCCCGACGGGCGCGCATGCGCACTGTCGAACAACTTCGCGATGCCGATCCTGGCCCACGAGCACTACCTGCTCGCCGGGGGGGCGGCAGGTCCGCGCGACTCCCGTGGTTGGGAAACCGACCTACTCGCCGGTCTGGATCTGGAATAGCCGATGCGGGGCGCGTAGGCTCCGTTCAGAAAGCAGCGCGTCGAAGGGAAACCCATGGACCCCGATCTGGATCCGAACCTGCAGCACTGGCAGGACCGGACGGACAATTACCAGTGGGTCGTGGGTTCGTTGGTGTCGTTGCTCGACAGCATCCCGACCTGACCCCGGTCACCAGCCGCGCCGAGCCCCTCGATCCCGCGGACCCACCGCTCGCCGGCATCGTGCTGGCACTGCTCGCCGTAGACGGCATCATCTCGGCCGTCGTGGGCGCACTGTTGTTGCCGTCCTATATCGGCGCCATACCGTTCCCGATCAGTGCCCTCATCAGTGGTGCGGTCAACCTCGCGCTCGTCTGGGCCGCCATGCAGTGGACGGATTCGAAGCGGGTGGCGGCGTTGCCGCTGTGGACCTGGCTGGGCACGGTCGTCGCGATGACATTCGGCGGGCCCGGCGGTGACATCATCTTCGCCGGCTACGGCGTGATGGCCTACGGAGCACTGCTCTTTGTCGCGCTCGGGGCGCTGCCACCGGCTTGGCTGCTGTGGTCCCGGCAGCGCCGCTGACTAGTCCTTGGCCTCCGTGGTCGCCTTCTTCGCGGCCTTGTCCTTCTTGTCCGTCTTGGCCGGCTTGGTGGGCTTCGCCGGCTTTGCGGTGTCGGCCTTACCGTTGGTGCTGTTCTCGGATGGCTTCTTCGCGTCGGATCCGGTCAATCCCTTGCGGACGTCCTTGACCGCATTGCGCACGTTGTCACGCATGTTCTCGGCGGCCTTCTTCACATCGGCGCGTACGGTCGCGGCCACCTTCCGGGTGCTGTCCCGAACGTCCTTGGCCAGGGCACGGGGCGCGAGGCCGTCCGGGCTCGCTGTCTCGCCTGCGGCTTTGTCGCGCGGCTTGAGCCATTGCCGCACCGAGGTCGGGATATCGGTGACGGCATCCTGTTGAGCCGGCTCGTCGGGCGTGACGGCCGTGACCACGGCCTCCAGCGGGTCGACCCGATCGGCGAGGACGGTGCCGTCGGTGAGGTCCTCGACCGCTTCGACGAAGTCTTCGCGAACAGTGGTGAGCGTGCCCGTGACCGTGTCGATCGGGTTCTGCACGAGGTCGCCGATTGCAGCGGTTGCCGGTGTCGCCAGCAGATTGGCGGCCACGAACGGTCCCTGGACCGGCGGGCGTGGCGGCAGGGGAATCGGGGGCAGCGGTATGAAGGTGTTCACCACATCGAGCCCCAGCCAGACAAAGGCCAATCCGACGTCCACGCCGAAGTCGACGACGTTCGAGATGATGCCGCCGTCGCCCCGCAACCAGTCCGTGAAGTTGAAGACGGCGCTGGCAACGAGGGACTCGCCGAAGGTGTAGGCGTCCATGACCAGGCCGGACACACCGCCGACCCAGGGCACCCAGGCGAGCACGGCCGCCGCGACCTCGAATCCGTACTGCACCCAAGGCTCGATCGCGAGGTAGGCGTTGTCGATCGTGTTCGCGAGATTGGGGGCGATCGCCACGGCTGCCGGGCTTGCGGTGACCGCCGCGGCCGGTGCGGTACCGGTCGCCGGGTCGGCACCGCTCGGCCGCAGCGGGGTAGTGGGTAGGGCTGCGGTCATCCGGCCTGCCGCCGCCAACAGGTCCACCATGGCCTGGGAGAGTTGCGGTTCGACGGTGCTCGGCTGGGCAGGCACGGCGATGTCGGCGGGCATGACCTGCACCGGGGTGAGCGCGACGGCTGTTGCGGTGGCTGCCACGGCACCTGCCATGAGATACGACCGGACAGACACGTTCATGACAGCTCCCTGGAATGCACTGCGCGACCCACGATCAAAATATCGCGAATCACGACGATATCGTCCGGATTCGCCAGGTCCGTGAGCCGGGGACAGCGCGTCGGATAACGCATTGGGAACAAGCGTGGAACTCGGGACCCCCCTCGGGCCGCCACTGCCGCCCGCACCGGTACTACTGTGGCCGGTATGGCACGCGCCAAGGTTTCAGAATGTGGGATGTGTGGATGATCGACGACGACACCGGGGTTACACGGGAGTGGCTCTGAATCCTCAACCCGGCGCTGATCTGGGAGTCCCCGCAATCCCATCCAATTCGAGCGCACCCAGTCCTGCAGCGTTACGACGTGTGCTGCGGCGGGCCCGCGACGGGGTGGCGCTCAATGTGGATGAAGCCGCCATCGCGATGGCGGCCCGCGGAGAGGATCTGGCGGACCTGTGTTCCAGTGCCGCCCGGGTCCGTGATGCGGGTCTTACCTCCGATGGGCGTCGCGGCCCCGCAGGCCGGTTACCGGTCAGCTATTCGCGCAAAGTGTTCATCCCGGTGACCCATCTCTGCCGGGACACCTGCCATTACTGCACGTTCGTTACGGTCCCCGGACGGCTGCGCGCGCAGGGGCAGGGCATGTACATGGAGCCGGACGAGATCCTCGACGTGGCTCGCCGCGGTGCTGAGTTGGGTTGCAAAGAAGCACTTTTCACCCTCGGTGACCGCCCGGAGGAGCGCTGGCCGGAGGCTCGTCAGTGGCTTGATGAGCGGGGTTATGACTCGACGCTGGACTACGTGCGGGCGATGTCGATCCGCGTGCTCGAGGAGACCGGACTGCTGCCGCACCTGAATCCCGGTGTGATGAGTTGGTCGGAGTTGTCGCGGCTCAAGCCCGTCGCACCGTCGATGGGCATGATGCTGGAGACCACATCGCGGCGGCTGTTCGAAACCAAGGGCCTGGCCCACTACGGCAGCCCGGACAAAGACCCGACGGTGCGGCTGCGCACGCTCGACGACGCCGGCCGGTTGTCGATTCCGTTCACCACCGGGCTGCTGGTCGGCATCGGCGAGACGCTCACCGAGCGCGCCGAGACCATGCACGCGATCCGGCGTTCGCACAAAGAATTCGGTCACGTCCAAGAAGTGATCGTGCAGAACTTCCGTGCCAAGGACCACACCGCGATGGCGTCGACACCCGATGCCGACATCGAGGACTTCCTGGCGACGATCGCGGTGACCCGGCTGGTACTGGGACCCAAAATGCGCATCCAGGCGCCGCCGAACCTGGTGTCGCGGGCCGATTGCCTGGCACTGATCGGGGCAGGCGTCGACGATTGGGGCGGGGTGTCGCCGCTGACGCCCGATCATGTCAACCCCGAGCGGCCCTGGCCGGCGCTCGACGAGTTGGCCGACATCACTGCCGAGGCGGGCTACGACCTGGTGCAGCGGCTCACCGCACAGCCGAAGTATGTGCAGGCGGGCGCGGCGTGGATCGATCCGCGGGTCCGCGGCCACGTGGACGCGCTGGCCGATCCGGACACCGGCCTGGCGCTGGACGTGAATCCGGTGGGGCGGCCCTGGCAGGAACCCGACGAGGCATCGGAATCGTTGGGCCGCACCGATCTGCATGCCGCGATCGACTCCGAGGGCCGGTTGACCGAGACCCGCAGCGACCTCGACAGCGCGTTCGGGGACTGGGAGTCGATCCGGGCCAAGGTGTCCGAATTGGCGGCCCGGGCTCCCGAGCGTATCGACACCGATGTGCTGGCCGCATTGCGGTCGGCCGAGCGCGACCCGGGCGGTTGCAGCGACGACGAGTACCTGGCGTTGGCCACCGCGGACGGCCCGGCCATGGACGCCGTTGCCGCGCTGGCCGATTCGCTGCGCCGCGACGTGGTCGGTGACGACGTGACCTTCGTGGTCAACCGCAACATCAACTTCACCAACATCTGCTACACCGGCTGCCGGTTCTGCGCGTTCGCACAGCGCAAGGGCGACGCCGATGCGTACTCACTGTCCACCGACGAGGTCGCCGACCGGGCCTGGGAGGCGCACGTCGCCGGTGCGACCGAAGTGTGCATGCAGGGCGGCATCGATCCGGAACTGCCGGTCACCGGGTACGCCGATCTGGTGCGTGCGGTCAAGGCGCGGGTGCCGTCGATGCACGTGCATGCGTTTTCCCCGATGGAGATCGCCAACGGGGTCACCCGCAGCGGCATCTCGGTCCGCGAGTGGTTGACCGACCTGCGTGAGGCCGGGCTGGGTTCCATCCCGGGCACCGCGGCCGAAATCCTCGACGACGAGGTGCGGTGGGTGCTGACCAAGGGCAAGCTGCCCACGTCGATGTGGATCGAGGTGATCACCACGGCGCACGAGGTGGGTCTGCGGTCGAGTTCGACGATGATGTACGGCCACGTCGACACCCCCAAGCACTGGGTCGGGCATCTCAACGTGCTGCGTGACATCCAGGACCGCACCGGTGGATTCACCGAGTTCGTTCCGTTGCCGTTCGTGCATCAGTCTTCGCCGCTGTACCTGGCAGGCGGGGCACGGCCGGGACCGACGCACCGCGACAACCGGGCCGTGCACGCGCTGGCACGGATCATGTTGCACGGCAGGATCGATCACATCCAGACCAGCTGGGTGAAGCTGGGTATCGAGCGCACTCAGGTGATGCTGCGTGGCGGCGCCAACGATCTGGGTGGGACGTTGATGGAGGAGACCATCTCCCGGATGGCCGGCTCGGAGAACGGGTCAGCCAAGACCGTCGAGGAACTGATGGCGATCGCCGAGGGGATCGGCCGTCCCGCGCGTCAGCGCACCACGACCTACGCGCCGCTCGCTGCCTAGTCGTCCGTCGGCTACGAAAGTGCAGTTCAGGACGCACGGGAATGAATCGGACTGCAGTCCGGTTGGTGTTCGTGAAGGCGCCGGAGGGACCGGCTCTGGAAACGAGGAGACATCATGACCGCTGCAGTAGCCACCAACACCGACCTCACCGCAGGCACCTGGGCCATCGACCCCGCGCATTCCGCGATCAGTTTCTCAGTGCGCCACCTCATGGTGAGCAAGGTGCGTGGCACATTCAGCACGTTCAGCGGCGCAGTCACGGTGGCCGAGGACGGCACCCCGGCGGTGACTGCCGAGATCGCGGTCGACTCCATCACCACCGGCAACGAGCAGCGCGACGCCCACCTGAAAGCCGCCGACTTCTTCGGTGTCGACGCTCACCCCGTCGCGACGTTTGTATCCACCGCGGTGACCGCCAAAGGTGATCACTACGTGCTCGACGGTGACTTCACGCTGAAGGGCATCACCAAGCCGGTCAGCCTGAACCTCGAGTTCAACGGCGTCAACCCGGGCATGGGCCACGGTGCGGTCGCCGGGTTCGAGGCGTCGGTGGTGTTGAACCGCAAGGACTTCGGCATCGACATCGACATGCCGCTGGAGACCGGTGGCACCGTCGTCGGCGACAAGGTGACCATCACCCTCGAAATCGAGGCACTCAAGCAGGCCTGACCGAGTTCCCTTGCCGCGCCAGAGTGACGCGCAGCCCCGACGGTCACTCTGGCGTGACGGACGCCGGACGCAGTGGTGTGCAGCTTGTCAGTGCCGGCCGATGTGCGATTCGGCGCGCATCCGCTCCACCATGTGGGGGTAGTGCAGCTCGAATGCCGGTCGCTCGGATCGGATCCGGGGCAGTTCGGTGAAGTTATGCCGCGGCGGGGGGCAACTGGTGGCCCACTCCAGCGAGTTGCCGTGGCCCCACGGGTCATCGACGGTGACCGGCTCGCCGTAGCGCCAGCTCTTGAATACGTTCCAGACGAACGGCAGCATCGAGACCCCAAGGGTGAACGCCCCGATGGTCGAGACGACGTTGAGCGTGGTGAATCCGTCAGAGGGCAGGTAGTCGGCGTAGCGGCGCGGCATGCCCTCATTGCCCAGCCAGTGTTGCACCAGGAATGTGGTGTGAAACCCGATCAGGGTGAGCCAGAAGTGCAGCTTGCCGAGGCGCTCGTCGAGTAGGCGTCCGGTCATCTTGGGGAACCAGAAATACACCCCCGCGAACGAGGCGAACACGATGGTGCCGAACAGCACGTAGTGGAAGTGTGCCACCAGGAAATAGGTGTCGGTGACGTGGAAGTCGATCGGCGGGCTGGCCAGCATCACCCCCGAGAGCCCACCGAGCAGGAAGGTGACCATGAAGCCGACTGCAAAGAGCATCGGGGTCTCGAAGGTCAGCTGGCCCTTCCATATCGTGCCGATCCAGTTGAAGAATTTGATGCCCGTGGGCACCGCGATCATGTACGACATCAATGAGAAGAACGGCAGCAGCACGGCTCCGGTGGCGAACATGTGGTGTGCCCACACGGCCATCGACAGGGCCGCGATGCTCACGGTGGCGTAGACCAGCGTGGTGTACCCGAACACCGGTTTACGGCTGAACACCGGGAAAATCTCGGTGACGATGCCGAAAAACGGTAGCGCCACGATGTAGACCTCGGGGTGGCCGAAAAACCAGAACAGGTGTTGCCACAACAGGACTCCGCCGTTGGCCGGGTCGTAGATGTGCGCGCCGAGATGGCGGTCGGCGGCCAGGGCGAACAGTGCCGCGGTCAGCAGCGGGAAGGCCAGCAGGACCAGGATCGACGTGATGAGTATGTTCCAGGTGAAGATCGGCATCCGGAACATCGTCATGCCCGGGGCGCGCATACAGACCACGGTGGTGATCATGTTGACCGCGCCCAGGATGGTCCCGAGGCCGGCTACGGCCAGGCCCATGATCCACAGATCTCCGCCCGCACCGGGGGAATGAATGGCGTCACTCAGCGGGGAGTAGGCGGTCCAGCCGAAGTCTGCGGCGCCGCCAGGGGTGATGAAACCCGAGATCGTGATGATGCCGCCGAGCAGGAACAGCCAGAACGACAGCGCGTTCAACCGCGGGAAAGCGACGTCCGGCGCGCCGATCTGCAGCGGCAGGACCAGGTTGGCGAACCCGAACACGATCGGGGTGGCGTAGAACAGCAGCATCAGCGTGCCGTGCATGGTGAACAGCTGGTTGTACTGCTCGTTGGACAGGAACTGCAGCCCGGGCATCGCCAACTCGGTGCGGATGAACAGTGCCATCAGCCCGCCGACGAAGAAGAAGGCGAAGCACGTGACCATGTACATCATGCCGATGAGCTTGTGATCGGTGGTGGTGATCAGCTTGTAGATCAGGCTGCCCTTGGGGCCCAGCCGCTCCGGAAAAGGTCGGCGTGCGGTCAGCTGGTCGGGCCGACTGTCAATGGGGTGCTCGGTGGTCCGATCGTCGGTACTGGTCATCGTCGATGACCTCCCTAGTTTTTACAAAATTAATTTGTATAAACTATGTCCCATGACGTACGTGATCGGCAAGCCCTGTGTTGATGTGATGGACCGGGCCTGCGTTGACGAGTGCCCGGTCGACTGCATCTACGAGGGTGGTCGGGCCCTCTACATCCATCCCGACGAGTGTGTGGACTGCGGAGCCTGTGAGCCGGTATGCCCGGTCGAGGCCATCTACTACGAGGACGATCTCCCTGACGAGCTCATTCCGTATCAGGCAGACAACGCGGCTTTCTTCACTGAAACACTGCCGGGTCAAAATGGACCGCTGGGCTCACCCGGCGGGGCGGCAAAGCTGGGCGCGGTGGGTGCCGACGCGCCTGTGGTCGCCGGGCTTCCGCCGCAGCAATGAGCGCCGAGTCGCGTGACCTGGTCGATCGGGACGACGTATACGCGTTGCTGTCCCGGTTCTACGGCAGAGTGCTTGTCGATGACCTCCTCGCGGGCCCGTTTGCGGAAGTCCGGGCCACGGGGCTGGAGGCTCACCTGCCGGTGATGTGTGACTTCTGGGAGACGGTGTTGTTCCGGGCCGGGTTGTACCGGGGCAGCGCATTGACTGTGCACCGGGAGGTGCATCATGCCCACCCGCTCACTCACGAGCATTTCATCCGCTGGTTGACGCTGTGGCTCGACACTGTCGATGCGATGTACCGCGGCCCGGTCGCCGAGCAGGCCAAGATTCAGGGCCGCCGGATAGCCTGGGCCATGCATCGACGGCTGGTCGGCTCTGACGCAACAGAACTCGACGCGTTCGTCAAGTCTGCATGACGCCCGGAGCTACAGACGTGCGGCGAGTTCCGTGCCTTGCCGGATCGCTCGTTTGGCGTCCAGTTCTGCGGCCAGCGCCGCCCCGCCGATCACCTGCGGGTTGACCCCGGCATCACGCAGACCCTGTTCCAGCTCGCGCACCGATTCCTGTCCCGCGCAGATCACCACGTTGTCGACGGCCAGAACGCGGGCATCCGCGTGGTGGGGGCCGAAGCTGATGTGTAACCCCTCGTCATCGATGCGTTCGTAGTTGACCCCGGAAAGCTGGTGGACACCTTTGGCTTTCAGCGACGCACGGTGCACCCAGCCACTGGTCTTGCCGAGGCCGCGGCCCTGCGCCCCTTTGGTGCGCTGCAACAGGTACACCTCACGGACCGGCGGGGCGGGCCGGGGAGTGGTCAGCGCTCCGCGGGCCTCCTGAGGATCGGCCGCGCCCCATTCCGCCTTCCACTCTTTGAGATGTTGTGGTGACGGCCGTCCGTCGTCTGCGGGCTCCACCGGAGTGGTGAGGAATTCGCTGACGTCGAAACCGATTCCACCGGCGCCGATGACCGCCACCGTCTTGCCCAGTGGCGCCCCGGCGATGGCCTCGGCGTAGCTGAGCACCTTCGGATGGTCGATACCGGGAATGTCCGGCATGCGTGGTGTCACACCGGTGGCCAGGACGACATCGTCGAAACCGGTAAGATCTTCGATCGCGGCCCGGGTTTGCAGCCGCACCGAAACGTCGTGTTTGTCCAGCATCCGGGTGTAGTAGCGGATCGTCTCGTTGAACTCTTCTTTTCCGGGAATCCTTCTGGCCAAGTCGAATTGACCACCGAGTACAGCACCTGCCTCGAACAGCGTGACCCGGTGTCCGCGTTGGGCGGCGCTGAGGGCCGTGGCCAGCCCGGCCGGTCCGGCCCCGACGACGGCCACCGATCGGGTACGCCGGGTCGGGCTGAGTACCAGGGTCGTCTCGCGACCCGCCCGTGGATTCACCAGGCAGGACACATTCTTGTGCGCGAAGGCGTGGTCGAGGCAGGCCTGGTTGCAGGCGATGCAGGTGTTGATCTCATCGGCCTGGTCGGCGGCGGCTTTGAGCACCCAGTCGGGGTCGCTCAACAGCGGGCGGGCCATCGAGATCAGCTGCACGTGGGTATCGGCCAGGATCTGCTCGGCGGTCTGTGGCATGTTGATCCGGTTGGACGCCACCACCGGGACCTCGACATACTCGGCCAGTGCGCTGCTGATGTCGACGAATGCACTATTGGGCACCGAGGTGACGATGGTCGGCACCCGCGCCTCATGCCAACCGAACCCCGAGTTGATCAGAGTGGCGCCGGCGGCCTCGACTTCCGTTGCCAAGGCCACTGTTTCATCCCAGGACTGGCCGTCTTCGACATAATCGGCCATCGACATCCGGTAGCAGATGATGAAATCCGGGCCTGCGGCCTCACGTACCAGACGCACGATCTCGACGGGGAAGCGCCGCCGATTCTCGGGTGTGCCGCCCCATGTATCGGTGCGCTTGTTGGTGCGGGGCGCCAGGAACTGGTTGAGCAGATAACCTTCGCTGCCCATGATCTCCACGCCGTCGTAGCCGGCTTCGCGTGCGAGCAGCGCGCACCGGACGAAGTCGTCGATCGTGCCTTCGACATCACGCAATGCGCGCGGCCGGAACGGGTTGATCGGCGCCTTGATGGACGACGCGCTGACCGAAAACGGGTGGTAGGCATAGCGTCCCGCGTGCAGAATCTGCAGCAGGATCTTGCCGTTCGCCTCGTGCACGGAACCGGTGATCCGGCGGTGCCTGCGGGCTTCGGCCGAGGACACCAGCTGCGAGGCGAACGGGAGCAACCAGCCGGTCCTGTTGGGGGCGTACCCGCCGGTGATGATCAGCCCGACGCCGCCGCGGGCCCGTTCGGCGAAGTATTCGGCGAGCTTGCCGGTGTCGCGGGCCCGGTCCTCCAGCCCGGTGTGCATCGATCCCATGACCACCCGGTTGCGCAGGGTGGTGAAGCCAAGGTCCAAGGGGGACAGCAGATGTGGGTAGCTCACGAATTCCCCTTCGGTGCGGGTGAGAACTGTAGTGCCGCGGAAACCTCGGAAAGCCAGTCGATGGCGCTCTCCTCGGCGCGGATACCGCCGCGTAGCACGAGATACTGATGCAGGGCACTGCCGCGCAACACCGATGGGTCGGGAAACTGCCGCTTCTCGTATCCGCGATAGGTGTCGAGCAGTGCGGTCCGTTCGCGGCGCAGGCCGTCGACCTGAGTCAGCAGCGCCTCGATGTCCCCATGGGCGGCGGCGCGGACTTTGACAGCCAGGTCACGTGTGCGGTTGTCGGCGACCGAACCGCCGCGACCGGTGAGGGGTTCGGCGATCCACCGGGCCAACTCGGCGCGCCCGGCGGCCGAGACGGTGTAGACCTTCTTGTCCGGCCTGCCGTGCTGCACCACCGGCGTGACATGCACCCAGCCGTCGTCCTCCATCGTCCGCAGGGTGCGGTAGATCTGCTGGTGTGAGGCCGCCCAGAAATATCCGATCGACCGGTCGAAACGGCCGGCGAGTTCATACCCCGAGCCGGACTGTTCGGTCAGCGACACCAGGATGGCGTGCGGTAGGGCCATTCCGACAGCGTAGGTGGGACCGGCGGTTCTATGCAACAAGTTGCAGTGCAGTGAAGTGCATAGGGGCGGCATACGGGATGGCGACTGGTCGAGGTGTATCTGCGACGTTTAGTATCAGTAACCAACGCGCCACCTGGTAAATGGGCGGCGCGGCGAAGTTAGGACACACTGAGACGCGCGTACAGGTATGGCCAACGCATACTTGCGACGCCGGACTCAGAGTCCTCACGACACCGAGCCCGACCAGCAGCCCACTGGACAGGAGAGACATCAGTGACGTACGTCATTGCCGAACCCTGCGTCGACGTCAAAGACAAGGCGTGCATCGAGGAATGCCCCGTCGATTGCATTTACGAGGGCGCACGCATGCTGTACATCCACCCCGACGAGTGTGTGGACTGCGGTGCGTGCGAACCGGTCTGCCCGGTCGAGGCCATCTACTACGAAGACGATGTGCCTGACCAGTGGACCAGCTATACGCAGGCCAATGCCGACTTCTTCGTCGAGCTGGGTTCGCCCGGTGGCGCCTCCAAGGTAGGGCAGACGGACCACGATCCGCAGGCGATCAAGGACCTGCCGCCGCAGGGTGAGGACTGACGCAGCCCTTGCAGGTCAAGTCTGACGTGGTACGCCAACCGCGGTCGGCAGCACTGCCGGAGTTTCCCTGGGACACCCTGGCCGACGTGACCGCGCTGGCACGCTCGCACCCCGACGGCATCGTCGACCTTTCGGTTGGCACTCCAGTAGACCCGGTGGCACCCGTGATCCGCGAGGCACTGGCGGCTGCCAGCGCCTCGCCCGGATATCCCACGACGGCCGGAACGCCGACGTTGCGCCGTTCGGCCGGGACGGCGCTACGGCGCCGGTACGGCATCACCGACCTGGCTCCTGACGCGGTGCTGCCGGTGATCGGCACCAAGGAGCTGATCGCCTGGCTGCCGACGCTGTTGGGGCTGGGCGCCGACGACACCGTCGTGGTGCCCGAACTCGCCTACCCCACCTACGAGGTCGGGGCGCGACTGGCCGGTACGCAGGTCGTGCGTGCCGACGGGCCGGCACACTTCGGCTCGCAGGTGCCCGCGCTGATCTATCTGAACTCGCCGAGCAATCCGACGGGCCGTGTGCTCGACCTGCACCATCTGCGCGGCATCGTCACGTGGGCGCGTGAGCGCGGTGTGCTGATCGCCTCCGACGAGTGTTACCTGGGATTGAGCTGGGAAGCGGCTCCGGTGAGCGTGTTGCATCCATCGGTGAGCGATGGTGACCACACCGGGTTGCTGGCCGTGCATTCGCTGTCCAAGACCTCGTCGCTGGCCGGATACCGCGCCGGATTCGTCGCCGGTGATCCCGCCCTGGTGGCCGAATTGCTGGCAGTGCGAAAACACGCCGGGATGATGGTGCCGACCCCGGTTCAGGCCGCGATGGTGGCGGCCCTCGACGACGACGAACACGAGGCGCTGCAACGGGACCGGTACGCGCACCGCCGCGCGGTACTGCTGCCGGCCCTGCGTGCCGCCGGGTTCGACGTCGAGCATTCCGAGGCCGGGTTGTACCTGTGGGCGACGCGCGGTGAACCGTGCCGCGACACCGTCCGGTGGCTGGCGCAGCGTGGCATCCTCGCGGCGCCCGGTGAGTTCTACGGACCTGCCGGGGCACGGCACGTGCGGGTGGCGCTGACGGCGACCGACGAGCGTATCGCCGCCGCCGTCGCACGACTGTCAGCCCGGTAATCCCAGCGACATCGCCCGCCGCTGCGGTGCGGTCTGCCGCGCACCGGCCCGGGCTGTACGAATCGTCGTAGCATTTCGTCCTGGACATACATTCTGTACATTCACGCGGGTCGTCGTCCTCCCTAGGGTCAGGGCATGACTGTCGTTGAAGCACCGGCCGAACACCGGCGTCCGCCGAGCGTGCGGCGGATCGTCACCCCCATTCCCGGCCCGCGCTCGATCGAGCTCGCGGCCCGCCGCGCGGCTGCCCTGCCCGCCGGTCTCACCAGTTCGTCGGGCGTCTATGCCGCGGAGGCGGCCGACGGCGTCCTTGTCGACGTGGACGGAAACTCGTTCATCGATCTGGGCAGCGGCATCGCGGTCACCAGCGTCGGCAACAGCGCCCCCCGCGTGGTGGAACGGGCCACCGCACAGCTCGCGCGGTTCACCCACACCTGCTTCCTGGTCAACGGCTACGAGAGTTACCTGGAGGTGTGCGAGACGCTCAACCGGCTGACCCCCGGCGAGCACGAGAAGCGCACCGCGCTGTTCAACACCGGCAGCGAAGCGGTGGAGAACGCGATCAAATACGCCCGCGCAGCCACCAAACGTCCCGCCGTCGTTGTTTTCGACCACGCGTTTCACGGCCGCACCCTGCTGACCATGACGATGACGGCCAAGAACATGCCGTACAAGTACAGCTTCGGCCCGTTCGCCTCCGAGGTGTACCGGGTCCCGATGGCCTACCCGTACCGCTGGCCCGGTGGTCCGGACAATGCGGCCGATGAAGCCTTCGAGCAGTTCCGCCTCGTCATCGACACCCAGTTGGGTGCAGGCAGTGTCGCCGCGGTGGTGGTCGAGCCGATCCAGGGGGAGGGCGGATTCATCGTCCCGGCCCCCGGGTTCCTGCGGCAGGTCGCCGACTTCTGCCGCGAACGCGGCATCCTGTTGATCGCCGACGAGGTGCAGACCGGCATCGCCCGCACCGGGCAGTGGTTCGCCTGCGAGCACGAAGGCATCGTCCCGGACCTCATCACCACCGCAAAAGGACTGGGCGGCGGGCTGCCGCTGGCGGCGGTGACCGGCCGCGCCGATGTCATGGACGCCGCGCACCCCGGCGGTATCGGCGGAACCTACAGCGGCAACCCGGTGGCCTGTGAAGCCGCGCTCGGCGTGTTCGAGACCATCCAGACCCTGGACCTGCTGGCCCGCGCCCAGCGCATCGGAGAGATCCTGCGGGCCGAACTCGCCGCAATCGCGCGCGACACCACCCTCATCGGGGATATCCGGGGCCGCGGTGCCATGATGGCCGCGGAGTTCGTCACCGGTGCGGACCACACACCGAATCGTGACGCGGTCGCCGAGATCACCCGCTATGCACAGGACAACGGGGTGCTGACGCTGACCGCGGGAACCTTCGGTAACGTGCTGAGATTCCTTCCACCGCTGACGATCTCGGAAGAACTCTTGATGGAGGGGCTCGGAGTCATCCGCGACGCCGTGGCCCGAATCTGAAACGATGGTGGACGTGATCGAGCTACTGAACCACATCGACGGCCAATGGGCCGAGGGCGGCGGAGCCGTCCTGGTCGACAACAACCCGGCCTTCCCCGACCAGGTGGTGGCCCGCGGTGCGCTGGCCGACGAATCCCAGCTGGATCGTTCGGTGCGGGCGGCACGCAACGCCGCCCCGGGATGGGCGCGCGAACCGATGCACAACCGTGCCGCCGTGCTGGCGCGGGCAGCGGATCTGGTGGACCGCTCCGCCGAACAGTGGGGCGCCGAACTGACCAGGGAGGAAGGCAAGACGCTCGCCGAAGGCATCGGCGAGGTCCGCCGGGCCGCACAGATCCTGCGCTACTACGCCGGTGCCGCCGACCGCGAGACCGGTGCCGTCTACTCGTCACCTCGCCCCGGCGAACAGATCCTGGTGACCCGCAAGCCGATTGGTGTGGTCGGCATCATCACCCCGTTCAATTTCCCCATCGCCATTCCGGTCTGGAAGATCGCCCCCGCGCTGGTCTACGGGAATGCGGTGGTGTTCAAACCTGCCAGTTCGGTCCCGGTCCTGGCGATGCGGCTGACGCAGGCGCTGCACGAGGCCGGATTGCCTCCCGGTGTGCTCAACCTCGTGCTTGCCGATGGACACATCGCCGCCGCGCTGCCCGAACATCCCGGCATCGACGCGGTCTCGTTCACCGGGTCGACCGCGGTGGGACGACGGATGGCCGCGGCCGGGGCAGCCCGCGGCATCCCGGTGCAGGCCGAGATGGGCGGCAAGAATGCCGCGGTGGTGCTCGCCGACGCCGATCTCGGGTGGGCGGCCGAGCAGGTGATGCTGGGCGCGTTTCGGTCAGCGGGCCAGAAGTGCACGGCCACCTCGCGTCTCATCGTCGACGACGCCGTTGCCGGTGATTTCCTGTCAGAGCTGACAATCCGGGTCAAAGGCCTCGAGGTCGGGGACCCGATGCTGGGATCGGTGGCCGTCGGCCCACTGGTCAGCCAATCCTCCCGCGCCTACGTCAGTCAACGCGTCAGCGACGCCGTCGGTCAGGGTGCTTCGGTGATCGCGACCGCCGAGGACCACCGGTCCGGTTCACCGGACGGCCATTTCGTGACCCCGACAGTGGTGCAGCTGCCGGGAGCGACCGCCGCGCTGTGGTCAGAGGAACTGTTCGGCCCGGTGCTGTCGGTGTTGGGAGCCCACGGCGCCGAACAGGCGTTCGCGTTGGCCAACAGCGGCGACTACGGACTGTCCGCAGCCGTGTTCACCGCCGACCTGGGACGTGCTCTTGACGCGGTAGACGATCTGGACGTCGGTGTCCTGCATGTCAACTCGGAGTCCGCGGGCGCCGACCCACACGTTCCGTTCGGCGGTGCCAAGCGCAGCGGATACGGCCCGAAAGAGCAGGGCGAGGCGGCGCGCGAATTCTTCACGCACACCACCACGGTGTACCTGCGCGGAGGCCGGGCATGACTCCGGGCGCGCTGGACGGCGTCGTCGTCGCCGACTTCAGCCGGGTGCTGGCCGGGCCCTACGCGACGATGATGCTCGCCGATCTCGGCGCCGAGGTGATCAAGATCGAGCGGCCGGGCGGAGGCGATGACACCCGCCACTGGGGTCCACCGTTCGATGTCGACGGCCAGGCCACCTACTTCAACGCCGTCAACCGCAACAAGCGCTCGGTCGTCCTGGATCTGCACAGCGCGCAGGGTGTGGAGCAGGCGCGTGAGATCGTGCGGGGCGCCGACATCGTGGTGGAGAACTTCCGCACCGGCACGATGGAACGGATGGGCCTCGGTTACGCCGATCTGGTGGTACACCGGCCCGACCTCATTTACTGCTCGATCACGGGTTTCGGTGCGGGACAGGGTGCTGAGCTACCCGGCTATGACCTGTTGGTGCAGGCGGTCGGCGGGCTGATGAGTGTGACCGGCCCGCAGCCGGGGGAGCCGACCAAGGTGGGGGTGGCGGTGGTCGATGTGCTGGCCGGCCTGCACGCACTCACCGGAATCCTTGCGGCGCTGCACCATCGCACCGCCACAGGTGTGGGACAGAAGGTGGAGACCAACCTGCTCTCGACGCTGCTGTCCTCTCTGGTGAACCAGGCATCTGCCTACGTCGGCGCCGGAGTGGTGCCGGGCATCATGGGCAACCGGCATCCCAGTATTGCTCCGTACGAAGTGTTTTCGACCGCTGACCGGCCGCTGGTGCTGGCCGTCGGCAACGACAAGCAGTTCCGCGCGTTGTGTGTGGCGCTCGGGTGTGAATCACTGGCCGACTCGGCATCCTATGCCGACAACACCGCACGGGTGGCGAACCGGGAGGCGCTGTTCGCCGAGTTGACGCAACGGCTGCGTACCCGTGGCGGCGACGAATGGTTCACCGTCCTGACCGCGGCCGGGGTGCCGGTGGGCCCGATCAACGACATCGGGCAGGCTTTCGAACTGGCCAAGCGTCTCGAGCTCGACGCGGTGGTCGACGTGCCCGGCACTGCGGTGCCGCAGGTAGCCAACCCCATCCGGCTGTCCGCCACGCCAGTGCAATACCGCAGTGCGCCACCGCCCTTCGGGGGCTAGCCCGCGGGCGGGCCTGCAGCTTGGGCTAGCAGTTCCCTGGCCTTGAGGGCGATCCACAACTCCGAGCGGGTGTGCGCGGAATCGAGATCACGGCCGATCAGCTCGACGACTCGGGCCATCCGGCCGCGCAGGGTGTGACGGTGCACTCCGAGTTCGGCGGCGGCGGCCTCCCAGTGCCCGTTGTGATGCAGGAACGACTCCAGCGATGACACCAGCTTGGCGCCGTTCTCGGCGTCGTACTGGTCAAGCACGCCGAGCCAGCGGTGCGAGATCGACTGCAGCACCGTGTCCGGCTGCGTGCTCAGCAACAGGTTGAATGTGCCGAGCTCGGCAAATCCGACCAGTCGATGCCCGGTGGCCTCCGCGACACGCACCGCCGAAAGTGCCTGCTGCAGACTCAGGCCGGCGTTGTCGATCGGCACCGGTGCACCGAACCCGCCGTTGATGGCGCGCCGCAGTCCGGCACGCACCCCGTGGTAGACCTGCGCGATGACCAGATCGGCGCCCTCTGCGGGCACGGCGAGGGCCAGCCCGTTGCGGACCCCCATCAGCAGGTACGGGTTCCCCTCCAGGGCGGCCGCCAACTGATGCTCGGCCGCCAATGCCGGGCCCAGGTCGGTGAACACCGCCACCGCGACCGATGAGTCGGGTGCGAAGCCGAAGTACCTCAGCAACGCCGGGTCGACATCGAGCGCACCGGTCAGCAGGGCCTGGGTGACGCCCTTGCGCAGGCGCTGTTCGGCGTCGAGCACCCGGGCCGGCTTGGAGAGTTCGATCGACAACAACGCCAGCGCGTGCCCGACCAGAAGCCGTTCGCTCGCGCCGAGCGGTTCGGCGGACGAGGTCACGAGATAGCCCTGCTTCTCGTCGCCGCCGGGCACCTGCGCAATGGTGAGGACCCTCCGGTCGTCCACGACCACCCGGCTGCCTCCGCCACGCCGCTTCTGATCCCGGTCCAGCTGCTCCTGCACCCGTTCGACCACGTCGGTGACATCGTGCCCGGATTCGGCGAGCACCACCCGCGAGCGGTCCAACACGCACACCGTGCAGTTCAGTGCCGGGCCCAGCGCGTCGACGAGCGCGGGGATGCCGCCGCGCATGGTCGCCCGTGCCAGCTTCTCCTGGCCACTGACCACCTGCTGCACCAGTCGCACCTCGTCGGCGGTGATTTCGTCGATGACGGCTCGCGAGATCGCGATGAACGGCGTCTCGGGCGAGACCGCCAGCACCGGGATACCGAACTCGTCGCCGGCCGCGCGGATCGCCGCGGGTACCTTGCGGAACCGCACCCCGGTGTCGAATGCCAGCGCCGCGCTGCCCGAATCGACGATCCGCTGCACGTAGTCACGTTGCTCGGACGCCGACGGGGGCAGGTGCAGACCGGTGGTCATCACCAGCTCGCCACCGGAGAGCCACGGGCTGGGATCGGTGAGCTCGATCGCATGAGCCCAGGTGATCACGCGGTCGATCCCGTCCCCACCGGCGACCAGCGTCAACGCCAGCTCCTTACGCCCGATCAGTCGGCCGACCGTCATGGCCATGACTCGTCGCCCTCCTCCCGGGAACTATCCAAAATGTCGATGCACTCCCGACGTGCTGGACATTACTGATATATCTCACCACAGCATCCGCTTCGTATGGTGCACACATGACCAGCACCATCACCTCCGCGACGACGCTGCGGCCGCTCGAGATGTTCGGTATCGACACCCTGCTCGACGATGACGAGCGCGACATCGCCGCCACCGTGCGCCGGTTCGTCGACACCCGGCTGCGGCCCGACATCGGCGAATGGTTCGAGCAGGGCGAACTGCCCGGCCGCGAACTCGCCAAGGAGTTTGGTGAGCTCGGGCTGCTCGGCATGCACCTGGAGGGTTACGGCTGCGCCGGCACCAACGCCGTCAGCTACGGGCTGGCCTGCCTTGAGCTCGAGGCAGGCGACAGTGGGTTGCGTAGCTTCGTGTCGGTACAGGGTTCGCTATCGATGTTCTCCATCCACCGGTTCGGGTCGGAGGAACAGAAGCAGCACTGGCTGCCGCGGCTGGCCAGTGGCGATGCGATCGGCTGCTTCGGGCTGACCGAAGCCGATTTCGGCTCCAACCCGGGCGGGATGCGCACCACCGCACGGCGTGACGGGTCCGACTGGGTTCTGTCCGGAACGAAGATGTGGATCACCAACGGCGGGCTGGCCGATGTGGCGACCGTCTGGGCGCAGACCGACGAGGGTGTCCGGGGCTTCGTGGTGCCCACGGACACACCGGGTTTCACCACCAACACCATCCACCGGAAACTGTCGCTGCGAGCCTCGGTCACCTCGGAACTGGTATTGGACAACGTCCGGTTACCCGCGACGGCGCAACTGCCGGAGGCCATCGGCCTGCGCGCGCCGCTGTCCTGCCTCAACGAAGCCCGGTTCGGCATCGTCTTCGGCGCACTCGGAGCGGCCCGCGACAGCCTGGAGGCCGCGATCGACTATGCCGGTGCCCGTGAGGTTTTCGACCGGCCCCTGTCGAGCTACCAGCTGACCCAGGAGAAGTTGTCCAACATGACCCTCGAGCTCGGCAAGGGCATGCTCCTGGCGCTGCAACTGGGCCGGCTCAAGGACTCGGTCGGGGTGACGCCAGATCAGGTCAGCCTGGGCAAGCTCAACAATGTCAGGGAAGCTCTGGCCATCGCCCGTGAGGCGCGAACAGTCATGGGCGCCAGCGGGATCACGCTGGAGTATTCGCCGTTGCGCCACGCCAACAACCTGGAGTCAGTGCTGACCTACGAGGGCACCAGCGAGATGCACCTGTTGTCGATCGGGCGCGCACTCACTGGGCACGCCGCGTTTCGTTAACCCCCGGTGGCCCGCAGGCTCAGCGAAAGTAGTAGCCGCACATCAGGATCGGTGAGCGTCGTGGCCAGCAGCGCTTCGATGCGACGCACCCGGTAACGGACCGTGTTGGGATGGACGTGCAACCACTGGGCGGCAGTGGCCACGTCACCGAAGCTGTCCAGGTAGGCCCGTAGGGTCTCGGCCAGTACCGGCTCGTCGGCCCGCAACGTCCGCACCCGCGGATCGATCAGCCGCTCGTCGGCGGCGATCGCGGTGGTGATCTCGTCGAGCAGCACCGTGGTGCGCGCCTCGGCCAGCGAGGTCACCTGGCCGATCGCCCCGGGGTGACGCTCGGCGCTGTCGAGCACCCGGTCGACTTCGGCCCGGGCCGCGGCGGCGTCGGCCAATCCGGCGACCGGGGCGGCGATCACCGCGTGCAACTCCAGGCCCAATTCGGCGCGAAGAGCCGCCACGGTTCCGCGGATCCAGGATGTCACGGTGGCCGGCTTTCCGGTGCTGGGAAACAGCACGTAGACGCGCGAGCGGACCGAGGCCACCTGTGCGTCGTGACGAAAAGCGCTTGCGCTCAACGACAACACCTCGGCCGGTCTGGAACCCGATGAGCCCCCGTCGAACCCGATCAGTGCGGCCCGCCCGTCCGCCGCGATGCCGAGCTCGCGAGCGATCAGATCGACGTCGACTGGATCGTCCCCGTCGCGCAGACCCAGCAGTTCCTGCACCCGGATCGCATGGGTGGACGGCGTCGCCGCCAACCGGGCCATGACGCGGCCGGCCAGCACCGCCGCTCCGCGCAACACGTCGTCGGCATCCTCGGCGAGCGGACGGCTGCCCTGCTGCACCCAGATGGTCCCGGCGAACGCGGGCGCCCGCCGCTCGTCGGCCGAGGTCTCAAAGATCCCGATCGCCAACCGCGGACGCAGTCCCAACTCGGGGCGCTCGGCGACCCGCACCACCTCCGGCTTGGCCCGCAACGCGTCGAAGATGCCCCACTGGGCGATCCAGGCCAGATGCTCCGGGGGTCCGGCCCGGCCCAGGATCGACAGCCTGCGGAGATCGTCGGCCTCATCGTTGGACGCCGAGTAGGCGAGCACATGCGATTGGGCGTCCTCGATGCTGACCATGCCGTGGGTGCGGTCGGCGATCGACTGCGCCAGGCCGAACAGGTCGGTGCCCGAATCCTGCGATTCGCGGTCCCCGTGGTGTTCGAAGACATGGTTGACCAACCGGTAGAGCCGCTCCCAGCGGGCCCGTGGGTCGACGGCCACCACCGCGGTGCCCGCGGCCACCGCACGGGCCACCACCTGCGCCGACGGTTCTTTGATGAAGATCGCTGCGGGCGGGCGCCGGGAGGTCTGTTGGTCGACCCAGCTCAGTGCGTCGGCGTCGGCGATGCCCAGCAGGAAGAACAGGTCAGCCGATCCGGCCGCAGGCGCCAGGCCCAGCCGCACATCGTCGGAATCGATCAGGGCCGCCGACGCCACCGGGAGGTCCAGGCCGCGCGGCGCCTGCACCAACCGGACCAGGGTGGCATCCAGCGCCAACAGCAGTTGGCCGAGGCTCACACCCGTTGCCCGCATGTTGTCCGATACTACTGACGGTGACCGAGACTGTTGGTCGATCGGACAAGAGTTGCGTAGCTCACATCGGGGATTCTTGAACCATGGATGCCATCACCGACGTGCCGCTGCCGACCAACGAATCGGTCCACGATTACGCACCGGGGTCGGGTGAACGCACCCGCCTCACCGCCGCGCTTTCCGCACTCGCCGAAAACCCCATCGATTTGCCGCACGTGATCGGCGGCACCCACCGGATGGGGGGAGGCGCCCGCATCGACGTGGTGCAACCGCACCGCCACTCCGCCCGCCTGGGCACCCTGACCAACGCCGAGCATTCCGACGCTACGGCGGCGATCGAAGCGGCCGTGGCCGCCAAGAACGACTGGGCAGCGCTGCCGTTCGACGAGCGCGCCGCGGTGTTCCTGCGCGCTGCCGATCTGCTGTCCGGCCCGTGGCGGGAGAAGATCGCCGCGGCCACCATGCTCGGGCAGTCCAAGTCGGCCTACCAGGCCGAGATCGACGCGCCCTGCGAACTGATCGATTTCTGGCGCTTCAACGTCGAATTCGCCCGCCAGATCATGGCACAGCAGCCGATCAGCAGCCCCGGCGTCTGGAACCGTACCGATCACCGGCCGCTGGAAGGCTTCGTCTACGCCATCACGCCGTTCAACTTCTCCGCCATCGCAGGCAACCTGCCCACCGCGCCGGCGCTGATGGGCAATACCGTGATCTGGAAGCCGTCACCCACCCAGACCTTCGCGGCATACCTGATCATGCAGTTGCTGGAGGCGGCCGGTCTGCCACCCGGCGTGATCAACCTGCTGACCGGTGACGGCATCGCGGTCTCCGATGTGGCACTTGCCGATCCGCGGCTGGCAGGCATCCACTTCACCGGATCGACCGGCACATTCCAGCACCTCTGGCGGGAGGTGGGCGCCAATATCGACCGCTACCACACCTATCCGCGCCTGGTGGGGGAGACCGGTGGTAAGGATTTCGTGCTGGCGCACGCATCGGCGCGGCCGGATGTGCTGCGCACCGCGATGATCCGTGGCGCCTTCGACTACCAGGGCCAGAAATGCTCGGCGGCCTCGCGGGCCTTCGTACCGCGTTCGGTGTGGCACGAGATGGGCGACGACTTCCTGTCGGCAACCTCGGAGCTGAGCTACGGCGACGTCACCGACCTGAGCAACTACGGCGGAGCCGTGATCGACGAGCGGGCCTTCGCCAAGAACACCCAGGCGATCGAGCGGGCCAAGGGCGCGCCGGGTGTCACCGTGGCCGCCGGCGGTGAATACGACGACAGCGAAGGCTATTTCGTACGCCCGACGGTGTTGCTGTCCGATGACCCGACCGACGAGGCGTTCAGCACCGAGTACTTCGGCCCGATCCTGGCGGTGCACGTGTATCCCGACGACGATTATGAGCGCATCCTCGACGTCGTCGACACCGGAGCGCGATACGCCCTGACCGGTGCGGTGATCGCCGACGACCGCCCGGCGGTGCTGGCCGCCCAGCAGCGGTTGCGGCATGCGGCGGGCAACTTCTACGTCAACGACAAACCCACCGGTGCGGTGGTGGGTCAGCAGCCGTTCGGCGGCTCCCGGGCTTCGGGCACCAACGACAAGGCCGGTTCGGCGCTGAACCTGCTGCGGTGGACCTCGGCGCGTTCCATCAAGGAGACCTTCGTGCCGCCGACCAACCACATCTACCCCCACATGGGGGCCTGACGATGGGCCTCTTCGATCGAGTCGCCAGACCCGTGATCCTGGCGGCGTCACGCTCGCAGCGGCTGCGCCACACGGCCGAACGCCTGCCGGTCACCCGTCACGTGGTGGACCGGTTCGTCGCCGGCGAGACCGTTCCCGAGGCCCTCGACGCCGTTGCGGGGCTCCGTGATTCAGGCCGTCTGGTCAGCATCGACTACCTGGGCGAGGACACCACCAGCATCGAGGATGCCGAGCACACCGTGCGGTCCTACCTCACCCTGCTCGATGCGCTGAGCCGACGCGAGGAGGCCACCACCCGGGTACGGCCGTTGGAGGTCTCGCTCAAGCTGTCCGCACTGGGACAGGCGCTGCCGCGCGACGGGGAGAAGATCGCGCTGGAGAATGCGCACACCATCTGTGTCAAGGCGCAGGACGTGGGTGCCTGGGTGACCGTCGATGCCGAAGACCACACCACCACCGACTCGACACTGTCGATCGTGCGCGACCTGCGCACCGAGTTCGACTGGCTGGGAACGGTTTTACAGGCATACCTGACCCGCACCCACGGTGACTGCGAAGAGTTCGCCGCCTCGGGTGCCCGGATCCGGTTGTGCAAGGGCGCCTATGACGAGCCAGCCTCGGTGGCCTACCGCGATCCCGACGCGGTCACCGACTCCTACCTGCGCTGCCTGCGGGTGTTGATGGCCGGGTCCGGATACCCGATGGTGGCCTCACATGATCCGGCGATCATCGAGGCGGTGCCCGCATTGGCCCGTGAATTCAACCGCGGCGTCGATGATTTCGAATACCAGATGCTTTACAACATCCGCGACACCGAACAACGGCGGCTGGCCTCCGAGGACAACCAGGTCCGGGTCTATGTGCCGTTCGGCAACGAGTGGTACGGCTATTTCGTGCGGCGCCTGGCCGAGCGTCCGGCGAACCTGGTCTTCTTCCTGCGGGCGCTGGCCGAACGGCGCTGAGTTCTAGCGTTCGTGCAGCAGCAGTAGCGTCCACGCGGCGATCGTCTGGGCATCGGTGATCTCACCGCCGCGGATCATCCGCTCCAACTCGGTGCGGGTGAACCAGGCGCTGTGCATGTCCTGTTCCTCGTGCTCACGTTCGTGGTCACCCTCGGTCAGTTCGGTGGCGAGGAACACCCAACCGCGTTGACTGCTCATCCCGGGCGCGACGTCGAGCTGACCGAGCCGTACCAGGTTGGCCGCCCGCAGGCCGGTTTCCTCGCGCAGTTCACGTTCGGCGAGTTGTTCCGGTTCCAGTTCCACCTGACCGGGGGCGGTGCCCTGCGGGAACTCCCACCGACGCAGGCCCAGCGGGTAGCGGAACTGCTCCACCAGCTGGTAGTGGGTGCCATTGCAGGCGATGACCAGTGCATATCTCGGCCTGTCGACGACAGCGTAGATGCCGTCACTGTCATCGGGCCTGCGGATGGCATCTTCGCGCAACGTCATCCAATTGTTCCGGTACACCTCACGCGTCGAGACCTGGTGGATTACTGGCATCCCCGCATTATTGCGCGCGGGTAGCCTCACATGCGTGTTGCTGGCCTCCTTGAACCCCGCTGCCGTGGCTGCCGGTGCCGACATCGGCGACGCAGTCCGTATCGACGGCGCCGTACTCAGCCGAAGTGACCTCGTCGGAGCCGCCACCTCGGTGGCCGAACGGGTCGCCGCGGCGCAACGTGTCGCCGTGCTCGCCACCCCGACTCCCACAACCGTGCTGGCGATCATCGGCTGCCTGATCGCCGGCGTGCCGATCGTGCCTGTGCCCGCCGACGTGGGAGCCGCCGAACGCAGGCACATCCTCACCGATTCGGGCGCCAGGGCGTGGCTGGGGGAGCTGCCGCAGGACACCGAAGGACTGCCGCACATTCCGGTGCGGTTGCACGCCCGGTCCTGGCATCGCTATCCCGAACCCGCACCGGAGTCGACCGCGATCATCATGTACACCTCCGGCACCACCGGGCCGCCGAAGGGCGTGCCGATGAGCCGGCGGGCCATCGCCGCCGACATCGACGCGCTGGCGACGGCGTGGCAGTGGACGCCTGAGGACACCCTCGTGCACGGGCTGCCGTTGTTCCACGTCCACGGGCTGGTCCTGGGCCTGCTCGGCTCGCTGCGGATCGGAAACCGGTTCGTGCACACCGGAAAACCGACACCGCAGGCATACGCCGAGGCGCAGGGCACGCTGTACTTCGGCGTGCCGACCGTGTGGTCGCGGGTGGTGCAGGACCTCGATGCCGCGCTGGCACTCGCATCGGCACGGTTGTTGGTGTCGGGCAGCGCCCCGCTGCCGGTGCCGGTGTTCGACGAGTTGGTGCGGCTCACCGGCCACGCCCCGGTGGAGCGCTACGGCAGCACCGAATCCCTGATCACGTTGAGCACACTGGCCGACGGTGACCGCAGGCCCGGATGGGTGGGCTTACCGTTGGCGGGAGTGGAGACGCGTCTGGTCGACGATGACGGCGCGCCTGTGCCACATGACGGGGAAACCATTGGGCGGCTGCAAATCCGGGGACCGATGGTGTTCGACGGCTATCTCAACCGGCCGGAGGCCACCGCCGAGGCCTTCGACGCCGACGGCTGGTACCGCACCGGTGATGTCGCGGTCATCGACGGTGACGGCATGCACCGCATCGTCGGACGCGAATCGGTCGACCTCATCAAATCCGGCGGCTACCGCATCGGCGCAGGGGAGATCGAGACGGTGCTGCTCGGCCACGCCGGCGTGCGCGAGGTGGCCGTGGTCGGGGTGCCCGACGCCGATCTGGGGCAGCGGATCGTGGCGTTCGTGGTGGGTGACGCCGACCCCGACATGCTCATCCAATTTGTGGCGCAGGAGCTTTCGGCGCACAAGCGGCCACGTGAAGTGCGGTTGGTGGACAGCCTGCCCCGCAACGCGATGGGCAAGGTGATGAAAAAGGAGCTGGCGCAGTGGGACTGAAGTTCTCCGAGATCTGCATCGATGCCCACGATCCCGACGCGCTGGCGGCCTGGTGGTCGGAGGTGCTCGGCTGGCCCCGGCACACCGACGCCGATGGCGATGTGGTGCTGACCCCGCCGCCGGGAACCGGGCCACTCTGGTTGTTCCTGGCGGTGCCCGACGACAAAGTGGTCAAGAACCGCCTGCACCTGGACTTCACCCCGGACGATCAACAGGCCGAGGTCGACAGGCTGCTCGGCTTGGGCGCCCGCCATGTGGACATCGGCCAGGGCGAGCAGACCTGGGTGGTGCTGGCCGACCCTGAGGGCAACGAATTCTGCGTCCTCTAACGCCGCGGATGCATCTAGATGCCGAACGTTGGCTTGTGTGTCACATTTTCGCGAAATCTGAGACACAAGCCAACGTTCGATACGAAAACTAGTTGGCGTGTAGCGCGTCGTTCAGGGTGATGCCGGTGCCGTCGCGCTTGACCACCTCGACCGCCCCGGACAGCGAATTGCGCCGGAACAGAAGATTGTTCGCGCCGGAGAGCTCGATGGCCTTGACCGTCTGGCCGTCAGAAGTCGCGACCTTCGTGCCGCCTGTGACGTACAGCCCGGCCTCGACGACGCAATCGTCACCCAGTGAGATGCCCAGTCCCGAGTTGGCGCCGAGCAGGCAGCGCTTGCCGACCGAAATGACTTCCTTGCCACCGCCGGACAGCGTGCCCATGATCGATGCGCCACCGCCGACGTCGGAGCCGTCGTCGACCACCACACCCGCCGAGATCCGGCCCTCCACCATCGAGGTGCCCAGGGTGCCTGCATTGAAGTTCACGAAGCCTTCGTGCATGACCGTCGAGCCCGACGCCAGATGCGCACCGAGGCGCACCCGATCGGCGTCGGCGATGCGCACACCCGTCGGCATCACGTAATCCACCATCCGCGGGAACTTGTCCACGCCGTAGACGGTGACCGCTCCGCGCCGGCGTAGGCGGGCCCGTACCGTCTCGAAACCCTCCACTGCGCACGGGCCGAAGTTGGTCCACACCACATTGGCCAAGGCTCCGAAGATGCCGTCGAGGTTGGCCTCGTGCGGCTTGGTCAGCCGGTGTGAGAGCAGGTGCAGCCGCAGATAGACGTCGTAGGTGTCGACAGGCTTGTCGTCCAACGCGGCGATGGTCGTGCGCACGGCGACGACCTCGACGTCACGATCGGCATCGGGGCCGGTCAGCGCGGCCAGGTCTTCGGGCACCTCGGCGACGGAAAGTCGCACCGTGCCCGACGGCCCGTCGGCTTTGAGCTCGGGGGCGGGAAACCAGGTGTCCAGGACGGTTCCGTCGGCGGCGATGGTGGCCAGGCCGACGCCAGATGCGGCAGTCACGGTGGCCTAGGTTACTGGACCGATTCCCCGGTCGCTCCGCTCCCGTCCGCCGGACTACCGTTGACAGGCATGGGCCTAGACCTGCGTGCCGATCCGATCGCCCTGACCGCGGCGCTCGTGGACATCCCCAGCGAGTCCCGGCACGAACAGCGCATCGCCGATGAGATCGAGGCCGCGTTGCGGGTCCAGGCCCCGTCGTTCGAGGTGGTGCGCAACGGCGACGCGGTGCTCGCCCGCACCAACCTGGGCCTGGCCACGCGGGTCCTGCTCGCCGGGCACACCGACACCGTCCCGGCCGCCGACAACCTGCCCAGCCGGATCGTCGACGGTCAGATGTACGGCTGCGGCACTTCGGACATGAAGTCCGGTGATGCGGTGTTCCTGCACCTGGCGGCGACGATCGCCGCACCGACCCACGACATCACGTTGGTCATGTACGAGTGCGAGGAGATCGAATCATCCGCCAACGGGTTGGGCCGCATCGAACGTGAGCTTCCCGATTGGCTTCAAGCCGACGTCGCGATCCTCGGTGAGCCCTCGGGTGGATTCATCGAAGCGGGCTGCCAGGGCACCATCCGCGTCGTGATCAGCGCCACCGGTACCCGGGCGCATTCCGCGCGGTCCTGGTTGGGCGACAATGCGATTCACAAGCTTGGCGCGGTACTGGACCGGCTCACCGCGTATCAGCCCCGCAACGTCGACATCGACGGTTGTGTCTACCGCGAAGGGCTGTCCGCGGTACGCATCGACGGCGGTGTCGCCGGCAACGTGATCCCCGACGCGGCCAGCGTCACGGTCAACTTCCGGTTCGCGCCGGACCGCAGTGTCGAGCAGGCGCTCGACCACGTGCACGAGGTTTTCGATGGTCTTGACGTGACGATCGAGCTGACCGACGCCGCCGCCGGCGCACTGCCCGGCCTGACGAAGCCCGCGGCCGCTGCGCTGGTCACCGCCGCCGGGGGACAGGTGCGCGCGAAGTACGGCTGGACCGACGTCGCACGGTTCGCCGCGCTGGGCATTCCGGCGGTCAACTACGGCCCTGGTGACCCCAACCTGGCGCACCGGGTGGACGAGCGGGTCGAGGTCGCGAAGATCACCGCCGTCACCGACATGCTGCGGGCATATTTAACCGCTTGATCCCATTGGTAACATGGGATTCATGCTGGGAGCCGAAGAGGTCATCTCCGGATAACTCGGAGTCTTGTTGCCCATTTCCGCATTCTTTCGTGGGGTTCCCGCATGTCTATTGTCTGTTCAAACCTGTCCTTTTCCTGGCCCGATGACACCGAACTGTTCTCGGAGCTGTCTTTCACCGTCGGTGCGGGCCGCACCGGGCTGGTGGCGCCCAACGGCGCAGGAAAGAGCACTCTGCTCAAGCTGATCGCCGGCGAGCTGACGCCTACCGCGGGCAGTATCTCGGCCGACGGAACCGTCGGTTACCTGCCACAGACCTTGCCGTTCGTGGCAGATAAGACCGTGGCCGAGGTACTCGGCGTTCAACCCGTGCTCGACGCGTTGGCAGCGCTGGCCGACGGTGACGCCGGCGACGAGGTGTTCACCACCATCGGCGATGACTGGGACATCGAGGAGCGTTCGCGTGCCCAGCTGGACCGGCTGGGATTGGGTGGTGTGGCGCTCGACCGCCGGTTGGCGACGCTCTCCGGCGGGGAAGTGGTCTCGCTGGGGCTGGCCGCCGAGCTGTTGAAACGGCCCGACGTGCTGCTGCTCGACGAGCCCACCAACAATCTGGACACTGATGCGCGGCAACGGCTTTACGCGGCACTCGACGAGTATCCGGGCTGCCTGCTGCTGGTCAGCCATGATCGGGTGCTGCTGGATCGGATGAACCAGATCGCAGAGTTGTACCGCGGCGAAACCGTGTTCTACGGCGGCAACTTCACGGCCTACCGGCAGGCCGTGGAGGCCGGTCAGCGGATCGCCGAGAGCAATATCCGCAATGCCGAGCAGCAGCTCAAGCGGGAGAAGCGCCAGATGCAGGAGGCGCGGGAACGCTCGGCGCGGCGAGCCGGTAACGCGGCGCGCAATGTCAAGGACGCCGGGCTACCGAGAATCGTCGCGGGCAAGTTGAAACGTGACGCGCAGGAATCGGCGGGTCGCTCCGACGAGGTGCATTCCCGCCGTGTCGACGATGCGCGAGTACGACTCGACGACGCCGAACGTGCCTTGCGCGACGACGCCGTGATCGCACTGGACTTACCCGACACCGTGGTGCCCGCCGGTCGAACCGTGTTCGCCGGTGAAGCGCTGCAGATCAGCCGAGGTGGTCGGAAGCTCTTTGCCGACAACGGGATTGACATGTCCATTCGCGGTCCGGAGCGTATCGCGCTAACCGGTCCGAACGGGGCGGGCAAGTCGACGCTGCTGCGGCTCGTCGACGGGCAGCTGCCGCCTGACGCAGGCACGGTGCAACGTGCCGACGGGCGTATCGCCTACCTGTCGCAGCGGCTGGATCTGCTCGATCCGGACCGGACCGTGGCACAGAGCCTGGCGGCCGCCGCGCCCGGTCTTTCCCACACCCGCAGAATGCATCTGTTGGCGCAGTTCCTGTTTCGTGGCGACCGGATACACCTGCCGGTGGATGTGCTGTCGGGAGGCGAACGGCTGCGCGCGACGCTGGCATGTGTGCTCTACGCCGAACCTGCACCACAGCTCCTGCTGCTCGACGAGCCGACCAACAACCTCGATCTGGTCAGTGTCGGGCAACTGGAATCCGCGCTGAACGCCTACCGGGGCGCGTTCGTCGTGGTCAGCCATGACCAGCGGTTCCTGGCGTCGATCGGCATCGACCGCTGGCTACGGCTCGAGGAGGGCAGGCTGGCAGTTACAGATCGCGCGGGTTGATGGTGGGGCGCTCGGCGTCGGCGCCCCGCTCCGGCTCTTCCGTCATCGGCTGAATGTCCTCGGCCTTACCCTGCATCTCGCGCATGCGTTCCTCGCTCATGACGCCCTCGGAGACCGGAGCTTGCCCCGGTCCCTCGCCTGCTCCCGAGCCGGCGCCCGCGCCTGCCGCTTCAGCCCCACCCATGCCACCAGCGCCCTCGGCGGCCGAACCGACGAGGCCCTGCACGCCCTGGAAAACCTGCTGGGGAATCTGGCCCAGGCTCTGCGTGAGGCCCTGGATGGGCTGGGTGATGGATTGCGCCATCTGCCCGGCCATCTGGCCGAACTGGCTCATCATCTGCGTCGCGGCCTGCGACCCGCCGCCGGCGCCACCGCCCGGGGAGCCGGCCGCCGGTGACCCGGTGCCTTCCATCTGGTCGGCCTGCGCCTTCAGCTGGCCCGCGGCGGCCATGTCGCCACGGTCATAGGCCTGGGCCGCCTGTCGGAGCAAGTCAGCGATCTTCGTGGAGGCGCCCTGGGTGGCTCCGACCGCGCTGCCGCGGGCGGACTGTGCGGCGTCGAAGGCGGTCTGCATGGGGTGGCCGATGGTGCCGTGGCTGTTCTGCACGCCCGATACGCCGGGGGCGCCGTTGAGCAGGTTGCTCGCATCGGTGCTGACGTCACCCAACTGCTGCTGCCAGCCGCTCATGGCGCCGGTGTGTGCTGTGAACTGTGTCATCGGTCCCTCGGATCGTGCGGTCTCGGTATGGATTCTAAGGCTGGGACGGGTGCCTGCCGCGCACAAGTTGCCCCTCAGCCGCAGGCTTGACGGGTCGCGTCGTCGGCGGCGGCGGACATGCCGATGGCGGCCCACTGCGCGGCAACATCCCGCAGTGCAGCCTGGTCGGCCGCGGTCAACGCGCGGGCGTGGTCCATGGTCAGTTTTCCGAACGGGCAGTCCAGACCGATTCGCGTCAGGCCGTCGACGGCGCGGTTGTCGCCCAGCCGCACCGCATCGTGGAAGGCCCGCAGCGCGACCGCGGACTGACCGCCACGTTCTGCCGCTTTGGCGGCCTCGCGCGCGGCGGTCACGGCGCCCACCGAATCCTTGCGGGCAAAGCAGGTCCACGCCCGGGCCAGGGCCAGCTCGGGTGCGAACAGCATCGACTTGAGGCCATGGCGGGATTCCGCACGGGACAACGCTTTCGCCGCTTCAACCGGCCTGCCGCGTTGACCGAGGGCCTGTGCCAACAACATCCATGCCACGGGGCCCCACGAATAACCCGTCGGCGCCAAAGCCGCGGTCGCACGGCGCAACAACGCCGCCGCATCTGCGCCACGACCACGGACCATCAGCACGTCCGCCATCAGCACCTCGCCGATCGCCCGGCCGGGCTGCTGCAGCTCGGTGAAATCGGTGAGTTCCTGTGCGAGCGTCTGTGCCCGGTCCAACTCCCCGGCAAGCAGCAGCGACGTCGTCTGGCCGAACCCTGTGGTGAACCGCAGCAGCCCGGGATGTCCGGCGTCCAGCGCCCGCTGCGCCAGCGCGTCGACCGCGTCGAAATGACCCATCCGGGCACTACTCAACGCCGCCGCCGACGCGGCCCATCCGACCCCGGTGTCATCAGCCGAGGGCGAAGTCAGCACGCTGTCGGCGATCGTCAAAGCGCGTTGCGGCGCACCGGCATTCATCGCGAACGTGGCCGACAGCGCATCCAGTGTGGTCTGCGCGTGCGCGGAGGAAACGCGGCCGCGGATGGTGAGTAGAAACGCGGTGGCACGCTCAGGTTCGGAAAGCATCCAGAACTGGTTGGCCGCCCGCGGCAGGGCCCACGCCATCAACTCGGTTTCGGCCAGTGCGGCGGTGTCGACGTCGGCGAGCACCGCGTCGGCCTCGCGGCCCCGACCCTGCCAGGCCAGTGCGTAGGCGAGGGTCAGCCTGGTGTCGAACCCCGCTCCGTCGTCGACCGCGGCCCGGCCCAGCCGTTCGCTGAGCTCCAGGTCGCCCAGCCGCAGCGCGTCGTCGGCAGCGGCGGCTGCCGCACCCACCGACAGGCGGCGGTCACCGTCCAGCGCCAGCACGGCCAGGCGCAGCCGATCCACCACGCCGGTACCTGTCGACGTCATCAACTGCTCGACCAAACCGGTGCGGAGCCGCCGCAGGCCCGGCCCTCCCACTGTGGACCGGACCGCCGCGCGGAACAACGGATGCACGCAATGCACCATGGCGTCGTCATCGACGCGTACCGCCCCACATTGCTGCGCCTGCTCAAGGGCATCCGCACCGGTCAGGGCCGCCAGATCGGTCCGCGGCAGTGGATCGTGCACAGCCAGGTAGTGCAGGACGCCCATCGCGGCGGCAGGCAGGCCTTCGACGAAGCCGGCGATCTGATCGGCCAGCCGGGCCGGATCGTGCCCGGCCGGCTGCACGTCGAGCTGCCTGAGCAGCCCGTCGCGCCACAAGGCCGAAACCTCCTCGGCCGCCTGTCCGTCTTTGGTCGCGGTCGCGATGAGTTTGGCGTTGCCGCCGACGGCCAGCTGATACACCAGTGCGGCCGACAGCGGGTCGAGCAGATGTGCGTCGTCGACCACCAGCAGCAGCCCGGACCCCAGCGAGTTCCTGGCGGCGCGCAGTACCTCGGCGGTCTTGCCGACGGCGGGCACGTCGATGAGATGACAGACGGCCGCGAACGGGATGGCGGCGGCCGATTCGGTGCCCGTCACCCATGCCACGCGGTCGAAATCGGCACCGATCCAGTCGACGGCGGCGCGCGCCAGCGAGGTCTTGCCGACCCCGTCGGGTCCGAGCAGCACGACGCCGGAGTGCTCCCGGAGCCCCGCTTGCAGTCCGTCGAGCGCACGGTCACGCGGCGCAATCACCCAATCGACGGCCATCTGCCGCATCTTATGGTGGGCGCGAACACACCGACCGGAAATCGGTCGTTCACCGGGAACCCTTACCTTATGTATGTGTCCGCTGAAGGTGGCCGCCAGTGGGCGGTATGTGTGTATTGCGCGTCGGGTCCGACGCATCCCGAATTGTTGGCGCTGGCCGGCCAACTTGGTGTGGCGATCGCCGAACGCGGCTGGACCCTGGTGTCCGGCGGCGGCAACGTGTCGGCGATGGGTGCGGTCGCCCGCGCCGCCCGCACGGCGCAGGGCCGGACCATCGGGGTGATCCCCAAGGCGCTCGTTCATCGGGAACTCGCCGACGTCGATGCCGCAGAACTGGTGGTCACCGACACCATGCGGGAACGCAAGAAGGAGATGGAGGACCGCTCCGACGCGTTCATCGCGCTGCCCGGCGGTATCGGCACGCTCGAAGAGTTCTTCGAGGCCTGGACCGCCGGCTATCTCGGCATGCACGAGAAGCCGCTGGTGCTGCTCGACCCGTTCGGGCACTATGACGGGCTGCTGACGTGGCTGCGGGGGTTGGTCCACACCGGTTACGTGACGCAAAAGGCGTTGGACCGGTTGGCGATCGTCGACGATGTCGAGGCGGCGCTGGCGGTCTGCGCACCCTAGGCAGTACCGGCGGTAACGCCGATCACCTGCGTGGTTAAGGTGTTGCCCAACAGCCACTCGGAGGGGATTCACCGCATGACCGACCAGAAATCGGCGTCCAGAAGCAGTGTTGGGCTACTCGACATCGCCAGTCAGGTGCCCGGGCTGTTGATGGACGCACCGGTGATCGTGCGGGGTGTGCTCACCGGCTTTCTGGCCCGGCCGTCGGCCAAGACCTCGATCGGCAAGGTCTTTCAGGATCGCGCCGCGCAGTACGCGGACCGGACGTTCCTCAAATTCGGTGACCAGCAGCTGACCTACAAGCAGGCCAACGAGACGGTCAACCGCTACGCGGCCGTGCTGGCCGCGCGTGGGGTCGGTCATGGTGACGTGGTCGGGGCGATGCTGCGCAATTCGCCCGACGCGGTGCTGATCATGCTGGCGATCGTCAAATGCGGTGCGGTGGCAGGCATGTTGAACTACCACCAGCGGGGCCAGGTCCTGGCGCACAGCATCGGTCTGCTCGACGCCAGAGCCGTTGTGGCCGAGTCCGATCTCGTCGACGCCATCAGCGAAGCCGGCGTCGACACCACCGGCCTGATGACCATCGAGGAACTGCAACGTCTGGCCGCGACGGCACCCACGGGAAACCCGGCCAGCGCTTCGGCCGTCCTGGCCAAGGACAAGGCGTTCTACATCTTCACCTCGGGCACCACCGGGATGCCCAAGGCCAGTGTGATGACGCACTACCGCTGGCTGCGTGCGCTCGCCGGGTTCGGCGGGCTGGGACTGCGGCTGCACAGCAGCGACACCCTGTACTGCTGTCTGCCGCTCTATCACAACAATGCGTTGACCGTTTCGGTCGGCTCGGCGCTGAACTCCGGTGCGGCGCTGGCGCTGGGCAAGTCGTTCTCGGCGTCTCGGTTCTGGGACGAGGTCATCGGCTACGACGCGACCGCGTTCGTCTACATCGGCGAGATCTGCGGATATCTGCTCAACCAGCCGCCCAAGCCGACCGACCGTGCCCACAAGGTGCGGGTGATCGTCGGCAACGGCCTGCGCCCGGCCATCTGGGACGAGTTCACCAAACGGTTCGGCATCGCCAGGGTGTGCGAGTTCTATGCGGCCAGCGAAGGCAACACCGCCTTCGTCAACGTGTTCAACGTGTCGAAGTCCACGGGCATCTGCCCGAGCCCGGTGGCGTACGTCGAGTACGACGCCGACAGCGGCGAGCCGGCGCGCGGCGCCGACGGCCGGCTGCGCAAGGTGAAGACGGGTGACCCCGGCCTGCTCCTGTCCAAGGTCAGCGACTTCCAGCCGTTCGACGGTTACACCGATCCGTCGGCCAGTGAAAAGAAGTTGGTGCGCAACGCTTTCAAAGACGGTGACGTCTGGTTCAACACCGGTGACCTGATGCGTTCCCAGGGCTTCGGGCACGCGGCATTCGCCGACCGGCTGGGCGACACCTTCCGTTGGAAGGGCGAGAACGTGGCCACCACCGAGGTCGAGGCCGCGGTGGCGGGCGATCCGGTGATCGAGGAGTGCACCGTCTTCGGCGTCGAGGTGCCCGGCGCAGGCGGGCGCGCCGGGATGGCCGCGGTTCAGCTCAAGGACGGGCACGAGTTCGACGGAAAGGCACTGGCGGAGGCGTTCTACAGCCACCTGCCCGGCTACGCGGTGCCGCTGTTCGTGCGTGTCGTCGACGCGTTGGCCTACACCTCGACGTTCAAGAGCCAGAAGGTTGATCTGCGTAAGCAGGCGTATGGACCGGACGTGACCGACCCGATCTACGTGCTGGCCGGCCGCGACGAGGGCTACGTGCCCTTCTACGACGAATACCCCGCCGAGGTCTGCGACGGTAAGCGCCCCAAGTCCTAGCGATTTCGGCGTGATCGGTTGCGCTCACCGTGACAAATCACGCCGAAATCGCACAGCCGTAACCTGGAGGGCGTGTTGACGAGCTTCTGCGGTCGCCCCGTGGCCGGTGACCGTGCGCTCATCATGGCGATCGTCAACCGCACCCCGGATTCCTTCTACGACCGCGGCGCCACCTTCACCGACGAGGCTGCCAAGGCCGCGACCCACCGGGTGATCGCCGAAGGCGCCGACGTCATCGACGTCGGCGGGGTCAAGGCGGGTCCCGGCACCAGTGTGGACGCCGAGGAGGAGATCGCCAGGGTGGTGCCGTTCGTGGAATGGCTGCGCAGCGCCTATCCCGATCAGCTGATCAGCATCGACACCTGGCGCGCGGCCGTCGCCAAACAGGCCTGTGCGGCCGGCGCCGACCTGATCAACGACACCTGGGCCGGCGCCGATCCGGGGCTGCCCGACGTCGCGGCAGAGTTCGGCGCTGGCCTGGTGTGCTCGCACACCGGCGGTGCGGTACCGCGGACCCGGCCGTTCCGGGTGCACTACGGCACCACCGAACGGGGCGTGGTCGACGCCGTCATCGGCGAAGTAACCGCGGCCGCCGAACGCGCGGTCGCCGCGGGGGTCCCGAGGGAGCGGATCCTGGTCGATCCGACCCACGATTTCGGCAAAAACACTTATCACGGCCTTACTTTGTTGCGCCACGTAGAAGATCTTGTTAAGACCGGATGGCCGGTCCTGATGGCGCTCAGCAACAAGGATTTTGTCGGGGAAACTCTCGGTGTGGACCTGACTGATCGCCTGGAGGGCACACTGGCCGCGACGGCGCTCGCCGCTGCGGATGGTGCGGCCATGTTCCGGGTACACGAAGTCGGACCCACTCGGCGCGTGCTGGAAATGGTGGCGTCGATCCAGGGAGTGCGGGCACCCGCACGAACAGTGAGGGGACTGGCATGACAGACCTGCTGCCTGAACTGACCGTCGACGACGGCGTCGCCGGACACCGCTGGCTGACCGACCACAGTTGGAACCGGCCGACGTGGACGCTGGCCGAGCTCGAGGCCGCGAAGGCCGGTCGCACCGTCTCGGTGGTGTTGCCCGCCCTCAACGAGGAAGAGACCGTCGCGTCTGTGGTGGAGACCATCACCCCGCTGCTCGGCGGCCTCGTCGACGAACTGATCGTGCTGGACTCGGGCTCCACCGATGACACCGAGATCCGCGCGGTGGCCGCCGGTGCCCGCGTGATCAGCCGGGAGGTTGCGCTGCCCGAGGTCGAGCCGCAACCTGGCAAAGGTGAGGTGCTGTGGCGGTCACTGGCCGCCACGACCGGCGACATCATCGTCTTCGTCGACTCCGACCTGATCGATCCCGACCCGATGTTCGTGCCCAAGCTGCTGGGCCCGCTGCTTACGGCTGACGGCGTCCACCTGGTCAAAGGGTTCTACCGGCGCCCGCTGAAGGTCAGCGGGCGGGAGGACGCCAACGGCGGGGGACGGGTGACCGAGTTGGTGGCCCGGCCACTGCTGGCCTCGCTGCGCCCGGAGCTGAACTGCGTGTTGCAGCCGCTGGGCGGCGAATACGCAGGCACCCGCGAACTGCTGACCTCCGTGCCGTTCGCGCCGGGCTACGGCGTGGAGATCGGGCTGCTGGTCGACACCTATGACCGGCTGGGCCTGGATGCCATCGCCCAGGTGAACCTGGGGGTGCGGTCGCACCGCAACCGGCCGCTGACGGAACTGGCCTCGATGAGCAGGCAGGTCATCGCCACGTTGTTGTCGCGCTGCGGGATCGCGGACTCCGGTATGGGCCTGACGCAGTTCTATGCCGACGGCGATGGATTCACCCCGCGTGTGTCGGAGGTGTCGCTGGCCGACAGGCCGCCCATGGTGACCCTGCGCCCGCGCTAGTTGTCTGCCGCTTGAGGCAGTATCGAGAGCGTGACACTGATACTGCTGTACCTGGTGGTGCTGATCCTGATCGCCACCGTGCTGTTCGGGCTGGCCAGTGTGATCTTCGGGCGCGGGGAGACACTGCCGCCGCTCCCGCGTGCCACCACCGCCACGGTGCTGCCCGCCTCAGGTGCCACCGGCGCGGACGTGGACGCTGTCAAGTTCAGCCAGACCCTGCGCGGCTACAAGACCGGTGAGGTCGACTGGGTGCTGGACCGGCTGGGCCAGGAGTTGGATGCGCTGCGCGGCGAGTTGGACGCGGTGCGCGCCGCGTACGGAGTGGCCGAGCAACCGGCCGGCGACGGACCCGACGACGAACCCGATGACGACCCTGACGAGGCCGAGGTATCGGCCAGCGCCGGGCAGGTTCGGACCACGGAGGAGGGGTCTTGACCGACGACGGCCGCGTCCGCTGTGGATGGGCGGTCGACGCTGCGGGTGACGCGACGCTGTACCGCGACTATCACGACACCGAATGGGGCCGCCCGCTGCGCGACTCGGGGGCGTTGTTCGAGCGGATCAGCCTGGAGGCGTTCCAGAGCGGGCTGTCGTGGCTGATCATCCTGCGTAAGCGGGACAATTTTCGGCGTGCGTTCGACGGGTTCGACGCAGAACAGGTGGCGCGCTACACCGACGCCGACCGCGAGCGGTTGATGGCCGACACCGGCATCGTGCGTAACCGCGCCAAGATCGAGGCCACCATCGCCAATGCCAGGGCGGTCAATGAACTCGACGTCGACCTCGCCGAACTGCTCTGGTCATTTGCGCCGCCGCACCGTCCGAGGCCCGCCGATCTCTCCCAGGTGCCCGCCGTGACCCCGGAGTCCACAGCCATGGCCAAGGAACTCAAACGGAGAGGCTTCAAGTTCGTGGGTCCGACGACGGCCTACGCGTTGATGCAGGCCACCGGAATGGTCGACGATCACATCGCATCCTGCTGGGTCCCGGCGACTCGTTGAGCGCCGCGCCGGTGCTATCCGACGGGTCTTTGCACACCCATCGCCGCCGATAGGGAAGAATAGGGTCTAGTTCAGTAGCAGTTCAGTGCCGGGTGCCGTCAGCGAGTGGACGGGCTCGGCCCCGATCTGGCCCGCTGACGCGGACCGGCGCAGTTGGAGGGAGCACTCGATGGCGGCGATGAAGCCCCGGACCGGAGACGGTCCACTGGAAGCAACCAAGGAGGGGCGAGGCATCGTCATGCGGGTACCGCTGGAAGGTGGTGGGCGCCTGGTCGTCGAGTTGACACCGGACGAGGCCGCCGCTCTCGGCGACGAACTCAAGGGCGTTACCAGCTAGCGAATTCGGCGTGATCGGTTGCGCTCATCGGAACCGATCACGCCGAAATCTACGAGGAGACCGTGCGGTAAATCTCCAATGTCTGCTCGGCGATGTGTGCCCAGGAAAACTCCTGAATGCACCGTTGGCGTCCGGCCGCACCGTACTTCCTGGCCGTCTCCGGATCGGCCACCAATGAATTGACGGCATCAGCCAACCCGGTTTCGAAGACTTCCGGGTCGCCTGCGTCGTAATGCACCAAGATTCCGGTCTGCCGATCGGCGACGACCTCAGGGATGCCGCCGACATCGGATGCCACCACCGCCGTCGCGCAGGCCATTGCCTCCAGGTTGACGATGCCGAGTGGTTCATACACTGACGGGCAGACAAAAACTGTTGCAGCGGAAAGAATTTCGCGGATCTTCTCGACCGGCAGCATTTCGCGGACCCAGAACACGCCGCTGCGGGCACGGGCCAGGTCGGCCACCGCGGAGGACACCTCCGCAGCGATCTCGGGGGTGTCGGGTGCCCCCGCGCACAGCACCAACTGGACGTCGGGGTCGAACCGGTGCGCGGCGGCGACCAGGTGGGCCACGCCCTTCTGGCGGGTGATGCGCCCGACGAAGGCGACGATCGGCCGGGCCGGGTCGACGCCCAGATCGGCCAGCACCGACTCGCCTTGCGCCTGTTCGTCGCCCACACTGCCTGAATTGCTCCTCGCGTCCGCGGGAAACCAGACGTCCGTGTCGATCCCATTGCGCACCACGTGCACCCGGTGGGGGTCCAGTGCGGGATACGTGTGCAGGACATCGTTGCGCATGCCCGCGCTCACCGCGATGACCGCGTCGGCAGCCTCGACCGCCGTGCGTTCCACCCAGGAGGACACGCGGTAGCCGCCGCCGAGTTGCTCGGCCTTCCACGGCCGCATCGGCTCAAGTGAATGCGCGGTCAGCACATGGGGGATGCCGTAGAGCAGTGCGGTGAGATGGCCGGCCAGCCCCGAATACCAGGTGTGCGAATGCACCACGGTGGCCGCGGCGGCGGCGTTGACCATGTTCAGATCCGCCGACAGCGTGGACAGTGCCGCATTGGCGCCACGCAACGCCGGATCGGGCTGGGCCACAAACACCCCGTCGCGTGGGGCGCCCATGCAGTGCACGTCGACCTCGCACAGATGCCGCAACTGTGCGACGAGTTCGGTGACATGCACCCCGGCACCGCCGTACACCTCGGGTGGATACTCCCGAGTCATCATGGCCACCCGCATAACTGGTCACCGTAGTTGTCGCCAGGCCACGCCGCATGGTTGTCGACAACGTTTGCCCGGTGTCTACCGTCAGAACGCCAAACACCTTGACGGGCAGTGGGCCAATCGTGTCATTGGCTAGCCGCAGTGCTGGCTGGCGGATAGGTTTGGACCATGAGGGAGTTGCCACATGTGCTGGGCATCGTGCTGGCCGGCGGCGAGGGCAAGCGGCTGTACCCGCTGACGGCGGACCGGGCCAAGCCCGCGGTCCCGTTCGGGGGTGCCTACCGGCTGATCGACTTCGTGCTGTCCAACCTCGTCAACGCCCGATACCTGCGAATCTGCGTTCTCACCCAATACAAGTCGCATTCACTTGACCGTCACATCAGCCAGAACTGGCGGCTGTCCGGTCTGGCCGGTGAATACATCACCCCCGTGCCGGCCCAACAGCGGCTCGGCCCGCGCTGGTACACGGGCAGTGCGGACGCGATCTACCAGTCGATGAACCTGATCTACGACGAGGACCCGGACTACATCATCATTTTCGGGGCCGACCATGTGTACCGCATGGACCCCGAGCAGATGCTGCACTTTCACATCGAAAGTGGCGCCGGGGCGACGGTGGCGGGTATCCGGGTGCCGCGCGCGGAGGCCACGGCTTTCGGCTGCATCGACGCCGACGATTCCGGGCGTATCCGGGAATTCGTCGAGAAACCTCCGGATCCGCCCGGCACCCCGGACGATCCCGAGCAGACGTTCGTGTCGATGGGCAATTACATCTTCACGACGAAAGTGCTCATCGACGCGATCCGGGCCGACGCCGACGATGACCACTCCGATCACGACATGGGCGGCGACATCATCCCGCGGCTGGTCTCGGACGGAATGGCCTCGGTGTACGACTTCAGCGACAACGAGGTACCCGGCGCCACCGAACGCGATCACGGCTACTGGCGCGACGTGGGGACCCTCGACGCGTTCTACGACGCCCACATGGATCTGGTGTCCGTGCACCCGGTGTTCAACCTCTACAACAAGCGCTGGCCGATCCGCGGGGAGTCAGAGATGCTGGCCCCGGCGAAGTTCGTCAACGGCGGCTCGGCGCAGGAATCGGTGGTCGGTGCGGGCAGCATCGTTTCGGCGGCCTCCGTACGCAATTCGGTGCTGTCCTCCAATGTGGTGATCGACGACGGCGCGATCGTCGAGGGCAGCGTGATCATGCCCGGCGCCCGGGTCGGTCGGGGAGCGGTGGTCCGGCACGCAATCCTGGACAAGAACGTCGTCGTCGGACCCGGTGAGATGGTCGGCGTGGACCTGGAGAAGGACCGCGAGCGGTTCGCGGTCAGTGCCGGCGGAGTGGTCGCCGTCGGCAAGGGCGTCTGGATCTGACTCAGTCCCAAGCGTCTACCGGCGAGGGATCCTCTGACGCCTTGGCGATGGCGCGCCGACGGCGACGCCAGCGCCACAACCGGAACACCGCCCAGATCAAGACCAGCAGCGCGACGAGCACCAGGATCGGCAACAGGATTGCCACGAACACCAACCCGACGCTGGTGACGTCTTCGATGGTGGACAGCACCGGCGCGGCAACCCCCGCCGAGGCCACATTGGCGGCCGGGCGGACCGCCGTCTTGGTCAGTGACACCACCAACGCGGTCACCACACCGATCACCACCGGTACCCACTGACCGGAATGGGCGAACGCGCCCGGATCGGTCACCGCCGCGGTTTGGGCGGCAGTGCCCGATCCGAACACGATGCCGCCCGCGGTGGGACGGACGAACGTCTGGATGGTGTCGTTGATGGTGTCCAGCGCGGGAATCTTGTCGGCGACCACCTCGACGGCCAGCAGCACCGCGACGATCGTCATCACCCAGCCGTTCTCCAGCCAGGCCCACCCGTGCGGCAGCGAAACCAGCTCGGTGAACCGGGACAGCAGACCGAGGGCCAGCAGCGGAATGTAGGCATTGAGCCCCGCCGCGGTCGCCAGCCCGAACCCGGTCAGCAGTTCCACAGGGTCAGTATGTGCTTCGTGTGACGCTTTACACCGTCGATGTGCGAGATTCGCCGGGTGCCGTCACCAGAGGTACGGGACCAGCCGGTAGCGCACCTTTTGGGTGTACTCGTCGTAGCCGTCGAGCTCGGTGCGCAGCATCTTCTCTTCGTCGCCGATCCGCAGGCCCAGCACCGGTAGGCACAGCGCGGCCACCAACAGTGCCCAGTACGACCCAAGGGCCAACGGCGTGCCCAGCATCATGACCAGCGTGCTGGTGTACATGGGATGACGGACCACTCCGTAGAGGCCCGTGGACACCACGTGCTGCTCGGCCTCGACGCGGATGCTGGCCCCGGCGAAGCTGTTCTGAAACACGACGGCCTGGGCGAAGACGAGCCCGGCCGCCACCAGGACATCACCAAGGATGACCACTGCGGTGGGCACGCTCGACCACCCGAACCGGTGGTCGAAGGCGCTGACGACGAGCACCGCCAACACCGACAAGACCGTCGCCGAGATGATGATTCGCTGCATGGGCCTGGTCTCGGCCGTCGGCCCCGCTCGCATGCGGCGACGCAGCGCTGCCGGGTCCTTGATCGCCAGAAACAAGCTGGACACAAGTGCGCAAGCCATGAACACGGCGATGAAAACCCAGGCCTGCCAATAGTGGAAGGTGCCTGCCGGCCAGAACAGTGCCACGCCGAAGAACAGGAGGCCGAACACTCCGGATGCCAACGTCTGAAGAGCGAGTTTCATGATGTTCTCCTTCAGTCACACCGCATCGCGGCGACGGTAGATCCAACCGGCGATCAATGCCAAAGCCGTTGCCGCCCCGACCATCACGACCAGGGCCGCAGCGGGGAAGTTCGTCGGGACGGTGGTCTGTCCGATCGGGGACAGGTTCATCAGCCAATGCGGCAGTCCCAGCAGTGCACCGAGATAAAGCGCTGTGACGACGAAAATCACTGCGAGCCAGCCGATCCAGGGTGCCCGAACTGCTACCGCCAGGGCGGCGATGCCTGCCATCACCGCCATCGCCGGCAGGAATGCCAGAGCGGCCAGGGTCAGCCGCAGGATCGTGGCGGGTTCACCGAGGGTGAGACCGGCGCCCAGGCCGTTGCCGAGCCCCGCGCAGAACAACAGTGCCGCGGACCCCAGCAAGGTCGAAGCGACCGCACCCAACAGCCACTGCCAGCGGGACACCGCGCCGGCGAGCACCAACTCGCCCAAACCGCTCTGTTCGTCACTGGATACGCGCAATACCGCTGCCACGACATAGCCGCAGGCAGCGGCGGCCAAGAACTGCGTCATCGTGGTGTACGCGCCGTCATTGCCCTGGGCCTCCAGCACTCTGGCGATCAGTTCATTGCCCTCGGCGGCGTTCATCAGCGACTTCGTCATCGAACCGAATGCCAGCCCCGCCACGAACAACCCGATGCCCCAGCCGACGGTAAGCCCACGCTGCAACCGCAGATGTAACTGGAACGGCCCGGCGATCGCCGGCGCGTCCGGACTGTCTCCGGCGGACGGGATCGTGCCTGCGTCGTACTGCCTGCGACGTTCCAGCACGGCCGCGGTGGCGATCAGCGCTACGGTCACTGCCACCAGCATCCCGAAGGGCCACCAACGCAATTCGACGAACGGTCGCATCTGCTGTGCCCACGCAATGGGAGATAACCAGCTCAGGGCGCTACCGGAATTGTCGATGACATCACCGATGCCGCGCACCAGCGCCGCCACGGCCAGGGCAGCCATCGCCGAGCCGGTGGCGGTGCGGGCGGCACGCCACAGCTGCGCGGTGACCGCGGAGAGCGCGCCGAACACCATTGCCACCCCGGTGATTCCCAGACTCATCGCGGCGGAATCAATGATCGCGAAGCCGGCCGATGCCATCGCCAGGGTCATCATTACGGCCAGTACCGCGTTGACGGCCCCGACGAGGGACAGTGCCGCGGCGGTGCGGGCGTAGCGGCCGACCACCGAGGAGAGCACGAGTTCGGCTGCGCCGCTCTCCTCCTCGCTGCGGGTATGCCGGATGACCGTGAGGATTGCCAGGATCGAGGTGGCGACGATCAGGGTCAAAGTGAGCTCGTTGGCCATCATCACACCGAGATCGATCTCGTTGCGGCCGAACATGGGCCCGCCCATCATCATTCCGGCCGGAGTCTTGAGCAGGTCGACGCGGGCCAGCCGCTGCGCCTCCTCGGGGTAGGCCATTCGGACTGCGTTGGGTGCGTACAGCATCGTCAGGGTCAGGAGTGCGGTCCATACCGTCAACCGGATCCGATCGCGCCGAAACGCCAGCCTCAGCAGATCGAGCGTCCCGGTCAACGGGGAACTCGCAGGAGCCTGGCGCCGGCTCGGTGCGAGCGCTGCCCCGCTCATGGGGCCACACTCTGATACTCGCGCAGGAACATGTCCTCCAAAGACGCCGGTGCGACGGTCAATTCGTCGATACCCAGGTCGGTGAGGTGTTCCATGGTGAACTCCAGGTCGGCGCGGTCCACCGAGAACCGGATCTTTCCGTCGCGGCTGGTGAAGTCGTGGACGTACGGGACCTGTTGCAGTGCACGGCCATCCGTACGGGTCCGGGCTGTGATCGTGGTGCGCATCAGATGACGCAGCTCGCTGAGCGTGCCGGACCGCACGGTACGGCCGGCCCGGATGATCGTCACGTTGTCACACAGTTTCTCGACTTCGGCGAGAATGTGGCTGGACAGCAGGATGGCGGCGCCCCGTGCGGCCACCTCGTTCACACACTGCTGAAAGGTCTGCTCCATCAACGGATCCAGGCCGGAGGTGGGTTCGTCGAGGATGTACAGCTCGGCGTTGCAGCTGAAGGCGGCGATGATGGCCACTTTCTGCCGGTTGCCCTTCGAGTAGGTACGGGCTTTCTTGTGTGGGTCCAGCTCGAAGCGTTCGATCAGCTCGTCGCGGCGCCGGGTGTCGACGCCGTTGCCGCGCAGCCGGCACAGGAAGTCGATGGCCTGTTGGCCGGTGAGGTTGGGCCACAGCGTGACATCGCCGGGGACATAGGCGATCCGGCGGTGCAGTGCGACCGCGTCGTGCCAGGGGTCGCCGCCGAGCAGCCGTACCGTGCCGCCGTCGGCACGCAGCAGGCCCAGCAGCACGCGGATGGTGGTGGACTTGCCTGCACCATTGGGCCCGAGGAATCCGGCGACGTTGCCGGGGGATACGGTCAAGTTGAGCCCGTCGAGCGCCTTGGTTCGGCCGAATGACTTTGACAGTCCACGGATTTCGACGGCGGGTGCGTTCACGCTGGCTCCTTCGTGTCGATGTCGGTGTCGGGCGCGGTGAAGGGAATCCCCTGTTCGCGTTGGCTCAGAAATGCGTCATACAACCTGGAGTCGGCCATCAGGCCCTCGGTGTAGACCTCCAGGGCGGGCAACACCATCTCCTCGCCGTAGTCGCGCAGCACGGTGCGCAGGTCGCTCGGCTCGTCATGCATCTGGAGATAGAGCAGGAACCCACCTCCGCCGCAGATCGCCAGGAATCTGGCCCGCGACCGAGGATCCCGGCTGGGCTTGAGTGTTCCGGCCCGCACGCCCTCCTCCAGGTACTGCTCGGCGTTGGCGATCATCGTGCGCCAGAACGTCTTGGCCAGTTCGCTTCCGGACTGCATGCTGCGCACCAGGTAGGCCATCAGCGGTGCGTAGCTCTCGATCTCGGCCATCTGACCTAGCCAGGTGGCTGGGTCAGAGGTCTGCATCGACACCGATTTGGCCTCACGCACCACCTCGGCGACGTACTCGTCGCAGGCCTTGCGCAGCCCGTCCTTGGAGCCGAAGTGGTGGATGACGAGTGCGGCGCTGACGCCCGCGGAGTCGGCGATCGTGCGCAGGCCCACGCTGAAACCGTGTTGGCCGAATTGTTCGATGGCAGCATCACGGATCCGGGCCACCGCGGTTCGATCGTCTACTGAACGCATGTTTAGTACGCTAAACGCGTGTTCAGTCGAAGGTCAAGGGGTGAGCCCGTCAGAAATCCGTAAAAATCGCCGAGGCGTGCCTCACCAAGACCGGCGAGCAGACACGCCGGTACCGAAAAATGCCCGCATTTGGTACCTAGCTGTCTGCTCGCCCAGGAAAAATGCACCCAGAAAAAGCGCGCCGAGAGTCAGTCGCGGGCAGCAGCGAGCAGGCCGTCGCCCAGCGGGATCAGCACCGGCGTGAGCCGCTCGTCCTCGGCGATGAGCCGGGCCGCCTCGCGGACCGCGGTGACCTCGGCGTCACGGGCGCCGGCGTCGCCTGCCCGTCCGCCCAGTGCGGCGCGATGCACCACGATCGCGCCACCGGGGCGCAACAGGCGCACACCCTCCACCACGAACTGCGGCTGGTCGATGGGATCGGCGTCGATGAACACCAGGTCGTAGGACTCGTCGGCGAGCCGGGTCAGCACTTCCTGGGCGCGCCCGCTGATCAGCCGGGTGCGGCCGGGTCCGACGCCGGCCTCGACGAATCCCTGCTTGGCGATCCGCTGATGCTCGGGTTCGACGTCGATCGTGGTGAGCACGCCGTCGTCGCGCATGCCCGAGAGCAACCACAAACCGCTGACACCCGCGCCCGTGCCCACCTCGACGACGGCGCGGCCGCCGGTGAGCCGGGCCAGCACGCTGAGCAGCGCCCCGACCGCCGGGGTCACCGCGCCTGCGCCGATGTCGACCGCCCGTTCCCGGGCCGCCGCCACGATCGCGTCCTCGGAGATCGACCGTTCGGCGTGCGTGACGACCGCTTCGGCGCCGCTGGAGTGCGTCTGGCCCGCTGTCACTGAGGTCTCCTCGGAGCTGGACATGCCCGCAGCGTAGGCCAGTCGTATCCGGCGACCCCGCGACACGCCCGCGTCGGCGATCAATTCCCGTCGGATAATCGCTGGTTTGGCCAGGTTCTGGGCCGTATCGTCGCCTTTCTCAGGGAAAGTTCAGTTTGCTCATATGCCCACCACACCGGCATGAGGAACGGTAGGCCGCATGGAGGATGGCGTCCGCTGGCGCACTGCGCCGCGCACTCGGAATAACGATGTTGTCGTACGCGTTGAAAACGATGACGTATGTGACCAGGAGGATCCGACGACTACCACCACCACCCCCCAGCCGGCCCCGGTTTCGATGTCCCACGTGGACCAACTGGGCGAAGCGGGCTGGGCGGAGCCGTCCGACGAATTGACCGGAACCGCCGTGTTCGACGCGACGGGCGACCACGCCAGCATGCCGTCGTGGGATGAGCTGGTCCGTCAGCACGCCGACCGCGTGTACCGGCTGGCCTACCGCCTCTCGGGCAACCAGCACGACGCCGAGGACCTGACCCAGGAGACCTTCATCCGGGTGTTCCGCTCGGTGCAGAACTATCAACCCGGCACCTTCGAGGGTTGGTTGCACCGCATCACGACCAACCTGTTCCTCGACATGGTCCGACGCCGTGGACGCATCCGGATGGAAGCGCTGCCGGAGGACTACGACCGCGTTCCCGCCGACGATCCGAACCCCGAGCAGATCTATCACGATTCACGCCTTGGGGCCGATCTGCAGGCCGCGCTCGACTCGCTGCCACCGGAGTTCCGCGCCGCGGTGGTCCTGTGCGACATCGAGGGTCTGTCCTATGAGGAGATCGGCGCCACGCTCGGTGTGAAACTGGGGACCGTCCGCAGCCGTATTCACCGTGGACGGCAGGCGCTGCGGGAATACCTCGCCAAGCACTCGTCGGAAACTTCCCGGTCGGCCTGAGCGTTCAACGTCTATAGGTGGTCTATAGGTGCCGGACCGTGCGTCCCGCGCTACATTCACTGAAGAGCATGAACGCACTGAGAGGAGCTGGGTGATGGTCGACCCGGGACACGTGTTCCGTCGCGCTTTCTCCTGGCTGCCTGCGCAGTTCGCCTCTCAGAGTGATGCGCCGGTGGGCGCGCCGCGCCAATTCGGATCCACCGAGCACCTTTCGATCGAGGCCATCGCGGCATTCGTCGACGGTGAGCTGCGGATGACCGCACATCTGCGTGCCGCCCATCACCTGTCGTTGTGCCCGGACTGCGCCGCTGAGGTGGACGCACAGAGCCAGGCGCGCACTGCCTTGCGGGACTCGTGCCCGATTGCGATTCCGAACGCGTTGTTGGGCATGTTGTCCGAGATCCCGCACCACATTCCACAACCGCCGCCGGAAGCGCCGGAGCAGCCGCAGTTTGCTGATGACCCGACGCGATCGCGGCGTAAGCGCCGGTAGGGTGGACCACGAGGCGAACAGTGACCCGCGCCGGCCGATTACGCCAGGTCGGGCGCTCCGATAGAGAGTGATACATCGGTGACCAATCAGGACCAGTCCGGCGATAGCGGCCGCCTGGCGCCGCGCGGCGTTGAGCGGCCACCCGTCGATCCCGCGTCGCAACGCACGTTCGGCAGGCCGACAGGTGTCGACGGATCGTTCGCGGACGCCGACAAGTTCCAGGACCAGGGCGAGTTCGCGCCGAAGGACCAGCCACCGGATCCGGTGCTCGCCGAGGCGTTCGGCAGGCCCGGCACGGGCGGCGATTCGTTGCAGCGCCACCCCACTGACGCGGGTGCTCTTGAGGCCGAGCGGGACTCCAGCGACGGGTTCGACGATCCTTGGCGTGACCCCGCTGCGGGCGTGGCACTCGGCACGCCGGCCCGGCAGCCGTCGGCCCCGACGGTCGTGACCGAACCCGCAGGCAAGTTGAGTCTGCGCGAGGTGCTGTTCGGCGGCCGGGTGTCCTGGGTCGCGCTGACCGTGCTGTTTCTGAGTGCCATGTTGGTCGCGTTCGTCGGCGGCTGGGTCGGCCAGAAGACCGCAGGGACCGTACAGGCCTTCACCACCTCGAAGGTGACGCTGGAGACCGGTGACGAACCGGAACCGGAAGCCGGCCGGTTCGCCAAGGTCGCCGCTGCGGTCGCCGATTCGGTGGTCACGATCGAAGCGAAGAGCAAGACCGAGGGATCCCAGGGATCCGGCGTTGTCATCGACGGACGCGGCTACATCGTGACCAACAATCACGTGATCTCCGATGCGGCGGGTAAGCCTGCCGACTACCAGATCACCGTGGTGTTCAACGACGGCAAGGAAGCGCCGGCGAATCTCGTCGGCCGCGATCCCAAGACCGACCTGGCGGTGCTCAAGGTCGACAACGTCGACAACCTGACCGTGGCGCGGATGGGCGACTCGGAGAAAATCCGGGTCGGTGAGGAAGTGATCGCCGCGGGTGCTCCGCTGGGCCTGCGCAGCACCGTCACGCACGGCATCATCAGCGCGCTGCACCGGCCGGTGCCGCTGTCGGGCGACGGGTCGGACACCGACACCGTGATCGACGGTGTGCAGACCGACGCGTCGATCAACCACGGCAACTCCGGTGGCCCGCTGATCAACATGAGCTCCGAGGTCATCGGCATCAATACCGCCGGAAAGTCCTTGTCGGACAGCGCAAGTGGGCTGGGCTTCGCGATTCCGGTCAACGAGGTCAAGCAGACTGTCGAGACCTTGATCCAGAACGGCAAGATCGCCCACCCGACGCTGGGGCTCACCGCCAAGTCGGTGAGCAACGATCTGGCTTCCGGCGCTCAGGTGGCGAACGTGATGGCAGGCAGCCCCGCGGAGCGGGCCGGAATTCTGGAGAACGACGTCGTGGTCAAGGTCGGTGACCGCACGGTCGCCGACGCCGACGAGTTCGCGGTCGCGATACGTCAGCTCAAGATCGGCGAGCCTGCACCCATCGAAGTGGTCCGCGACGGCCGCCCGGTGACGCTCACCGTGACCCCCGACGGCAAAGACAGCACGTAGGCCATGTTCGCCAATATCGGTTGGGGCGAGATGCTGGTCCTGGTGGTCGCCGGCCTGGTGATCCTCGGGCCGGAGCGCCTGCCCGGCGCCATCCGCTGGACCTCGAGCGCGCTGCGTCAGGCCCGTGACTACGTCAGCGGTGCCACCAGCCAGCTGCGTGACGACTTCGGTCCCGAGTTCGAGGACCTGCGCCAGCCGCTGTCGGAGCTGCAGAAGCTGCGTGGCATGACACCGCGGGCCGCGATCACCAAGCATCTGCTCGACGGCGATGACTCGTTCCTGACCGGCGCATTCGACAAGCCGCAGACACCGGGCGGTCCGACACCTGTCGAACCGGACGCGTCCACCCCGGAGACCCCGGAGAAAGCTGCCGACAACAAGCCGGCAGGCACGGTGTTCGACCCTGACGCCACCTAGCAGCGGCGGTCAGCGGCCCGCGGGATCCAGACCCAGGGACATGCCGGCCAGCCCGCGTTTGCGTGCCGAGAGGGCATCGGCGACCTTGCGCAGCTCCTTGCCGGCGGGCGAATCGGGGGCAGACAACACCAGCGGGACCCCGGCGTCACCGGCCGCCACCAGCGCAGGTTCCAGCGGGATCTGACCCAGTAGCGGCACGTCGCCGCCGACCGAACGGGTCAGGGATTCCGCCACCTGCGCCCCGCCGCCTTCACCGAACAGCTGCATGGTCGAGCCGTCGGGCAGCAACAGCCCGGACATGTTCTCGACCACGCCCGCGATGCGTTGCCGGGTCTGCAGCGCGATCGCGCCCGCCCGTTCGGCCACTTCGGCCGCGGCCAGCTGAGGCGTCGTCACCACCAGGATCTCCGCGCTCGGGATCAGCTGCGCCACCGAGATCGCGACGTCACCGGTACCCGGCGGTAGATCCAGCAGCAGCACATCCAGGTCGCCCCAGTACACGTCGGCCAGGAACTGCTGTAGCGCCCGGTGCAACATCGGGCCGCGCCACACCACCGGGGTGTTGCCCTGGGTGAACATCGCGATCGAGATGACCTTCACGTCATGAGCGATCGGCGGCAGGATCATCGAGTCGACCTGGGTGGGCCGCTCGGTGGTGCCCATCATGCGCGGTACCGAATGTCCGTAGATGTCGGCGTCGAGCACCCCTACCGCCAAGCCGCGGGCGGCCATCGCCGCGGCGAGGTTGACCGTGACACTGGATTTGCCGACCCCGCCCTTGCCGGAGGCCACCGCATACACCCGGGTCAGGGAGTTGGGCTGGGCGAACGGGATCACCGGCTCCCGCGAATCGCCGCGTAACTGCTTGCGCAGCTCGGTGCGTTGTTCGTCGTTCATCACGTCGAGGCCGACCTTGACCGCGCCGGTGCCGGGGACGTCCGCGACGGCCGAGGTGACCATATCGGCGATCTCGGTCTTCTTGGGGCAGGCCGCGGTGGTCAGGTAGATCTCGACGTGGACACCGTGGTCAGGCTCGATCGTGACGCTCTTAACCATGCCGAGCTCGGTGATCGGCCGACGTAGTTCGGGATCGATCACCTTGGCCAGCGCGGAACGCACCGCAGATTGCAGCTCGGAGGCAGATTCGGACATCACCACCGAGTCTACGGCGCGACCGAGAGTCGGATCGATGAGCCCTCAGGCCGGACCGGGCGCGGGGCCGGGGGCCGGACCGGGTGCCGGGCCGGGCGCGGGCGGAAGGCCCGGCGCGACCGGCATGGGCGCGGGTGGCGGGGCGAGGCCAGGCCATGGCGCGGGCGGCGGCGCGGCAGGAGGTGGCGGTGTCTGATCGCTCAGACAGAACACCACGCATTCAGGCTGGCGCGGTTGCTCCCATGGCGGGCGCCACGGTGGCGGCGCCGCAGGCGGGGGTGGCGGCGCGGCCTGTGCCGGGCCGGGCAGCGGTCCCAGCACCTGCCCGGGCGCGAAGCCGGGAACGTTCGTGGCAACCAGTTGGGAGGCCTCGTTGCTGCCCAGCACCGGAATCAACGCGAGCGGGTCACCGACGGGCAGACCGGTGGCATTGACGGGCAGACCGGGTCCGAGCCCTTCGGGCTGGTCCAGGTGGGCGTCACCGATCGGGGGTATCGACCCGGTGATCGGCGGCAGATCGACCGGAACGACGCCGGTGGCGTACGCGGCCGCCCAGCCGAGCACATTGCGGGCGTAGGCCACGGAGTTGTTGTAACGCAGGATGGCGGCCATGACCTGGGACTGATCGCGCAGGTTGAGCCCACCGCTGCACAGGTAGCGGGCGGCGGCCAGCGTCGAGTCGTAGAGGTTCTGCACGTCGGCCCGGCCGTCGCCGTCCCCGTCGGAGGCGTACCGCGCCCAGGTGCCGGGCAGAAACTGCATCGGCCCCATGGCCCGGGCATAGGTGACCCGGCCGACCTGCGCGCTCTGCACGATGACCTCGTTGCCGGGAAGCGTGCCGTCCAGCGCAGGCCCGTAGATCGGGCGGACCGGCGTGCCGCGGGCATCGGTGGCACCGCCGTTGGCGTGCATGGATTCGATGCGGCCGATGCCTGCCAGCAGATTCCAGCTCACCCCGCAGCCCGGATACGCCGCAGCCATCATTCGTTCGGCGTTGCGGTAGGCATTCAGCGCCATGCCTGGAATACCCAGGGCGCCAGGGGAGTTCACCACGACCGCCGGCGGGGGAGCAGATGCTGTCATCGCGGCGATGTGAAACTTCGACGGTGGCTTGGCGGCTGCGACCACGGCAGGACCGGTCCGGTCGGGTGCGGGTTCGACGGCGGCCAGGGGCGTCACTGCGGTGTCGGTGGCACCGATGTGCGGCGACGGGGGAGAGGCCCCGACTGCCCCGGCGAGGATGACGGGGGAGAGCACCGCCACCCCGAACACGGCGCGCAGTGGCGGAGCGGACAAGCCAGGGGACAGCGTTCGGCGGACGTGCGGCTCCGGCAGGAAACCGCGGAAGTCGGGAGTGCCGACAGGGGAGGCGCCCGTCAGCGGCCCCACCCGGCGTCGAGCGGCCAGGAAAGCCGCCCCTCCCCCTATGCGCACCTGACCGTCCTTACCTACTTGTGTGGCCTACTAAATAGCGTGCTGTGAACCAAGTCACCATACCTAGTCGGTGTTCTCCTGTTTCGACAATGGTCGACTGGAGCTTCAACCACCGCGTTTCGGGCGACGCTCGACCGGGTCGGGGCTGCCGGGGCCGTCCTCATCGCCGTCTGTCACGGGTTGCTGCAATCCGCTGATCATGTCGCGGATCTCCTCCAGCTCGCGGCGCAGATAGTCGCGGGTGGCTACCTCGCCCACGGCCAGGCGCAGCGCTGCGAGCTCGCGGGCGAGATACTCGGTATCGGCCTTGGTCTGCTCGGCCCGGCGCCGATCCTCTTCGAGCGACACCCGGTCCCGGTTCTCCTGGCGGTTCTGCGCCAGCAGGATCAGGGGCGCGGCGTACGCGGCCTGGGTGGAAAAGGCCAGGTTGAGCAGGATGAACGGGTACGGGTCCCACTGGAAGGCGAAGACGCCGATGTTCAGGGCGATCCAGACGATCACCACGAACGTCTGGATGGCCAGGTAGCGCCCGGTACCGAGGAACCGTGCGATGCGCTCGCTGAACGCGCCCACCGCCTCAACGTCGAAGTGCAGCCCGAGGCCACGCGTCGAGCGGGGGGTGTCGAGCCGCTGACGTGCCGACAAATCGCTCATGAGCCCGCCACCGGCAGCTCAGGCTCGTCGTGTTCCCGCCAGTCCTCCGGCAACAGATGGTCGAGCACGTCGTCGACCGACACCGCGCCCAGCAGGTGGCTCTCCTCGTCGACCACCGGACCGCACACCAGGTTGTAGGCGGCGAAATAGCGCGTCACCGCCGCCAGTGAGTCCGCGGGGCTCAGGGAGGGCAGGTCGCTGTCGACGATGCCGCTGACCAGCGTCGCCGGTGGTTCACGCAGCAGCCGCTGCAAGTGCACGCAGCCCAGGTAATGCCCGGTCGGGGTGGCGGTGGGCGCCCGTGCGACAAACGCCATCGACGCCAGTGCGGGGGTGAGGTCGGGGTCGCGGACGCGGGCCAGCGCCTCGGCGACAGTCGTGTCGGGCGCCAGCACCACGGGCTCCGACGTCATCAGACCGCCCGCGGTGTCGGGCGAGTGGGACAGCAGCCGGCGCACGTCCTCGGAGTCTTCGGGATCCATCCGCCCCAGCAGCACCTCGGCTTCGGCCGGTGTCAGCGTGCCGAGCAGGTCGGCCGCATCATCGGGATCCATGGCCTCGAGCACGTCCGCGGCGCGTTCGGTGTTGAGCTGCTGCAGCACCTCGGCCTGCTCGTCCTCGGGCAGTTCCTGGAGCACATCGGCAAGCCGCTCGTCGTCGAGCGCGCGGAACAGTTCGTAGCGACGTTTGGCAGGCAGCTCGCGCAGTGCCTCGGCCACCTCGACGGCGCGTTGCCCCTCGAACTGGTCCAGCAGTGAGGCCACGCCCTGATCGGGCATCGCCAGCCCCGACGGCGTGAGGCCGTGCACGTTCTGCCAGTCGACGGCATAGATGTTGCTGCGCCTACCCAGCCGTCGCTGCGGGCGTACCGCAACACGGGTGACCATCCAGTCCCTGGTCCGGGTCTGTTCGATACCCAGATCGACCACCACGACGTCGATTCCGGCGAGCTGGGGCAGGTCCGTATCGTCGACGCGGACGCGGGTTTCCAGCACCTGGCCCAGGGCCAGCACCTCTCCGGGGCGTTGGGCGAACCGGCGCAACGACACACTGCCGGTAGCCAGCGTCACCGAGCCGGGTTCGATTGCCGTCACCCGCAGGATCGGTACGAAAATCCTTCGCCGGGTGAGCAATTCGACGACAAGGCCCAGTACCCGCGGTTGTTGGCGGACGATACTGATGCTGATCACCACATCACGGACGCGACCGATGGACTCCCCGTCCGGACCTAGCACCACCATCCCCGCAAGACGGGCTGCATAGACCCTGTTCACCGCCGCCATGGTTCAAAGGGTAGAGACTATCTTCGTGGACAACGCGTATCGACCCCGTAGAACGTGTCTCTCGGTTCCGGGGAGCAGTGTCAAAATGATCCAGAAGGCCAAAAACCTGGCCGCAGACGAGGTGTTCCTCGACCTCGAGGATGCGGTTGCCCCGGACGCCAAGGAACAGGCACGCACCCAGGTGGCTGTCGCGCTGGCAGAGGACGGATGGTCGGGTCAGCTGCGCGGGGTGCGGGTCAACGACTGGACCACGCCGTGGACCTATGCCGACGTGATCGAGGTGGTGTCCACCGCGGGAGCCGCGGTCGAGGTGATCGTGCTGCCGAAGGTGACGGACGTCTCGCACATTCATGCGCTGGATCTGCTGCTGAGCCAGTTGGAGACCACGCACGGACTGCCCGTCGGCCGGATCGGCATCGAGGCCCAGATCGAAAATGCCCAGGGCCTCAGCAATGTCGACGCCATCGCCGCCTGCCCGCGCGTGCAGGCCCTGGTGCTGGGTCCCGCCGACATGATGGCAAGCCTGAACATGCGCACCCTGGTGGTCGGGGAACAGCCCGAGGGTTACGACGTCGGGGACGCCCACCACCACGTGCTGATGCGGATTCTGATCGCGGCGCGTACGCACGGCATCAACGCGATCGACGGGCCCTATCTGAAGGTGCGGGACACCGACGCATTCCGCCGGGTGGCCGGCCGGTCGGCGGCGCTGGGTTATGACGGCAAATGGGTGTTGCATCCGGACCAGATCACGGCGGGCAATGAGATCTTCAGCCCCCGCCAAGCCGATTACGACCATGCCGAACTCATTCTGGACGCCTACGACTGGCACACCTCGAGGGCCGGTGGCGCTCGTGGCGCGGTGATGCTCGGCGACGAGATGATCGACGAGGCCAGCCGCAAGATGGCGCTGGTGATCGCCGGGAAAGGCCGCGCCGCCGGGATGGCGCGATTGGCGGAGCCGTTCCGTCCGCCGCGGTAGCGGGGCAACCGGCAGCCGGATAGACCAGCGGGACAATCGGATCCACGCCCGGTCGGTTGGCCTTGGCGCTAGACCGACGCGATGAACGCGAGGAAGAAGACGACGGTGATCAGGCTGACCACCGCACCGAGGGCGATGCCCGCGATCGCCAGGCCGCGGCCCGCCTGCCCGGTGTTGCCGATCTGGTTGAGCGCGACGATGCCGAGCGCGATGCCGACGAGTGCAGGCACGATTCCGGTGAAACAGAAAAAGAAGAACGGAATGCCTGCGGCCGACGCGACCAGTGAACCGATCGCCATGCCGTTGTTGGCGGCGGGCTGGCCCGGGTAACCCGGCGGGTATCCGGGCGCCGGATAACCGGGCGGCGGCGGGTACGCCTGCGGCGGATACCCCGGCGCGGCCGGGTACTGCAGCGGTGTCGACGGGTCGTAGGCCTGTGGTCCGGTGGGATAGGGCACCGGGTATCCCGGTGGCGGTGGGGGATAGTCCGACGGATAGTTCGGCGGCGGAAACGACGGGTAAGGGGCGTACGACGGGTATGGCGGTTGCGCTTCGGCCGCAGGCGGTTGATCCTGGGATTGCTCGATCGGAGGTGCTTCGTAGCCGCTCCACGACGGTTCCGACGGCCCGGCGCCGGGCCCGGATGGTGGCGTTTCGCCCGCGTTCCCGTCCGGATTTGTCATGCTGATCAACCTAGCGCACGCACCGGAAACAGGAGGTCACGACAGGGCGCGGCACCAAAACCGGTGGCCGGACGTTGGTGTTATGACAGTAGCCGCGAATATGCGGTGCACAGAGGAGAGTGAAGTTCGATGACGAGCCCATTCCAGCCCGGTCAGGCACCGGGCGCCACGCCCGCAGCGCCGACACGTGGCGCGCTGCCCACCCCGCCGCGGGGTTGGCCGATCGGCTCCTATCCCACCTATGCCGAGGCCCAGCGTGCGGTCGACTATCTGTCGGATCAACAGTTCCCGGTGCAGCAGGTGACTCTCGTCGGCGTGGATCTGATGCAGGTCGAGAGGGTCACGGGACGGTTGAGCTGGCCCAAGGTGCTTGGTGGCGGTGTGCTCACCGGTGCCTGGCTGGGCCTGTTCATCGGCCTGATTCTGGGCTTTTTCAGCCCCAATCCGTGGAGCGCGTTGCTGACCGGTCTGATCGCTGGCGTGTTCTTCGGTCTGATCACCTCGGCGATCCCGTACGCGATGGCACGCGGCACAAGAGATTTCAGTTCGACCATGCAACTGGTCGCCGGCCGCTATGACGTGCTATGTGATCCGCAGAGCGCCGAACAGGGCCGGGATCTGCTGGCGCGCTTGAAGATCTGACCTTCTCCTGGCCGCGTTTCGGGCCTGTTGGCAAACAGCCGCAGGTCACGATTGTGACGCGCGCGTGCCCAAAGTGTTGCACATCACGCGTATCTGGCTCTACGGTTTGCGCGCGGGAGGTTCCCGCCGGAGCTGCTCCGGCGGCGACGTTCGACGCGGACGGGAGGCAGAGCGGTGCGCGCTCGGCGGCTATGTGCTGCGGCAGTGGCCGCACTGACGACAGCCTCGGTGGTGTCGGCTTGCGGTTCGGAGACCAGTGGGCTGGTCATCAACTACTACACGCCGGCTAATGAGATGGCGACGTTCACCGCTGTCGCCAAACGATGTAACGAGGAACTCGGCGGCCGGTTCACCATCAAGCAGATCAGTTTGCCCAAAGGCGCTGACGATCAACGGCTGCAGCTCGCCCGCCGGCTCACGGGTAACGACAAGACCCTCGACGTGATGGCGCTCGACGTGGTGTGGACCGCCGAGTTCGCCGAGGCAGGCTGGGCGCTGCCGCTGTCCGACGACCCGGCCGGTCTGGCCGAATCGGACGCTGTGGAGAACACCCTGCCTGGGCCGTTGGAGACCGCACGTTGGCAGGGCCAGCTGTACGCCTCGCCGATCACCACCAACACCCAATTGTTGTGGTATCGAGCAGATTTGATGGACGAGCCACCGAGTACCTGGGATGCGATGGTGTCCGAGGCGACGCGTCTGCATGCCGCCGGTGAGCCCAGCTGGATCGCCGTGCAGGCCAAGCAGTACGAGGGCCTGGTGGTGTGGTTCAACACGCTGCTGGCCAGCGCGGGCGGGCAGGTCCTCTCTGACGACGGCAAGTCCGTCACGCTGACCGACACCCCCGAACATCGAGCCGCCACCGTCAAGGCGCTGCAGATCATCAAATCCGTCGCCACCGCGCCCGGTGCCGATCCGTCGGTGACCCAGACCGATGAGGCGACCGCGCGGTTGGCGCTCGAACAGGGCAAAGCCGCCCTAGAGGTGAACTGGCCGTTCGTGCTGCCCTCGCTGCTGGAGAACGCCGTCAAGGGCGGGGTGAGCTTCCTGCCGCTCAACGAACGCGCCGATCTCGCCGACGCGATCAACGACCTCGGCACCTTCTCACCCACCGACGAACAGTTCCGGGCCGCGTACGACGCCAGCAAAGAAGTCTTCGGTTTCGCCAACTTTCCCGGCGTCGTCGAGGGCGAACCAGCGAAGGTGACGTTGGGCGGGCTGAATCTCGCGGTCGCGGCCACCAGCCAGCACAAGGCCGAAGCGTTCGAAGCCATCCGGTGCCTGCGCAACGTCGACAACCAGCGCTACACCTCCGTGGAGGGCGGCTTGCCCGCGGTGCGCGCCTCGCTGTACGACGATCCTGAATTCCAGGCCAAGTACCCGCAGTATGCGATCATTCGCGAGCAGCTCACCAATGCCGCGGTGCGGCCTGCGACCCCGGTGTACCAGGCGGTGTCGACGCGGATCTCGGCGACGCTGGCGCCGATCACCGAGATCGATCCCGAACGGATGGCCGACGAGTTGACCGAGCAGGTCCAGAAGGCCATCGACGGTAAGGGGCTGATCCCGTGACGGCCGACGAGCGCTTGCGCGAGGAGCCGACGAGCACTGCCACCGGAACCGACGACCGGAAATCCGAACGCAGGCTGGCGTTCGCGCTGATCGCCCCCGCGGTGGTCCTGATGCTCGCGGTCACCGCCTATCCGATCGGGTACGCGGTGTGGCTGAGCCTGCAGCGCTACAACCTGGCGGCCCCCGACGACACCGCGTTCGTCTGGTTCGCCAATTACCAGACCATCCTCACCGACCGGTACTGGTGGACGGCTTTCGTGGTGACGCTGGGTATCACGGTCGTCTCGGTGGCCATCGAGTTCGTGCTCGGCATGGCGCTCGCGCTGGTCATGCACCGCACGATCTTCGGCAAGGGCGTGGTGCGCACGGCGGTGTTGATCCCGTACGGCATCGTGACCGTGGCAGCCTCCTACAGCTGGTACTACGCCTGGACGCCGGGCACCGGATATCTGGCCAATCTGTTGCCCGACGGCAGCGCTCCGCTGACCGAACAGTTGCCCTCACTGGCGATCGTGGTCCTTGCCGAGGTCTGGAAGACGACGCCGTTCATGGCGCTGCTGTTGCTGGCCGGACTGGCGCTGGTGCCGCAGGATCTGCTCAACGCCGCCCAGGTCGACGGCGCGGGCGCGTGGCACCGGCTGATCAAAGTGATTCTGCCGCTGATCAAACCGGCGATCCTGGTTGCCCTGCTGTTCCGGACGCTGGACGCGTTCCGGATCTTCGACAACATCTATGTACTGACCGGCGGCGCGAACAACACCGGCTCGGTGTCGATCCTGGGCTATGACAACCTGTTCAAGGCGTTCAATCTCGGATTGGGTTCGGCGATCAGCGTGTTGATCTTCTTATCGGTCGCGATCATCGCGTTCATCTTCATCAAGATCTTCGGTGCGTCAGCACCTGGCGCGGACGTGGAGGGACACCGGTGAGCGAGCGGGTGGGTGCGCGGCGCGCGACGGGCTGGGGCCTGATCAACATCCTCGTGGTTCTGTATGCGTTGATCCCGGTGCTGTGGATTCTGTCGCTGTCGTTGAAGCCGACGTCAAGTGTCAAGGACGGCAAGCTGATCCCGGCGGAGATCACCTTCGAGAACTACAAGGGCATCTTCACCGGCAACATCTTCAGTTCGGCGCTGGTCAACTCGATCGGCATCGGTTTGATCACCACGGTCATCGCGGTCACCATCGGCGGCATGGCGGCCTACGCCGTGGCCAGGCTGACCTTCCCGGGTAAGCGTCTGCTGGTCGGGGTGGCACTGCTGATCGCCATGTTCCCGCAGATTTCACTGGTGACACCGCTTTTCAACATCGAACGCCGACTCGGGCTGTTCGATACCTGGCCAGGGCTGATCATTCCGTACATCACTTTCGCGCTGCCGCTGGCGATCTACACGTTGTCGGCGTTCTTCCGGGAGATCCCCTGGGATCTGGAGAAGGCCGCGAAGATGGACGGGGCCACGGCCGGCCAGGCGTTCCGCAAGGTCATCGCTCCGTTGGCCGCACCGGGCATCGTCACCGCGGCCATCCTGGTGTTCATCTTCGCGTGGAACGACCTGCTGTTGGCGCTGTCGCTGACCGCGACGCAGCGGGCGATCACCGCGCCGGTGGCGATTGCGAACTTCACCGGTAGTTCGCAATTCGAAGAGCCGACCGGCTCGATCGCGGCGGGCGCGATGGTCATCACGATCCCGATCATCATCTTTGTTCTCATTTTCCAGCGGCGGATCGTCGCTGGGCTGACGTCCGGTGCGGTAAAGGGGTAGTTGGATGGCCGAAATTGTGTTGGACCGGGTGACCAAGAGTTACCCCGACGGCGCAGGCGGTGTCAGGGAGGCCGTCAAGGAATTCTCCATGACCATCGCCGACGGCGAGTTCATCATCCTGGTGGGCCCATCGGGATGCGGTAAGTCCACCACGCTGAACATGATTGCCGGACTTGAGGACATCACCTCGGGTGAGTTGCGGATCGGCGGCGAGCGGGTCAACGAGAAGGCGCCCAAGGACCGTGACATCGCGATGGTGTTCCAGTCGTACGCGCTGTACCCGCATATGACCGTGCGGCAGAACATTGCCTTCCCGCTGACGTTGGCCAAGGTCAAGAAGGACGAGATCGCGGCCAAGGTGACCGAGACTGCGAAGACCCTCGATCTCACCGAGTTGCTCGACCGTAAGCCGGGTCAGCTGTCCGGTGGTCAGCGCCAGCGCGTCGCGATGGGGCGGGCGATTGTGCGTGACCCCAAGGCATTTCTGATGGATGAGCCGCTGTCCAACCTCGACGCCAAGCTCCGGGTGCAGATGCGCGCCGAGATCTCGCGGCTGCAGAATCGCCTGGGCACCACCACGGTCTACGTCACCCACGACCAGACCGAAGCGATGACGCTGGGGGACCGGGTGGTGGTGCTGCTGGCCGGTGCCGTCCAGCAGATCGGTACTCCCGAGGAGTTGTACAACGACCCCGCCAACCTGTTCGTGGCCGGGTTCATCGGGTCGCCCGCGATGAATTTCTTCCCGGCGACGTTCACCGATGTCGGGGTGCGCCTGCCATTCGGCGACGTCACCTTGACCCAGGGCGTGCATGACCTGCTGGCCGAACATCCCACGCCCGACAACATCATCGTCGGTATTCGCCCGGAGCACCTCGAGGATGCCTCGCTGCTCGACGGCTATGCGCGTATCCGGGCGCTGACCTTCGAGGTTCGGGCGGACATCGTCGAATCGCTTGGCGCCGACAAGTACGTGCATTTCACCACCGAGGGCGCTGGCGCCGAATCGGCGCAACTGGCCGAGCTGACGGCCGATTCGGGTGGGGGCGTAAACGAGTTCGTGGCAAGGGTTTCCGCCGAATCGAAGGTGACGGCGGGCCGGCAGGTGGAGTTGGCGTTCGACACCACCAAGCTGGTGATCTTCGACGCCGACACCGGACTGAACCTGACCCGCGCACCGGCAACCGAGGCGACGCAGGAGACACCGGAGGCGCAGCGGGCCGAACCGGAGACTGAGGTCGACGAGGCGGCCGTGGAATCGGACGAGCCGACACCACAGTGATCGACGTGCCTGCGGCAGTGCGGGCCCGGCTGGACGGATACTTCGCCGAGGCGGGGATCAGCGCCGAGCCCGTCAGTGCCAGTGTCACGTTTCTGGGCACCGAACGCATCGACGTGCTGCGCTTCGGGCCGGACCCGCGCACCGGCTTTGACGGTGTCCATCACTATGTGACGCTGGGTTGTTCGCGCCATCCGATGTTTTCTCCCACCGAACTCGTCACCGATCCGATCCACGGTCCGCGGGCGGAGGTGATGATGTCCCTGCGCGGTCCGACGCCGAGCGGGCTGGCCCGGTCACTCGCGGTGCTGGCCGCCGCGCCTGCGGTCGAGGGGCTGGTCCTGGAGCCGGGCGCCCTGGTGGACCTGGAGACACCGGTGTTCGGTTCGGCGCCGTTCACCGCATTCCTGTTGGGTGGCAGCGATATCGGCGAGGTGGCGCTGCCCGAGCCGCTGACCCCGGTGGCCGTGCTGTCGGCGACGCCCATCACCGCGACCGAGGCGGCGTGGGTGCGGCTCAAGGGGGCCGACGCGATGCGGGAGGCGTGGCGGGCCGACGGTGTCGACATTCTCGATCCGGCCAGGCGGGCGGCGTCTCCGAGCTGAGGGCCCGGTTACAGCCAGTTGTTGCGCCGGAACGCACGGCCCAGCAGGAGACACACCGTGGCCATCACCAGCAGGACTGCCGGATAGCCCCAGGCCCAGTGCAATTCGGGCATGTTGTCGAAGTTCATGCCGTAGATGCCCGCCATTGCGGTCGGCACGGCGGCGATGGCCACCCACGCCGAGATCTTGCGCATGTCCACGTTCTGCTGCATGGCGACTTTGCCGAGCGCGGCCTGCACCAGTGAACTGAGCATGTCGTCGTAGCTGCTGATCCGGTCGGAGGCCAGGACGTTGTGGTCGTGCACGTCGCGCATGTAGCGGCGGACCTCGATCGAGATCAGGTCGTTGTGGTCGGTGAGCAACCGCTGCAGCGCAAGCGTCAACGGAGCGACTGCCCGGCGCATTTCGACGACTTCCCGCTTCAGCAGGTAGATGGATTCGATGTTGGTCTGGGTGCGCGGGGAGAAGATGTCCTCCTCCATCGTGTCGATGTCGGTTTCGATGAGGTCGGTGACGTCGAGGTAGGTGTCGACGACGTGGTCGGAAATCGCATGCATGATCGCGAACGGGCCGAGCTTGAGAATCGACGGTGAGGCGTCGAGGCGTTGACGTACCCCGGCCAGGCCGCCGTGTTCTCCGTGCCGGACCGTCACCACGAAATCCCCGCCGACGAAGACCATGATCTCGCCCGTCTCGACGATCTCGCGGGCGTTGGCCACCGATTCGTGCTCGACGTAGTTGATGGTTTTGAGCACCAGGAAAAGAGTGTTGTCGTAGCGCTCCAGTTTGGGCCGTTGATGGGCGTGCACCGCATCTTCGACGGCCAGTTCGTGTAAACCGAAAACGTCGGCCACCGCCTGCATCTGGAATTGGTCCGGTTCGTGCAGACCGATCCAGACGAACGCTTTTCGGTTGGCTTGTTGGAGTTCGCGAACCTTGGCCAGCGCCGCGGCGTGGGTGTATTTGCCGGGCAGCCGGCTTCCGTCGCAGTACACGCCGCAGTCGACCATCGCCCTGGCCACCGGTACGTGGATGGACTTGGCCTCCGGGGCCGTTGACCGGGAACGGGTCGAGGGGCGCAGCGACGGCGGCAGCGCGCGAAATGACGGCATTCGCCTGGCCTCCCCTCAGCCGGAAACCCCGCCCGCACCCCAGCATGCGGTGGTACCTGGGATGGTACGCGCACGACCCATTCGAAGAATCCTCACGAAGCGGGAACCCACCCATGTGAGGATCACCGGTCAAGTACCCTTGCGCCGTGTCGGAAAGTACTGAGGTGCGCACTCCACAAGTCGTCATCGACGACGCCGAGATCTTCGCGGCGCACGAAGGCGGAAAACTCTCGATCGGGCTGAATTCACCGCTGGACACCCAGCGTGCGTTGTCGATCGCCTACACGCCCGGGGTCGCCCAGGTGAGCCGCGCGATCGCGACCGATCACACCCTGGCCGCCAAGTACACCTGGGCCAACCGCCTGGTCGCGGTCGTCAGCGACGGCAGCGCGGTGCTCGGCCTCGGCGATATCGGCCCGGCGGCCTCGCTGCCCGTCATGGAGGGCAAGAGCGCGCTGTTCAAGGCCTTCGGCGGGCTCGATTCCATCCCGATCGTGCTGGACACCAAAGACCCTGACGAGATCGTCGAGACCTTGATCCGGCTGCGCCCGACGTTCGGTGCGGTGAATCTGGAGGACATCTCGGCCCCGCGGTGTTTCGAGATCGAGCGGCGTGTCATCGAGGCGCTGGACTGCCCCGTCATGCATGACGATCAGCACGGCACCGCGATCGTGGTGCTCGCCGCACTGCTCGGTGCCACCAAGGTGCTCGAGCGCGATATGCACGAGCTGCGGGTGGTCGTCTCCGGCGCCGGGGCCGCCGGCGTGGCGTGCACCAACATCCTGCTGACCAAGGGCATCACCGACATCACGGTGCTGGATTCGCAGGGCATCGTGCATTCCGGGCGGGACAACCTCAATACGTTCAAGGCCGAGTTGGCCGGCCGCACCAATCCGCGCGGTCTCACCGGCGGTGTGGCCGAGGCGCTCGCCGGAGCCGACGTCTTCCTCGGGGTATCCGCCGGCCTGGTGCCCGAGGAGCTCATCGCGACGATGGCCCCCCGCGGCATCGTGTTCGCGCTGTCCAACCCGGATCCCGAGATCCACCCCGACGCCGCGCGCAAGTACGCGGCCGTGGTCGCCACGGGCCGCAGCGACTTCCCCAATCAGATCAACAACGTGCTGGCCTTCCCCGGGGTGTTCCGCGGCGCACTCGATGCGGGCGCGCGCCGGATCACCGAAGCGATGAAGGTCGCCGCGGCCGAAGCCATCTTCTCGGTGATCGGCGACGAGCTGGCCATCGACCACATCGTGCCCAGCGCGCTCGATCCGCGGGTCGGCCCCGCAGTGGCTGCCGCCGTCGCGGCGGCGTCCGACGTCTGACTTCGCGTATGCGCCTGAGCCTGGCGTCGGTCCTCATCGCGCTGCTGATCGCCGGCTGCGGCGGACATTCAGGGCCGGCCCCACTGGCGGTCGGTGCAGGTCCGGATCCGGAGTCCGCGCTGATCGGCCACCTGTACGCCGGCGCGCTGCGCTATTACGGTAGCGCCGCCGAGGTGACCACCACCGACGAGTCGGTCGGCGCGCTGGACTCCGCGGACGTCAGCGTGCTGCCCGGTTTCACCGGCCGACTGCTGGAGCGGTTCCGTCCCGGCGCCACGGCGCGTTCCGATGAGCAGGTGTACCGCGATTTGGTGTCGGCGCTGCCAGAAGGCGTCGCGGCCGGGGACTACACGATGTCGGCGCAGGACAAACCGACGGCGGTGGTGACCGAGGCGACGGCGTCGAAATGGGACGGATCCGATCTGTCGGCGCTGCGGCACAACTGCGCCGAGGCGCGGCCCGGATCGGTCGCCGGCGCGGCCGCGCCCACGGTGATCGGAACGTGCACTTTGCCCGCGGCCCGCGAGTTTCCGGATGATGCAAGCCTTTTCGCGGCGCTGCGGGCCGGGACGATCAACGTGGCGTGGTCCACCGCGGCTGACCCCTCGGTACCTTCCGAGCTGGTGGTGCTCGCCGATCGCACGGGGCTGATCCGCGCGGAGAATCTGGTGCCGCTGTATCGCCGCAATGTGCTCACGGAGAGCCAGATCAGGGCCGTCAACGAGATCGCCGGCGTGCTGGACACCGGCTCACTGGCCGATATGCGTCGTCAGGTCGCCGAAGGGGCGGATCCTGGTGCAGTTGCCGACGAGTTCCTGCAGGCCAACCCGCTCGGCCACTGAATCAGCGTGGCAACGCCCGGCTGACGACGTAGCCGAACAGCCGCTGATATCCCGACCCGGTGATCCGCACGATCAGGTCCAGCGCCTTGGCATCCGGGCCGACCAGCACCCTGGCCTTGTTCTTGCGCACCGCCTCGAGAATGATCGTGGCCGCCCGCTGCGGGGTGGTGTTGGCCAGCTTCTTGTCGAAAGCCGCGGCGAGTTCCTTGGGGTCGAGGCCCTCGGCGGCGGTGGCATTGCGGGCGATGGCGGTCTTGATGCCGCCGGGATGCACGGTGGTGACCTTGACCGGATGCTTGGCCAGCTTCATTTCCTGACGGAGCGCCTCGGTGAACCCGCGCACCGCGAACTTCGCCGAGTTGTAGGCCGCCTGGCCGGGCACCGAGAACAGCCCGAAGACACTGGAGACGTTGACGACGTGCCCGTCACCGGAGGCGATGAGGTGCGGTAAGAACGCCTTGGTGCCGTTCACGACGCCCCAGAAGTCGACGTCCATGACCCGCTCGATGTCCTTGAACTGGCTGACCTCGACGTCACCGGTGAACGCGATGCCCGCATTGTTGTAGATCTGGTTGACCTTGCCGTAGTGCTCTCTGACCGCGTCGGCGTATACCTGGAACGCCTCGCGTTCGGTGACGTCAAGCCGGTCGGCCTTCACCGGTGCGCCGATGGCCTTCAGCCGCTCTTCGGTGACGGCAAGACCTTCGGTGTCGACGTCGCTGATGGCCAGCTTGGCGCCCGAACGCCCCAGCTCGATGGCCAGCGCCTGGCCGATGCCCGATCCGGCACCGGTCACGACCGCGACTTTTCCGGCGAAGCCCTCCATACGCACACTCCTCGTGTCTGTTGGTTGGCAACGAGATTAGCCGGTACCCGCGGTTCCGTGTACGTGGCCCTCGGTTAGTGCCTCCGTCAGCTCGCCGCTGCGGGCGCCCCCGCGTCGCACCAGACATCGGCGAGCAGCTGCAGGTCGATCCCGAGCGCCGTGCTGAGCCCCACCACGGTGCCGAACGCGGGGGAGGGCAGTCGCCCGGTCTCGATCTTGCGCAGGGTCTCCGGTGAGATGCCCGCCTGGGCGGCGACGTCATCGAGGGTGCGTCCGGCGCGGGCTGCCCGCAGGGTGGTGCCGAGCCGGCGGCCTGCGGCGATCTGTTCGGGGGTGAGCGGGGTACGGACCACGCCACCACCGTAGCTCCGGTATTGAAATACCGCCAGGTGTACGGTATTTAAATACCAAGGAGGTTGTTGACGTGATCGAGCTGAAGACGCCCGACGAGATCGAACGTATGCGTGTCACCGGTGGTTTCGTCGCCGCGGTGCTCGCCGAACTGGGCGGAGTAGCCGATGTCGGCGTCAATCTGCTCGACCTGGAGCACCACGCCCGCGCGATGATCGCCGACCGTGGCGCGCAGTCCTGCTACTGGGACTACCACCCGTCGTTCGGCTCGGGGCCGTTCCGCAACGTGATCTGCCTGTCTGTCAACGATGCTGTGCTGCACGGTCTTCCGTTCGACTACCGGCTACGGGACGGTGACGTGCTCAGCATGGACTTCGCGGTGTCCATCGACGGGTGGGTCGCCGATGCGGCCCGTACCGTCATCGTGGGTACGCCCGCAGACGAGGATGTGCGCCTGGTCCGGGCCACCGAGGACGCCCTGGTCGCAGGTACCGCCGCCGCCCGGCCCGGCGGTCGTCTCGGTGACATCTCGGCGGCGATCGGCGCGGTCGCCGCGGACTACGGGTACCCGGTCAACCTCGAGTTCGGCGGGCACGGATTGGGCCGCACCATGCACGAGGACCCTCACGTGCCCAACCGTGGCCGTCCCGGTCGCGGGCTGCCGCTGCGTCCGGGTATGACGCTCGCGCTGGAACCCTGGCTGGCCCGCACCACGGACCGCATCGTCTACGACCGCGACGGCTGGACCATCCGGTCCGCCGACGGCTCCCGCACCGCGCACACCGAGAACACCATCGCGATCACCGAGGCCGGGCCGGTGGTGCTGACTTGCTGAATCAGTGCTCCGGCTTCAGCAACACGGTCGCGACAACGCTGATGGCCGCCGTGGTCACCAGATAGGCGCAGGCGTACCAGGGCCGGCCGCCGCCCGCGGCGATCAGCGCGGTGAGGATCAGCGGAGTCAGGCCCGAGGCGTAGACGCCGGAGAGCTGATACACCGTCGACAGCCCGGTGTAGCGGGTGCGGGTGGGAAACAACGACGCGTACAACGTGCCCTGGGCACCGTAGAACCAGGCGTGAACAACGCCGAACGCCAACACCATTCCCACCGCGTATGCCGTGATGCTGCCGGTGCCGAACAGGGCGAAGGCGGGGAACACGACCAGGCCGTAGGCGGCGATACCGCTTGCGTAGACCGGTCGAGGGCCGAACCGGTCGGCGAGCAACCCCGATACGGGTAACAACACCGCCATCAGCAAGGCCGCGGCGGTCACCACGGTGAGCACGGGGACCTTGCCGAGATGCAGCGTGGTGGTGGCGTAGGAGATGGTGAAGACGCCCCAGGTGTTGAACGCCGTGCCCTCACCCCACCGGGACAGCAGGCCGAGCAGGGTGGAGCGCAGCGCCGGCGGGGTGAAGATCTCCCGCACCGGAACCGCGGAACGGTCGTCGTCGCGGCGGATCTTCTCGAACGCCGGCGTCTCGGCCACCCGGAAGCGCACCAGCACGCCGAACACCACCAGCACGATGCTGAACAGGAAGGCGATGCGCCATCCGTAGGTGAGGAACGCCTCGGGCGGCAGCGCCAGTTGCAACAGCACAAACACGCCCGTGCCCAGGGCCAACCCCAGTGCGAGGCCGACCTGGGGGATGCTGCCGAACAGGCCGCGTCGCCGCGCGGGGCTGTGCTCGACGGCCAGCAGCACCGCACCGGCCCATTCGCCGCCGAGCGCGAAGCCCTGCACGATCCGCAACAGCAGCAACAGGATCGGCGCGAACACACCGATCTGGGCGGCGGTCGGCAGCGCGCCCATCAACGCGGTGGCACCGCCCATCAGCAGCATGGTCAACGCGAGGGTCTTCTTGCGGCCGATCCGGTCGCCGATGTGCCCGAACACGAATCCGCCGATGGGCCGGACCACGAAGCCGACCGCGAACGTCGCGAATGCCAACATCGTTCCGACAAACGAGCTTTGGTCCGGGAAGAACGCGTGGTTGAAGACCAGGCTCGCGGCCGTCGCGTACAGGAAGAAGTCGTACCACTCGATGGTCGTGCCGAGCACGCTGGCCAGCAGCGCAGTCCGCACCGTCCTCGTGGAGGCGGGCGTGGACGCAGGTGGCGCGGGTTCGGCGAGCGGAGTGAATGTCACTCCAAATGAGTAACCGTCACAGACCGTCGCGCACAGTATTGTGCGCGCGATGATCCGAAGCTCGCCGCGCCCGGCGCGATCCGGCGCTCAGCCTTGCGGAGGAGCGAAGGCCAGGTCGATGATCTCCTGCTGCTCGACGGCATGCACCTTCGACGAACCCGACGACGGCGCCGACATCGCACGGCGCGAGATGCGCTTGATCCCGGTGAAGTACTCGGGCAGCACCTCCGGCAGGGTCAGCCCGACCGACGGCCACGCGCCCTGGTTGGCCGGCTCCTCCTGCACCCAGAACTTCTCGGTCACATTCGGATACCGGTCGAGCGTCTCGGCCAGCCGGCGCCGCGGCAGCGGGGCGAGCTGTTCGATCCGCAGAATCGCCACGTCGTCGCGGTTCTCCTTGGCCTTGCGGGCGGCCAGGTCGTAGTAGATCTTGCCGCTGCACAGCAGGATTCGCCGTGCCTTGTCGCGGTCGCCGACCCCGTCGCTGTAGGTGGGCTCCTCCAGCACCGAACGGAACTTCTGCTCGGTGAAGTCGCGGATATCGCTGACCACGGCCTTGTTGCGCAGCATCGACTTCGGGGTGAACACGATCAACGGTCGCTGGATGCCGTCCATGCCGTGACGGCGCAGCAGGTGGAAGTAGTTCGCCGGAGTCGAGGGCACGGAGATGGTCATCGAACCCTCCGCCCACAGCTGCAGGAACCGCTCGATGCGCCCCGAGGTGTGGTCCGGGCCCTGGCCCTCATGGCCGTGCGGCAGCAGCAGCACCACGTCCGACAGCTGACCCCACTTGGCCTCGCCGGAGGAGATGAACTCATCGATGATCGACTGCGCACCGTTGACGAAGTCGCCGAACTGGGCCTCCCACAACACCATCGCGTCAGGGTTGCCCACCGAGTAGCCGTACTCGAAACCAACCGCCGCGAACTCCGACAGCGCCGAGTTGTACACCAGGAACTTGCCGCCGGTCGGGGTGCCGTCGGTGTTGGTGGCCAACAGCTGCAGCGGGGTGAACTCCTCGCCGGTCTTGCGGTCGACGATCACCGCGTGGCGCTGGGTGAAGGTGCCACGCTGGGTGTCCTGGCCGCTCAACCGCACCAGCTTGCCCTCGGCGACCAGCGACCCGAGTGCCAGCAGTTCGGCGAATGCCCAGTCGACCTTGCCCTCGTAGGCCATTTCGCGGCGCTTCTCCAGCACCGGCTTGACGCGCGGGTGCACGGTGAAGCCTTCCGGGGCGGCCAGGTGGGCATCGCCGATCCGGGCCAGCAGCGACTTGTCCACCGCGGTGGACAGGCGCTGCGGGATCTTCTGATCGGACTCCACCGATTCGCTGGGCTCGATCTCGTGCTTCTCGAGTTCGCGGACCTCGTTGAAGACCCGCTCGAGCTGGCCCTGATAGTCGCGCAGCGCGTCTTCGGCTTCCTTCATCGAGATGTCGCCGCGGCCGATCAACGCTTCGGTGTAGGCCTTGCGCGAGCCTCGCTTGGTGTCGATGACGTCGTACATGTAGGGCTGGGTCATCGACGGGTCATCGCCCTCGTTGTGCCCGCGGCGGCGGTAGCACAGCATGTCGATGACGACGTCCTTCTTGAACGCCTGGCGGAAGTCGACGGCCAGCCGTGCCACCCAGGCGCACGCCTCGGGATCGTCGCCGTTGACGTGGAAGATCGGTGAGCCGATCATCTTGGCCACGTCCGTGCAGTACTCGCTGGAACGGGAATCCGATGGTGCCGTGGTGAATCCGATCTGGTTGTTCACCACGATGTGGATGGTGCCGCCGGTGCGGTAACCGTGCAGCAGCGCCAGGTTCAGCGTCTCGGCCACCACGCCCTGACCGGCGAATGCGGCGTCGCCGTGCAGCATCAACGGCACCACGGAGAATCTGTTGCTCGCTTCTTCTCCGGTGTCGAGCAGGTCCTGCTTGGCGCGTACCAGCCCTTCGAGTACGGGATCGACGGCCTCCAGGTGTGACGGGTTGGCCGTCAGTGACACCTCAATGTCGTTGTCGCCGAACATCTGGATGTAGGTGCCGGTGGCGCCGAGGTGGTATTTCACATCGCCGGAGCCGTGCGCCTGCGACGGGTTCAGGTTGCCCTCGAACTCACCGAAGATCTGCGAGTACGGCTTGCCGACGATGTTGGCCAGCACGTTGAGCCGCCCGCGGTGGGGCATGCCGATGACCACTTCGTCGAGCGCGTGCTCGGCGCACTGGTCGATCACCGCGTCCATCATCGGAATGACGGTCTCCGCGCCTTCCAGCGAAAAGCGTTTCTGCCCCACGTATTTGGTCTGCAGGAACGTCTCGAACGCCTCGGCGGCATTGAGTTTGGACAGGATGTACTTCTGCTCGGCGACAGTCGGCTTGTCGTGCTTGCCCTCGACCCGGTCCTGGATCCAGCGCTGCTGCTCGGGCTCCAGGATGTGGGTGTACTCCACGCCGACGTGGCGGCAGTACGCATCGCGCAGCACCGACAGCACATCGCGCAGTTTCTTGTACTCGGCGCCCGCGAATCCGTCGACCTTGAATTCGCGGTCCAGGTCCCACAGCGTCAGGCCGTGGGTCAGCACGTCGAGGTCGGGGTGGCTGCGGAAGCGCGAACTGTCCAGCCGCAGCGGGTCGATGTCGGCCATCAGGTGACCGCGGTTGCGGTAGGCCGCGATCAACTCGATGATGCGGGCGTTCTTGTCCGTGATGGAATCGGGGTTGTCGGTACGCCAGCGCACGGGCTCGTACGGGATGCCCAGCTCACGGAAGATCTCGTCGAAGAACTCGTCGTCCAACAACAGCTGGTGCACGGTGCGCAGAAAGTCGCCGGACTCGGCACCCTGGATGATCCGGTGGTCGTAGGTCGAGGTGAGCGTGATGAGCTTGCCGATACCCAGGTCGGCGATGCGCTCCTCGCTGGCGCCCTGGAATTCTGCCGGGTACTCCATCGCACCCACGCCGACGATGGCGCCCTGGCCGGCCATCAGCCGCGGCACCGAATGCACGGTGCCGATGGTGCCGGGGTTGGTCAGCGAGATCGTCACACCGCCGAAATCCTCGGCGGTCAGCTTGCCGTCGCGGGCCCGGCGCACGATATCTTCGTAGGCGGCGATGAACTGACCGAAACGCATTGTCTCGCAACGCTTGATACCGGCCACGACGAGTTGGCGGTTGCCGTCCTTGCCCGGCAGGTCGATCGCCAGGCCCAGGTTCGTGTGGGCCGGGGTGACCGCGTTGGGCTTGCCGTCGATCTCGGCGAAATGGCGGTTCATGTTCGGGAACTTCTTGACCGCCTGCACGATCGCGTAGCCGAGCAGGTGGGTGAAGCTGATCTTGCCGCCGCGGGTGCGCTTGAGGTGGTTGTTGATGACCACGCGGTTGTCGATCATCAGTTTGGCCGGGATCGCGCGGACGCTGGTGGCTGTCGGCACCTGCAGCGACGAGTTCATGTTCTTGACCACGGCGGCGGCGGCGCCACGCAGCACCTGGGTCTGATCGTCGTCAGCAGGCGGCTGCTTGGCCGCAGCCGGCTTGGCGGGCTTGGCGGGCGCCGGGGCCGCGGCCTGCGCCGGTTTCGCGGCAGGCTTGGCGGCCGGTTTCGCGGCCGGAGCGGGCTCGGGTGCGGGAGGGGCCGGCGCGGCAGGCGCCGGTTGGCCGTTGGTCGCGGTGGTGTCGGCGGCTGGTTCGGGGGAGTAGTCGACCAGGAACTCGTGCCAACTCGGATCCACCGACGAGGGATCCTCGCGGAATTTGCGATACATCTCCTCGACCAACCACTCGTTCTGTCCGAATGGTGAAGGTGAACTGGTCACGGCAGCTGCTCGCCTCGATTCTTGTGTCCGGCAAGCCCCGGCAAGGAAGCTCGCCGCTCGTGTCTTCTGTTAGGCGGTAGTCCCCGCTCAACCGCCGTCTAAAGGCTAGCGCCTTTGACCGCGCGCCGACGGACGCACCGCCCATCTGGGGTTGCCGGAGCTGTGGTTAAGCTCTCAGGGCTGGGCAGAGGGCAGCACGTGCAGCGTGGCGGGCCATCGCGGCGGCGGCGTGCCGAATGCTTTGCGGGAGTTCCCGACGATCTTCTTGCCCATCAACCGGTTGCCCACACCGCCCACGACCGCGCCGATGCCCACCGGCAACAATTTGCCGAACGCGAGGGCACCCCGCTTGATCGTGTAGCGCTTCACGAAGTACTTCAGCAGCCGGGAGTTGAGCTGCGAGACCGCAGGCAGCGGCAGCGTCGCCGCACCGTCGGACAGCCAGGCGCCGCTGGTGCGCCCCGCCCCAAGCAGATCGGAGATCGCGCGCTTGCTGTCCTCGCCGACCAACACCGACAGCACCAGCGCGCGGCGGCGTTCGCGGTGCTCGGCGGGGATGCCGTGGACCTCGGCGACCGCGAGCACGAACACCGAGGTGGCCTCGAGGAACACCACGGTCTCGCCGGCCACCGCAGACAGCGCGGTCAGGGTCCCGATACCGGGGAACGCGGCGGCCGAGCCGACCGCAGCGCCGCTGGCCATCACGGCGGCCAGATAGTGCTTTTCCAGCCTGGTGATGATGTCCGCGGGCGTGGCATCGGCATTGTGGTTGCGCAACCGCTCCACGTAGGCCTTGACCGCGGGTGCCTGCACACGTGAGCTGCGTTCGATGATCTGCGACAGCACCTTGGCGGCGGTGCTGGGATCCTCGGCTGCGCCGTCGCGGACTGCGGGCACTTTGCTCTTGGTCGACCAAGCGCTCACTGTCGGGGCCTCCCCACGTGCGGACCGATACGGCATCGGTTGACTGTCCAGGCTAGCGCCTGGGGAACATTGGAGAACGAACGACGTCGTTCTGCGGGTGCCCGGTCGTGATCGCGGTCACTGTTCGGGCACTTCGGGAAGAAAATGCCGACCTGCGTGGCTACACAACGTCATGGCATCATCGCCCGACGTGAACGAGACGAAAGTTGCAGGCGCGCCGGGACGTATTCGGATGATTCTGGTGTTGGGTGCCCTCGTCGCTCTCGGCCCGCTCACCATCGACATGTATCTGCCCGCGCTGCCGAAGATCGCAGACGAGTTGTCGGTCACCTCGTCGGTCGCACAGCTGACCCTGACCGGGACGCTGGCGGGGCTTGCGCTCGGCCAACTGATCGTCGGCCCGCTCTCGGATTCGCTGGGTCGCAGGCGGCCACTGATGGCCGGGATCCTGCTGCACATGGTGGCCTCGGTGCTGTGCGTGCTGTCCCCGGACGTCACCACCCTCGGCCTGGCGCGCGCACTGCAGGGTATGGGCGCCGCCGCCGCCGCGGTGGTGGCGATCGCCGTAGTCGGTGACCTGTTCGCGGGCTCGGCCGCTGCGACGGTGATGTCGCGGCTGATGCTGGTGCTCGGGGTGGCGCCGGTGCTGGCGCCGTCGCTGGGTGCAGCAGTCTTGCTGAAGGGCTCCTGGCACTGGATTTTCGTCGCGCTTGTGGTGCTGGCCGGTGCCTTGCTTCTGATGGCCGCGCTGGCGCTGCCCGAGACGCTGCCGGTGTCACATCGTCGCCCGCTGCGGGTGCGCGGAATCATCGGAACATACGCCGAACTGCTGCGCGACGCCCGGTTTGTGATTCTCGTGCTGGTGGCCGCGCTGGGTATGTCCGGTCTCTTCGCCTACATCTCGGCAGCGCCGTTCGTCCTGCAGGGCCGGTACGGCCTCGACCAACAGTCGTTCGCGCTGGTGTTCGCCGCGGGTGCGGTCGCGCTGATCGGGTCGACGCAGTTCAACGTGGTCCTGTTGCGGCGGTTCACCCCACAGGCGATCACCATGGCGGCGCTGGCCGCGGCCACGGTGGCCGGGGCGGTCTTCATCGGCTTGACCGTCGCGCAGGTCGGTGGGTTGGCCGGCTTCCTGCTGCCGGTGCTGGCGATCCTGGCCACGATGGGGCTGGTCATTCCCAACGCACCCGCGCTCGCGTTGACGCGGCATCCGGACGCCGCCGGTACCGCGGCTGCCCTGCTTGGCGCCGCCCAGTTCGGGATCGGGGCCGCGGTGGCACCGCTCGTCGGGGCGCTGGGCAACGGTGCCCTGGCGCTGGCCGGGATCATGACCGCGGGCATGGTGATCGCATTGGTCGCATTGGTGCTCGTCGGTGGTCGCCGCGATGTCGACGACGCCGCCGCCGAGCTGATCGACGAGGCGGTCGCCGAAGCGGCGTGATCCCCTTCGCCGAGGGGCCCGGACTTGTCCGGATCGTGGCGGGTCCGTAGCGTTCGGCGCAACGTCGCCGACCTGATTCCCCCACTGATTCGTGATGCTCCAGACCCTGATCGCCCGGATTGCGGGCAACCCTGCCGACAACCCGTGGAACGCGTTGTGGGCGATGCTGGTCGGCTTCTTCATGATCCTGCTCGACGCCACCATCGTGGCCGTCGCGAATCCGACGATCATGGAAGAGCTGGGCGCCGACTACGACGGCGTGATCTGGGTGACCAGTGCCTACCTGTTGGCCTATGCCGTCCCGTTGCTGGTGGCCGGACGGCTGGGGGATGTGTTCGGGCCGAAGAACATGTACCTGGCCGGTCTGGCGGTGTTCACCGCGGCCTCGCTGTGGTGCGGCCTGGCCGGCAGCATCGAGGCGTTGATCGCCGCCCGGGTGGTGCAGGGCATCGGGGCGGCGGTGCTGACGCCGCAGACGTTGTCGACGATCACCCGGATCTTCCCGCCCGAACGGCGCGGGGTGGCGATGAGTGTGTGGGGCGCCACCGCCGGGGTCGCGACGCTGGTCGGCCCGCTGGCCGGCGGGGTCCTGGTCGGCGGGCTGGGCTGGCAGTGGATCTTCTTCGTCAACGTGCCGATCGGGATCGCCGGGTTGGCACTGGCCGTCTGGTTGGTGCCGGTGCTGCCCACCCAGCGGCACCGGTTCGACATGATCGGCGTGCTGCTGTCCGGTGTCGGGATGTTCCTGATCGTGTTCGCATTGCAAGAAGGTCAGTCACACGAGTGGGCGCCCTGGGTGTGGGGGACCGCGACGATCGGTGTGGGGGTGATGGCCGCGTTCGTGTGCTGGCAGGCCGTCAACACCCGCGAGCCGCTGATTCCGTTGCGCATCTTCGCCGACCGCGATTTCAGTCTGGCCAATGTCGGCGTCGCCACGATCGGGTTCTCGGTGACGGCGATGATCCTGCCGCTGATGTTCTACGCCCAGTCGGTGTGCGGCCTGTCGCCCACCCGGGCGGCACTGTTCACCGCGCCGACGGCGATCGCCAGCGGGGTGCTGGCCCCGGTGGTCGGGCGAATCGTGGACCGCACGCATCCGCGGCCGGTGATCGGTTTCGGGTTCTCCGCCATGGCGATCGGGCTGACCTGGCTGTCCATCGAGATGTTGCCCACCACACCGATCTGGCGGCTGCTGCTGCCGCAGGTGCTGATGGGCATCGGGATGGCGTTCATCTGGTCGCCCTTGGCGGCCACGGCGACCCGCAACCTGCCCTCGGATCTGGCGGGTGCCGGTTCGGGTGTCTACAACGCCACCCGCCAGGTCGGTTCGGTGCTGGGCAGCGCAGGTATCGCCGCGTTCATGACCTCGCGGATCGCCGCGGAGATGCCGGGTTCGCCGGCCGCACCCCCGCCCGGCGAGGCGATGGCACTGGAGTTGCCGGGGTTTCTGCACGGCCCGTTCTCGGCGGCGATGTCGCAATCGATGCTGCTGCCGGCGTTCGTCGCGCTGTTCGGTGTCGTGGCCGCGCTGTTCCTTCTCGGCTTCGGCGACGGGTCTGCCGCGCCCCCCGATGAGACTCCGGACGACGAGAGGCCGGACGAGTTCGATGCGGCCTATCCCGACGATGACGAATACGTCGAGTACATCCTCGATCGGCATGAGGACGACAGCATCACCGAGCCACTGCGCACCGCGCCGGCCCGCCCACCCGAACCCGAAGGCGAGTGGCAGGCGATCCTGGCCCAACTCACCGCTGAACTGCCGCCGAAGCACGACTGAGCCGCGCGCGGCCTCGCGCCCGGAAATCAGCTGAACAGCACTGCCCGGTTGAGGTAGCCCGCGGGATCGAATGCCGCCTTGACGGTGCGCATCGCGGCGATGTCGGCGTCGGTCCGCGACATTGCGACGTACTCCCGTTTGCGGGTGCCGACGCCGTGCTCCGAGCTGACATTGCCGCCGCTGGCCGCGATCAACGCCATCATCGCCGCGTACAGCTGGTGTTCGGCGTCGCCGCTCAAGGCGCAGCGCAGCACGTTCAAATGCAGGTTGCCCTCGCCGAGGTGGCCGAACAGCACCGGAATGGCGTCGGGAGCGTGCTCTGCCACCAGATCGGCAGCGGCCGCCGCGAATCCCCCGATCGCGGCGAGCGGCAGCGATACGTCGAATTTCAGCGGCGGGCCGTAGAGGCCGAGCACCTCGGCCACCGATTCGCGCACCTGCCACAGCCGTTGCTGGGCGTTGACGTCGACCCCGACCGCGGGCTCCCCGCACAATCGGGCGTGCTCGAGGGCATCGGCCAGCCGTTCGGTCTGGTCGGTGTCGCCTGCCAGTTCGATGAGCAGTTGCCAGGCGCCCTCGACCGGGGCGGCGACACCCAGCTGCTCGGCGGTCAGCGCGCTGGCGCTCGCGTCGATCAACTCCAGCGCCGCGATGCCGTCCATGTCGCGGAACTGCCTTCCGGTCTCGACGAGGGCTTCCAGATCGGTGAACCCGCACACCGCGGTCACCCGGTGGCTGGGCGCGGGATGCAGCCGCAGGTCCAGCGCGGTGATCACGCCCAGGGTGCCCTCGGCACCGACGAACAGCGATGCGAGGTCGTAGCCCGTGTTGTCGCGCCGCACCTGACTGTGCCGGTGCACCACCGACCCGTCGGGCAGCGCGACGTCGAGCCCGATCACCTGCTCGCCCATGTTTCCGTAACGCACCGTGCGCAAACCGCCTGCGTTCGTCGAGGCCATACCGCCGACGGTGGCCGAATCCCGTGCGCCCAGGTCGACGCCGAGCACCAGACCCGCGGACGCGGCGGCCCGCTGCACCGCGGCCGCCGTGACCCCCGCGCCGACCCGCACCCTGCGCTCGGTCGTGTCGACCGGGCCGATCTCGGTGAGCCGTTCGGTGGACAGCAGCACGTCATCGTTTTCGGGGACCGTTCCGGCGACCAGCGAGGTCCGCCCGCCCTGCACCGTGACGCAGGCGCCTGCGGCGTGGCAGGCCCGCAGCACGGCGGCGATCTCCTCATCGTTGCGGGGGCGGACCAGCATGCTGGCGTGGCCGCGATAGCGCCCCGTGTGATCGACCGACCGGCCGGCCAGCACATCGGGATCGGTGCTGACATGGCCGGCGCCGACGATCGCGGCGAGCTGATCGGTGAGGGGTTCAGTCACCCCGTGGGTGTATCACACGGGGGCAAGCCCAGGAATGCGCCCAACTCCACCACCCCGGCCGGGGTGGTCGGCAGATACTCCGTCAACGCGCTCGACCGGACGATCACTGCCGCGTACTTGGCCCGGCTCACCGCCACATTGAGGCGATTACGGTTGAGCAGGAACGAGATTCCGCGTGGCACGTCGTCGATCGAGGACGCCACCATCGAGATGAACACCACCGCGGCCTGTTGGCCCTGGAACTTGTCCACCGTCCCGGCCCGCACATCGGTGAACCCGGCGGCATCCAGCCGGTGACGCAGCTCGACCACCTGAGCGTTGTACGGGGTCACCACCAGGATGTGCTGCTGGGCCAGCGGCACCGTGCCGGACTCGTCGGTCCACGACGATCCGAGTAGCCGGCCGATCTCGGCGACGATGGCCTCGGCCTCCTCCGGGCTCTCGGTCGCGTTGCCGTCATGGTCGACCGTCAGCAGCGCTACCCCCGGCGGGTACCCGTCGAGGCGTCGCGCCGCGGTCACCGCATCGACCGAACGCAGCCGCCCGTCATAGGACAACGCCGACACCGCCGAACAGACCGCGGGGTGCATGCGGTAGGAGCGGTCAAGGAAGTAGCCGAGTTCGGCGGGCAGCGTGTGGCTGCCGTCGACCAGCCAGCCCAGCGCCGAGGTGTCCACCGGCTCGGGGTGGGTGCCCGCGCTGACCTGTGGCAGCTGTTGCGGATCGCCGAGGAGCAGCAGGTTGGTGGCGGCCGGTGCCACCGCGATGGTGTTGGCCAGGCTGTACTGGCCGGCCTCTTCGACCACCAGCAGGTCGAGGCTGCCCGGCGGCACCCTGGCCGGGTTGGCGAAATCCCATGCGGTGCCGCCGATGACGCAGCCGTGCCGGTCGGCAGTGTGCCGCGACACGAACTCCGGATAATCCGATTCGGTGATCTCGGTCCAGGTGGGGCTGTCGGCGTGGCCTTTCTTGGCGACCCGGTCCGCGTCCACTCCGGCCGAGACCACATCACGGAACAGGTTCTCCACCACCGCATGTGCCTGCGCCACCACGCCGATGCGCCAGCGATGCTCGTTGACCAGCCGGGCGATCACCGCCGCGGCGGTGAAGGTCTTACCGGTGCCGGGTGGGCCGTGCACGGCCAGGTAGGAGGAATCCAGATCCAGCAGCGCCGCGGTGATGGTGTCCGCGACCTGTTCACCGTCCTGGGGGAGCGGCCCGGCGGTTCGGGTCCGTGGCGGACGGCGCAGCAGGATGTCGACGACTGCGGTGGCAGGTAACTGCGGTAGGCCCGTGGCGATCTCGGTGGCCGTGGTCTCGATCGATTCCCGCAACGCGGTGGTGCGGATCGGTGGTCCCGGGGTCAGGGCGAACGGTAGTTGGTCGAATACCGTGCCCCCTTTGGGTTCCCGTTCGATGATCAACACCTCGGTGGGTGCGGCCGGATAATCGCATGCCAGGACCTGCACCGATCCGAACGCGCGGCGGTCGGGATCCTCGGTGAGGCCGTCCGGTGCCGGTGGCTCGTAGAGCGCGTACATGTCCCTCGTCAGCTCACCGGTGGCCAGCGTCCCGTTGAGCCGCACCCGGCGTTGAGGTTTACGTGCCCTTGGCGGGGTGTGCCAGTCGGTGTCCACGGTTGCGGTGTCAGCAACGAAAACGCCTGTGCCGTCCGACCATTCGTCAACCGGATGGTTCAGCCGGTCGAAGTGTCCCCACCAGAACGGTTTGTCTTCCCGACGGTGGTAGCCGCGGGCGGCCGCGATCATCGCCACCGCCCGCTGCTCCGGGCCGCGGCCCGGCTCGCCGGGCTCGCCGGCGAAGCGGTGCAACCGGCGCGCCAGCTGGTCCTGCGGTTCGACGGGCTCGAGGCGATCGACCGGCTGGGTGCCCAGTGGCGGGACGCTGGACTCGATCGCACGGTTGATCAGCCAGTCCCGCAGCCGGCGGGTGGACGTGCAGTCGTAGTGGTTGTAGTCCTCGATCTCCTTGAGCACGACCGCGGCGTCGTCGTGACGGCCCTCGGCACGCAGTGCGCAGTACTTGGCGTACTGCGTGATGGAATCTGTCGCGGTGGTGACGTCGCCACTGCGCAGCGCGGCGCCCATGTACAGCGGTTCAAGCGATTTCAAGCTGTAGTTCTCGGTGCCGACCCGGATGCTCTTGCGCACCAACGGATACAGGTCTACCAGCACGCCGTTGCGCAGCAGCTCGTCGACGGCATCCTCACCCTCGCCGTAGCGCCCGGCCAGCCGCAGCAGCGCCGTCTTCTCATAAGCGGCGTAGTGGTAGACGTGCATGTGCGGGTAGCGCTTGCGGCGTTTGTGCACCAGGCTCAGGAAGTCGCGCAGCGCCTGGCGTTCCTCGCGGCGGTCGTGTGCCCACAGCGGGCGGAAGTCGTCCTGGGATTTCGTGCCGGTGCCGAGCACGCCGAACATGTACTCCAGCCCCCATTGCACGCCGTCATCGGTCCACAGTGGGTCGCCTTCGAAGTCGAAGAACAGATCGCCGCGGTCCGGGTTGGGCAGTTGCATCAACGGTTGCGCGTCGACGACCTCGTAGGGCGGCTTGCCGTCGACCCGCGGCGCGCGCTGCAGCCGCGCCTGCGCGGTCAGGCTCGCCAGGATGCGCGGATGCACCCCGTCGACGGCGCCGTCGTGAGCGGTGAGGGCGCCCACGGTGGTGATGCCCGCGTCGATCATCCGGGCCCGCTGGCTGACCCGCATGCCCGCGACCAGCAGCAGATCGTCATGCGCCCGCACTTCGACGGCGCATTCCGGGCAGCGGAAGCAGGCCCGTACGTCCGTGTCCTCCCAGCTGACCGGTTCACCGCTCGCGAGGTGCGTGTCGAGCAGCCGCTGCAGTGCCGCGCGCCGGGGCCGGTAGACCGGAAGCAACTCGGCAACGGGGTAACTGGCGGTGGCGCCGTCACCCAGCACCAGCTCCACCTCGGCTGCCACCGGGACACCGGCGGCAGCCAGCGTTTCGGTGTAGGCGGCCAGCTGCAGCAGGGCCTCGACCTTGACCGAGCGGGCCAGTTTGGTGTCGCGCAGCCGGTAGATCTCGCCGTCCGGCGAATCCGACAGCACCAGGAAGTCGGCGAACCCGACGAAGCGACCGTCGAACATCGCCGCCTGATGTATGACCGGCTCCCGACGCCGTACCGCCGCCAGCGTCTGCTCGGCCGCGGCGGACAGGCCGTCGATCGTGTAGGCCGGGCGGCCGATGATCGTCACCTCGGAGTCGGTGCGCAGCTCCTGAAGGTGGCGCGCTTCGTGCTCACCGCCCAGTTGGGCAGTGCGGGCGAGTAATTCGTCCTCGGCCGCCACCGCGGGGCCCCGGCCGAGCCGAGCATCGAATGAACGCAGCAGCGCATACTCGCAGCGCGCGGCCGCGGCGAGATCGGAAGCGCTGTAGATGACGGTTGGTCCGGCACAGCCGTCGTCGGTGACGAACACGCTGTCACTGTAGGGCAGTCACCCGACACCCCGAGCGTCACGGGAAGGCCGGGGACTAATCAGCCGACGTTGCCCAGCAGCTCGACGCCATTGCCGTTCCAGCGGAACTTCACGGTGCTGGCCAGTCCGTTGAGTGAACTGGAGTACTTGAGTGCCACGGTGTCGCCGGTCGTGGTGGATTTCTCGATGCCGTTGAAGCCGTAGGTGTCGGGGACGCCGGTCGGGATGAACTTGCCCAGGTGGAACATCACGGCCCGGGTGTTGGGATGCTCGGAGTTCGTGTTGGCCCGCACGATCACCGCAGACAGCTGCGCGCACTCGTTGTAGTTGCCCGCCAGCGGCTCAGGACTCCAGGCCTGATTGCTGCGCGGATCGCGAGGCAGGCTCGACACCGCCTTGGCGATTTCGGGCGCGGCGAGGTTGACCGAGCAGGGGTCGGTGGGCGAGGCGGTCGACGGCGGCGCCGCGACCTTCGCTGTCGGGTTGGGCGCGGCCGTCGTCGCCGGGTTCGCGGTGGCTTCCGGTGTCTTGGAGACGGTGGAATCACCCGATCCGCATCCGGCGAGAGTGACCAGAGCCGCCGAAATTGCTACGACCTGTTTCACAACTGGGCACCGTAGCGTGATTGGCGGGGTGCGTCCGGCAGGCACGCGGCGGCGGGGGTGCATATGTGCATTGCGCGACTGCCTGCGGATTGGCACTAGACTTCCTTCACGATGACGTCTATAGAGCCGGGCGCGGGCCCCGATCCCAGCCCGGATTCGGGTACCCCCGAAACGACCTTTGCCGACCTGCAGATTCACCCGGCGGTGCTGCAGGCCGTGAGTGATGTCGGCTACGAATCTCCTTCGGCCATTCAGGCCGCCACCATTCCGCCGATGCTGGCCGGGTCCGACGTCGTCGGGCTGGCCCAGACCGGTACCGGCAAGACCGCGGCTTTCGCGATCCCGATCCTGTCCAAGATCGACACCGCGAGCAAGGCCACCCAGGCGCTGGTGCTCGCGCCGACGCGGGAGTTGGCCCTGCAGGTCGCCGAGGCATTCGGCCGGTATGGCGCGCATCTTCCCGGCATCAATGTGCTGGCGATCTACGGTGGCTCGTCCTACGGTCCGCAGTTGGCCGGGCTCAAGCGTGGCGCCCAGGTGGTGGTCGGAACGCCCGGCCGTGTCATCGACCACCTGGAAAAGGGCAGGTTGGACCTGTCGCACCTGGACTACCTGGTGCTCGACGAGGCCGACGAGATGCTGCAGATGGGTTTCGCCGAGGATGTCGAACGCATCCTGGCCGACACCCCGGAATACAAGCAGGTGGCCCTGTTTTCGGCGACCATGCCGCCGGCGATCCGCAAGATCACCTCCAAATATCTGCACAACCCGGTGGAAGTCACCGTCAAGGCGAAGACCGCCACGGCGGAGAACATCTCGCAGCGTTTCATCCAGGTGGCGGGGCCGCGCAAGCTGGACGCCCTGGCCAGGGTGCTCGAGGTGGAGCCGTTCGACGCGATGATCGTGTTCGTCCGCACCAAGCAGGCCACCGAGGAAGTCGCCGAACGGCTCAAGGCCCGCGGTTTTTCCGCGGCGGCCATCAACGGTGACATCGCCCAGGCCCAACGGGAACGCACGATCGCCTCGCTCAAGGACGGCAAGCTCGACATCCTGATCGCCACCGACGTGGCCGCGCGCGGCCTGGACGTCGAGCGCATCAGCCATGTGGTCAACTACGACATCCCGCACGACACCGAGTCGTACGTGCACCGCATCGGCCGGACCGGGCGGGCGGGACGCTCGGGGGCGGCCCTGTTGTTCGTCACCCCGCGCGAGCGGCATCTGCTCAAGTCGATCGAGAAGCACACCCGGTCGAAGTTGATCGAGTCCGAGCTGCCCAGTGTCGATGATGTCAATGCGCAGCGGGTGGCGAAGTTCCGTGACTCCATCACCGACGGGCTCAGCGCGCCGGGGATCGAATTGTTCCGCCGTCTGATTGCCGATTACGAACGCGACAACGATGTGCCGATGGCCGATATCGCTGCGGCGCTCGCGCTGCAGAGCCGTGACGGCGATGCGTTCCTGATGGTCGAGCCGCCGCCGGAGAAGCGGCGGCCTCGTGAGGAGCGGGATGACCGGGGGGAGCGGTCGCGCAGGGAGCGGCCACCGCGCGAAGGTCTGGCCACCTACCGGATCGATGTCGGCAAACGGCACAAGGTGGGGCCGGGCCACATCGTGGGTGCGATCGCCAACGAAGGCGGGCTGCATCGCAACGAGTTCGGCCACATCACCATCCGGCCGGACCATTCGCTCGTCGAGTTGCCGGCCAAGTTGCCTGCCAAGACACTCAAAGCACTTGAAAACACCCGCATCTCCGGCGTTCTGATCAATCTGCAGCCGGACCGTGCGCCACGGCGTGAGTGGTCCGAGCACCGGGACCGCAAGGGCGGCGGTGGAAAGCCTTACCGGAAAGTGAAGTGACGCTGTCCAGAAGCGTCAGCGGGTCGCCGGCCCAGGGCGGTCTGGAATCGGTTTCGACCCCAGATCGGGTGGCCTCGCTCACGGGAATCCGTGCGGTGGCGGCGCTACTGGTGGTGCTCACCCACGCGGCGTACACCACCGGGAAATATCCGCAGGGCTATGTGGGGCTGGTCTATTCGCGGGCTGAGATCGGGGTGCCGATCTTCTTCGTGCTGAGTGGATTCCTATTGTTCCGGCCCTGGGTGAAGGCCACGGCCCAAGCCGATGCACCGTGGCCGTCGGTCAGTCGGTACGCGTGGCATCGGGTGCGACGCATCATGCCCGCCTATGCCGTCACGGTGCTGATCGCCTATCTCCTCTACCACTTCCGCACGGCGGGGCCCAATCCCGGGCACACCTGGGAGGGGTTGTTCCGCAACCTCACGCTGACGCAGATCTACACCGACAACTACCTGTTCTCGTATCTGCACCAGGGCTTGACCCAGATGTGGAGCCTGGCCGTGGAGGCCGCGTTCTACGTGGTGCTGCCGCTGCTGGCCTATCTGCTGTTGGTGGTGCTGTGCCGGCGGCGCTGGCGGCCGTGGCTGCTGCTGGGCGGGCTGGCGGTGGCGGCAGGTGTGTCGCCGGTGTGGCTGACGATCGTGCACGACAGCGCGTGGATGCCCGACGGCGCGCGGCTGTGGTTGCCGACGTACCTGGCCTGGTTCGTCGCGGGCATGGCGCTGGCGGTGCTGCAGCAGATGCGGGTCCGGGCGTATGCGCTGATGTGCTTGCCGTTGGCCCTGGTGAGCTACTTCATCGTGGCGACGCCGATCGGCGGGGAGCCGACGACCTCACCGGCAAAGCTGAGCGAGGCTCTGGTGAAGACCGCGTTCTACGCGGTGATCGCGGCGCTGCTGGTGGCGCCGCCTGCGCTCGGCGACCGCGGTTGGTACACACGTTTTCTGGCCAGCAGGCCGATGGTGGCCCTCGGTGAGATTTCGTATGAGATCTTCCTGATCCACCTGATCATCATGGAACTGGTGATGGTGGAGGTATTGCGTCATCCCGTCTACACCGGTTCGATGCTCAACCTGTTCGTCGTCACCCTGGTGTTCACCATTCCGGCCTCCTGGTTGCTGCACCGCTTCACCCGCGTTAGTTAGGTTATGCTTACCTAAAGAACGCAAGTGAAAGGGGCGTGCCGTGGTCGAGGCATCGCGCGGGCTGGAAGGTGCACTGGTCAAGCTGTGCGGCGGCGGTGATTACGAGCTGACCGTCACCGGCCGGACGGAAGTCACGTCCCATTACCTTCGCCTGCACTTCACCGCGGGCCGGCTGCTCGCCGAGCAGCGGCTGCATCCCACGATGTGGGTGCGGGGCTGGTTTCCCAACGAAACGAAGGCCCATCAGCGCGGTTACACCCTGGTCAATCCCGACGCGGACGCAGGCACCGTGGACATCGACTTCGCGATGCACGACGGAGTCGCGACCCGCTGGGCCGCCGCGGCCGAGCCCGGCGATGTGCTGGAGGTGACGGTGTTGGGCAGCAACTTCTCACTGCCCGAGCCGCGGCCCGCCGGCTACGTCATCGTCGGTGACACGGCGTCGCTGCCCGCCGTCAACTCACTGCTCGACGCCATCGGTGATGCCCCGGCCCGGGTATTCCTGGAGGCCGGACACGACGACGACCGCGAGCTGCCGGTGACCGGCGACGCCGAGATCAGCTGGGTGGACCGCGACGACGAGCGGTTGCTGGAGGCCGTCAGCTCCTCGGCGTTCGACGCGGCCGACCATTTCGGCTGGGTGGCATGCAACAACCGGACCACCCGCTCAGTGGCCCGGGTATTGCGTGAGAAGTACAACATCCCGCGCAGATCCATTAAGGCGCAGGCATATTGGGCGTGAAACGGCTGCGGCGACGATTCGCACCACATAGGCTGTCGGTCTCGGGACCGTCCGTGTCCCGAGACCGTTACTCCGCCGGGAGGCACTTATGCCCAGCCGCGACATCCTGCCGATCCCGGATTCTCAGCACGTCGGTCTGACCACCTACGACGCAAAGGACCCGAATACCGCTTACCCACCGATCACGATGTTGCGGCCGCCCGCAGGGGCACCGAATGTGCTGATCGTGCTGATCGACGACGTCGGATTCGGCGCCTCCTCGGCGTTCGGTGGTCCGTGTCACACGCCGACCGCGGAGCGGTTGGCGGCCAACGGCCTCAAGCTCAACCGGTTTCACACCACGGCGCTGTGCTCGCCGACGCGCCAGGCGCTGTTGACCGGCCGTAATCACCACTCGGTCGGGATGGGCGGTATCACCGAGATCGCCACCTCAGCCCCCGGCTACAGCAGCATCCGACCGAAAGATAAGGCGCCGATAGCGGAAACTCTTCGGCTCAACGGCTATTCGACGAGCCAGTTCGGCAAGTGCCACGAGGTGCCGGTCTGGGAGGTGTCGCCGGTCGGGCCCTTCGGTCAGTGGCCGACCGGCTCGGGTTTCGAGCACTTCTACGGGTTTATCGGCGGCGAAGCCAACCAGTACTACCCCGGCCTGTTCGAGGGCACCAAGCCGGTCGAGCCGGAGAAGACACCGGAGGAGGGCTACACCCTGACCGAAGACCTTGCCGACCGTGCCATCACCTGGGTGCGCCAACAGCAGGCGCTCACGCCGGACAAGCCGTTCTTCATGTACTTCGCGCCGGGGGCCACCCACGCGCCGCACCATGTCCCCAAGGAGTGGTCGGAGAAATATCGCGGCAAGTTCGACGAGGGTTGGGATGTGTTGCGCGAGCAGATGCTGCCGAAACAGCAGGCGCTCGGTGTAGTGCCCGAGAATGCCGAACTGACCGCACGGCACGACGAGATTCCCGGGTGGGACGATATGCCCGCGGAGCTCAAGCCCGTGCTGGCCCGTCAAATGGAGATCTATGCCGGCTTCCTTGAACAGACCGACCACGAGGTCGGTCGGTTGGTCGAGGCGATCGACAATCTGGGAGCACTGGAGAACACGCTCATCTACTACATCCTCGGCGACAACGGCGCGTCGGCAGAGGGCACGCGCAACGGCTGCTTCAACGAAATGTGCACGCTCAACGGGCTGGCAGGCATCGAGACGCCGGAGTTTCTGCTGTCGAAGATCGATGACTTCGGTACACCCGATGCCTACAACCACTACGCGGTGGGCTGGGCCCACGCACTGTGCGGCCCGTACCAGTGGACCAAGCAGGTGGCCTCGCACTGGGGCGGAACCCGCAACGGCACCATCGTGCACTGGCCCGAAGGCATTGCGGGCAAGGGCCAGACGAGGGACCAGTTTCATCATGTGATCGATGTGGCGCCGACGATTCTGGAAGCGGCGCGAATCCCGGCACCACTGATCGTCAACAGCATCGCCCAGGCGCCGCTGGAAGGCGTCAGCATGCTGTCCACGCTGCGCGATGCCGAGGCCTCCGAGACGCACACGGTCCAGTACTTCGAAATGTTCGGCAACCGGGGCATTTATCACAACGGCTGGACCGCGGTGACCAAACACCGCACCCCGTGGCTGAACGATCAGCCCGCACTCGACGACGATGTCTGGGAGCTGTACGGCCCCGACGACTGGACCCAGGCGCATGACCTTGCCGCCGAGAATCCATCGAAATTAGCTGAGCTGCAGCGCCTCTGGCTGATCGAGGCGGTCAAGTACAACGTGGTGCCACTCGATGACCGGTCCTTCGAGCGCTTCAATCCCGATATCGCCGGCCGGCCGCAGCTGATCACCGGCGACACTCAGACCCTCTTCTCGGGGATGCGGCTACTGGAGAACTGCGTGCTCAACATCAAGAACAAGTCGCACTCGGTCACCGCGAAGATCACGGTGTCCGACGGCGGCGCCTCGGGTGTCATCATCAGTCAGGGTGGCGGTGTGGGCGGCTGGTGTCTGTACGTCCACGAAGGCCGGCTCAAATACTGCTACAACTTCTTCGGCATCAAGTACTACTACGCCACCGCCGATGAGGCGATCCCGGCCGGCGATCATCAGTTGCGGATGGAGTTCACCTACGACGGCGGCGGTTTGGGTAAGGGCGGGGGAGTAACGCTGCTGTGCGACGGTAAGACGATCGGCAGCGGGCGGGTGGACCAGACCGAGCCGATGGCGTTCTCCGCCGATGAGGCCTGCGACGTCGGTTGCGACACCGGTTCGCCGACATCGCCCGATTACGGTCCGCATGCGAACGCGTTCACCGGGCGGATCGACTGGGTGAAGATTGACGTCGGTGCCGACGGCCACGACCACCTGGTCACCGCGGAGGACAAGCTCAATATTTCGATGTCGAGGCAGTAGCCAGCACCGGCACGACGAACTCCTCGATCATCGCGCGTTCGTCGGCCTCGTCGGGGCCGGGGAAAACCAGCAGGGACACGATCACCCGCACCAGCCACCGCGCCTGTCGTTGCACATCGGGCCCGTCGCCGCTGCCCAGTGATCGGACGAAAGCCTCGACCATTCCGTGGATCACCTCGGACCGCTCGGCGATTTCACCGCCGATGGGGCGCTGCGCGGTAGCGAACCACGACGACAACGCCGGGCTTTCTCGAACCAGATGCAAGGCCGAGGTGATGCCCTCGGCCAGTCGCTGCCGGGGGTCGGTCACGCCGGAGATCCGCTCGATCATGATGTGGTGGAGCCGGCGTGCCTCACGGTGCACGTAGGCGGTGTAGAGCGCTTCGCGGTTTTCGAAGTACCGGTACAGCGTCGCCCGGGAACACCCGGCAGCAGCCGCGATGTCGTGCATGCCGACACTTGCGGCGTCCTGGCGGGTGAACAGCGAGTCGGCGGCGTCCAGGATCCGGTCTGCCGCCACCTCGGTGCGGCGCGCCGACAGCCAGTCCCGGGCCATCAATTGCCCGCCAGGAACGGCACCGACAGGGGCCTGCGCACATAACTGCCGCCTGCCCACACCACATTGTCGAGATCCACCGCGAAATCCGGGTAGCGCGACAGCAGTTCGGTCAACGCCACCCTGGACTGCATACGGGCCGCGGCCGCGCCAAGGCAGAAATGTGCGCCATGGCTGAAGGTGAGGATGTTGCGTGGCTTGCGACGTATGTCGAGTTCTGCTGCGTCGGGCCCGAATTCGCGCTCGTCACGGTTGCCGGACCCGTACAGCAGCAGGGTTTTGCGCCCCGCCGGGACCGTGGTGTCGTCGATCGTGACCTCGCGCGTGGTGGTGCGGGCCAGGCCCTGCACCGGCGAGGTGAGCCGCAGGAATTCGTCGATCGAGTCCGGAATCAGCTCGGGATTCTCGACGAGCAGCTTCCGTTGGTCGGGTCGTTGGTGCAGGAGTTGCACTGCGCCACCGAGCATTCCGGTGGTGGTGTCGTTTCCTCCGGTCACCATGGTGAAGGTGAACGCCAGGATCGACAGGGTGCCCGCGATATCGCCGTCGGCGCCGACACCGGCCGCCACGAGATGCGAGATGGTGTCGTCGGCAGGGTCACGGCGGCGCCGTTGGATCAGCTCGGCGAAGTAGCCTGCCATCGCGGTGACGGCTTCGGTGGCGGAGCCCAGCGCGGCAGCGATGCCGCCGGAGGCGGTGTTGGCGGCGACGATGGCCTCGGTCCAGCCGTCGAATTGGGCACGGTCCTCCTCGGGTACGCCGAGGTAGTGCGCGACCACCATCGAGGGCAGCGGTTTGAACAGCTCGGTGACGATGTCGCCGCCCCCGTCGGCGCGCAACTGCTCCAACCGCGTCACCACGAACTCGCGTACCTTCGGCTCGACTGACTCGACCTGACGCGGGGTGAAGCCGCGCGACACCAGCTTGCGGAATTCGGTGTGCACGGGCGGGTCCTGCATGACGAACGGCGGGTTGTCGGCGAGGCCGATCAGTTCCATGTCGCCGTAGTTCACCGTCAATCCCTGGGCCGACGAAAACGTCTCATGGTCGCGCGCCGCGGCCCAGATGTCGGCGTGCCGGGACAGCACGTAGTAGTCATCCTCCGGTTTGTCGACCGGGATCACATGATGCACGGGGTCGTGCTCGCGCAGGGCCGCATACATGGGGAACGGATCGGGCCAGGTGTCGGCGTCGGCGAGTTCGAAGCGGGCCTGCGTGCCGACCGAAGTGTGAGACAAATCAGCTGTCATGTCTTATTGCTACGACACATGCCGGGTAGGTGTCAATAGTCGCTCCGGCGCGCAGCGCGTCGCCACGCTAGGCTGCAGCGCGATGAGCACTCCCAACACGCCGCCCTCACCTGCCCAGACACCGACGTGTTACCGGCATCCTGACCGCCCGACCTACGTGCGTTGCACCCGTTGCGGTCGCTACATCTGTCCTGACTGCATGCGTGCGGCCGCGGTCGGCCATCAGTGCGTCGAGTGTGTGAACGAGGGCGCCAGGACGGTGCAGGCGCCGCGCACCCAGTTCGGCGGGGTGCAGCGTCCGGGAGCACCGATCCTGACCTACACGCTCATCGGCGTGAACGTGCTGATGTTCGTGCTGCAGATGGCGTCGGGGAACCTGGAGCGCGAGCTCGCCTTGCGGCCTGGAGACATCGCGATGTACGACCAGTACTACCGCCTGGTGACGTCGATGTTCCTGCATTACGGCGCCATGCATCTGCTGTTCAACATGTGGGCGCTCTACGTGGTCGGTCCGCCCTTGGAAGCCTGGCTGGGCCGCTTGCGGTTCGGTGCGCTGTACGCGTTGGCCGGGCTGGGTGGCTCGGTGCTGGTGTATCTACTGTCGCACCCGCTTTCCGCGACCGCAGGTGCGTCCGGCGCGATCTTCGGACTGTTCGGCGCCGTCTTCGTGGTGGCCCGAAGGCTCAACCTCGACGTCCGCGCGATCGGCGCCGTCGTCATCATCAACCTGGTGTTCACATTCGTCGGCCCGCTGTTGGGCGCCGGCGCGATCAGCTGGCAGGGCCACGTCGGCGGTCTGGTCACCGGCGCGGCGATCGGCGCGGCATACGTCTATGCACCGCGGGAACACCGCAACGCGATACAGGCGGGTGTTTCGGTCGCCGCCGCACTGTTGTTCGCCGGGTTGATCGGGTGGCGGACCAAGGATCTGCTGGTCCTCTTCGGGGTGATCGGAGGCTAGATCCCGGCACCCGGATTGAGGATGCCGTCCGGGTCGAGCGCGCGCTTGATGCGCTGATTGAGTTCCATCGCGTCGGGCCCGATCTGGCCCGCCAGCCACGGCCGCTTCAACCTGCCCACACCATGCTCACCCGTGATCGTGCCGCCCAGTCCCACGGCAAGATCCATGATTTCGCCGAACGCGAGCCCGGCCCGGCGCGCCATATCGGCATCCGACGGGTCGAACACGATCAGCGGATGGGTGTTGCCGTCGCCGGCGTGCGCGATCACCGAGATCAGCAGGTCCCGCTGCTCAGCGATCTTGGCCACGCCGGCGACCAGATCGGCCAGCGCGGGTAGCGGCACCCCGACGTCTTCGAGCAACAGCGAGCCCTTGGCTTCGACGGCCGGGATGGCGAAGCGCCGTGCCGCCACGAACGCCTCACCCTCATCCGGATCCGAAGTCGAGAACACCTCGGTCGCACCGCATTCGGTGAACACCGCGGCCATGAACTCGGCGTCCTCGGAGCCGGCAGCACCACGGTCGTCTGAGGCAGCCACCATCATCGCAGCCGCGTTGCGGTCCAACCCCATCTTGAGCTTGTCCTCGACGGCGTTGATCGCGACGGAGTCCATGAACTCCAGCATCGACGGCCGGATCTTGCCGGTGATCTTCACGACGGCACCCGCCGCGGCCTGCACCGAGTCGAAGCTGGCCACCACCGTGCACGGGGACTGCTGCGGGGGCAGCAGCCGCAACGTCACCTCCGTGACCACGCCGAGGGTGCCTTCGCTGCCGACGAACAGTTTGGTCAGGGGCAGTCCGGCGACGTCTTTGAGACGCGGCCCGCCGAGCCGCATTGCGGTGCCGTCGGCCAGCACCACCTGCAGCCCCAGCACGTAGTCGGTGGTGACCCCGTACTTGACGCAGCACAGGCCGCCTGCGTTGGTGGCGATGTTGCCGCCGATACTGCAGATCTCGTAGGACGACGGATCAGGCGGGTACCACAGCCCGTGCGCGGCGACGGCCTTCTTCACCTCCGCGTTGAGCAGGCCCGGTTGCACGACGGCGGTGCGGGTGACGGTGTCGACGGTGATGTCGCGCATCTTCTCGGTGGACAGCACGATGCCCCCGTCGAGCGCGGTCGCCCCGCCCGACAGTCCCGTGCCCGCACCGCGGGGAACCACCGGCACCCGGTGCCGGCTGGCCCAGCGCAGCACCGCCTGCACCTCCTCGGTGCGATGCGGGCGCACCACCGCCAGCGGCGTGCCTGCGGCCGGGTCGGCTGCCCGGTCCTGGCGGTAGGAACCGAGGATGTCCGGGTCGGTGACGACGACGCCGTCGGGAAGTTCGGCGATCAGCTCTGACAACACACCTAGATCCTATGGGGCGTCCAAATCGTGCAGCGCAGACAGGAAGACGGCGACGATACCGAGGCCCAGCATGGGCAGCGACAACGCGAGGAATGTCGCATGCAGACCGGCGGCGTCGGCCAGCGGGCCTGCCAGCACCAAACCCAGGGGACCGGCGGCGTAGGCCAGTGAACCCATCACGCCCACCACGCGGCCACGCAGGTGTTTCGGCGCCTTGGTCTGCATGACGTAGTTGTAGATCGGCGCGATCGGTCCGTAGACGAGGCCGACGATGGCGCACAACACCAGGATCAGCGGCAACGGTGGTAGGAACGCGACGACCGTCATCGCCGCACCGAGCGTGAGCACCGCGATCAGCATCGTGGCGCGTCGGCTCAGATACTTCGAGACCACGGCGTACCCGAGCGCGCCGACCAGCCCGCCGATGCTCAGCGCCATCAGCACCCAGCCGAGGTGGGCCGGCTCGTTGCGGTCGGTGAAGTACTTCGGGAACAGCACGCTCTCCATCGGCATGTACAGACCGGTGGCCACCAGGTCGACGATCGCCAGCGTGCGCAACACGGGAGTACGCCACACAAATTGGAGGCCCTCCACGATTCCTGCCCACGCCCCTTCCGGCAGTGCGCTGCGGTCCGGTGCGCCCGCCCCTTCGAGGCGCAGCAGCGCGATTGCGACGATCGAGCAGCCGAACGCCGCGGCCGTCGCCCACATGGTGTTGATGCCACCGAGGGTCGCGATGAGCAGGCCGCCGATACCGGGCCCGACGATGTAGGCGAGGTTGAACACCGCTTCGTACACGCTGTTGGCCCGGTCCAGCGTCCAGCCGGCGCCCGCGGCCGCCTCCGGCAGCATGGTCTCGCGGGCCGTCATGCCTGCCGGGTCGAAAAAGGCGCCGAACGCGGCGAGGGTGGCCAGCACTGCGACGTTGATCGCCTGCACGCCGAACACCAGGGCCAGCACCGGCACCGCCGCGACGGACAGCGCCGAGAGCAGGTCCGAGAGCATCGACACCCGCCTGCGGCCCAGGTAATCCACCGCGGCGCCGGCGATCAGGGTGGCCACCAGCAGCGGCAGCGTGCCTGCCATCGCGACGATCGAGGCATCCACGGCCGAGCCGTTGCGCTGCAGCACCAACCATGGGAACGCCACGATTGAAATGCCGTTGCCTGCGCCGGCCATCAACGCGGCGAACAGGATCAACAGCAGCGGGCCGCGTTTGGTATCGGTCATGGGCTAACGCGGAATCTAACAGCGCAGCGCGGCACGCCGCCATGCATTTCTGCAGCTCCGTGCGGCACAGTGGGTTTGTGCAGTTGCCACATCCGACGACCGGGGACATGTTCGATTCCCCGGTGCCACCCGGCTCCGGCTGGCCCGGCGATCCGGCGACAGCGGCCACCGCGGTGGCCGGTTCCGCCGCGCAGGTGCGGCGACTGGCCTCCGACGCAACCACGCTCGAGCAACTCGACGCCGAGGTATCGGTCTGCCGGGCCTGCCCGCGGCTGGTCACCTGGCGTGAGGAAGTTGCGGTGACCAAACGCAAATCTTTTGCTGATCAACCCTATTGGGGTAGACCCGCGCCAGGGTGGGGTGCCACGAGGCCCCGCGTGATGATCGTGGGGTTGGCGCCCGCCGCGCAGGGCGCCAACCGGACGGGCAGGATCTTCACCGGTGACCGGTCAGGGGACTTCCTGTTCGCCGCGCTGCACCGCACCGGCCTGGCCAACCAGGCCACCTCGGTCGATTCCGCTGACGGCTTGCAGTTGTTCGACACCCGCATGGCCGCGGCGGTCCGCTGCGCACCGCCCGGCAACGCGCCCACCCCAGCCGAACGGGCAACGTGCGCCCCGTGGTTGGAGGCCGAGTGGCGAATGATCGTCGACGACGTGCGGGTGGTTGTCGCGCTCGGTGGGTTCGCCTGGCGGGCGGCGATGGACATGGTGGGCACCCGGCCGAAACCGGCGCCGAAGTTCGGCCACGGCGCGACGGCGACGTTGACCACGCCCCACGGTGAGGTCACGCTGCTCGGTTGTTATCACCCGAGTCAGCAGAACACCTTCACCGGCAGGCTCACCGAGGCGATGCTCGACGATCTCTTCCACACCGCCAAGCGACTGGCCGCCGGGAACGAACGCACCGGGTGATGACGTTGACCCTGTCATGCGGCTTTCTGTCCTTGACCTCGTACCGGTACGCACCGACCAGTCCACCGCGGATGCGCTGACCGCGTCGACGCACCTCGCGCAGACCGCTGACCGGCTCGGATACACGCGCTACTGGATCGCCGAACACCACAACATGCCCGCGGTGGCGGCTACCAGCCCGCCGGTGGTGATCGCGCACCTCGCCGCGCACACCACGCAGCTGCGACTGGGTTCGGGCGGCGTGATGTTGCCCAACCACGCCCCGCTGGCGGTCGCCGAACAGTTCGCGCTGCTGGAAGCGGCGCATCCGGGCCGCATCGACCTCGGCATCGGTCGTGCGCCCGGCTCTGACCCCGTCACCTCGCTGGCGTTGCGCGGGGCAGCCGGACGCGACGATCGCGATATCGAAGCCTTTCCGCAGTACCTCGACGATGTGGTGACCCTGATGGGCGCCCGTGGCGTGCGGGTGCCGCTACCGCGGGATCTCCTGCGGGAGAACTATGTGCTCAAGGCGACACCGTCCGCAGTGACCGAACCGCGGTTGTGGCTGCTCGGATCGTCGATGTATTCGGCGCACCTCGCCGCCGCGAAGGGGCTGCCCTACGTGTTCGCCCACCACTTCTCAGGGCACGGCACCGCGGAGGCACTGGCGGTCTACCGCGACGAGTTCCAACCCAGCGATCTGGCCGCCGAGCCCGTGACGTTCCTCACCGTCAACGCGGTGGTGGCCGAAACCACCGACGAGGCACAGGCTCTGCTGTTGCCTCAGCTGCAGATGATGGGGCGGCTGCGCACCGGCCAGCCCCTCGGCCCGCTGGATCTGGTCGAGGACGCCGGAGCCACGACCATGACCCCGCAGGCCGAGGCCGTGGTGGCGTCCGGGCGGCAGCGTGCGGTGGTCGGCTCTCCCGTGGAGGCCGCACAGCAAATCCGGGCGCTGGCAGAGGAATTCGACGTCGACGAGGTCATGGTCAACCCGGTCGCCTCGGCGCGCCGCGGTGCTGATCCAGCCACCGCCACCGCCCGTGACACCACGCTGGAACTGCTGGCCAAAGAACTGTTCTGACCGAACCACGCCCCGGCCCGCCGCTGCCGAGATCTAGGCTGGGCGCGTGACCGATCGCGGACAGAATGCCGGCCGTCCACTGCCTCCCCGCACCTACGTTGGCCCTCCAGATCGAAAGCGGGCCCGGCTGACGGGGTTCGGTGTGTTGCTGGCACTCGTGCTCGCGGTGGCTGCGCTGGTGATCGCCCTCATCTCACTGGGACAGGAGCCGGCACCCAGCGAGCAGGCCAGTGCGCCCGCGGCGCCCCAGACCCCGGCGGCCGACGCGGACCGGGCGTTGTGCCAGGCCATTGCGCCTCTGATGAAGGAAAACGACGACCGCAGCAACGCATTTCTCGGCAGCGGCGAACCGGGTTCACCCGAACAGACTGCGGCGCTGCCGAATTTTGTTACCGAGACCCAGGATTGGGCGCGTCGGACGCAGGAGGTACTCGACACGCACGCCAACCCGCCCCGGTTCATGACGCGCACGTTGCAGCGCTACCTCGACGACATGCAACTCTTCGCGGCGAGCGTCCGTCCCGGTCCCGGCACCCAGTACGACGAGGCCGCCTGGACCGACAGCATCGTGGCCTACGGCGGTCCGCTGTCCGTGTGCCAAGCCTTGGGCGTGCAGTGGTAGCTCCCGCCTAGGGCGTCAACGGAATCCAGAGGCCGAACAGCCAGAAGCCCCACTGCCCGAAACCGGGATCCCACACCGGCACCGCGGTGTATCCCCAGTACCTGAACGGCGGTGGCGCAGGCCCGTAGCGTGGCGGCAAGTGTCCGGACCACGCCGGCGGCGGAGGCGGGCCCCAACCCCACGGAGCAGGTCCGCGCCCCCACGGTGGTGGACCGCCGCGCCATGGTGGCGGGCCGAGATGCACGCGAAGCCCGCGCAGGTCCAGACGGAAATCCAGCGGTGCGATCAGTCGTAGCGCCAATCGGATATCCGCCGCAGGGCGTCCCGGTGCCCGGAATCGAACTCGGAAATCTCGCCGGAAGTCTGCCGGCGGGCGCCCCGGCCAGCGGAAGTCCAGCCGGATGTCGGCCTTGGGTCGGCGGGGGTCGATGCGCAGGCCCGCCCGGAAATCCGCAGCAGGCTTTCCGGGCCAGCGGAAGTCGACCCGGAAGGCGTCGCGAGCCTTCTTCGGCGGATGCAGGTTCAAGTGGAAGCCGCCGCGCGCGTCGGCGGCGATCCGGCGCGGAACGCGCACATCGAGCCGACCGTCGGGTTTGGGCAGGCCGGGCACGCGGAAATCGCCGCGGACTTTGCCCGGGATGCGCTCGACTTTCGGCAGGTCCCGTGGCTTCGGGACCTTCGGGACGTCGACCTTCGGCAGGTCCCGTGGCTTCGGGACCTTCGGGACGTCGACCTTCGGCAGGTCCCGTGGCTTGGGGGACGGCACATCGAGCTTCGGCCCACCAGTGTCCACTTTCGGGGCCTTCGGGGCTTTTGGGGCCTTCGGCCCCTGATGGCCGCCGCCACCTTTGTCAGGCTTGGGCCCGCCGCCACCACCACCACAATCGGCGCCGGGTGGGCAGGCCGGCTTCGCATTGGCCACAACCGGTCCGGCGAGATAGGCGCCGCCGTCGGCGGGCACGCTCACGACAAAGCCCAGCGCCGCGATCACCGCGCCTGCGAAGAGCTGTTTGGAGAACATTCCCACCCGTTCGGTGATCTCGGCCCGACATCACCCCGACCTGTCCATGCTACCGCTTGGGCGTCAGCACCACGATCGGTATGGGCCGCGACGTCTTCTTCTGGTACGCCTCATAGCGGTGAGAGTTGTTATCGTTGACCAACTTCCACAGCCGCGCATAGTCGGGGTCATCAGGCAGCACAGGCCGCGCCGTCACTGCCAACCGCCTCGGGCCGACATTGATCTCAATATTCGGATCGGCCTTGAGATTGTGATACCAGCCAGGCGATTTTGGCGCTCCACCCATGGACGCCACGACCAGAAAGTTCTCGCCGTCGCGGGCATAGGACAGCGTGTTGATGCGGGCCTGTCCGGTCTTGGCGCCGGTGGTGCGCAACAGCAGGCTCGGCGGGATGCCGGGGATCTGATGGCCGATGCGGCCGCCGCTCTTCTGATAGATGACATCGTGGAGGTGCAGCAGCCGGAGGCCGACCAGTTCTACCTGCGATTGAAGACTCATGAATCAATCCTGCTCGGCATCGTCGAGTTCTGCCAGCGCTGTGCGAAGCAGCCGTCCGGCCTCCTCGCGGTCGGGGTCGCGGCGCAGCAGCATGCCCTTGGCGAACGCCAGCTTGTCGCCGTTGTGTCGCGGCACCACGTGCAGGTGGATGTGAAACACGCTCTGAAATGCGGCTTTGCCGTCATTGATGGCGATGTTGTTGCCATCTGCATGCAGACCCGATTCCCGGGCTGCCCGTGCGATGCGCTGACCGATCCTGGCCATTCCGGCAACGATCTCGGGTGGGGTGTCCGTCAGATCGATCGTGTGATTCTTGGGGATCACCAGGGTGTGGCCGCGCGTGAACGGGCGGATATCCAGGATTCCCAGATATCCGTCGTCCTCGTAGATGCGGATGGCAGGAGCGTCGCCGGCAACGATCGCACAGAACACGCATGGCATTCCGCCACGTTAACGGTCGGTGGCTACGCGTTCGCCGCAGCCCATTCGGCCAACCGCCGCTCCTGTTCGGCCGGCGACACGTCCTCGACACGCGTCATCACGCTCCATCGTTGGCCGAACGGGTCGATGATCGAGGCGAACCGGTCTCCGGTGACGAAGGTTTGGATCGGTTCACGGATCGTCGCGCCCGCGGCCACCGCGCGTTCGACCACCGAGTCGGCGTCGACGCAGTACAGGCCCATCGAACCGGTGGCGAACGCGTTCCGGTCGGGTGCGGCCAGCTGGTAGGCGTCCTGAGGGTCGCCGAGCTGCAACCGCCCGTGGCCGAAGTCCACCTCAGCATGGGAGACGGTGCCGTCGGGGCCGTCCATCCGGCTGACCAGCGTGGCGCCGAACACCGACAGGTAGAAGTCGATCGCGTCAGCGGCGCCGTCAATGCACAGGAATGGGGTCAGGCTGGTGTAGCCCTCGGGAATCGGTTTGACGCTCATGCCGACCAGTTTCGTAGCCTGTACCCCGTGGCCGCTTGGAAAAATGCGCCAGTGCGGGCCGTCGTGGGCCGTGCCGGCAGTGTGTCGGCGTTTGATCTGCAACGTTGGGCGCCGTCAGAGGAAGCCGGGCGGTTCGTCGAACACTTTTGGTCGGTCAGCTGGGACCGGCGAAACGAGGACCCTTTCGAGAGCAGCGTCATCACCTATCCGGCCGTTCACCTCACTCGGGAGTGGGGCGATGACGTTGTGCGGCACGGCCATCGGTTGCCGGTCACGCTGCTGCACGGTGTGGTGCCCCGGGTTTTCCGCACGACGATCAGCGAACGCGGCGTGGTGGTCGGGGCGCGTTTCCTGCCGGGTGGCTTCGCTGCTCGCTTCGGCCGGGATGCCTCGGCGATCACGGGCCGGGTCGACCCGGTCGATGACGAGTTGTTCGGTGCCCCAATCGATCTTGAGGACGACGTGACGACGGCCCGCGCTCGGCTGGACGCTGCGATCGGTGCATATCGCGGCGAGCCAGATCCGACCTATCAGGGGCTCACCACGCTGATCCACCGAGTGCGGGAAGATGCCGCACTACATCGGGTGGAACAGGTGATGGAGCTTTCCCCGTGGAGTGTCCGTACCACGCAACGGGTGTTCCGGCGTTATGTCGGTGTTCCCGTGAAGTGGGTACTGTGCCGGTACCGGTTACAGCAGGCCGCGTTGGAGATCGAGAGTGAACCCGGCGTCGACTTCGCTGCTCTGGCAGTAGGTCTGGGGTGGTATGACCAGGCGCATTTCATCAACGACTTCCGTTCCATGCTGGGGTGCACACCGGGCGAGTACGCCAGCAGGCACGGTGTGTGAGGCAGCAAAACCGGGTCAGAACGGTGGTGGTTCGTAGTTGGCGGCGAGCCAGGCCCGGTGTTGGCGTTGTTGTTCGGCGATGATTTCGGCGCGTTCACGTCGTTCGGCGGCGATGCGGTCGCGACGGTCTTGTTCGCGGGTCTGTTTGCGGGTGGGCATCATCACGGCGCGGTGGGCGCTGGGCTCCTCGGGCTGCGGGACGCTCAGTTCGCCGGTCGGTTGTGCCAACGCCGGAAACAGCGCGGCGCCATGGGGTTCCGTGGTGTAGGTGTGCCCGGTGGGGGAGGTGAATACCACGGTGCCGTCAGGCAATTGGCGGTCGGTCCAACCGGACGGGCCGTTGTGGAAAGTCTTGATCAGGTGATGTGTACGGCAGTACAACTTGTTGTTCGACGGGTGCGTCGGCCCCGAGGGGTACGGGGCAGTGTGGTCGATATCGGCGACCTCGGCCCGAGCGTCGCACCCCGGGAAGCGGCAGGTCAGGTCGCGCCACCGGACGAACTCGGCCAACGCGGTCGAAGGCCGGTATCCGGTCTCGGACTCGTCGTCGGGCACGGCCAGGGGCTTGAGCTTGGCGTTGCGGGCCAGATCCCGCACGGTCTCTGCGGGCTGGATACCGAACCCGGGCAGATACCCGGGCTCATCACTGGTTCCGTCGATGGTGGCTTGATCGGCCAGCACGTGGATGACCGCATCCGCGGCGGCGCTGCGTTTCTCGGCAGCCGGGCAATCAGGCGAACCGCACAGGCAGTCGAGTCGATCCTGCAACCGCCCCAACGCGCCACACGCGTCGGTTCGGCGTTGCTGGTGGGTGCGCGGATCTGCGTCGCACACAGTCGCGGCCATCGCATCGAGGCGTTGCTCGAAGGCGGCTGCGTCGCAGGCGTGCAAGGTGCCCCAGACAGCTGCCATCCCCGGGCTCGTCGGCTCGATGTGGATGGAGCGGCTTTCGTCGACCTCGGGTGGCACCCGCACCGCTTCGGGATCCAACTTGGCCACCCAATGGTCGATGCGGTCCAACAGCTTGGGTCCCGACAGCCTCATCCACTTCACCGCGCGGCGGGCCAGGGCCTCATCCACGGCGGGCATGACAGCGGCCTCGACGTTCTCGGTGCGGGAGATGATCATCAACACCACCCGGAAATCGATGGCGCCGGTGGCGAATACCGCCGCGACCTTGGGCAGCCGGTCGCGCAGCGCCCTGGCGTTGCGGATCTGGCCGGACGCTCGTCCCCGGCTGACGTTCTGGGCTGCTGAGATCTCGGCGGCCACCGCCTCGAACGGATCGGTGGTCCAGAAGATCGTCTCGGCCAGCTCCTGTTCCCGGCGCGTGTCCAACTCCCCGATCAGCGCGAGGCGCCGCGCAATTGCGGTCGACTCGGCACGCGTGGCGATGCCCATATCGTCGATCAGCGCGGCATCGGAAAAGTCTTCGAACATATGTGCTATTTTGTCACGTCGGACGACGTCAAGTGTGGTGAAAGCGCCCGCCTGTGGATGAAAGTGCGGTTGTGGATAACTCGGGCGTTCACAGGGCTCACACTGACACGATGGGACTCTTTGGAAGCTCCGACGACGATCTGCAGCGACGGATCGAGGAATTGGAGCGTCGGGTCGCCGCACTGGAGCGCGCGGCGTGGGCGGCCGGTCATTCGGTGGCGCCGCGGCCTGCAGGCCACCCCAGCGAGATGATGGCCAGTCAGATGGTCCGTCAGTTGGCGCTGCAGGGAAACAAGATCGCCGCGATCAAGCTCCTCCGCGATGAGACCGGGCTGAAGCTCAAGGAAGCCAAGGACATCGTCGACCGGCTCGCCTAGTCCATTACGGCGGCAAGCGCCATGTGCCCCTCGTAGCCGAGCGCGTTCGACTTCTCTCGGTAGCGGTCCCGGAGATGCCGGTAGGAATCCTCGTCACCGTTCGCACGGCAGAGCAGTGCGCGCAGGCGCAGCAGGGTGACTTCGCGGGTAACCCAGTCGTCAAGGATCGACACCGCAGCCAATCGGTCGACAACGTCAGCCGCTTCGCGAAGATCGCCGTCGGCGCCCCGTGCGATCAGCATCTCCGCCAGGAACTGACTCGTGACAATGCAATGCGCGAACTGACCCTCGCTGAACAGCTCCTCGTATGCGTCGCGTAGCAGTGGCAGCGTACTGAAGTGACCGTCAGCCATTGCCGACCCATGCGCAATCCAGACTTCGAGAACCGGGCGGTGCGCAAGGTAGAACCGGTTGGTGACGCACATTTCGTGTACCTGCTGTAGCAGGTCCAAGGCCTCGGCGCGATGTTCGGGACCGCGATAGAGCAATGCGATGCCCTTCGTCATCCGGGCGAAGCCCAGTGCGATGTCATCAGCCGACCGCTCGGCGATCGACAGCGCCTCGTCGATGTTGAGCAGCGTGTTGTTATCGGGCAGAAGGACTTCATTGCCGATCGCCATGCAGTAGCCATAGGTGAGCGCCACCCCGAGCGACATCGGGTCAGAACCCCGAACCATCGTTACCGCGCGCTCAATGTCTTCGTGCCAACCGGGGCGTCCCAGTGCCCACCGGCCGACGCTGCGAGAGGCGTACGCAGCCGCCAACGGTGCCCCGAGAATGATGCCGCCTTTGGCGAGGTCGCCGTCGGCCAAGTCGATGACCAGCTGTGACCAACGGGCAACGTCGGCAATATCGCCCACGGTGAGCCTGGCAGCGATCGGTGACACCGACAGTCCCACAAACAACGTCGGATCACCGAGCGACTCGATGAGCGCAGTGTGCTCCGAGGCCAGCAGCACACCGTCGCGTATGTTGCCATGAACGAAATGCTCGCCGATCAGCCCTGCCATGGCGACAGCCAGCGAGGCCTTGTCGCCCGCCTGGTCGCACAGCTCTCGCAGCTCGTCGAAGCGGGCGCCGGTGACGTCGATGTGGGCTCGGAAGGCGTTTGCACACGAGAGCGTGCGCGGAGCGATGCGCATGGTGAGCCGGTCTGCGTCATCGTCCGGTAATGCGTCGGCGATCTTGCCTGCCCGCTCCCAACTGACCTGCGCCGCAGCAACATCGCGGTTGGTCGACCACGTTGCTGCACGCATGTGCCAGGAGTACGCGTCTCGCAGATCACCGGCGGCCTCGAGATGTTGGGCGATCAACGCCGCATTCTCGTCTGCCGATGCAGGGTGGGCGGATTCGATGGCCGCTGCGAGCCGCCGGTGCAGGACGGCCCGATCGGACCGAAGTTGCGACTCGTAGGCCACGGTGCGAACCAGCGGATGGTGGAAGGCGAACTCTGCCTGCGGGGTGAACCGAACCTGAGCGATCAGTGCAGACTCGATCAGTTCGTCGATCGCGGGTTCGATACCCACGCAGCTCAACAGGTCAGCGGTAAATCGGGATCCGATGACCGCGGCGGCGGTCAGCGTGCGTTTGGCATTCGGAGCGAGGCGGTCGATGCGGGCGGCTATTGCCGACTGGAGGGTGGCAGGCACGCTGATCGCCCCGGGCTCACCGCGCAGCACATATGCACCGCGCTCACCGTCCAGCAACCCACGTTCGGCAAGATCGCGCGTGATCTCCATTGCAAAGAACGGATTTCCAGCGGCGCGTGAGGTGATCGTCTCCGACAGTTCGCGTACCTCGGAGTTTGTCCCGAGTGATGCGGAGACCAGCATCGAGATCTCCAGATCATCAAGCGGTGCAAGCGCAATGGTCTGCGAGCTGGGCAATGCGGTAAGCGCGCCGCGATAGTCGGGCCGATAGGTGATGAGCATCAGCGACGGAGTCTGCGGGGTCACCGCCAGGAAGTCGGCAAGCATCGATTCGCTGACCGTGTCGATCCAGTGTGCGTCCTCGATGACGTAGACCGCCGCGGTGGTGCGTGCCAGCGAGGCGGCATTCACCAACTTGGTGAGTCTCCGCCGCCGCGCATCGGGGTCGATCTGCGGCAGTTGACTATCCGGCTCTGCTATGCCGAGCAGGTCGTCGAGCAACTTCAGATCCTCTGGATCCGCCTCGGGCACTTGTGCTCTCACCTTTGTACGAGCCGCGCTTCGACCAAGCTCGGCCACGCCGAAACCTGCTCGCAGTAGGCGTGCAATCGCGTAGAACGGCACCCCGCTGGTGTGCGACTCGCAAAAGCTGGAGTACACCTCCACACCACGCGTTGCGGCCAGCGTAATGACCTCCTGGACAAGTCGGCTCTTTCCGATGCCAGGCGGCCCCGTCACCGCGACTACGCACCCGTGACCGTGGATGGACCGCTCCAGCATGGCTTCCAGGGCAGTGAGTTCCCATTGACGGCCGACCAGCGGCGACTCGTCGGTGTCGGCGACGCTGCGGTTCGGTTTCGGTTGTCTCAGGAGCCGAGCCGAGATGGGTTCGTCGAAGCCTTTGATGTGGACCCGCTGCGGCTCACCCAAGATGACGTGGTCCTGGGTCAGTCGCGCGGTGGAATCACTCAGCATCACACCACCGGCGGGCGCAATGGACTCCATCCGTTGTGCCATACCTACGTGCTCGCCGATAGCGGTGTAACTCACCGCGCTCGAACCGAATTCACCCGCGATCACCTGGCCGGAATCGAGCCCGATCCGCAACTGCAGCGTGACACCGTCACGTACCTGTACCTGGGCCGCCAACAGGCCGGCTTGCGTTTGGATCTCCAGCGCTGTCAGACAGGCGCGGAAAGCGTGGTCTTCCAGTGCGACCGGAGCCCCGAACAGCGCCATGATGCCGTCGCCGGTGAACTTGTCCACGGTCCCTCCGTAGCGTTGCACCACCGCGGCCGACAGGTTGAACAGTTCGGTCATGATTTCGCGCAGTCGCTCGGCGCCGAGCGCGGAAGCTATGCCCATCGATCGCACCACATCGGCGAACAGCACGGTCACTTGTTTGTACTCGGCGGGCGTAGGTTCGGCCACCGAAGCGCCGCAGGCGTCACAGAATCGGGCGCCTGCTCGCGGCTCGGCGCCGCACGTCCGGCAAGTGAGTCGTGCCGTCATCTGACCCCCAGCGGGCCGATTCTGCCCCTATTGAGGATAGGTCTCGGTGCTGGTACCGGGAGGTTATTGGCGCAGGTTCAGCGCGGCCCGCCAGGCGATGAGCTTGTCTTCGTATCGCAACGTCTGGGCCGGGCTCGTGGAGGGAGCCCGGACGTTGGGCCCCGGGGTTGCGGTAACCAGGCGGCGGTAGTTCGTCTCCGCGGCGGCACCGTTGAACACCAGGTGCCCGATGTCGGGGTAGTGCTTGAAGAAGCAAGCAAAATCGTTGGGCACCATGCTGTTCCGTTCCACGGCGGAATCGAGACTGCCCGCCCGGCGGCAGGACCGCAGTACGTCCCACACCGCGACTCCGTTGGCGCGTAGGGCGGCCGTACGTTCCGCATAGGGTGCATCGGCATCAAAACTGTAGATCGCTCCGGTGATGCGCCAGAACGCGTTGCGTGGGTTGCCGTAGTACTGCTGCGACGCGAGTGACATCGCGCTGGGCATGTTCCCGAGGATCAGGACGCGGGCGTCGTCGCCGACAATCGGTGCCAACCCGTGCAGCAGCTCGGTCACGGCACCACCATAACCGCGGCCCTGCCTGGACGTCAGCTCAGGTGATGGACCTCCTGCAGCCCGTAAACCGGGGTGTCCAACCCTTCGAAGCGTGCCTTCAGTTGGAGCGCGAGGTACAGCGAATAATGCCGGGACTGATGGAGATTGCCGCCGTGGAACCACAGGTTCTCCTGTTGGGTGGGCTTCCACATGTTGCGTTGTTCGCCTTCCCACGGCCCGGGATCCTTGGCGGTGTCCGAACCCAGGCCCCAGACCTTGCCGACCTTGTCGGCGACGTCCTGGCCGATCAGGTCAGCGGCCCAGCCGTTCATGGAGCCGAATCCGGTCGCGTAGATCACCACGTCGGCGGGCAGTTCGGTGCCATCGGCCAGGATCACCGAGTTCTCGGTGAGTCGGTCCACCTGACCGTGGGCCAGCTTGACGCTGCCGTCGGCGATCAATTCTGATGCACCGACGTCGATGTAATAGCCCGAGCCGCGGCGCAGGTACTTCATGAACAGCCCGGAGTCGTCGTCACCGAAGTCCAGCTGGAACCCGGCAGCCTCAAGTCGATTGTAGAAGTCCTTGTCGCGCCTGCGGATTGCATCGTAGATGGGCCGCTGAAAGTCGGCCATGATGGAGTAGGGCAGAGATGCGAAGGTCAGGTCGGCTTTCTCGGTGGTCATGCCCGCGGCCACCGCCCGTTCGGAGTACAGGTCGCCCAGCCCGAGATCCATCAGCGAATCTGACTTGACGATGTGAGTGGAGGACCGCTGCACCATGGTGACGTCAACATCGTTCTCGTACAGGGCTTTACAAATATCGTGTGCGGAGTTGTTGGAGCCGATCACCACAGCCCGCTTGCCGACGTAGCGATCTGGGCCGGGGTGGTGGCTGGAGTGATGCTGATCCCCGCGGAACACCGCCTGGCCGGGCAGCGTCGGGATACTCGGCTTGCCCGACATCCCGGTCGCGAGCACAAGGTGCGTCGGGCGCAGCGTGACCTGGCTACCGGCGCGGTCCACCTCGACGGTCCAGCGCTGTTCGGCCTCGTCGTAGGACGCCGAGAGGCACGTCGTCGAGCTCCAGTACGGCACCTCCATGACCCGGGTGTAGAACTCCAGCCAATCGCCGATCTTGTCCTTCGGCGCGAACACCGGCCAGTTCGGTGGGAATTGCAGGTATGGCAGGTGGTCGTACCACACCGGGTCGTGCAGGCACAGCGACTTGTAGCGCTTGCGCCACTGGTCGCCCGGCCGTTCATGCTTGTCGACGACGATCGCAGGCACACCGAGCTGACGTAGCCGGGCTCCCAACGCGATGCCGCCCTGGCCGCCGCCGATCACCAGCGTGTAGGGCTGCTCGGCGTAGCCGAGGGTCAACTCCTCGTCGAGTCGCTTCTCGGCCCACGACCGGGTGTCGACGTCGGATCCGTGCACAGCGCCGAGCGTCCGCGTGGCGCCCTTGCGCTCCTCATGGCCCTTCAGTTCCTGCAGCGTGGTGAGAAACGTCCAACCGAGGTCATCGCGCAACCGGAGGTGACCGTTGCCGCGGCCGGTGGCGGTCTCGAACTCGATGAATGCCGAGGTGATCACGCAATCGCCGTCGAAGTCCTCGGTCGGGGTCTCGCTGGTGCGAAATCCGGACGGGTCGGTATCGGCCAGCCTGGACGTCAGCATGTCGGCGATGCCGTCACGGCCCTCGACGGTCTTGATGTTCCAGGTGAACGCCACCAGGTCGCGCCAGAAGCTGTCGACGGCGAACTTCCCGACGACTGCTGCGACATCCCGGGATGCCAGGGCTGACTCGAAGTCGGCCAGCCAGGCGTCGACCCGTTCCTGAGGTGACAGTGTGCTCAGCGGTGCATGGGTGGTCTGCGTCATGTGAGTCAGCACACACCGTCGCGCCGGTTGCGACAAGGGTTGCACGGGGTTGCAACCCTTCCGCGTTCGTCGTAGGTCGCCTAGAACTGCCACATGAAAGCAGCCGTCTACTACGGACCGAACAAGGTCGAGATCGCCGACGTTCCCGAGCCCCAACCCACTGCGGGCACCGTAAAAATCAAGGTCGGATTCAACGGTATTTGCGGCACTGACCTGCATGAATACTATGCCGGGCCCATCTTCGTGCCGACCACACCGCACCCGCTGACCGGTCAGCAGCTCCCGCTGACGATGGGGCACGAATTCGCAGGCACCATCACCGAGGTCGGGCCGGGTGTCACCGATTACGCGCCGGGTGAGCGGGTGGCGATCGAGCCGATCTACCGCTGCGGGCATTGTGTGCCGTGCCGGGCCGGCACGTACAACATCTGCACGCAGATCGGATTTCACGGCCTGATGTCCGACGGCGGCATGGCGGAGTACACCGTGGTGCCGACGAACATGCTGCACCGGCTGCCCGACTCGGTGTCGCTGGAACTGGGCGCGCTGGTGGAACCGATGTCGGTGGCCTACCACGCCGCCACCCTCGGCGAGGTCGGCCCGCTGCACACCGCGGTGATCTTCGGGGCGGGACCGATCGGCATCGGCTTGTGGTTCGCGCTGCACGGCAAGGGTCTGGAATCGGTGTTCGTCTCCGAACCTTCGCCCACCCGGCGCGCGGCCATCGAAGCACTGGGGGCGAAAACCCTGGACCCGACCCAGGTCGATGTCCCGGCGTTCATCGCCGATCACACGAACGGTCGCGGTGCCGACGCCGCGTTCGATGCCGCCGGGGTTGCCCCAGCGATCGAGGCGGCGACGGCATGTGTGGGCGCCCGCAAGCCGACGATCAGTGTCGCCATCTACGAGAAGCCGCTGGCCACACCGCTGCTCAACCTGGTGATGAACGAATCCCGAATCCAGGGGTCGTTGTGTTACACCTCGGCGGATTTCGAGGCGGTCATCGACCTCATGGCACACGGCGGGTATGACACCACCGGCTGGGTGACCCGGATCGGGATCGACGGTGTGGTGGACGAGGGCTTCGAAGCACTGCATGCGGGAACCAAGATGAAGGTTCTGGTCGATCCGAGCGGAGAAGCAAAATGACACTTGCAGGCAAGGTCGCGCTGGTCACCGGCGCGGGCCGCGGTATCGGGCGGGGCATCGCGTTACGGCTGGCACGTGAGGGTGCCGACGTGGCGCTGGTCGACGTCGCGGCGGACGGAATCAGCTCTGTGGCCGCCGAGGTTGTCGAGGCCGGAACCCGTGCAACGACGTTCGTCGCCGACGTCAGTGACCGCGATTCGGTGTTCGCCGCAGTGAGGCACGCGGCTGAGGCGTTCGGCGGGTTCGATGTCATGGTGAACAACGCCGGCGTCGCACCGGTCGGCCCGCTCGCCGATGTCACACCGGCCGACATCGCCAGGGTGTGGTCGATCAACGTCGACGGTGTGCTGTGGGGAATCCAGGCCGCGGCGGCCAAGTTCATCGAGCTGGGCCGGCCCGGGAAGATCATCAACGCCTCTTCGATCGCTGGTCACGATGGTTTCGCGATGCTCGGCGCATACAGCGCTACCAAGTTCGCCGTGCGAGGCCTGACCCAGGCCGCGGCCAAGGAATACGCGTCGGCGGGCATCACCGTCAACGCCTACTGCCCGGGCATAGTAGGCACGGACATGTGGGTCGAGATCGACAAGCGGTTCGCCGAACTCACCGGTGCGGCCGTCGGCGAGACTTTCCAGAAGTATGCTGGCGGCATCGCGCTGGGACGCCCGGAAACCCCCGATGACGTGGCCGGTTTCGTGGCCTACCTGGCCGGCCCGGACTCCGACTACATGACCGGGCAGGCCGGGCTGATCGACGGCGGGCTGGTGTACCGGTAGGGCCGTGGTGCCTCGTGATGTGATGTGGAGCACAATCAAGGGTGATGTCCGGTTCGTCGGTACCCGAACCTGCGGTCGCCCCCGGTGACGACCCGCAGCGCTACGCCATGCTGCTGTCCGAGGTGTACGACGCCACCATGGCCGGGGGTCGCGCCCCCGCCCGTCCACGGTCATTGATTGCGGATTCGTGGAATCGGCTGCTTGGCAGAGGGATTGACCCTGAACACCACTCGCCGCCCACTGTCGACACCAGTGGACTGGACATGCTGCGGCAGTCGTCGGGATTGCTCGCGGTCCTCGATGACGTGACACGCGGTCTGGATTCGGTGATCGACGAGGGCGACAACATTCTGGTGATGGCCGACGCCAGGGGCCGGGTGCTGTGGCGGTCGGGTTCACCGCGGGTACTCAGCTTCGCCGACCGCCTTGGGTTCGTCGAGGGTGCCTGCTGGGCAGAGAATGCGGTGGGCACCAACGGGATCGGTACGGCCCTGGCTTCGCGTCGCGCGGTCCAGATCTTTTCCGCCGAGCACTTCCTGCGCAGTCATCACCCGTGGACGTGCGCCGGTGCGCCGATCAAGGATCCCCGCACCGGGCACGTGATCGGCATCGTCGACGTGTCGGGGCCGGCGCCGACCGTGCATCCCACCACGGTCGCACTGGTCGACCTGGTTGCCCGGCTGGCCGAATCGCAGTTGCGTGAAGAGCACGATCGCACGCTGAACCGGTTGCGGACCGTTTCGGCGCCGATCCTGGCCCGGATGGGCAGACCGGCGCTCGCCGTCGACCCGGATGGCTGGGTGGCGGCCGTCGATTCGTTACCACTGCACAATCGGGTGCTCTTGCCGGAGAACGGGTTACCCGGACGGGTGTGGATGCCGCCGCTGGGAATGTGTGACGTCGAGTTGCTACCCGGTGGCTGGTTGATCCGGGTGGCCGACGATGCCGAATCGAGCCCAGCGTTGTCACAGGTCACACTCGACCTGCGCGACGCGACCGAGCCGTCGCTGGAGATGGTGGGCCAGTTCGGCAGCTGGCGCCGGAGCATCTCCAGCCGCCACGCCGAAATACTGCTGGTGCTGGCCACCTGCAGGCAGGGCCGTTCGGCACCGGAGCTGGCCGAGGACCTCTACGGCGACCGGTCCCGGGTGGTGACGGTGCGGGCCGAGATGTCCCGGTTGCGTAAGCAGTTCGCCGGCCTGATCTCGGGGAAGCCATACCGCTTCGGTGACCCGGTACAGGTCGACGTCAAATACCCGCACGACATGTCGACACTGCTCACTTCGTCAACGGCACCGGCCGTGCGGGCGGCCCGCGGTATACGTTGACGTGGTGTCGGAGTTGCTCGAGTTGCTCGATGGTCTGGAAGGCCAGACGCGGGCCCAGCGTGCCGAGCTGATCGCGTGGCTGGCCGACCAGGGCTTCACGGTCGATCAGATCCGTACCGCGTCCCCGCCGATGCTGCTCGCCTCCCGTCGGATCGTCGGAGATGACGGCCGGTACGTCAGTACACGTGAGATCAGCGACGAGACGGGCATCGACGTCGAACTGCTGCACCGCCTGCAGCGGGCGATGGGATTGTCCACCGTGGAGGATCCCGACGCGGCGGTACATCTGCGGGCCGATGTCGAGGCGGCGGCCTTCGCCCAGCGTTTCGTCGATCTCGGCATCGAACCGGATGACATCGTGCAGGTTTCCCGGGTGCTTGCCGAGGGGTTGAGTCGGGCGGCCGAGGTGATGCGGTATGCGGCGTTGTCCACGGTCCTGGTGCCGGGCGCCTCGGAGCTGGACATCGCCAAACGTTCGCAGGCCCTGGTGACCGAGATGGCCCCGCTGATCGGGCCGATGATCCAGGACATGCTGTTCGTGCAATTGCGCCATGCGATGGAAACCGAGGCCGTCAGCGCCTCCGAACGCGCGGAGGGGTTGCCGTTACCTGGCGCGCGGCGGGTCACGATAGCGTTCGCCGATCTGGTGGGGTTCACCCGGCTGGGCGAAGTGGTGCCGCCGGAAAACCTTGAGCGCCTGGCCAATCGGCTGGCCGATGCGGCACGCGAGGTGGCCGTGCCGCCGGTGCGGCTGATCAAGACGATCGGTGACGCGGTGATGTTCGTCAGCACCGACCCGGCCGTGTTGCTCGATGCCGCACTGGAGTTGGTGGCCGCCACCGAGACCGACGAGGAGTTTCCCCGGCTGCGGGTCGGACTGGCCACGGGCCTGGCGGTGAGCCGGGCCGGCGACTGGTTCGGCAGCCCCGTGAACCTGGCCAGCCGGGTCACCGGGGCGGCCCGTCCCGGCACGGTGCTGGTGGCCGAATCCACCCGGGATGAGATCGCCGACGAATCCCGCTTCACCTGGTCTTTTGCCGGCGCACGGCACCTCAAAGGGATCAAGGACGACGTGAAGCTCTTCCGCGCCCGGATGGCCTGAGTCACCTCGGCAGCTTTATCGAATCTTCATCGAACGACGAGGGGAGCGATATCGATGGTTGGGAGGCTCGATATCGACATACTGATACATGGAGGACAGCCCGATGTGGACACGGACAATTCTTTTGGGTGCGGGAGCGTTGGTGGCGGTTGCCGCCGCGGCAGGCTGTAGCAATCCCGCCGATCAGCAGCAGGCGAGCACATCTTCGGCCGTTGCGACCACCGTTGCGACTACGACCAGCTCGGTCGCGCCGAGCGTCGACGCCCACAATGAGGCCGACGTGATGTTCGCCCAGCACATGATTCCGCACCATCAGCAGGCCGTCGAGATGAGCGACATGCTGCTGGCCAAAGAGGGCATCGATGTGCGGGTGACCGATCTGGCGACCCAGATCAAGACGGCGCAGGGCCCGGAGATCGAGGAGATGCAGGGCTGGCTCAAGGATTGGGGTAATCCGGCGATGCCGCCGATGCCCTCGGACGGCACGGAGCACGGTGGGCACGGCGACATGCCCGCGATGCAGGGGATGGTGTCGGAGGAAGAGATGAACGCGTTGCGCGATGCCCAGGGCGTCGAGGCGGCCAAGCTCTTTCTGACGCACATGATCGCCCATCATGAGGGCGCGATCACCATGGCGCAGGACGAAATCGACGATGGTCAGTTCCCGGCCGCGCTGCGGCTGGCGCGCGCGATCATCGCCACGCAGCAGCAGGAGATCGACACCATGCACGGGATTCTCGACACGCTCTAGCCTGCCCGGGCGGGCAGGGTGATCGTGAAGGTGGTTCCGGTACCCGGCCCGGCGCTGCTTGCCATGATGCGGCCGTAGTGGGCTTCGACGAGGGCTTTGGCGATGGCCAGGCCGATGCCCGAGCCGCCGCGGTCGCGGTCGCGGGCGGTGTCAGCGCGGTAGAACCGTTCGAAAATGTGCGGCAGGTGTTCGACGGCGATGCCGTCACCGGTGTCGGTCACCGTGAGTGTGACGGCGTCATTCGTTGTGGTCGCGGAGATTTCGACATCTCCGCCGGGCGCGGTGTGTCGCAGGGCATTGTCGAGCAGGTTGCCCAGCACCTGCTCGAGCCGGTGTGCGTCGACCCACAACCGTGGCAAGCCCTCTGGGACAACCGACCGCAGGCCGACCCCCTTGGCGTCGAAGCGGTCGCGCGCCACGGCTGTGACCGCCGCGACCGTCGCGTCCACCGACACCGACGCCGGGTCGATGGTGGCCCTGCCGTCCTCGGCCCGGGCCAGGGCGGCCGCATCGTCGGCGAACCGGACCAGCCGGTGCGTTTGTTGACGCAGCATCGAGACGGTCTCGGGGTCAAGGGTTCTCACGCTGTCCTCGACGGCCTCGAAATAGGCTTCCAGTACGGCCACCGGGGTGCGAATTTCGTGCGCCAGGTCGCTGAACAGTCGGCGCCGGCTCGCGTCCACCGTCTCCAGCCGACCTGCCATCTCGTTGAAAGACCGTGCCAGCGAGTCGAAGTCATCACCGAGGTGCGCCGGCGGCACGCGGGAGTCGTAGTGGCCGTCGGCGATCGCGGTGGCCGCTTCGGCGACGTCGGCGACCGATCGCTGCAGACGCCTGCTCAGGTACCAGGTGACCACGAGCGCGGCCAGGGCGGACACGCACAGCGCGACACCCACGGAGATCACCGTGGCGTAGACGTAGGCCTCCTCGGCGTGCATCTGCTCGGCCGAATGGCCGGTCACCCCGGCGCGGTGCAGGTGCTCACGAAACAACGGCGGTCCGACGACCACGGCCACCAGCCCGATGGTGGCCGCTCCCGTGGCCAGCACCAGGGCCTGGGCCAGCAGCAGCCGGACACTCAGCCTCATCGTCCGGTGCCCATCCGGTAACCGACGCCCCGGACGGTGACGACGTACCGCGGGTTGGTCGGGTCGTCACCGAGTTTGCGTCGTAAGTGGCCGATGTGGACGTCGACCAGATGTTCGTTGCCGACGTAGCTTGGCTCCCAGACGGTTTCGAGGAGTTGACGTCGGTGCAATGCGACCCCCGGGCGGGCGGACAAGGCGGCCAGGACGTCGAATTCGGTGCGGGTCAGCATGATCGGTTCCTCGTCGAGGAAGACTTGCCGCCCGGCGACGTCGATGCGCAGCGCCCCGAAAACCCGGGCGTCCGCGGCGGGGGAGGTGGTGCGCGGCCGGCGCAGCATGGCGCGGATGCGGGCGACCAGCTCGCGCGGGCTGAACGGCTTGGTCACGTAGTCGTCGGCCCCGACGGACAGGCCGACGATGGTGTCCATCTCGGTGTCGCGGGCTGTCAGCATCACCACGTAGGCGTCGGAGAATGTACGGAGCCGGCGGCAGACCTCGACGCCGTCGACCCCGGGCAGGCCGAGATCGAGCACCACGACGTCGGGGTCCACCTCCCGTGCCAGCGTGAGGGCATCGAGTCCGTTGTGGGCCATGCTGACCTCGAACTGTTCGCGCGCGAGATAGCTCGCGACGACCCCGGCGAGCGGGACTTCGTCGTCGACCACCAGGGCGCGGTAACCCGCCGGCATTCGCTCCACCTCCTCATGGTGCACCAGAGCCCACATTAATACCCTAGGGGGGTATAGTATGAAAAGAGGCGAGAACAGTCGGAGGAAGGAACAGTCTGATGAGCGTCCAGACCATCACCGTCACCGGGATGACCTGCGGACATTGCGCAACTTCGGTGCGCGAGGAAGTCGGCAGCATTCCCGGGGTCAGCGCCGTTGACGTCGACCTGGCGACCGGGCAGGTCACGATCGACGCGGAACACCGGATCGATCCGGGTGTGGTCAGTGACGCCGTGGCAGAGGCCGGCTACCAGGTCGCGGGCTGAGTCGGAGGCGACATGAACGCGACGCAGAAGATCGCCGGATTCACCGCCGTGCTCGCGGTGGTGTTCGCCGGTGCCCTCGGTCTCGGGGCGGTGCTGGGTCCGGAAAGCCCGCCTGCCGCCGCAGGCCACACCCCTGCCGCAGGCCAGGATGGCTACACGCTGGAGTTGGCCGAGTCGATCACGACTGCGGGAGTGCAGAAGCCGCTGCGTTTCCGCATCACCGACCCGTCGGGGTCCGTCGTGACGAAGTATGTGGACAGCCACGAGAAAGCTCTGCACCTGATCGTGGTGCGCCGCGATCTGGTCGGATACCAGCATGTACACCCAGTGCTCGACGCCGCAGGTACCTGGAGTGTGCCGCTGGACCTGCGCGAGGGCGGCGACTACCGCGTCTTCGCGGACTTCGTCCCGGCCGGCGGCGATGGGCAGACATTGGGTGCCGACCTCCACGTCGCCGGAGACTACCGGCCACGACCACTACCCCCGGCTGACACGACGACGACGGTCGACGGATACACCGTCACGCTGCACGGCGCACCGGTGCCCGGCGAGCCGGCCGAACTGACGCTGTCGGTCAGTCGCGACGGACGCCCCGTCACGGACCTGCAGCCATACCTGGGCGCCTACGGCCACCTGGTCGCGCTGCGCGCGGCGGACCTGGCATATCTGCATCTACACCCCATGGGTGAGCCCGGCGACCCCGCTACTCCCGCCGGTCCTGACATCGGGTTCCACACCACGTTCGCCAGTGCCGGCGAGTACCGGTTGTTCCTGGACTTCAAGCATGAAGATGTGGTTCGCACCGCCGAATTCACACTGGAAGGATGACATCGTGAGCACCACCGCCGACCATGTCGAGCTGAAGATCGGTGGCATGACCTGTGCCTCATGTGCGGCGCGTATCGAGAAGAAGCTCAACAAGCTCGAAGGCGTCACGGCCACCGTCAACTATGCGACGGAAAAGGCGGATGTGGCTGTCGCCGGCGATATTTCGCCCGACCAGCTCGTCAAAGCGGTCGAGGACGCCGGCTACACCGCTCAGCTGCCACAGACAGCACCGGCCGTCGTCGAGGACGATCCGACCGCTGCCCTGCGTACCAGGCTCATCATTGCCGCGGTCCTGACCGTTCCCGTCATCGCCCTCGCGATGATTCCCGCGTGGCAGTTCACCAACTGGCAGTGGCTGTCGCTGACACTGGCTGCACCGGTGGTCGTGTGGGGCGCGTGGCCCTTCCACCGCGCGGCATGGGCCAACCTGCGACACGGCACCGCGACCATGGACACGCTGATCTCGATGGGCACCATCGCGGCGTTCGGCTGGTCGGTGTACGCGTTGTTCTGGGGCACCGCGGGCATGGCGGGTATGACGCATGCGTTCTCGCTTGCCATTTCCCGCTCCGACGGCGCCGGCAACATCTACCTTGAGGTCGCCGCGGGTGTCACCACATTCATCCTGGCCGGACGGTACTTCGAAGCCAGGTCCAAACGCCGTGCCGGCGCAGCGTTGCGGGCACTGCTCGAACTCGGCGCCAAGGATGTCGAGGTGCGCAGAGATGGTGCATCCCACAGGATTCCGATCGACCAGCTCGTCGTCGGCGATGAGTTCGTGGTACGCCCCGGAGAGAAGATCGCCACCGACGGCGTGGTGGTCGACGGGTCATCGGCAGTGGACGCCGCGATGCTCACCGGAGAATCCGTGCCGGTCGAGGTGGGCCCGGGTGATCAGGTGGTCGGTGCGACGGTCAACGTCGGTGGCCGGCTGGTGGTACGGGCCAACCGGATCGGATCCGACACCCAACTGGCGCAGATGGCCAAGCTGGTCGAAGACGCACAGAACGGTAAGGCCCAGGCGCAACGACTGGCGGACAAGGTTTCCGGCATCTTCGTGCCGATCGTGATCGCGCTCGCGGTCGCCACCCTCGGTTTCTGGATCGGGACCGGGGGATCGGTGGCCGCGGCGTTCACCGCGGCGGTCGCCGTCCTGATCATCGCCTGCCCGTGTGCGCTGGGGCTGGCCACGCCGACCGCACTGCTGGTGGGTACCGGCCGCGGTGCACAACTCGGGATCCTCATCAAAGGCCCCGAGGTACTGGAGTCCACCCGTCGGATCGACACCGTGGTGCTGGACAAAACCGGCACGGTCACCACCGGAACCATGACGCTGCTCGACGTCGTCACCGATGACGAGGAACCCACAGAGGTGCTGCGCCTGGCGGGTGCGTTGGAAGATGCTTCAGAACACCCGATCGCCCGGGCGATCGCCAAGGGCGCCAGGGACAAGGTCGGCGACCTGCCTGCGGTGGCGGAGTTCGCCAACATCGAGGGACTCGGTGTGCAAGGGGTTGTCGACGGGCGCGCCGTCGTGGTCGGCAGGAGCGGACTGCTGACGGATTGGGCACAACCACTGTCAGACAACCTTGCCGCAGCCATGCGCGATGCCCAGGCGCAGGGCCGGACAGCAGTCGCGGTCGGCTGGGACGGCCGGGCGCGCGCGGTGCTCGTGGTCGCCGATGCGGTCAAGCCGACCTCGGCCGAGGCGATCAGCCAACTGCGCGCACTCGGGCTCGAACCGGTCATGCTCACCGGTGACAACGAGGCCGCGGCCAAAACCATTGCCGCACAGGTGGGCATCAAGGATGTCTATGCCGAGGTGCTGCCGCAGGACAAGGTCGATGTGGTCAAGCGGCTGCAGGCCGAAGGCAAAGTGGTCGCGATGGTCGGCGACGGGGTGAACGACGCGGCGGCGCTGGCCCAGGCCGACCTCGGGTTGGCCATGGGCACCGGCACTGATGTCGCGATCGAAGCCGGCGACCTGACGCTGGTCCGTGGTGACCTGCGTGCGGTGCCCGACGCGATCCGCCTGTCCCGCAAGACATTGGCCACCATCAAGGGCAACCTGTTCTGGGCCTTCGCCTACAACGTTGCCGCGCTCCCACTGGCCGCCGCGGGGCTGCTGAACCCGATGCTGGCCGGTGCGGCCATGGCATTCTCATCGGTGTTCGTGGTCAGCAACAGCTTGCGGCTGAGGCGGTTCCGCTGACACTTTCCTCGCGGTGGAAACTCGCGGTGCCCTCGGGGAGTCTGTCTACTGAACAGGAACCGGGGTTCCTTCTGACGGCTGGACGATCACGAAGCCCTGGCCGTGGAACGCCACCTGGAGTGCCTCGCCGGAGCCCCGGCCGATCAGCGCGCTCGCCTTGAAGCTGGTCTTCAGTTGGGTCTGCAGGTTCGCCGACCAGGCGACCACGGCATTGGTGTCGGCGAACGTCGGCGCTTCGGCGGCGTCGAGCACCACGGGTGGACCGTCGGTGGTCAGCGCCACCCAGCCGCTACCGCGCAGCGTGGTGTTGAAGAGCCCACCGGTCGCGATGCTTCCACCCTTCACCCGTTCGATGTTCCAGTCGAGGCTCGACGAGAATGCCAGCACATTCTTTCCGCTGATGGACAGGCCGCTGTTGTTGAGCTGCAGTAGATGTACGTCGAATCCCTGGTCGGCCAGGAACACATCACCGTGACCCTGGCAGCGCATCAATGGCAGGCCTTCCCCGGTCAGCGCCTTCTTGAGGAATTTCGACGCACCGCCGCCCTCGAACGCGAAGTCGACATTGCCCTGATAGGCCACCATTGATCCCTGCCTGGCCATGAACGGCTCGCCGAGGCGCACGCGCAGAAGTTTCTGGTTCTGGTTGGCGATCGCGGCGGCTTCTTTCTCGCTGAAGCGGCCGTCGACGAGATCGCCGGAGATGCCTGCGAATCCATCGCCCTGGGGCTGAGCCTGGGGGCGCGATTGAGCCTGAGCCTGCTCTTGTGCCTGGGGCTGGGCGGGGCCCGCGCTCAATGCGGCCGTACCGATCTGGCCGCGGTGTGACACCTGGTCGGTCCAGGACTGGCCGTCCCACCATCGGTACTCGTAGCGTCCTTCGGGGTCCGGCAACCACTGACCATTCATGCGTTCACCGTAAGGCACCGGCGCGGGCGCGACCACTGGCATCCTGGTGGTATGGCAAAGGAAATTGACCCGGTCCGGGCCCGCGGTGCGCTTGCGGTGTTCAAGCAGCACCCGGGCATGGTGCTGTTCGCCGTGTCACCGGTGCTCGTGGCGCTCGGCGTGGTGTGGTGGGTGGCCGGCGCAGGCTGGGCCGCGCTGCTGCTGGTCGCGCTCGTGCTTGCCGGGGGTGCGGCGCTGGTGGTCAAACGCAACTGAGCAATCGGCGAGCGCGCCGACCGACTGTGTTCGCTCGTGGTGAACGCCGCGCCAGCTGCTGTGTAACGGTGTAATCATGTAATCATGAGACATCAACATTCGTCCGGCCGCCGTTCCGGCGGCTGGCAGCAGGCCCAGCAGCCCGACGCGGCTGACGCCGGCGAGTGGTTCGCCGGCCGGCTGCCCGATACCTGGTTCGACGGTGACCCGACGGTGGTCGTCGACCGTGAAGAGATCACAGTCATCGGCCGGTTGGCCGAACCGGCGGACTCCGAGAGCGAGGCCAGAGCCTCCGGGCGGGTGGCCCGATTCCGGGAGGAAACCCGCGGCGAACGGATGCAGATCGCCGACGAAGCTCAGGACCGCTTCGGCCGCAAGGTTTCCTGGGGCGTGGAAGTTGGTACCCCGCCCGAGCGAACCCTGTTCACGCACATCGCGGTTCCGGTGATGACGCGGCTGCGTCAGCCGGAACGGCAAGTGCTCGACACCTTGGTCGACGCCGGGGTCGCCCGCTCGCGCTCCGACGCTTTGGCCTGGTCGGTGCGGCTGGTGGGTGAGCACACCGAAGACTGGCTGGCCAAGCTGCGCGACGCGATGAAGTCCGTCGATGATCTGCGCACCGAGGGTCCCGGGGTTTAAACGCGGGTCATCTCCCAGTACCGGCCGTGCCGGGCGACCAGTTCGGAATGGCTGCCGCGTTCGATGATCCGGCCTGCGTCCATGACCAGGATCAGGTCGGCATCCCGGATCGTCGAAAGCCGGTGGGCGATGATGAAACTCGTCCGGTCACGGCGCAGCTCCGCCATGGCGTGCTGGATCAGCAGTTCCGTGCGGGTGTCCACCGAGCTGGTGGCCTCGTCGAGGATCAGCAGCCGGGGCTGGGCCAGGAACGCCCGGGCGATGGTGATCAGCTGTTTCTCCCCGGCGCTGATACTGCCGGCGTCGTCGCTGACCCGGGTGTCATAGCCGTCGGGCAGGGTGTGCACGAAGCGGTCGACATAGGTGGCGGTGGCGGCCGCGATCACCTCATCCTCACGCGCGTCGGGCCGTCCGTAGGCGATGTTGTCGAAGATGGTGCCGCCGAACAGCCAGGTGTCCTGCAGCACCATGCCGATCGAGGAGCGCAGCGACTGGCGGCTCACCGTGGAGATGTCCACCCCGTCGATGCGGATACGGCCGGAATCGACGTCGTAGAACCGCATCAGCAGGTTTACCAGCGTGGTCTTGCCCGCACCGGTGGGGCCCACGATCGCCACGGTGCTGCCGGGTTCGGCCACCAGCGACAGGTCCTCGATCACCGGCGTGCCCGGCCGGTAGCTGAAGTTCACCCGCTCGAATTCGACCCGGCCACCCCGGAATTCGAGGACCTTCTCGGCGTCGGAGGACTCCTCGTCGGCGTCGAGCAGGTCGAATACCCGTTCTGCGCTGGCCACCCCGGACTGCAGCGTGTTGTACATCCCGGCGATCTGTGTGAGCGGCTGGTTGAACTGCCGGACGTACTGGATGAAGGCCTGGATGCTGCCCAGGGTGATCTGTCCGGTCGCCACCTGCAATCCGCCGACCACCGCCACCGCCACATAGCTGAGGTTCCCGATGAACATCGTCGCCGGTGACACCAGCCCCGAGAAGAACTGCGCGGCGAAGCTCGACTGGTAGACCTCGGAGTTCAGTTCGCTGAAGCGCTGTTGTGCGGCAGCCCGGTGGCCGAACGTCTTGACGATCGTGAAACCGCTGTAGGTTTCCTCGATGTGGGCGTTGAGCCGCCCGGTGTTGCGCCACTGCGCGACGAACAGCCGCTGGGACCGGCGGGTGATCCAGCGGATCACCCACAGGGTCAGCGGCACCGTCACCACGGTGAGCAGGGTGAGCAACGGTGAAATCGTCAGCATCATCACCACCACCGCGACCACCGTCAGCAGTGCGGTCAGCAGCTGGTTGATGGTCATCGACACCGACGACTGCATGTTGTCGATGTCGTTGGTGAGGCGGCTGAGCACCTCGCCGCGCTGGCGGGAGTCGAAGTAGGACAACGGCAGTCGATGCACCTTGTTCTCGACGTCGGCGCGCAGCGCCACCATGGTGCGCTGTACGGCGACGACGAGAAGCCGGGCCTGCAGCCAAACCAGCAGCGCGGCAACCAGGTACAGGCCCAGGGCCAGGGCCAGGGTGCGCGCCACCGCGCCGAAATCGACACCGTGGCCGGGCACCACGTTCATGCCGGAGAGCAGATCGGCGAATGCGGTGTCGCCCCGGGCCGTGGCGGCCTCGATGGCCTGTTCCTTGGTCAGCCCGGCAGGCAACTCGCGGCCGATCACACCGTTGAACAGCAGGTCGGTGGCGTGTCCGAGGATCCGTGGACCGATCACGCTGAGGGCGATACCGGCGATCCCGAGCAGTATCACCGTGATGGCCAGGGCCCGTTGCGGCACCAGGCGTTTCACCAGGCGCAGTGCCGAACCCTGGAAGTCTCGGGTGCGTTCGACCGGAGCCTGCGCGGCGCGGCGCATCGTCGGCCCGGTCATTGCGGCTCTCCGACACCGATGGCCTGGGACTCGGCGAACTCGGCGTAGGTGGGGCAGTCGGTCAGCAGAGTGTCGTGGGTGCCCAGTCCGACGATCTGTCCGTCTTCGATGACGATCACCTGGTCGGCGTCGGTCACCGTGGAGATCCGTTGCGACACGATGACGACGGCGGCGTCGGCGGACACCTCGCGCAGGGCCCCCCGAACCCGGGCATCGGTGTGCACGTCGAGCGCGGAGAACGCGTCATCGAAAAGGTAGATCGGCGGGCGGCGGATGACGGCGCGTGCGATGGCCAGCCGCTGTCGTTGTCCGCCGGAGAAGTTGATGCCGCCCTGCGCCACCGGCATGTCGAGCCCGTCGGCGTGGGTTGCGACGAAATCGGCGGCCCCGGCGACCCGCAGCGCCTCCCACATCTCGTCCTCGGTCAGCAGCTGCCCGGGGGCCGCGCCGTAGCTCAGGTTCTCGGCGACCGTTCCGGAGAACAGGTAACCGCGCTGGGGCACCAGACCGATGACCGACCACAACTGTTCGGTGTCGAGGTCGCGCACGTCGACGCCGTCGACCCGGACCGTCCCCGCGGTGACGTCGTACAGCCGGCACATCAGCGACAACAGCGTCGACTTGCCAGAGCCGGTCGAGCCGACGATGGCGGTCGTCGTACCGGGCCGCACGGTGAACGAGACATTCTGCAGCACCGGACGGTCCGCGCCCGGATAGCTGAAAGTGGCATCCCGCAAGCTGATCTCGCCGGCGATCTCGGTCGGCCGCACCGGGTCTGGTGGGCTGACGATCGCGGGACGGGTGGAAAGCACCTCGGTGACACGCTCGGCGCACACCGATGCGCGCGGGAAGATCACCAGCATGAACGTGGCCATCAGCACGGCCATCAGGATCTGCATGAAGTAGGCCAGGAACGCGATCAGCGAGCCCACCTGCATCTGACCGGCGTCGATGCGGAGCCCGCCGAACCAGATCAGCGCGACGCTGGAGACGTTGATGACCAGCGTGGTGACCGGCAGCATCAGCGCCTGCCAGCGTCCCGCATCGAGCGCGGTGTCGGCCAGGGCATGGTTGGCCTCGGCGAACCGGACGCGTTCGACGGGTTCGCGGGCGAACGCGCGGATGACCCGGATCCCGGACAGCTGCTCACGCATCACCCGGTTGATCCCGTCGATGACGCGCTGCATGCGGTGGAAGATCGGCATCAACTGCCTGATGATCGCGTAGTTGGCCAACGCCAGCACCGGAACACTGACCAGCAGCAGCCACGACAGTCCGGCGTCCTGGTGCAGGGCCATGACGATTCCGCCGATGGACATGATCGGTGCGGTGATCAGCATGGTGCAGGTGAGCTGGAGCAGCTGCTGGATCTGGCTGACGTCGTTGGTGGTGCGCGTCAGCAGCGACGGCGCGCCGAATCGCGCGGTCTCCTCGGCCGAGAACGTCGTCACCTGCCCGAAGATCGCCGAGCGCAGGTCGCGTCCGAAACTCATGGCCGCGCGCGAGCCGAAATACACCGCACCCACCGCGCACACCACTTGTAACGCGGTGACGGCAAGCATCACCCCGCCCAGTTCGACGATGGTCTCGGTGTCGCCCTTGGCCACCCCGTCGTCGATGATCGCGGCGTTGACGGTCGGCAGATACAGCGAGGCCAGGGTGCTGACCACCTGCAGCGTGGCAACCACCGCCAGCAGCCCCCGGTACGGCGGCACGAACTGTCGCAGCAGCGCCAAGAGCATCCAGCTACTGTCGCATACCCGGCTGTGTAGCCACATGCTCGGCCACCGCTGTGGATTGGCTGCCGAAACTCCAGGTCAGTCGGCATGTCGGTAGGTGTGGTTTCACGCTGCCGCTACAGTGCATGGCGTGACTTCCCGCACGGCCGCGAGCCCACGGACCCGCAGCGCCAGGACTTTGGCGGTGCTGGCAGCCGCCATGGTTCCGGTGTTCGCTGCATGCTCCAGCGAAGAACCAGCCAACCCCGGTGTTTCTGAGGATGCACCGCCGGCGCCGCAGGACGCGAAGCACGGCGCGTTCTTTCCGCAGTGCGGCGGCGTCACCGATGAGACAGTGAGTCAGCTGACCGAGGTACCGGGTCTGGTCAACACCGCGACCAACTCGTCGGGCTGCCAGTGGCTGCAAGGCGGAGGCATCCTCGGCCCGCACTTCTCGTTCACCTGGTTCCGGGGCAGCCCCATCGGCCGTGAGCGCAAGACCGAGGAACTTTCGCGTACCAGCGTGGAGGACATCAACATCGAGGGACACAGCGGTTTCATCGCGACCGGCGAGGACCTGTTGCAGGGTGGGGTCAACCTGTGCGAGATCGGCATCCAGTTCGAGGACGACTTCATCGAATGGTCGGTCAGTTTCAGCCAGAAGCCCTTCCCGGACCCGTGCGAGGTGGCCAAAGAGCTCACCCGGCAGTCGATTGTGAATTCCAAATGACCGGCCACATGAGTGTGCGTAAGGGTATTGCCGCGGCCGCCGCCGGGCTGGCGGTGCTTGTCGGGCTGACCGGCTGCACGCGCACGGTGGACGGGACCGCCGCCAGAGAAGGCACCGGGGGCGGGCCCAGCAACAACAACTCCGAGCGGGCCTACCCCAACCTGCTCAAAGAGTGCGAGGTGCTGACCGAGGACATCCTGGCCAAGACCGTCGGGGCCGATCCGCTGGACATCCAGAGCACCTTCGTCGGCGCGGTGTGCCGTTGGCAGGCGGCCAACCCCGCAGGCCTGATCGACATCACCCGGTTCTGGTACGAGCAGGGCAGCCTGGACAACGAACGCAAGGTCGCCGAACAGTTGCAGTACCAGATCGAGGACCGCCGGGTACAAGGCGTGCAGTCCATCGTGATGAGACCCAACGGACTCAACGGCGCATGTGGCGTGGCCAGCGATGCCGCGGGCGTGGTCGGTTGGTGGGTGAACCCGCAGGCGCCGGGGATCGATGCCTGCCCGATGGCCATCAAGCTCATGGAACTGACGCTGTCGACCAACGCCTAGCCCTACCGGGGCACGTGGAACGTGACCAGTTCCGCGCTGCCCAGCGCGAGCTGGTCCCACGGGCCGTGGGTGCGCAGCACCACGATCGACGACGTCGGAAACTTCAGCGAAATCCTCTCGGCCGCATCCGCGTTGGCACCGTCTGACAGGCCCAGCGCCACCGCGGACATCGCGGGTTCGTGGCCGATCACCAGCACCGTGTCCGGGGCCTGGTCGAAACGCGGCTCGACGCCGTTGATCTCGGCGATGAGCGTGCCTGGGGTGGCGTCGTAGATTCGTTCGGCGTACTCGACGGGGGCGTCGATCCCGGTTCGCTCGAGGGTCTGACGGGTTCTGACCGCCGTCGAGCACAACACCGCGTCCACCGTGGGAGCGTGTGCGCGGATCCAGTCGCCCGCCAGCGCGGCCTCCCGGATCCCTCGCGGCGCCAACGGCCGGTCATGGTCGGCCACGCCGTCGGGGTAATCCGACTTGGCGTGACGCATCAACAGCAGGGTGCGGGTGCTCATTGGTCAACGGTAGCTACCAGCCGCGTTCGGCGAGCCGGTGTGGTGCCGCGATGTCTTCGACGTTGATGCCGACCATCGCCTCACCCAGACCCCGCGACACCTTGGCCAACACATCAGGATCGTCATAGAACGTGGTGGCCTTGACGATCGCCGCACCCCGCTGCGCGGGATTGCCCGACTTGAAAATCCCAGACCCCACAAACACACCCTCGGCACCGAGCTGCATCATCATCGCCGCATCCGCCGGCGTCGCGATCCCCCCGGCGGTGAACATCGTCACCGGCAACTTCCCGGCCCGCGCCACCTCGGCCACCAACTCATACGGCGCCTGCAACTCCTTGGCCGCCACGAACAACTCGTCCTCACTCAACGAACCCAACCGGCGGATCTCACCGAGAATCGCCCGCATATGAGTGGTCGCATTCGACACATCCCCGGTACCGGCCTCACCCTTGGACCGGATCATCGCCGCCCCCTCGGTGATCCGGCGCAACGCCTCACCCAGATTGGTCGCCCCGCACACGAACGGCACGGTGAACTTCCACTTGTCAATGTGGTTGGCGTAATCAGCCGGGGTCAACACCTCCGACTCGTCGATGTAGTCCACCCCCAGGGACTGCAGGATCTGAGCCTCCACGAAATGGCCGATCCGCGCCTTGGCCATCACCGGGATCGTCACCGCCGAGATGATGCCCTCGATCATGTCCGGATCCGACATCCGCGACACCCCACCCTGGGCCCGGATATCGGCAGGCACCCGCTCCAGGGCCATCACCGCCACCGCACCGGCACCCTCGGCGATCTTGGCCTGCTCGGGGGTGACCACATCCATGATCACGCCACCCTTGAGCATCTCTGCCATTCCACGCTTCACCCGCGCGGTACCAGTTGCGTTGTGACTCATACGGTGTCAGGCTCCAGATTTCGTGTCGGGGCGGTGCGTGGTTCGGTGTGCCCGTGCAGCGTTGCCGGCCGGTTTCGCAGCCGGAAATGGTAGAGAAGCAGACCGCCGATGGTGACCGCTACCAGGAACAGGATTCCCGACCAGGCGTAGTACCAGTGGAACGGCGGTTCGGGGTTGTAGACCTCCCGGCGCGGCCACAGCAGATTGATGGCCATGGCGATGCCCCACCCGATCGCCACCGCATTGACGGCCAATCCCCAGCGGCCCAACGAATACGCGCTGTCGTCGCCGGGCGATTCCTGCAGCGGCCACTCGCCCCGGAGCCGTTGCCGCAACATCGGAATGGTGACGAGCAGGTAGGCGCAGTAGATCAACGCGACACCGACACTGGCGAGCATGAGATAGATCTGCGGCTGGGTCAGCATGACCACCAGGATCAGGATGGCGAGCACGCCCACGGTGATGGAGGCATTGGTGGGCGTACGGCGCGTCGGATGGACGTAGGCGAGCTTGGCGGCCATCGGCGTGCGGTTGTCCCGCGCCATCGCGAACACCATCCGGATGGCCGCCGCTTCCAGGGCGATGACACACACCGTGATCGCCACGGCCACCGAGATGAGGAACAGTTTGCCCAGCGTTCCGCCCAACACGGACAGCACGATGTACTGCAGACCGCCCGTTGAGGTACCGATCGCCGGGTCGGAAAGGTCTGGGGCGGACAGGATGCCGAACAGCAGGATGAGGCCACCGAGGACGAATGAGGCGGTGATCGCCCGGATGATGGCCCGCGGTGCGGTCCGTTTGGGGTCCTTGGTCTCCTCGCCGAGGGTGCTTGCCGTATCGAATCCGTACATGACCCAGGCCGAGGCGATGGCGGCGATGAGGAACACCCCGAAGTAGCCGAAGGAGTGGTCGGCGCCCAGGCCGTGGGTCTGCAGCAGTTCACCGGGACCCCGCACCACATGCAGGGCCAGGATGATGATCAACAGCACGGCAGCGACGAGTTCGACGAACACTCCGATGCTGTTGATCAGCGTGGCCAGCCGGACACCGAAGGCGTTGACCATGGTGGTGACGGCGATCAGGATGCCCGCGAGCAGTACGCCGTTGAGCGCGAAGTCATGCGGGCCGGTGCCGTCGCCGATGATCTGGAAGCCCGACCAGATCTGGGGCAACGTGACCTGATAGGTCAGTGCCACGGCGGACACCGTGACGATCGACGAGACGGCCATCAGCCAGCCGGCCAGCCAGGCGGAGGTGTGGCCGGACAGCTTCTTCGCCCAGTTGTAGACCGAGCCGGCCACCGGGTAGTGGCTGGCCAGTTCGGCAAAGCACAACGCCACCATCAGCTGGCCGGCGAACACCATCGGCCAGGACCAGGCGTAGGCGGGCCCTCCGGCCCCGAAGCCGAAGTAGAAAAGCCCGAATACGCCGGTGAGTACCGATATGTAGCTGACACCCGCGGCGAAGCTGGCGAACTGGCCGATGCTTCGTTGCAGTGTCTGGGTGTAGCCGTAGGCGTCACCGCCGTCGTTGACTTCGGTCTGTGTGGTCATCGCATTCCTCACTGCATCCCGGCCGGCTCGGACTTCTGCACCAGGGCATCGATCGCCTCGGTCTCCCAATCCCGGATGGCCCCCGGTGTATCGAGCTCCATCGGGTCGGTGCTGAACTGGGGGATGAGCCCGGCGAGCTCCTCCACGATCGCCAACACACAGAACGGGACATGATCGACGCTGTACCCGCCTTCTTGCACCGCAATCAACCGGCCGTCGCACACCTCGTTCGCCACCTCGGAGATCCGGCGCGTCATCCCGCGAAAACCCTCGGTCGTGACACTCATCCGGCCGAGCGGGTCGGCCGCCGACGGATCCTGACCCGCCGAGATCAGGATCAGATCGGGTGCGAAGTCGTGTAGCGCAGGGACGGCGAGCCGGTCGACAGCGCTCAGATAACCGGCGTCGCCCATCCCTGCGGGCAGCGGAATATTCACCGTCGCACCGGATCCCGCTCCCTGGCCGGTGTCGTGCGCCGATCCGCGGCCCGCCGGGTACAGCCCATCCTGGTGCAGGGAGATGTACAGCACCGATCCGTCCTCGTAGAACACGTCCTCGGTACCGTTGCCGTGGTGCACATCCCAGTCCAGGATCGCAACGCGGGAAAGCCCGTGCCTGCGTTGCGCGTGACGGGCGGCGATCGCCACATTGTTGAACAGGCAGAAGCCCATCGCCGTCTCGGCGGAGGCGTGGTGGCCCGGCGGGCGGGCGAGTACGTACGCATTGCGCCCCGCGCCGTCGAGCACCCAGTCGACCGCGGCGACGGTGCCACCCGCCGACAGCAGTGCCGGCTCCCAACTGCCGCGGCCCACGCGTGCCTCCGGTCCGACGAAAACCGGTGTGTCGGACTCGCATCCGAGGCGTATCCGCTCGATGTGATCGTCGGTGTGCACCAGCATCAGCTCGTCTGTGGTGGCTTTCCTGAGCGGAAACCAGTCGAGTTCACGTGCCACGCCGGAGGCTTCGAGCACCGACACCGCCCGAGCCAGCCGCTGTGGGTTCTCGGCGTGGGTCACCTGGAGCCAGGTTCGGACCCGGTCGTCGACGATCATCGACCCGTTGTCGTGGACCAGGCAACGTTCGTCGTACCAGATACCGGTTGACATCTTCGTCCTCCTACCAGTTCACCAAGTCGGTGGTGGTGAGCAGTTCATTACCGCCCTCCAGGACGATGAAATTCTGCTCCGCACCGGCACTTCCGACCCCGGACCAGTGCAGGAACGTCTCGGTGCTGTAGGTTTGGCCCTCGTGGAAGACCGGATCCGACCCGGTCGGGTTCGCGGCCGCCGCGGTGAGCCATGGGTCCTCCCAGAAGAGGCCGACGCCGTGTCCGTAGATCGGCCACATCTTGCCGGGCTGATCCTCCTCGGTGTCCATCGACGCACGCAGTTCATTGCCGAGAGTGGCGATCTCGGAAAACTTGCGGCCCGGCCGGATCTCATTCATCAGCGTGGTGATGATGTAATTGGCGTTCTCGATGAGTTGGCGTTGCCGGGCCGTGCCTTTGCCGCCGACGATGACTGTGCGGCCCGGATCAGACCAGTACCCCTGGAAAACCGGACCGTAGATCCACATGCGCACCATGTCACCCTCTTCGAGCATGACGTTGGGGCTGAAGCCGAGGATCGGATCACCGCAGTGGTTGAACATTGTCGGGCCGCTGGAAACCGGCACCATATGCGGCACGCCACCGTGGCGCATGAGTTCGGCGGTACCGAGGGCGGCGACCTCGGCCTGGGTGACTCCGCCCTTGCTCGCAGCCTGGACCATCACGTCCATGGCCGCGGTGACCTTGACACCGATCTCCCGGTAGCAGTCCAGTTCCAGTGCGCTCTTCTGCTTGCGCACCTCACGCACCAGATCGTCGGCTTCCACGAATTCCACATCGGGCAGTTCGGCCTCCAACAGCCGCGCGTACTTGACCGGCAGAAAGTCGGTGCCGACCATCGCGATTCGCGAAATCGACTTGCTGCGGATGAGTTTCACTACGCCTTGGATCAGGTGCGGCTCCCAGGTCACATTGCTGGCAGGCAGGGGCAGCAACTCGGCCGGAAAATCCGGCTCGTCGACGACCATCTCAGGGAGGTCCTCGGATCCGAGCAGCATCGCCGAGAAGCTGACGCCCATCCACTCGTCGCTGTCGTATTCGTGCCCGGACTGGCTCGAGTAGTAGTTCGACAGGTACAGGATGTCGTTGCAGCGCTCGAACGTGCCCCCGCTGCGCCCCCAGATCAGCGCCCACTCGAAGCCGCGCGTGCGCATGGCGTCGAGCACTCGGCTCCAACGGGTTTCGTATTCGTCCTGGGGAAAGTACATGATTGCTCCTCTGCTTATCGTTGGGCTGGGTAGAGTTCGTCGATCGCTTCGGTGAGAACCCGCTTGTGGGTCTCGACGTCGTCGGCGACATTGGCCGGCGACATCAATGTCATGTTGTGGAACGGCGTGAGCAACACCCCCCGGTTGAGCATGTACAGGTGGAGCAGCTGGTCCTGCTCGAAATCGCCACCGGCCGCAGCCTCGGATCCGTTGTGTGCGCGTTGTGCACTGAACAGATACTCGACCCGGCAGCCGAGTCGCGTCACATGCCAGGGCAGGTCGTAGGCGTCGATGAGTTCGTTGACGTCGTTCTCCAGGCGAACGGCCAGTTCCGTCATGCCCACGAAGGCCTGCTCGGTCAGCACATTGGCCAGCGTGGCCCGAATCGCCGCCAGTGACAGGGCGTTTCCGGCCAAGGTGCCGCCGACACCGCTGACATCGGAGTCCTCGACGGAAACCTGCCGCTCGATGCGCTCGGCGATGTCCGCGGTGAAACCGTAGGCTGCCGAAGGGACACCACTGCCGATCGACTTACCGATGGTCACGAAGTCCGGCTCCAGGCCGTGGGCTTTGGTGTACCCGCCCGGGCCCGAGCAGATGGTGTGGGTTTCATCGATCACCAGCAACGTGCCGTACCGGCGGGTGAGTTCACGCAACGCATCGTGAAATCCCGGTTCGGGCAGCACGATCCCGATGTTGGTCAGCGCGGGCTCGGCGAGCACCGCGGCGACGTCTCCGCCGGCCAAGGCCCGCTCCAGCGCGTCGATGTCGTTGAACTCCACCACCTGCGTGGTCTCACTGGGCGGCACGGCCGGGCCGATGTTGCCCCGCCGTGGGTGCACCGTGCCGTCGACCAGGGTGGCCAGCGACTCGTCAACGCTGCCGTGATAGCAGTGGTTGAACACCAACACCTTTCGCCGTCCGGTGATCAGCCGGGCCAGCCGCAGCACGAAGCGGTTCGCATCGGTCGCGGTCAGCGCGAACTGCCAGAACGGCACACCGAAGCGGCGGGTCATCTCCTCACCGACCCAGATGGCGTCCTCGGTGGGCAGCATGAACGTGATGCCGTCAGCGGCCCGGTCGGCGATCGCGCCCAGCGATCCGGCCGGAGCGTGCCCGGCCATGGCACCGGTATCGCCGTAACAGAGGTCGACGTATTCATTGCCGTCGACATCGACGAGTCGGGCACCGCGCGCGCTGGCGATGAACGGCGGAAATCCGCCCGGCCACTTGGTCATCCAGTTCATCGGAACCCCGCCGAGCAGCGAACGACGGGCGCGTTCGGCCATTTCCAGTGATTTGGGCCGCTCGCGTGCAAAGCGTGCCTCTTCGCGCTCGCGGATCGTCCGGATCCGGTCGCGGTCCACGACACGTGGTTGCGGTGATCGCGTGGCTTCGACGGTGCGGGCGTGCTCGAGCATGGTCCTCCGGTCTGAGTGGATTGGGTTGAAGCCGGTCGTCGTCCTGCGGTTCGACCGTGGCGACGCCGTGCCTACGTATCGATCATGTGCTTCGGCTCACCGGGTATCCAGATCCCAACTGTCTGGACTCCGCCGCCGAGTTTTGACAGTTTGTCGGCGGCCCGCTCGACCGGTTCCCTCGCTGGTTCCTGCCGCCGGCTCGGCGGGGCCACGCCCACTAGCTCGTACATTGCCTGCCTGGCCGACGATTTGTCAGAGGGCATCGGGCCTGTCCTTGACAGGTTGGGCCCACTTCCCACAGATTCAGTGGGATGAGTGATCATCTCGGTGTCACGGTCTGGACGGTGCTGCACCTGCCCGCACTGCAGCGTGGCGCACCACAGATTCTGGCCGGTGACGACCCGGCCCTGGACCGGCCCGTGCGGTGGGTGCATGCGGGCGAGGTGCCCAACATCGCCAGCTTGTTGAAGGGTCGTGAACTTTTGCTGACGACCGGTATGGGGATGGACCGGAGCCCCGACGGGTTACGCCAGTTCATCGACGACCTCAGCAACAGCGATGTCGCGGGACTCGCGATCGAACTCGGCAGGGTCTTCGATAGTTTGCCGCAGGAACTGATCGAGCAGGCCCGGCTACGGAACATGCCGCTGATCGCGCTGCACCGTGAGTTGCCTTTCGTGGAGGTCACCGAGGCGGCGCATCAGGAGATCATGAGCCACCAGGTGCGGCTGATGGAACAAGGCAACGAATTCCACCGCCGTTTCACCGAATTGATGTTGAACGGAGCCGGGGTGGCCCAGATCCTGGAAGCGCTGTCGGAGGCCATCGGCAATCCCGTGGTGCTCGAAAATGCTCGTACGGGCGGGATTTCACATGTCAGTTATTGCAGCAGCGACACCATTGTGTTGGCGGCGTGGGAATCGTTCCGGCGCGGAAGCCATGTCGAGTTCGAAACCATCAGACGAACCATCCCCGGAAGCACCGGAGAAGTCTGGGGAACGTTGACCGCGATCGGGTTGGATTCCCCGCTTGCCGAACTCGACGCGGTCGCCACCGACCGGGCCGTCGGTTTGCTGGCGTTGGGATTGCGGCAGCAGCAGGCCGAGACCGTCCTCGCGCTTCGCGAACGCGGCGATTTCCTGCAGCGGGTCATCACCCGCGACATCGACGATGCCGAGGCCAGCATCCGGCTGGCGGCGATGGGTTTCCCGCGCCGCATGGGCCCGGTGCTGCCGATCGCCATCGCGCATGCCTCGTCGGCGAACCCGCTGGCCGGTGAGGAGGCGGCCTGGGCGCTGGTGTGGCGAGACGTCCGCAAGACGGTCGGCCGGCGCGGACGGCCCATGGTCGTGGGCGCACGCGGTGACGGCGGGCTCACGGTGGCGCTGGTGGCCATCGACGAGACCAGCTCGCGGACCGAGGAAGCAGACTTCATCGCCGAAACCGTGGAGCGGTTCGCCAAACAGCGGTTCGGGGCGTCGGGGCTTGCCGTGATCGCGGTCGGCCGAATCGCCCGCACCTGGAGCCAGGTGCGCCACAGTCTGGCCGAGACCGAGGACACCGCGTTGGCCGCGGCGCACGGGCCGAAGAGGCCGTGGCACGATGCCGCACGTGCCGATGTGGACCGGCTGCTGTGGGCGATGCGCGACCATTCCGCGCTCCGCTCGTTCGTCAGGACGAGCCTGGATCCCTTGATCGAGCATGATCAGGCGCACGGCACCCAGCTCATCGCAACGCTACGTGCGATATGCGACAACCCCGGTCAGAAGAGTGAGACCGCCCGGCAGTTGCACGTCGAACGGCAGACGTTGTACTACCGTCTGGCCCGGATCGAGTCGTTGCTCGGCGTCGACCTCTCCGACGGAGGACAGATCTCCGCCCTGCACCTGGCCCTGCGCGCCCGCGACTACGTCAGGAACGAGGTGGTTGAAGCCTCGGCGAGCTGACGCCCTGCGCACGCGCCGACGCAGGTCCACAGACTTGTCGGTACCCGGCCATACACTCGCCTTGCCTGATAACGAACCGGATGGAGAGGACGGGCCCGAGATGCGTTTCCTGCACACTGCCGACTGGCAGCTCGGCATGACCCGCCACTTCCTCAATGGTGAGGCGCAGCCCCGGTATTCGGCCGCCCGCCGGGATGCGGTGGCCGGCCTGGCCGCGGTGGCCGACCGGACCGGGGCGGAGTTCATCGTGGTGGCAGGCGACGTGTTCGAGCACAATCAGCTGGCCCCGCGTGACGTCAGCCAGTCGCTGGAGGCGATGCGGGCGATCGGGATCCCGGTGTACCTGTTGCCCGGCAATCACGATCCGCTCGATGCGTCGTCGGTGTACACCAGCGCGCTGTTCACCGCGGAACGGCCGGCCAACGTGACGGTGCTGGACCGCGCCGGGGTGCACGAGGTCCGGCCCGGCCTGGAGATTGTCGCTGCGCCGTGGCGCTCGAAAGCACCGACCACCGACCTTCTCGGCGAGGTGCTGGCCGAGCTGCCTGCCGACGGAGTCACCCGCATCGTCGTCGGCCACGGCGGGGTGGACCTACTGGACCCGGACAAGGACAAGCCCTCGGTGATCCGGCTCGCGGCCGTGGAGTCGGCGCTCACGCGCGGCGCTGTGCACTATGTCGCGTTGGGCGACAAGCACTCTCGCACCGAGGTCGGGTCCACCGGCCGGGTCTGGTACTCCGGCTCACCGGAGGTCACCAACTACGACGACATCGAATCCGACCCCGGTCACATACTGCTGGTGGACATCGACGAAGACGATCCGGCCCGCGAGGTGCGGGTCAGTGCCGAGCGGGTGGGCCGCTGGCGCTTTGTGACCTTGCGCCGCAGCGTCGACACCGACCGCGACGTGGCCGACCTGGACATCAATCTGGATCTGATGGGCGACAAGGACCGCACGGTGGTCCGGCTGGCACTGACCGGGTCGCTGACCGTCACCGACAAGGCTGCCCTCGACGCCTGCCTGGACAAGTACGCGCGGCTGTTCGCCGCGCTCACCACATGGGAGCGGCACACCGACATCGCCGTGCTCCCCGCGGACGGTGAATTCGACGACCTGGGCATCGGCGGGTTCGCCGCGGCCGCGGTGGACGAGTTGGTGGCCACCGCGCGATCCGACGCGGACACTGCTGACGACGCCAGGGCCGCGCTGGGTCTGTTGCTGCGCCTGGTGGACAAGGCGAGTGTGGACAAGGCGAATGTGGACAAGGGGAGTGCAGCGTGAAACTGCACCGGCTCGTGCTGACCAATTACCGCGGCATCACCCATCGGGAGATCGAGTTTCCCGATCAGGGCGTGGTCGTGGTCAGCGGGGCCAACGAGATCGGAAAGTCGTCGATGCTCGAGGCGCTCGATCTGCTGATCGAGGCCAAGGACCGCTCGACGAAGAAAGAAGTCAAGCAGGTCAAGCCCACCCACGCCGATGTCGGGGCCGAGGTCACTGCCGAGATATCCACCGGCCCTTACCGGTTCGTGTATCGCAAGCGGTTCCACAAGCGTGCCGAGACCCAACTGACCGTGCTCGCGCCGCGGCGGGAGCAGCTCAGCGGTGACGAGGCCCACGAGCGGGTGCGCACCATGCTCGAGGAAACTGTGGACACCGCGCTGTGGCAGGCGCAACGGGTGCTGCAGGCGGCCTCCACCGCGCCCGTGGATCTGTCAGGATCCGATGCGCTGGCACGCGCACTGGATGTCGCCGCGGGGGAGGCGGTGGCACTGTCCGGTGAGGAACCGCTGCTGATCGAGCGCATCGAAGAGGAGTACCAGCGCTATTTCACCGCGACGGGCCGGCCGACCGGCCAGTGGGCGGCGGTGATCAAGCGGCTGCGCGCGGCCGATGACGAGGTGGCGCAGCGTGCGGCGGCGGTGGCCGAGGTCGACGAGGCGGTGCGGCGGCACCAGGAATTGAGCGACGAGGTCGCCGGTTTGGCCTGCGAGCGTGAACAGGCCACGCAGCGATTGACCACTGCGCGCGCAGCGGCCGACGCGGTGGCCGCGCTCGTCCAGCGCCTCAGAGAGGCCGAGATGGTCGCCGACGCCGCCCGCCTCGCCCACGATGCCTCGGTGGGGGCGTTGACCGAACGGCGGCGGATGCGCGCCGAGATCGATGAGCGCACCAATACCATCGCCGAGTTGCAGACCGCTCTCACCGCCGCAGTCGAGGCGGCCGAGACCGCGGGGCAGGTGCACGAAGCCGCCGAGGATGACGCCGAAGCCGCCCAGACGGCGGTGCGTGCTCAGGAGGATCGGGTCGAGCAGGCCCGGGTTGCGGTGCAGCGGCTTTCCGACCGCGATGAAGCCGATCGGCTGGATGCGCGCCTGACCAGGATCGACACCGCGGCCCGCGAACTCGGCAATGCCGAGCGGGAACTTGCCCTGATCACGCTGGACGACGCCTCGATGCGTGCCATTGAAACCGCGGCCGTCGCGGTCGAGCGGGCCGCCGGCCAGGCTGAACTGGCCTCGGCCCGAATCGAACTGATCGCCGCGCAGGCACATGACATTCGGGTCGACGATGCCGAGGTGGCGCTGCAGGCCGGGGTGGAATGGAGTGTCAGCACCACCGCGGCCACCGAGATCGACGTGCCGGGTGTCCTGACGGTGCGGGTGGTGCCGGGCACGCCTGCCGCCGAAACCCGGGCCCGGCTCGAGGCGGCCCAGGGCGTGCTCACGTCCGCCCTGGATGCCGCCGGGGTCGATGCCGTCGCTGCGGCGCGTACGCTCGACGCCCGCCGTCGCGATCTCATCGGCACCCGGGACCGGTTGCGTGCCACCGTGGATGCCTTGGTCGGCGACGATCACGTGCCGGGTCTGCGCTCCCGGCTGGATGCCCTGCGGGAGGGGCAGCCCGCCGAGGTCGCGTTGTTCGACCTGGATGGTCCGGCGGACATCGCCACGGCCCGAACCGAACTCGATGCCGCCGTGGCCGCACACCGGCAGACCGTTACGCAGTGCGAGACCAGCCGCAAGGTCGTGGCCGCCGCTGCCCGCCGACTCACCGAGAAGACCACCCGCGTCACCGTGCTGAGCGAGAAGGTGACCGCGGCCCAGGCCGAGCTGACGGTGTGCACCGAACGTCTTGAGACGCAACGTGGCACCGTCGCCGACGACGACCTGGCACTGCGGGCTCAAGCCGACGACGAACAAGCCAAGGCCACCTCCTCACGGGTCGCGGCACTGAAAGTCGAACTGTCCAGTGCAGAACCGGATTCCGTCAGCGCCGAGCTCGACGCCGCGATGCGCGACGCCGGCGCGGTGAGCGCCCGGCACGACACCGCGGTCGAAGGACTGCGGGAGGTCGCCACGCAACTGAGGGTGTACGGCACCGAGGGCCGCAAAGGCCAACTCGATGCCGCCGAGACCGAGCGGGAGCACGCCGAGGCCGAATACCTGCGCATGCACCGCCGCGCCCGCGCGGCAGAGTTGCTGCGGTCGGTGATGGCCCGACACCGCGACGCCACCCGACAGCGCTACGCCGATCCGTTCCGGCTCGAGGTGCAACGACTGGGCCGCCTGGTGTTCGGCGAGGATTTCGAAGTCGATGTCGACAGCGATCTACGGATCTGCACGCGCACCCTCTCCGGCCGGACGGTGCCCTACGAGTCGTTGTCCGGCGGCGCCAAGGAACAGCTGGCCATCGTCGCCCGGTTGGCCGGTGCCACCTTGGTCGCCAAAGAAGATGGTGTGCCGGTGATCATCGACGACGCACTGGGTTTCACCGATGCCGACCGGCTGACCAAGATGGGTGCGGTCTTCGACGCGGTTGCCGGTGACGGGCAGGTGATCGTGCTGACCTGCAGCCCCGACCGCTACGCGAGCGTGGGCGGTGCGCACCATATCGAGCTGACTGCCTAGAACTGGGCGTCAGCCCAGCCGCACGCAGGCCGCGATACCGTCGCCGATGGGCAGGGTGATCGACAGATAATCGTCGGATTCGCCCAGGTAGTTCAGCAGTGCCCCGTGCACATCGTGGCCGAAGTCGAGGTTGACGTCGTCGATCAGGATCAAGGTGCCCGGCTGTAGCCGTGGCTCGAGGACCTTGAGCACGGGTAGCGCCAATTCCGGCCAGCCGTCGAGTAGTACCAGATCCACCGGCCCTGCGATGTCGGCCAGGGTTTCCCGCGCATCCCCGACCCGAAGGTCGATCAGATCCGCAACACCCGCGTCGACGAAGTTGCGTTGCGCGGCGGCGGCTTTGTCGGGTTGCAGTTCGGTGCCGATGACGGTGCCGCCGCCGTTGTCGCGCACAGCGCTGGCCAGGTAGATGGTCGATACCCCGAACGAGGTTCCGTACTCGACGACGGCGCGGGCCCGGACGGCGCGGGCGAGCAGATACAGCAGCTGCCCACCGGTTTCGGACACCGACATGTAGACGTCTTTGAACTGCTCGGCGCGTTGCGCGGCGTCGACGTCGATGGAGAATTCGCCGGCGGCGGCGAACACGGCGGGATCGAGTTCCTGTTCTGCGGTCAGAAGCCGTTGGAGCACAGTAGATACCGATTCGGAATGCAATGTGATGGTCATGGCTCTGACGGTATTCTCGATCTGGATTGTCTTCCAGTGCATGCTTGGTAAGGCATAGTTATCAGGATCGGAATTGATTATGGAACCTCAGCTGGACCTCAACTTGCTGCTTGCGCTGGACGCCCTGCTGGATGAGCGCAGTGTCGGCGGCGCGGCGCAACGCCTGCACACCTCGGCCCCGGCGATGAGCCGCACATTGGCCCGGCTGCGGCGCACCCTCGACGATCCGGTGCTGGTGCGTGCCGGCCGCACGATGGTGCCGACCCCGCGGGCCCTGGCGATGCAGGGCGCGGTGCACGACATCGTGGCCCAAGCCAGGGCCGTGTTCACCCCGCCGGACACCCCCAATCCCGCCTCATTGCAGCGGAGTTTCTCGATTCAGGTCGGCGAGGGCCTGTTCAGTACGATCGGCTCCCGGCTGCTCACCCGAATCCGGACTGAAGCACCCGGTGTCACCGTGAAATTCGTGGGGGAGAGCCACGAAGACACGCAGTCGCTGCGGGACGGCAGTGTCGACATCGAAATCGGCCAGATCCGCCGCACCGAACCGGAGACCCTCATCGAGCACGTACTCGACGAGACCTGGGTGGGTGTGGTGCGCTCCGGTCACCAGCTCGCCGGAAAGCGCGTCACTCTCAAACAGTTCGCCGCCGCCGAGCACCTGGTGTTCTCGCGGCGCGGCCGCCTGCGCGGTCCCCTCGACGACCTACTGGCCGAGCATGGACTACGTCGCCGGGTGGTGGCGTGTGCCCCCAACCCGGCCGGGGGCCTGTTTCTGATCCGCGACAGCGATCTCGTCGGGATGCTGCCTGCCCGTATCGGCGGTGACGCCATCGAAACCTTCGGCTTACAGAGCTTCCCCATTCCGTTGACGTTGCCGCCGCTGCGACTGAGTATGGCGTGGCATCCGCGCCATACCGCTGACGGCGCGCACCGGTGGCTACGAGACTGCGTGCGTGACGCGATGCGGGCCTGACGAATTGACGCTTATTCGTCGCTCGATAGGCTGATGAGATGAGGTCTGCCGCGTTGCGATTGCTGGCCGTTGTGAGTGTCCTGACAGCCATGGTGCTTCTGATGTCGTGCAGCGGTGCGAAGCCCGATGCGCAACCCAGCGCATCGGCGTCGGAAACGCCCGCGATCACCGGTGAGCCGCCCGGTTCGAACGGCAGCGACGTCTCGTTCGCGACCAACATGCTTCAGCACCATCAGCAGTCCATTGATCTGTCGGCGCTGGTTCCCGACCGCTCGGCCAACGCTGACGTGGTCGCGCTGGCACAGAGCATCACAGCCGCGCGCCGACCGGAAATCGAGACGATGAAAGTCTTGCTGGTCCAGTGGAAGGAAAGCCCGGACACTGGGAACGGCGAGAGCAACGACCCAGCGCAGGGCATGATCGACGCCGCCACGGTAGCGCAACTGAAGACCATGAGCGGCCAGGATTTCGACGTTCTGTGGTTACAGTCGATGATTGCTCACGCACAGGGCGCGGTGGCGACGGCGAAAGTTGAGGGCACGAACGGCGACAACGTTGATGCCATCGCGCTGGCGAACCGGACAGTCAAGGAACAACAGGCAGAGATCGCGCAGCTGCAACAGATCCTCGCGGCCGGTGGATAGACGAACCAGTTGGGCGGCTTTCGCTACGGGTGGTTGCGGCGCAACTGGTCGGTAAGATTGTTCAGCGCCTCGAGGGCGGCTCCGACGGCGACCTGAACTTCCATGGTCCGAGAGACGCGTTCGCCGCTGGAGCCATCCGAGGCGGCAAGCCCGGGGATGACGAAATGGCGAAAGCGTCGTCGCACCTCATCCTCCGACCGGTCGATCTCCTCGGCGGCCAGGTAGGTCTGCTCGACAAGGTAGTCGACCATTTCGTCGATCTCGATATCGGTACGTACTTCACCCCTCTGCTGGCCCTCAGTCAGGACAGGTCCGATAGCGTCCACGGCGACCTGATGGACACGGGGATCGTGCACTGTCTCGGAGTGTTGGGCAATGAGTGCCGAGATCGAGGGGTCGGACGGCAGCTCACGGGCGGTGTACACCAGGGCAGCTTCGAGCTTGGCGAAAACACCGGTCTTGGACGCCATGACCGTCTCCACCTCTGCGACGTGCCTGCGGGCGCGAAGGAGAGCGACCTGCACGAGCATCTCCGAGACACTGCCCAGTTGGCGGAACGCGGTGGCGCGCGAAACCCCAGCGATCTTTGCCACGACCTCCATCTGCACTGCGTTGATGCCGCGCGCCGCGATCTCGGCGTCCGCCGCGCGGATCAACCGCTCCTTGACCGTGCCGTCATCACGCGGGTGGAGGTCGACGGCGTTCACGGGGCTGAGATTACGTGATCGCACCGGCGACTTTGAGTTCGATGAGGCGGTTGTCGTCGATTCCGAGTTCCCGCAACAGGTCGTCGGTGTGTTCGGCGAACTGCGGGGCCCGTGTCAGCGCTGCGGTGTCGTCGTCGAATCTCACCGGGCTGGCGACCAGTTTTTGCGGATTTCCCTCGGCATCGGTGACGTCGGCGATGCGGGCGTTGGCGTTCAGTGCTTCGTCGTTGGCCATCTCCCAGGCGTCCTGGACTGGTGACCACTGTCCGGTACCGCGGCTCAATATCTCTCTGCATTCGGCGAAGCTCAACTTGGCGATGGCGTCGTGGACGATGCCATAGGCCAGGTCGGCGTGCTCGGCCATCGCCTGCACTGACTGGAATCGGGGGTCGGCGGCGTACTGGTCCAGACCCATCAAGGCGCAGAACTCCGGCCAGTACCGGGTGGGCTGCAGCATCGACAACTGTACGAATCTGCCATCTGAAGTGCGGTAGGCACCGGTCAGCGGGTTGCCCGGGGCCTGGGTGCGACGCTGCACCTTCGGTAGCGGCCCGCCCATCAGCATCGCCATGTTCACGCTGAACTGGGTAGTCCAGGCACCAACCGCGAGAAGCGAAACGTCGAGCACGGACGGTTCGCCGGTCAGGTGCCGCCCGTACAGTGCGGCTGCCACGCCACCCGCGATGGTCATGCCGCCGATGTTGTCTCCGTATGCCCCGGCAGGCATGAATGCCGAGTGGTCGGCATCGGCTGGGTTGAGCCCGTCGGCGCTGCCCCCGCGGGCCCAGAACGCGGTCGCGTCATAAGCCCCGGCGTCACGATCGGGTCCGGTCATACCGAACCCGCTGCCCGCGACGTAGATGATATCCGGATTGACGCGGCGGACATCGTCGACGTCGATACTCAACTTCTGCCGTGCCGAGGGCAGGTAGTTAGTCAGGAACACGTCGGTGCGACGCACAAGTTCGTCGAAAATCGGGCGTCCCTCCGCATTATCGAGGGCCAGTCCGACGCTGCGCTTGCCCCGATTGGGTGCCTCCATGATCGGTGCGAACGACGACCCCGGTTTGCTGGCTGCCGCACCCAGCACTTTGACGAGCCCGCGCTGGGCATCACCGGTCACCGGGTGCTCGATCTTGACCACATCGGCGCCCCAGTCGGCAAGCACCGCGCCCGCCGAGGGTACGAAGGTGAACTGTGCCACTTCTAGAACACGAACTCCGTTGAGCGGCTTACGCATCAAAGGTCCCAAACAAGGGGCAGGGTCTCCAGCCCGAGTTGCGATCCGCTCTCCACCATCTGTGCGCCGGTCGCCACCCGGTAGTCCGGAATACGGCGGTGCCATTCCTCGAGTGCGATCCGGAGTTCTTGGCGTGCCAGGTGCGAACCGAGGCAACGGTGGGGCCCGGCTCCGAATCCGATGTGGTTGTTCGGCGTACGGGTGATGTCCACAGTCTTCGCATCTACGAAGGCCGCTTCATCGCGGGTCGCGGTATTGAGTGGGATGTTCACCATATCGCCGGCCTTCATCGGGCAACCTTGAATATTGATGTCGGACATCACCTTCCGGGCTGGAATCACGATCGCGTAAGCCCGGACGAATTCCTCGACAGCGGTCGGGATGGCGGACGGCTCCGCAACGATCCGCTGCCGGTCGGCATCGTTGCGGGCCAGATGCAAGAACGCCCAGCCAAGGGTGACCGAGACGGTATCGAGACCGGCCATGAACATCAGCAGGCAGAACGACAGCAGATCCTGGTCGGAGACCGGCTCTCCATCGATCTCGTAGGTCAGGGCTTTACTGATGATGTCATCGAGCGGCTGTTCCCGCCGCTCGGCGATGATGGTTGCAAAGCGACCCATCACCGCGAACATCGCGGAGAGCTGCGTCTGCTGCTTCTCCTCGTCGCTGCCGCCGGCATGCAGGATGCCGTGCTCCCATTCGAGGAACTGGTCCAGTTCCTCGACCGGCAAGCCGATCATCTCCAGGAAGATGGTGGTCGGGAAGCGGTTCGCGAAGTCGGCCATGAAATCACAGGAAACCTGCTTTTTCCCCGTCGCGTCGCTTGCCCCAGGCTGCGCGATGATTTCGTCGATGATCTCGTTTGCCCGTTGCCGCACTGTCGATTCCATTTGTGCCACCGCGCGCGGGGCGAACAGTGGGCCCAACTGGCGTCGCCACTGCTTGTGTTCGTCGCCGTCCAGCATCTCGGGTATCCACTTGATCACCGGATCCGGATCCAACGCAGTCACCACGCTATTGGAGAACGCTTCCGGGTTCTGCATCACCTGCAGAATGCCCTCGTAGTTGCAGACGGTCCAGAATCCCGGGCCGAATTCGTTTCGGTACCAGGGAAACTGGGCGCGCAGATCATCGTACCTGGCGAACCAGGTGCCTTCCGGTTCGGTGGTCGTGTAATCGAATGTGGATACCGGAATGGTTCCGGCGTGCTCGCTCGTTGTCACCCTGTCCCCTACCTGCGATTGAAGCGGCATGTCGTCTTAATGATGCGACGAAACTAGGTAGACAGTATCAGGGTGAAGTCGCACGCGCGAGACTTGGAACACATTTTGATGCATACTGTGAAAGACGACACCGACTTGTGCCGGTCGAGCAGGTTACTCGAATCATCAGATGCTCAGTAGATGATGTCGCGAACTCCGGTCTTTTCGTAGCCCTTGAGCAGGGCGGCGCCGGCGTTCTCCATATGTCTGCGCCAATGCGCCTCGGCTTCGGTGCCTTTGCGCGCGGAGACCAGGGTGCTGAGCCGGGAATAGGAGCGAATCAACTTGGTGTACTGGGCTTTCGACACGACGTTCTGCGCGCTCATGAGGGCGGCAGCCATATGCTTCGCGAAAATCTCGTGAAGCATGCCCGCAATCATTGTCAGGGTCGCGTTGTCCGACAACTCCACCAGACTGCGGTGCAGTTCGGTCGTGGCCTCCGCCAGTCGTCCGGACTCCCAGGCTGAGGGGATCTCGTCGATCAGCCGCTGCAGTTCTCGATGGGCGCGCTCGGTACCTTCTTTGGCGAGTATTCCCGCTGCGTACGGTTCGATGCCGATTCGCGCGGTCATCACATCGGCGAGGGTCGTTCCCGACAGGGCGAGCAACAGGCCGGCTGGCCGTGCCACCACTTCGGGGCCGGGGACGCGAACCCGCGCGCCGGTGCGTGATCCGCGTCGCACCTCTACCAATCGGTCAGACTCCAGTACCCGCACGGCTTCTCGTAAGGAAGGCCGACTGACCTGGAAGTGCGTCATAAGGTCAGCCTCGTATGGCAAGAAGTCACCATCCTTCAACTGCCCTTCAACGATCATTCGTCGCAGCGTGTCGGCAACCAGCTCTGCGGTTTTGGGCGACCGGACCGCATTCGGCGTTGCCGGTGTGATGGTCGGCGGCAGGGGTTCCTGTCGAGGCATCGCGGTCCTCCTGATGATCCTGAGAAGTGCTACTCAGTAAACCATGTGAGCCTCATGGCTACGGGCAGTCGATGGCTTTCACTGCAACCCGGAGATGACCCGGACGGCCGCCGCGTCGTAGCCGGCACGGCGTCGGTGATCGACCAGAAAGCTCGGTGGCGCGACGAACGCCAGGTCAGGCAACCGTTCACGGGCGGAAAGCATTTCGCGCGCTTGCTCCGAGTTGCCGCATATTGCGATCGACCACAGCATGTCCTCGGTGACATGATCCGCGATCGTCTCTGGTCGACGGCTGCGGAACGCTGCTCGGATCGCTGCTACCTGGTCCTGCCAACCGTGCAGTTCCACGAGTGAGTCGTACGTTCGGACGGTTAGGTAGAACGCGATTTGCAAGCGCGCGTCGTGAATGGCCCGTTGTGGGTCGTCGTCATCGACTGCGGTGATCAGCCAGCCCCAGCGCCGCAATGAGGCACCGTCGCGGCCGCTTTCTGCGGCCCCGCGGGCCAGCTCCGGATCCACCGACTCGGTCCACCACCGATCGGTGAACAGCCCGTGTCCCAGGACGCCGTCGGCAACGCGCCCCGCCGTGCGCAGCATGATCCTGTTGAACGCCCCGACAAGGATGGGCACCTCGAGTCTGCCCAGTACCGGCGCTCGGATGTCGGCGTCAATCGAGTAGAACCGGCCCTGGTACCGGACGGGCTGACCATTCTCGGCATGGAGGAACGCTTGGATGGTCTCGACGAGTTCGGCCATGCGGGAGGCTGGGTGCTCAGCGTTGACGCCGAACCAGTCACGGTTCATCCGCGAGGTGCCGGCCCCCAAGCCGAGGAACACCCTGCCCGGCGCATGCCTGGACAGATGTCGGACCGCCGCTGCATGGATGAACGGCGAACGTGCGAACGCGTACGCGATGCCAGGACCAACCATTGCCGTCGAGGTCTCGAGGGCCATCTCGGTCGTGCTGACATAGGCGTTGAGATCAGCGAATTCACCGGCGCAGAACGCATTTGCGCCGGCAGCTTCGGCGTGCGCCGCGAGCTCTGGGCCGGGCCAGGGCAGTCCCCAGTTCAATGTGCCCTCACAGTATCGTCGTAGGTGACATAGATTACTTAGTGATATAAGACCATACTTGTTCCCGAGCCACAGCGAAAGCGACAAAGAACCTCAGAGCTATGACGCTAGTGTCAATAGTCCCGAGAGTGGCGGTCCGCAGAAGCGGCATCGACCGAAAAGGCTTTGTGGCAGTGGCGCGTTCACGGACCTAGGTGCTGGCGCCAACTTTTCACAGCGTCGTCTTGAAGGGGCCCACTGTCGCACAAATCGAGCCCTGAGTTGTGAACACCGATCCGCAGCCGGTGCCTGTAGTGATGTATGTCGCGCCCGGCTTGTAGGGGGCGAACACCTCGGCGTTCTCTGGTACCGCGCTGAACCCGCATACGCCTGGTGCGGAAGCTCCTTGGGTCGACAGGCAGACAGTCAAGGAGTTGGGGTTGATTGCCCCGGTGCACGGGTACGGCGTGAGGGTCGCAGTCACCATGCTCGTGCCCGAAACCTGCACGACCTGTGGTCGAGAGAGTGTGTAGTTGCAGGAGGGCTCGGTTGTGTCACCAGGGGCGGGACTGGCGCTGACCGGGGCCGCGCAGCATAGGCCCGTCGTAGTGACTGCGAAGCTGCTGACAATAACGGCGAGGCACCTGATCATGTCCGGATCGTACAAGCGCATCTGCGGTGTGCGGCCGGCAATCGGAGTAATCGTTGCCGTTCGGGGGTGTCGTCTGCGTGCTGGGTTTCGGATGGCGCGAAGGTGATGACCGCCATCGCATCTCGTCCTGCGCGAGCACTGGGAAACGGCCGGCGAAACCGGCGGAACCCTGAAACGCTGTCCCGGCAATGAGTGTGGCAGGTGTTGATATGCCCGGCCGGAGCAACCCGTCGATATCTGAAGTTTGACTCGTGGGGAATGGCATCGCGTCGACACTGGCGCCTGGATCGCACGAACACGACACTTATTTAATCCGATAAATGGATATATGATTTACTGGATGTCATGCCGGTGTGTTGCAGGTACCGATCGAGTTCATTTCTGAGGCTGTCATTAGCGGCGGTTGGAGGTCTGCTGCGGGCGCCCCGGTCGCCCGTGTCGGATCGGTTTCCCCCCGCCGCCTTGCCTCAGACTCGGGCGCCGCACTCCGGCCCTGGGGCGGCCGTAACGGAGTGGGAGCGTCGGGCAGGTGAACGTAGCCGGGCGTGCGACGAACTGCGTATCGGCCGGCGCCTGCTGGTGAATGCCGCAGAGTTGCCTACCGCGCGCCACGCAGGCGTTGTGAGGCCCGATGGCGGCCGCCGTCGCGGGTTTGGCCCGATGGCGCTACCGCACCCGGAACCGGCCCTGCGACGTGCATGTGCGCCTCCGGCGAATTGCCAGGAAAGGGTTGGGCTGCTTGTGGAAGTTCCGTATTTCGCACCGAAAGTTTATTCCACATATGAGAACCAGGCGGCTCATCGGATGATTAATTCGCGTGGCGGAACTTCGTCGCATAAACAATATGTTTTGGCCGTCTAATCGATATTAGATGTTTCTGCAGCAACTATTGAGGGACAGCGAATTCACTTGCTGACCGTCACTGTCTTCTATGGGAGCAGCCACCAAAGTTCACTTTGTCAGCAATCTCTCGGATACGGGTTTGATCGGCCATCCGAAGGGGCTGATGAGACGGAATCCCGTCTTCGTCCGGTCGCTTCTGTTCGCCGTTCTACACGCAGTTCAGCCTGGGAAGTTCATCTTTATTCAGCACATCATTGCAGGTCGTGTGGGGTAGCGGGCAGGTTGAAGGGCGGCGCCTGGCTGCGCGCAGCCGGATCGGTCGATGAGACGCTTTACCGCAGTCGACACATGTCTGCGTCAGCAAAGTTGGCCTGTAGAACTAGGTGGACTTGGTAGTGGACGCTCAGGAATGACATCGAAGGTTGCTCGTATCGAAAATTGTGGTGTACGGTTCACCGGCAGTGCGCTTGTGTCGCGGGTCACAGGCTCACGGGAACTTTTCAGACTTTGGGGACACGGAGGGATTCGGCGATCTTGCCAATCTGGACACAGAGCGGAGGTGCCGCTAGTGATTAATGCGCAATCGGTCGCCAAGCCGGTCCGCGGCATCGGAGAGTTCTTCGCGATGGTGCTGGACACGTTCGTTCAGATCTTCCGGCCACCGTGGGCCTGGCGGGAGTTCATCCTGCAGACCTGGTTCGTGGCGCGCGTCGCGCTGATGCCGACCGTGCTGCTGTCGATTCCCTTCACCGTCCTCACCACCTTCACCATCAACGTGCTGCTGGTCGAGATTGGTGCCGCCGACTTCTCGGGCAGCGGGGCGGCGCTGGGCACGGTCACGCAGACTGGTCCGATCGTCACAGTCCTGGTGATCGCCGGTGCCGGCGCGACGGCAATGTGTGCCGATCTCGGTGCGCGGACCATCCGCGACGAACTAGACGCGCTGCGGGTGCTCGGCATCAACCCCATTCAAGCGTTGGTCGTGCCGCGGGTGCTGGCGGCGACGCTGGTCTCCTTGCTGCTTGCCTCGCTCGTCTGCCTCGTCGGAATCGCCGGCGGTTTCGTCTTCGCGGTCTTCTTCCAGAACGTGACGCCCGGGGCCTTCGCCGCCGGTCTGACGTTGTTGGTCGGTGCGCCGGAAGTGACCGTGGCGTTGATCAAGGCGGCGATTTTTGGTCTGGCCGCCAGTCTGATCGCTTGCTACAAGGGCATATCCGTGGGCGGCGGGCCACAGGGCGTAGGTAACGCGGTCAATGAGACCGTCGTGTACACATTCATGGCTCTGTTCGTCATCAATTTGATCGCAACCGCCGTGGCGGTGAAGGCAGGAGCGACATGAGCTACGCGAGCACCCAGTTTCCCCGACTGCGCCGCACCTTTGTCGGCGTGGCCGACCGGTGGAATGGAATCGGCAGGCAGACACAGTTTTACGGCGAAACCCTCAAGGGAATCAGCGATGCTGTCATCCGCTACAAGGCGGAGATCGTGCGGCTCATTGCCCAGATGAGTCTGGGCGTGGGAGCACTCGCGCTCATTGGCGGCACGATCGTCATCGTCGGATTCCTGACGTTGTCGGCCGGCGCCCTGATCTCGGTGCAGGCGTACAGCCAGCTTGAGGAGATCGGCGTCGAGGCGCTTGCCGGTTTCACCTCTGCCTTTCTCAATGTTCGCCTCGTGGGGCCATTGGTGGCCGGAATCGGCCTGGCAGCCACCATCGGGGCGGGAGCTACCGCACAGCTGGGTGCCATGCGGATCAGCGAGGAAATAGACGCTCTCGAGGTGATGGGCATCCGCGCTGTCGCCTACCTGGCATCCACGCGCGTGGTGGCCGGGATGATCGTGGTAATTCCGTTGTACTGCGTTGCCGTGCTGATGGCATTCATCGCTACCAAGGTCGGCACCACCGCCGTCTACGGCCAGTCCACCGGTATCTACGACCACTACTTCTACACCTTCCTGAACCCGATGGACGTGATTTATTCTTTCCTGCAAGCTATTTCGATGGCGATCGTGGTGATGCTCGTGCACACCTACTACGGCTTCAACGCCTCCGGCGGACCCGCCGGCGTGGGCGAGGCGGTCGGCCGTGCGGTGCGCACATCGCTGATCGCCGCCGTATTCGTGACCCTGTTCGTCTCACTGGCCATCTACGGTCAGTCCGGCGGCCTCAACCTGTCGGGATAGCGCGGTGGAATCGAAAAGGGGACAAGGACTCCACCCTGCCTGGTGGACACTGATCCTGTTCGCGGTGCTGGCATTGATCATCGGCGGTACCGGGGCGATGTTTTCCGGCACTTTCAGGTCCTATGTGCCGGTCGAACTGAAATCTGATCGCGCGGGACTGGTGATGGAGCCGGGCGCCAAGGTGAAGCTGCGTGGCGTGCAGGTGGGCAGGGTCGGCGATGTCAAAGGTGGCACTAATCAGGTGAGCCTCGATCTGGAGATGTATCCCGACCAACTGCAACAGATTCCAGCCAATGTTGAGGCCGAAATTCGTGCGACCACGGCATTCGGAGCCAAGTACGTCGACCTCATCTATCCGAACGATCCAAGCCCCAAGCGGCTGTTCGCCGGTCAGGTGCTGCACTCCGTCAACGTCAGCACGGAAGTCAATACCGTGTTTCAGAACCTGCGGGACGTCCTGCAGAAGATCGACCCGGCAAAGCTGAACGGGGTGTTGTCCGCGCTCGCTGAGGGGGTACGGGGACGGGGTGAGGCGATCGGAGAGGCAACCTCGGCCGCCAACGAGGTACTGCTCGCACTCAATCCTCGAGCAGACACCATTCGCCGGGATTTGCAGTCGCTCAAGGGCTTCAGCGATACCTACGGCGAGGCTGCAGAGAACATCGTGACTGTTCTCGACGCGGCCAGCACTACCGGAGGCGCCATCACCGACAATGCGGCGAACTTGGACGCTCTGCTCGTCGGCGTGCTCGGGCTGTCCCGCAGCGGCATCGACTTGCTAGGGCCCAGCAAGGACAACCTGGTCAAGGCGATTAATGTGCTGGAACCGACCACCGATCTGTTGATGAAGTACAACCCGGAGCTCACCTGTCTTCTGGTCGGCGGTAAGACGGCAATCGACACCGGCTTTCTGGACATTACCGGCGGCGCCAATGGCAAGTCGGTCATCCTCGATGTCGCCTTGCTGCTCGGCGACGATCCGTACCGATACCCGGACAATCTGCCGATCATCGGCGCCAAGGGCGGCCCCGGCGGAAAGCCCGGATGTGGCTCGCTGCCCGACGTGGCGAAGAACTGGCCGGTGCGCTATCTGGTCACCAACACGGGTTGGGGTACCGGCAACGACATGCGGGTCAACCCCGGCATTGGATTCCCCGGGTGGGCCAACTACTTCCCGGTCACCCGGGCTGTTCCCGAGCCCCCCAGCATCCGCAATCCGGGGGGGCCTGCGCCCGGACCGATCCCGTACCCGGGTGCTCCGCCCTACGGTGCCCAGCAGTACGCACCTGATGGGACGCCGCTGCATCCGGGCCTGCCGCCCGCACCGTCACCGGGGGCGCCACGCGACCCGAGCCCGCCGCCTGGAGTGGAGCCGTTCACGCCCCCGGTCCCGGCGCAGAGTCAGCCGACGCCGCTGCCCCAGCCGTCGCCGCCACCGCCACCCCCACCGCCGTTAGTGGGCCCGCCGCCAGGACCGCTACCTGCGGAGGGAGTGCCACCCGCACCCTGATCGTCAGTCGGTACACGAGCATCAGCCACGAGGAGTACAGCCGTGAAAGACAACTTGGGAGGCGCCCTGTGGCGCCTGGCCATCTTCGGCACGGTGTGTGCATTAGGGATCTTCGCGATTTACGCGATCTTTGGCCAGTTGCGCTTTCAGTCCGAGCAGACGTTCAGTGCCGAGTTCACCGACGTGTCGAGTTTGCAGGTTGAGGACTTCGTCCGCATCGCAGGGGTCGAAGTCGGAAAGGTCAAGGACATTAGCCTCAAACCCGACACCACTGCCGTGGTCAAGTTCACCGCTGACGACACGGTGGTGCTCACCGAGGGCAGCCGGGCCGTCATCCGCTACGACGACCTGATCGGTGGACGCTATCTCGCCCTCGAGGAAGGGGTCGGGAACACCAAAAGGCTCAACTCCGGCAGCACCATCCCGACCGCGCGGACCGCTCCGGCTCTAGATCTGGACGCATTGATCGGCGGTTTCCGGCCCCTGTTTCGCGCGTTGGACCCTGACCAGGTCAACGCGTTGACCAGCCAGTTGATCCAAGCGTTGCAGGGCCAGGGCGCCACCATCGGGTCGTTCCTCAGCCATACCGCTGCGTTGACCAGCACGCTGGCAGACCGCGACCAACTCATCGGTCAGGTGATCGTCAACCTCAACACGGTGTTGGGATCGCTCGGTGATCAGAACAAACAGTTCGACAAAGCGGTGACCTCGCTGTCGGAGTTGGTCGGGGCCCTGGGCGGCCGCAAGCAGGACATCACCAACACCGTCGCCTATGCCAACGAAGCGGCGGCGGGCGTCGCGGACCTCCTGGAGAAGGGGCGTCCCCCGCTGCAGAAGGTCGTCACCGAGGCCGATCGAACCGCCGGAACTGTGTTGGCTGACAAAGACTTTGTCGAAAACCTGATCGACACACTGCCCGATGCCTACCAGGTGCTCGGCCGGCAAGGGCTCTACGGTGACTTCTTCAGCTTCTATCTGTGCGATCTGGTGCTGAAGCTCAACGGCAAAGGCGGCCAACCGGTTTACGTGAAACTCGCCGGCCAGGACTCGGGTAGGTGTACGCCGCGATGAAGACATTCTCTGAACGCAATCCTTTTGTCATCGGCGCCGTCGGCGTCGGGCTCACTGTGGCTGTTTGCGTGGGCGCGCTCAATTATGACCGGCTGCCGTTCTTCAATGGAACAAAGGAGTATTCGGCGTATTTCAGTGAAGCCAGTGGTCTGCTGGCCGGCTCCCCGGTACAGGTGTCGGGGTTCGAAGTCGGCAAGGTGGTCAATGTCGAGCTCGATGGCCCGAAGGTGTTGGTCACCTTCGATATGAGAAAAGACGTCAGGCTGGGAGACCGGACCGAGGCCGCGGTAAAGACCAAGAGTCTGCTCGGCGCGAAGTATCTGGCGGTGGTGCCGCGCGGCGATGGACAGCAGATCGACGCCATCCCGGTCGATCGCACCAAGCCGGCCTACCAACTGGCCGACGCACTCGGCGATCTGACCGCGACCATCAGCGGACTGAACACCGATCAACTGTCCGAGTCGCTGGCTGTGCTCGCCGACACGTTCTCCGAGACTCCACCCGAGCTGAAGGTCGCTTTACGGGGGGTCTCGCGGTTCGCCGACACTCTCAGTAAACGTGACTCCGAACTGCGCAACCTGCTTGCCAACGCGAACAAGGCCACGTCGGTGCTGCGGGAGCGCAGCGACCAGGTGGTCAGCCTGGTCGCAGACACCAACGCACTCCTGATTCAGCTACGAACGCAGAGCGCAGCGCTGGATGAGGTGTCCGGCAATATTGTGGCCGTCACCAAGCAGCTCAAAGGCTTCATCGCCGAGAACCGCGACCCACTCAAACCCGCGCTGGAGAAACTCAACGGCGTCCTGACGATCGTCGACGACCGCAAGGAACGAGTCCAGAAGGCCATCAAAGGCCTCAACAAGTACGCCCTCTCGCTCGGTGAGTCGGTCGGCTCTGGACCGTTCTTCAAGGCTTATCTGGTCAACCTGTTCCCGGGTCAGTTCGTCCAGCCGTTCATCGACGCCGCGTTCTCAGACCTCGGTCTGGATCCCAATGTGCTGCTGCCGTCGGAACGCTCGGATCCTCAGGTGGGCCAACCGGGCACGCCCGCGTTGCCCGTGCCGTTCCCTCGGACCGGTCAGGGCGGCGAACCGCGTCTGAACCTTCCCGACGCGATCACCGGTAAGCCGGGCGACCCGCGTTACCCCTACCGCGAGCCCCTGCCTGCGCCGCCGCCCGGAGGTCCGCCGCCAGGACCTCCGGCCGAGGGGCCGCCCAACCAACAATCGACACACACACCGGTCGGTCCGGTGGAGTTGCCGGCTGCGGGACAAACTCCGCCGGTGACTCAGGAGGCAGGGCAGCCGGATCCGCTACCGCCTGGCCCACTGAATGTCGGGCCGGGTGCGCCTGGACCGGCTGGGGTAACCCCAATACCGCTGATCCCACCGGAAGGTAGCCAGTGATGAGAAATTCGCGAATCGCGCGGATCCTCCTCGCGGTCGTCCTTGTTCTCGTCCTGGTCGCTGGTGGCGTCGTGGTGAGCCGCGTCGCAACCACTGCCAGCCGGACCGAGATGGTGGCGTACTTCGCCAACAGCAACGGATTGTTCCCAGGTGATGAGGTGTGGATTCTCGGTGTGCCGGTGGGCAAGGTCGACAACATCGAGCCGCAACCGGACCGCGCCAAGATCGCTTTCCATGTCGACGGCAAGTACAAGGTTCCAGCAGATGCCAAAGCGGTGATTCTTTCGCCGTCGCTGGTCACTTCGCGGGCGATTCAGCTGACTCCGGTGTACACCGGTGGCCCCGAAATGCAGAGCGGAGCGGTGATCGGACAGGACCGAACCGCTGTGCCTATGGAGTTCGACGACTTCCGGGTGCAGCTTGAGCGCCTGGCCAAGACTCTTCAGCCAACCTCCCCCGGTGGGGTCAGCACGCTCGGCGCGTTCGTCAACACCGCCGCGGACAACCTGCGCGGCGAGGGCGCGAATATCCACGACACCATCGTCAAGCTGGCGCAGGCATTTTCGGCCTTGGGCGACCACAGCACGGACTTGTTCAGCACTGTCAAGAGCCTCTCGATCCTGGTCTCTGCTCTGGAGAGCAGCCAGGATCTGATGCGCCAGCTGAATCAGAACCTCGCCTCGGTGACGGGGCTGCTGGCCGATGACCCCAACGAGGTCGGCAACGCCGTCGACTCCCTCAACGGTGTCGTCGGCGACGTGCAGACCTTTGTTGCCGACAATCGCGAAACCATAGGCACGACAGGGGACAAGCTGTCCTCTGTCACCACAGCGCTCTATCAGAGCCTCGATGACCTCAAACAGACGCTGCACATCGCACCCAACGCGTTCCAGAATTTCCTGAACATCTACCAGCCCGCTCAGGGTGCATTGACCGGCGCGCTGGCCCTCAACAACTTCTCCAACCCGATTCAATTCCTTTGTGGAGCAGTACAGGCCGCCTCGCGGCTGGGTGCCGAGCAGTCTGCGAAGCTGTGCGCGCAGTACCTGGCGCCGATCATCAAGAACCGTCAGTACAACTTCCCGCCGATCGGGGAGAACCTCTTCGTGGGCGCACAAGCGCGGCCGAACGAGATCACCTACAGCGAGGACTGGCTTCGACCGGACTACATCCCGCCCACGCCCGGCGCTCCTTCTGCAGCCGGCGGCCCCTTGCCGCCGGCAGGCGCGCCGTTTACCCATTACGGGGAGCCCGCGGCCAACCCGCCCGTCGATGCGCCGTACGTACCGGTCGCGCCGCCGCCACCGCCCGGCCCGGTGGACCAGTCACTGCCCGCGCCGGAACAAACCAACCCGGCCGACGGCTTGCCCGGACTGATGGTGCCGCACGGTGGTGGCGGATGATGGCGACGCGAATCAAACGGCTGAAGCGTGCGGCAGTCGCCGGCCTGGTACTGCTGTTGATCGCAGGATTATCGGGCTGCAGTGACTGGCGCGGCGCAAACTCCCTGCCGTTGCCCGGCACTGAAGGCAAGGGCCCCGGGGCATACAGCATTCAGGCGCAGTTGCCAGACGTGGACAACATCGAGCGCAACTCGCGAGTGCGGGTCGGGGACGTCACCGTCGGCAACGTGACGAAAATCGAGCGGCAGGGCTGGCACGCGCTGCTGACAATGTCGATCAACGGTGACGTTGTGCTGCCCGCCAACACCACGGCAACCGTTGGACAGACCAGCCTGCTGGGCTCACTGCACATCGAGCTGAGTCCGCCGAAGGACTCTCGGCCGGAGGGCCGGCTGAAAGACGGTGCGCTGATTCCGCTGTCGTCGGGCGCCAACTACCCCAGCACCGAGCAGGCTCTGGCGTCGGTGTCGCTGGTGCTCAGTGGTGGCGGGCTGGGGAATATCCAGGACATCACGCAGGCTCTCAGCACAGCCTTCAGTAACCGTGCCGGAGACCTGCGGAGCCTGATCACGCAGTTGGATATATTTATCGCCAACCTCAATGATCAGACCGGCGACATCATTGCCGCATCGGAGAGTCTCAACAATCTGGTCGGTCAGATCGCCGAGCAAAAGCCGGTCGTGGACAAGGCTCTCAAGACGCTCCCCGACGCACTGGCCGTTCTCAACGAACAGCGCGGAAACCTGGTCGAAGCGCTCGATCAGTTGGGCAAATTCAGTGCGCTGGCAGCGGATTCGGTGAACCAGTCCAAGGACGCTCTGGTCAAGAATCTGCAGAACCTCGGGCCGGTACTGGAATCGCTGGCCAACGCGGGCCCGGCGCTGACCCGCTCGCTGGATTTCTTCCTCACGTTCCCGTTCCCGAAGCCCACATTGACCAAATGGCTGCGGGGCGATTACGCCAATCTCACCGCGGTCATCGATCTGACACTGAGCAGGTTGGACGCGTCGTTCCTCACGGGCACTTTCCTGGAGGGTGAGCTGACCGAACTGGAAATGCAGTGGGGCCGCACAATCGGCCAGATGCCCAGCCCGTACACCGCGCGCAACCCGTTGGTTGTTCCCTACCACTTCGATCAGGGGCCGTGACATGCATCTGGATAGACGAATATGGATCCAGCTGGCGATCTTTCTTACGGTGTCGGTGGTTGCGATCTCGGTGATGGCGTTCGGTTATGTGAAGCTGCCGAAATTCCTCTTCGGAGTTGGGACCTACACGGTGACCGTCGAATTGCCCGAGGCGGGCGGACTTTACGAGCGTGCCAACGTGACCTACCGCGGTACCGAAGTCGGTCAGGTCAAGCAGGTCAAGCTGAACAACGGCGAAGTCGAGGCTGTCCTCTCGCTCAAGTCCGGTATCGACATCCCGTCCGATCTCGATGCTCAGGTGCACAGCCAAAGCGCAGTCGGGGAACAATACGTCGCCCTGTTGCCGCGTAACGCGACGTCTGCCCTGCTGAAGGATGGAGACGTGATCGGTCGCGATCGCGCCACGGTGCCGCCTCAACTCGACACCCTGCTCAACGCGACCAACCGCGGCCTCGAGGCGATTCCCGGGGACAACCTCAAGACGACGATCGACGAGGCTTATCTGGCGTTTGGCGGTCTGGGACCGGATATTTCGAGGTTTGTCAACGGCTCGACGAAATTGGCGATCGACGCGAAGCAGAACATCAGTGACCTCACCAACCTGGTCGACAACGCGGCCCCGATCCTGGACACCCAGACCGACACGTCGGACGCGGTTCATGCCTGGGCAGCACATCTGGCCGAGGTGACCACACAGCTCAAGGACAACGACGGGGCGGTACGGGGTATCCTGCAAAACGCGGCCCCAGCCGTTGACGAGGCGCGAGCCCTGCTCGACAGGCTGCAGCCGACGTTGCCCGTGATCCTGGCCAACTTGGTGGCCGTCGGCGAGGTGGCCGTCACGTACCAGCCGAATTTGGAGCAGTTGCTCGTGCTACTGCCCACCGGTACCGAAGCTATCCAAGCGGCCGCTCTGGCGAATCGAAATACCAAGCAGGACTATAAGGGTGGCTTCTTGAGCTTCAACATCAACCTCAACCTGCCGCCAACGTGCACCACCGGCTTTCTGCCGCCCCAGCAGCAGCGGGCCCCGGCGCTGGAGGACTACCCGGACAGCCCGGCCGGTGACCTCTACTGCCGGGTTCCTCAAGACTCGACACTCAATGTGCGCGGAGCGCGAAACACACCCTGCGTGACCCGTCCGGGTAAGCGGGCGCCAACGGTTGCGATGTGTGAGAGCGACGAGAACTATGTGCCGCTCAATGAGGGCTTCAACTGGAAGGGTGACCCCAACGCGACACTGTCGGGGCAGTCGGTGCCTCAGCCCCCGCCAGGAACCCCGGGGTCGACGGCTGCACCGCCGGCCTCAACTCCTCTCCCGGTCGCGGCAGCTGAGTACGATCCTGCGACCGGTACATACATTGGACCGGACGGACAGGTATACACGCAGAGCAATCTCGCTCGCAACGCGTCAAAGGAGCAAACATGGCAGACGATGCTGTTGCCACCGAAGGGGAATTGAGTTCGTCCCTCGCCGAAGACGAGGCGACGTCAGCCGAGATCGAGAATGATGATGCGGAATCTCCATTCTCCGACATTGGCGACGCTGACGCCACCGGCACTGAAACAGCCGATTCCGAACCTGTTTCCGATGGCAGCGGCGCTGGGCATCGCGGGACGCCTACGCTGCGGCCAGCTCTGGTCGTGGGATTGATCACCGTGCTGGCACTGGGCGGCCTCGCGGGCTGGCTCGGTTACCGCACCTATCAGTCTCAGCAAACCAAGAACGAGCGTGCGTTGTATCTGCAGGTCGCCAGGCAAGGTGCGCTAAACCTCACCACCATCGACTTTCAGCACGCCGACGCCGACATACAACGCATCCTCGACTCCGCCACGGGACAGTTCCACGATGATTTCGCCAGCCGTTCGGAGCCTTTCGTCGAGGTTGTGAAACAGGCGCAATCCAAGTCGGTGGGAACCATCACCGAGGCAGGGCTGGAATCGGTTACCGGTGATGAGGCGCAAGCGATCGTTGCGGTGTCGGTCAACACCTCCAATGCCGGTGCTGCCGAACAGCCGCCACGGGCGTGGCGTATGCGCTTGACCGTCCAGAAAGTAGGCGAAGACGTGAAGGTTTCAAACGTAGGGTTCGTATCGTGATCAAACTGAAAGTGCGTCACACCAATGAGGCCGCCGCGGAATCCCCCGTGGAGGAGCATCCATCGGGCGACCAGGTTGTCGGATACAACGAATCCAGCGAAAGTGACGCCGACAACGGCGAAACCAGGCCTGGTGACGCTGATGACGGCTCCGACGACGTCGACGGAGGCGAGGCGACGGCTGTCGGGTCCCGTGGAATCAACTGGATGCGCGTCCTCGTGTACGGCGTGCTGCCGGCCCTGGCGCTGGTACTGGGACTCGCCGTCGGTTTCCTGAAGTGGATGGATTCTTCGGTACGCCACGCGGAAGTCGCCAGCATCGAATCCGTCCAGGCAGCCAAGGATTCCACGGTCGCGCTGCTGTCATACAAGCCGGACACCGTGGATCGGGACCTTACCGCTGCCCGGGACCTGCTGACCGGCGACTTCCGAGACTCCTACACGCAATTGACCGACGACGTTGTGATACCGGGGGCCAAGCAGCAGCAGATCACCGCGGTCGCCACGGTTCCCGCGGCCGCCTCGGTGTCGGCCGATCCAGACCACGCGGTCGCGATCGTCTTCGTCAATCAGACCACCACGATCGGCACAGGCACGCCTACGGGCACTGCCTCCAGCGTGCGGGTGACCCTGGACAAGGTCGGCGACCGATGGCTGGTCTCAGGATTCGACCCGGTCTGATCCGGACCACTCGTGGATCAACCGGTCGACGGTAGTGAGTCGGCCGAGCACTGCAATGGTGTTGTCCAACACCTGCTGAGCGTAATCGGCGGGAGTGCCGCCGACCGCATCTCGTGGCACCACAAGATCGAACCCGGCCTGAGTGATGTGTCCGGCCGAATGGGTGATCGCCAAGTTTAGCGACACTCCCGTGAGAATGATGGTCGTCACGCCGAAACCCTTGAGTACGGGCAACAACTCGGAGTCCAACGTCGGGAACAGGCCGTGGTGACGTGGCAGCACGAGATCGGTGGGCGCCAGCAACTCGGGGACCACCTTGGTAGCGGAGGTTCCCGGCGCCCACTGAGCGGTCACCGGCCCCAACGCCCGCCACAACCGCGCGGTTCCCGTTGGTCGGCCACCCAGGTTTCCCTCGAAGGTCGCGTGCACCACCCGCAGGCCGAATTCGCGTGCGGCATTGAGTAGTCGGCCTATATTCGATACGAGTTCGGAGCTGTCGGCGGCCAGCGCGGGCAGAACGGACTGCGATCCCAGAACACCGTTCTGGCATTCCACACAGACAACGGCGACGGTATTGGGATCGGAGAGTGGTGTGACCATCATTCAGACTTCCTGTAGTTGCGTTAACGTGCCGCGCCGGGCAACTACTACCAGCAGCGACTCGTCTTCAAGTACTCGTTGGTCGAACAACGGGAGTCAGGCCAGCGTCAGCGGGAGCCGCTCCAGTGCGAAGGTCTGTGCGGGGAATTTGATGTGGGGCTCGTAGCCGTCTTCCACCGAGAATTCGGGGATGCGCTTCAGCCATTCGTCAAGGATGAGCGTGAGCTCCATGCGGGCCAGATGAGACCCGAGGCAGCGGTGCGGGCCACCACCGAAACCCCAGTGCCGGTGCACCTTTCCGTCCATCACGACATCGTTGGTGGAGATGTGGTCGCTGTCGTCGCGGTTGATCGCGGCGATGCATAGTCGAACCTGGGTGTCGGCGGGCAGCGTGAAGTCCCCGATGGTGACCTCCTCGGTCGTGACCCGGGGCAGCATCGGTGCGGGCGGTTCCAACCGGACGATCTCCTCGACGAACACACTCATCTGGTCGGGATTCTCGCGCAGCGTGGTGCGCAGTTCCGGATTGCGGGCGAGTTCCAGCAGCGCCGTGCTCATCGCTGCGGTGACGGTGTCCAGCCCGGCGAGCACAAACAGAAAGCTCAGGCCCATCACCTCGGCATCGTCGAGGGCGTCATCGCCGGTGAGCACCTGGGACAGGATGTCCGGCCCCGGGTTCGCCCTCCGCTCGTTGACGGCCTCGTTGAGGTAGGCGAGTAATTCCATTGCCGGAGTCAGGTCGTGGCCTTCGAGTGTCGGCGAATCCGCCAGTGCGATAACCGAATCCTTCCAGGCGATGAGGCGGTCCCGGTCCTCCAGCGGCAGTCCGAACAGCGTCAGGAACACCTGGGACGGATAGGGGATCGCGACGTCGGCCACCACCTCGCACGCGCCCTTCGTCACGACGTCGTCGATGATGTCGAGTGCTTGCTTCTGCAGCGACGGCAGCATCTCGTTCAAGGTCTTGGGGCTGAAGAAGGGCTGCAGGATCTTGCGGAACCGGGTGTGGTCCGGCGGATCGAAGGAGATGGGGACGAGCGGCAGCGGGGCACCGAGTACGTCGAATGCCTTCTTCGAGGAGAAGAGTGCCGGGTTGCGTAGCGCGGCCAGGACGTCCTCACGGTGGGACAGGTAGTACCAGCCGTCGATGTACACCACCCGCCCGGCGTCGCGCACGGTCTTCCATCCGACACCGCGATCGGCGGCCATCGGCAGACCGGCGAACGAGAGCTCAGGCGCACCAACGGGGTTCATATGCATTCCTCGGGTCAGAAAGCCGAGCGGTGCAAGCCGCCGTCGACTTCGATCCAGCTGCCGGTGAGGTATCCGGCAGGTTCAGAACATAGATACGCGATGAGCGATGCGATCTCGTGCGGTTTGCCCATCCGCCCCGCAGGCACGCGGGCCTGGTTCAACATGAACTCGCGCCGTTGTGCCTCGGAGCTGGTACCGAGGTGGTTCTGCAGATAGTCGATCGCGTTCTGCGTCTCGATCCATCCCGGCGCGACGGTGTTGACGGTGACGCCGTACCGGGCGTATTCGTCGGACACGGTTTTGAGCAGGCCTATGGTCGACGGACGACTGGTGTTCGCCACCACGTGATGGATGTTGCCTGTGGGTTCTTTGGCGGTGGCCGAACCGATGTGTACGAAACGCCCCCAGCCGGCCTGTTTCATTGCCGGCAGGACAGTCTGCAGCAGCAGGATCTGGCTCATCGTGTGTGACTCGAAGGACTCGCGATAGACGTTCACGTCGGTGATATCGGCGAAGTCCCCGGGCCGTTGGTATTTGGCCTGGCCGATGACGATGAGCGGAGCGCCGTGCTCGGCACTCACCTCACGCACGGCGTCGGCGAGTTCTTCGGGACTGCTCACGTCGGCGAGGACGCCGAGCGCAGTGCCGCCCTCGGCGCGGATCGTCTCCACTGCAGCGTCGACGTCGGTCTTGGTCCTGGCCAGCACGGCCACCCGGGCGCCCTCATCGGCAAGTAGCTTGGCGACCTCGAAGCCGATTCCCTTGCTGCCGCCGACGATCAGCGCCGAGCGTCCTTCGATTCCGAATTTCATCACTACAACGCCCGGTCAGCGCCGCACGTCCATGCCGGCGTCCACCTTCAACATGCTTCCCGTGAACGAGCGGCCCGCGTCGCTGATCAGGAACAGGATGGCGTTGGAGACGTCGCGCGGCTCGATCAGGGGAATGTCCGGCAGCGCCGTCTGAACGGCGTTGACGATATGCGGGCTCTCCTCGATCACCTTGAACAAGGCCGGGTTGTCGGTGATCATCGGCGTATTGCAGTTGGTGGGCGCCACCGCGTTGACGCGGATGCGGTCGGCGGCGAGCATGGCCGCGTAGGCGCGGACCAGGCCGACGATGGCGACCTTCGACATCAGATAGGCGTCGCTGCCACCGCGGCCGTCGGTGAGATCCAGGAGCGCGATCATCGAGCTGGTCGCTATCAGATTGCCGCCCTCGCCACGTTCCTTCATGTGCGGGATCGCGATCTGGAAGGCGTTCCACACGCCGACCAGCATGATGTCCAGGCCCAGTCGCAGTGCCTCGGACGCGTCGCGCTCGTCGGCGTTGGTGAGCACGACCCCCGCATTGGCGATGACGGTGTCGATATGGCCGAATTGTTCGACGCCGGCGTCGAACGCCGCCTGCAGCGCAGCTTTGTCGCGGACGTCTGCCTTGCGGAAGAGCATCTCCTGACCGGTCTTCTCGACCAGACGGGCCGTCTCCTCGAGGTCGTCGGCAGTCCCCAACTTGTAGGGCACCACGTCGAGGTCTTCGCAGATGTCCACGCCGACGATGTTCGCGCCCTGTTCGGCACACATGACCGCGTGTGAACGGCCCTGTCCGCGGGCGGCTCCGGTGATGAAAACGACGCGGCCGTCGAGTGAACCCATTCCTTGTTCCTCCGGTGATCGATCAATATGGCCGCGCTGAGTCGGCGGCACCCAGTTGTGGTGCGTGTGAATTGCGCCACGTGGTGAATGCTACGCGGAGAGTTTGGAATCATACAACTATTTGGCTAATTTGATGGAGAGCATGCTCATCAACGACCCGGAAGGGATTTTCATGTCCAACAACCTCAACGGCGGCCCGCGACCACCCGACGGCGATTGGTTGGGTACGCCCTTCCTCACCTTCAAGCGGGAAGGTGCCTTCGCCATCTGTACCTTGGATCGCCCACAGGCGCGCAATGCCATGACACCCGCGATGTACTTCGGTATCCGGTACGCCATCAACCGGGTGAACGGCGATCCCGACCTTGCCGGCCTCCTGATCACCGGTACCGGCGACGTTTTCGCGCCGGGCGGCGACCTCGGACAGGGCGGTGAGGACAACTGGATGGACTTCGCCTCGAACCTGGGTATGGATGTCACGCCCTTCGACGTGTTGCGTCAGTCGCCCAAGCCGGTGGTGTCCGCGGTCAACGGCCTGTGCCAAGGTGGCGGTCTGCAGATCGCGATGTGCAGCGATCTGGCCGTCGTCAGTGACCGAGCGACCTTCCGGGTGCCCGAGTTGTTCCGTGGTATCGCCGATACCTACTACAGCCAGGTGCTCGCCCGGCTGATCGGTCCGGTCCGCACCAAGGATCTGATGTTCACCGGCCGGACGCTCACTGCAGAAGAGGCACTCGACTGGGGCATGGTGGCCAGGGTGGTTCCCCACGACGAGCTGCAGGGCGTCGCGAGAGAGCTACTCGCACAATGCTGCCGGACCGCCCCAGGCGCGCGGGGAGTGATCAAGGCGAGCCTGGACAACTACCTGGGTCTGTTCGACCGGATCGGTATGCAGACAAGTCTGTTCGGCCCCGAGGCGCGGGAGGGCTTCCGCGCGTTCAAGCAGAAGAACTCACCGGCCTGGGTGCACCCGGAGTTGCAGGTCGACGGCCGGCTGTAGTGCTCGGCGCACGGTCTGACGCTCGTCGGGGAGTGCCAGACCGTGCGCGTTCCCAACCAGGGTTACTTCGGGGTGAAGCGCTGCGCTCCGTCGAGGCGCATCACTTCGCCGTTGACGTAGCCGTTGCTCAGCAGGAATGCCGCGGCATCGGCGTACTCGTCGGGTGCCCCCAGCCGCTTCGGGAAGGGGATGTTGGCGGCGAACTTCGCGATGGCCTCTTCGCCGACGGACTCCATGATCGGTGTCTTCATGGTGCCCGGCGCTATCGTGTTGACCCTGATGCCCGCCGAACTGAGGTCACGGGCCGCGGCAATGGTCAGTCCGATGACGCCGGCTTTCGCTGCGGCATAGGCGGTCTGGCCGATCTGGCCCTCGTAGCCCGCGACCGAGGCGGTCATCACGATGGCACCCCGCTCACCGTCCGCACGAGGTTCTTCGCCGGCCACCGACGCGGCCACCAGACGGGTCAGGTTGTACGTGCCGGTCAGGTAGAGGTCGATGGTCTTGGTGAAGCCGGCCATGTCGGCAGGGCTGCCATCGCGCTGCACGATCCGTTGTGCGACACCGAAACCGCCGTGAGCGACGACTGCGTAGCGCAGCTGGCCGAGCTGTTTGGCCTGTTCGATGGCGCCGAGGATGCTGTCGTCGCTTGTCACGTCGGTGTTGACGAAGAGCGCCCGGCTGCCCAGCTCGTCGGCCAGCGCTTTGCCCTTGTCGTCGGCGAGATCGGCGATCACCACCCCGAGTCCGTCGGCGTGGAGCCGGCGCACCGCAGCTTCTCCCAGGCCTCCTGCACCGCCGCTGACAATCGCGGACGCACCCTCGAATTTCTTTACCGTCACGGGTTCTCCTTTTCTACTGTTGTGTTAGCGATTTGTGGAGTTCTAGCCGCGGTGACCGCGGCTAGAACTCCACAAATCGCGGTTTGGGATCAGGTCGCGGTGACCAGGTCCCACGGATCTTGTGCAGCCAGGGCCAGCCGGCCCAGTCGACGCGCGTAATGGGTGGTGGTGCCGTAGTCGTCGGCCCAGCTCTGGGCGCGCAAGGTGAAAAGCCACAGTGGATGCTCGCGGGTGACACCGATCGCGCCGTGCAACTGATGCGCGACGGATGTCACCGGCGCGACGGCGCGGCCGACGGTCACCTTGGCCACGGTGATTGCATAGTCGGTGGCAGGGGAATCGAAACCATGCTCGGTAGCCGTGGCAACAGCCAGTTCCACGGCTGCGCGCGCTCTTTCAATCGTCCCGGCCATGCCCGCCAATGACTGTTGCACGGCCTGAAAGGCGCTGAGCGGACGACCGAACTGCACACGCTCGCGAGTGTGTGCTACCGACAGCATCGCGGCAGCGTCCAGCGCCCCGAGGATCTGCACGCAGCGCGCCCACGCACCCCGTCGGACCAGTTCAGCACCCAGCGCCGGATCAACGGCACGCAACTGATCGGCGGGTAGATCGAATGTGATGGCATCGCGGGGTTCGCCTGCGAGGTTATGTCCCTTCTGCATGTTGTCGGCGGTCTCTGCCAAGCCGACATGCAGGCCATCGGGAGAATGAACCGCCAGCAGCACCATCGTGCACGACCGTGCCCACGGCACCGACCGCGCTGTTCCGGTGACCCGGCGACCATCGGTGTCGGCATCGGCGACTGCGACTGTCATCGGCCCGCCCGGTAGTTCGATGCCGGCCTGCAGGGCGAGCCAACCTGCCAACGCGTCGGTTTCGGCCAGCGGCACCGACCCGGCATGGCGGGCCAGACCGTAGAGCGTGATCGCGAGTTCCCGCGGACCGGCGCCCATGTCCGGTGTGCTGGTCAGCCGGGCGAGCCCGGTGTCTTCGAGGATGCTCCACAGGTCAGCATCGAACTGATCCGGCACCTCGCGGTGACCCAATCGAGCGTCGAAAGCGAGCCGACCGAGATTGTCGACGAGTCGGCGAAGTTCGGCATCGTCGTCCTGGCGGCCACCGGAGTCGAACACTCCGCCTGCGAGTGCAGTCACCTCAACCCCATCCCGCGCGCGATCACGCCGCGCAGCACCTCGTTGGTACCGCCACGCAAAGTGAACATGGGCTTGTGCAGCCGGGCCGTTCTCAGCATGGTCTCCACCTCCGGGTCCGGGGGCAACGTCTCGATCAGGTCGGCGATCAATTCGACAGACTCGGCTTCAAAGCGGGTTCCGAGGTCTTTGACCAGTGCCGCCTGGTTCGCGGCGTCGCCGCCGTCGGTGAGCGTGCGGGCCACCGACAGTGACAACTGGCGCAATGAGATCAGTCGGGCCAACAGGTCACCGACGGCAACCGCGGTGCGGTCATCCGGTGTGGGCCCCGACCCGAGCGCGCGAACGGCGGCGAATATCAGGGGTCCGGTCGACAAGATGCGTTCGGGCCCGCTGCGTTCGAACGACAGCTCGGAAGTGACCTGGTGCCAGCCATTCCCGATTTCACCGAGCACGTCGGCGTCGGGAACGAAGACGTGGTCGAGGACCACCTCGTTGAAGTGGTGCGCCCCGGACATCAACGCGATGGGTTCGACGCGGACGCCCTCGGCCGCACAGGACACCAGGAACTGGCTGAATCCGGCGTGGCGATGCTCGATGTCCACGGGGCTGGTGCGGGCCAGCACCACGACCTGATGCGCACGGTGGGCTCCGCTGGTCCACACCTTGGTGCCGGACAGCCGCCAGCCCCCGTCGCTGCGGGTGGCCTTGGTGGCGACGGCGGCCAGGTCGGATCCGGCGCCGTGCTCGCTCATCCCGATCGACGAATAGAGCTTTCCCGCAACGATCTTCGGTAGCAGTCGTTCTCGTTGTTCTTCGCTGCCGTAGGTCAGCAGGCTCGGCGCGACCTGACGGTCGGCGGTCCAGTGCGCGGCCACCGGGGCACCCGCCGCGATGAGTTCCTCGGTCACCACATAGCGGTGCAGGTGCCCCAGCTCGTGGCCGCCGTATCGCTCGGGGATGGTGAGGCCGATAAAGCCCGCCGCGCCAAGGCGCGCCGAGAACCCCTCGTCCCATCCGCCCAGCCACGAATCGACGGCGGCCTGCCAGCCGAACTCAGCGCGGTCCGCGCGCAGAAAATCTCGCACGGCGAAACGAAGTTCGGCCAGTTCGGGCTCGCGAACAGTGACGCCGGCCGCGTTCATCGGCCGACAGCCGACAGGTAGAAGTTGGGCGTCAGGTCCTCTTCGCGGGCGGCCAACCTGTACTCATCCAAGTCGTCATCGTCCCAGCCCTCCTCGCGCAGGATCTCCTCGTCGGTGTAGAAATGTCCGCTACCCGCTGCGGTTGGGCGGGTAACCAACGCGTGCACCGCATCAGACATGATCTGCGGGCTCCGGGCCTGTGCACGGACCGCCGCTTCTCCCATCGCGACCATCATTCCGGTGCTGGCGATGGTGGTGGCCGGCCACACCGAGTTCACCGCGATCGGCACCTCGGCGAACTCGGCGGCCCAGCCGAGGGTGAGCAGGCTCTCGGCGTATTTGCCGACGGTGTGCCCGACGTGGGCGCCGACCCAATGAGGTTCCAGGTTCAATGGGGGAGACACGTTGACCACGTGCGCATTTTTCGATCGACGCAGGTGTGGCAAAGCGGCCTGCACCACCGCGAAGGGCCCTTCGACATTTGTCTCCAGAAGCTTGCGCAGGTTCTTCGGAGGCAGGATCTCGGTTGGCCGCAGATCGAGCGCGCCGGCATTGTTGACGACCACATCGATACCACCGAATGCCGCCGTGATCGTCTCGACTGCCGCTGCCACGGCGGCGGCGTCACGTACGTCGCACGCCACCGCGAGCGCCCGACCGCCGGCACGTTGCACGGCCTCCGCGGTTTCGGTCAGAGTGCCTGCGATTTTGGGGTGGGGTGTTTCCGTTTTGGCGAGCAGCGCCACAGCCGCGCCGTCCTGCGCCGCACGCACGGCGATGGCGGCTCCGATGCCGCGACTGGCGCCGGTCACCACGATGACGCGATCCCTCAGCGTGCGGGTAGCGGGAATGCTCACAGTCCGGTTGTCCTTCCGACGTCACTCGGCCGTATCCTTGAATGCTATAACTATATAGCTCATTAGTTGGCCGCTGTAGCGCGGTCACCGGACCAAGCGAGGCTCTATGACTCAGGTCGCCGCGATCGGCACCTACCTGCCGCCCTGGACCGTGCGCGAGCGCCGGGTGAAAGGGCCCGACGAGGACGCGCTGACCATGGCGGTCGCTGCCGGGCGGGCCGCCGACCCGGATGCCACTGCGCACCGCGTCGTGCTGGTGACGCGCGACTTCCCCCTGCTGGAAGGGGGAAATGGCGCGGTACTGCTGGCAGGGCTGTCGCTGACCGCCGATGTGGCGGTCAGCGAAGTGTTGGGTGGCGCACCGGCCGTGCTCGACCAGATCCTCGGCGCAACCGACGGCACCCTGGTCATCGCCACCGACGACTCGGCGACGGTCACCGCGGCGGCCGCGGTCCTGATCGGTGCCGAAGGCGCCGGAGGTGCCGGGCTCGAGCCGGTTGCGCGGCAGACTCGCAGCCTGCCCACCACCGTGCGTGCTGAGGACGGCACCCGGCACAGCTACGGCGATCCCCGGTTGCAACGGGAGATCGGGGTCAAGTCGACCGTCGTCCGTCTGGGCCTGGCCGACACCCAGACGGTTGTGGCCGTCGTCGGGGCGAAGGCCAGGGACATCGATGCCGGCGGCGCGATCGAGGACCCGAACTCCTCGGCATCCGGAGTGATCCGGGCACTGGCCGCGGTGATCGAAAACCGTCAGGCGGGTGGTCTGCTGTTGGCCGTCGAACAGTCCAGCGTGACGGCGGCGAAACTGACCTGGGACGATGGGACTCAAGCACCTTGGATTGCCCGCGACGAGGCGCAGGCGCGGGAACTGCCCACATTCCGCACTGCCGACGGCACCGGCATCCCGATCTCGCTGCCCGCCTACGCGCGTGCGTTCGAACCCAAGCTGCGCTGGGAGGCGGCAGTATTCGACGAACGGCCCGGCATCGACACCGCGCCACAGTTCCCACCCCGCGCCCGGGTTGCCGAAGACGGTGGGCTGGTCACCGATTACCGGCTGGAACCGTTGCCGCGCACAGGAACCGTCTACACCCAGACCACCATCAGAATCCCGGTGCCGGACCTGCCGAGCCCGTACTCGATCGCTGTCATCCAACTCGACGGCAGTCCCGTGCGCGTGCTGATGAAGGTCACCGGTGTACCCGCGGGCGAGGCCACTATCGGCCAAGCCGGCTCGGTGGTGCTGCGCAAGATCGCCGACCGCGCCGGCGTCCCCGACTACGGGTACGCCTTCTGGCCCGAGACTGCCGAAGGAGGAGTCCACCCATGAGGAACGTCGCGATCGTCGGAGCGGGAATGACCCCGTTCGCCGAGCATTTCGACCTCGGCATCAAGGATCTGATCCCCATGGCCTACGCCGAGGCGGCCGGCAATGTCGACAAGGGCATCAGCAAGGCGGATGTCCAGGCCGCCTGGTTCGGTGAGCTGTCCACCACCGACGGGTTCCCGTCGGGCATCCTGGCCGACACCCTCGACCTGACCGACATTCCGGTGACCCGTGTCGAAAATGCTTGCGCCACAGGTAACGATGCGATCCGCAACGGTGCATTGGCGATCGCCTCGGGACTCTACGACGTGGTGCTGGTGGTCGGCGCGGACAAGGTCCGCGAAACATCGTCGAGCACCACATTCTGGGACTGGGCGGCGATGACCCGCGACAACGCCTGGGACTATCCGCTGGGGCTGGTCGCGCCGGCGAACTTCGCCCTGCACGTCATCCGGTATCTGCACGAGTCGCCTGCGACCAAAGAGCACATGGCGATGGTGGCGGTGAAGAACCACTTCCACGCATTGAAGAATCCGAAAGCCCAACTGCGCTACGAGATCACCGTCGAGCAGGCGCTGGCCGCGCCGATCGTGGTGGAGCCGTTCGGACTCTATGACTGCACCCCGCAGAGCGACGGTGCGGCCGCGGTCATCCTCGCCTCCGAGGAGGTTGTGGACCGCTACACCGATCGCCCCGTGTGGGTGCGTGGCGTCGGACTCGGCATGGATCGGGTGATGCATCAGCACAAGAGTGATATGACGACGTTCCCGCCGACGGTGCGGGCGGCCAAGGCAGCTATGACGATGGCCGGCGTGACGCCCCGTGACATCGACGTCGCAGAAGTTCACGATTGCTTCACCGGGGTCGAGCTGATCAGCTACGAGGATCTCGGCTTCGCCAACCGGTTCGAGGCCTACAAGCTGGTCGAGGGTCGCGAACACTACGTCGGCGGATCGATCCCGATCAATCCCAGCGGCGGTTTGAAGGCCAAAGGGCATCCGCCGGGCGCGACCGGTGTCGCGCAATGTTACGAACTGTTCAACCAGTTGCGCGGTGAGGCCGAGAATCAGGTCGACGGCGCCCGCGTGGCGTTGGCACACAACATCGGCGGCCCGACTGCGGTCGCCGCGGTGACCATCCTTTCCAACGAAAAGAACTGACGGGATATCACATGACGACTTCAGAGCTCGCTCCCGACACCCTGGCCGGCTACGAGCAGTTCGCCCCCTGGCTGCTGGTGGAGAAGCGCGGCAACGTCCACGTGGTGAGTATCAACCGGCCCGAAGCGTTCAACGCGGTGACCGAGGAGGTGCACCATGCGTTCGCCACCATCTGGAAGGTGCTCGACGCCGACGACGATGTGAAGGCGGTTGTGACGACCGGCGTCGGTAAGGCCTTCTCCGCCGGTGGTGACATGGTGATGTTCGGCCGCCTGATCGAGGACGAGGCGGCGCGCGCATTTCAGATCCACGAAGCGCGGACGGTGTTCCTCGAAGTGATCAACTTCCCCAAGCCGCTGGTGTCGGCGGTCAACGGGCCCGCGGTAGGCCTCGGCTGCTCGATCGCCCTGCTGTCCGATCTGCTGGTGATGGGGGAGAGCAGCTACCTGGCCGACCCGCACGTCGCGGTCGGGCTGACCGCCGGTGACGGCGGCGCGGCGATGCTGCCGTTGCTGGTCGGCATGATGAAGGCCAAAGAATTTGTGCTGCTGGGTGATCGGATTACCGCGCCGATCGCAGAGAAGCTGAACCTGGTCACCAGGTTGGTCGGCGACGACGCGGTGCTTGATGAGGCGCTCGCACTCGGTGAACGGCTGGCCGCACTGCCACCACAGGCTCTGCGCTCGTCGAAGGTGGCGCTCAACATGCACCTGTCCCGCGCGGCGCACGGTGTGCTGGAGTACGCGCTCGCCGAGGAGCTGACGTCGTTCTCGACCCCCGAGTTCAAGGACCGGGTGGCTGCTTTCCGGGCCCGCTCCAAGAAATAACGGGTCCGATTCAGCGGTAGGCGGTCACCCTCGCGGTGATCGCCGTCTTGCCGTCGTCACCGACAGCTTGCGCGTCGCCGACACCCGTGTTGCGGCCCACCCGCAGGCGGGTGCCCACGTAGCGGGAGTGTGCGCCGGCGAAAAACGGCCGCAGGAAGTTCACCCGTAGCGAGCCGGTCCGCAAAGCGCCGTCGGCCCCGTTGATCGCTGCGGAGGCAGCGAGCTCGAGGCCGGCCGCGGCCACACCGCCGTGCACGATTCCGATGTCGTTGTTCAGATTTGGGTCGACGCGCTGCATCAGTACCGGGCCGGAGTCGTCGTCGCCGACGTCTGCCGCCATCAATTCGGCGAATGACGTCTCGGGTGAGGGTTGCAACGTCTCCGGCGCCCGGGGGATGAGAGCACCGTCAACCGGGATGAAGAAAGAGCGCACGGTGCCGCCGCCGATCACCTTGTCGCCGTAGGTCAGTGTGCAGATTCCGAGCGAGGTCGACCCGAGCGGTCCGAACGCGTGCGCGGTAGCCAGCACAGAACCGTCGAGTTCTTCGACGCCGTCGAGGCTGAGGTCCATCGAAAGCTCGCTGGACACCGTCCACTGACCGGGCCGACGCCGGTAGTGGTTGACGATTCCGGCCGCTGCGTCGATGAGGATCGCCAACGGACCGACCGTCGGGGCGCCCGTGATGGGGTTACGGAAGCGTTCCATCGGCATCGAGTAGACGGCGGTGGCCTCGTCCGGTCGTGATTCCAGGTACTCGATGCCGAACCGAACCTGGACCGAATCCGGAGTCTCGAGGTCGTACTCGGTGGCGCGCTCGTCTACACCCGTCATTCGAGAAGGTCGACGACGGTGGACAATTCCGATCCGGTCAGGACGAACTCCTCCGCCTTCTGCAGATGCTTCTTCCAGAGTTCGCCTGCCTTCTCGGCATCGCCTGCTTTGATCATGTCGAGGACCATCCGGTGCGTCTTGGCCGAGCGGCGGACCGCTTGTTCGGCTCGCGTCCCCTTGGTGGGCTGCAACGACCGGTTGGCCTTTTCGATGATGTGGTGCAGCATGTCGCTGACGATCTGCAATGTGCTGTTGCCCGACAAGCGGGCGACCGCGGCGTGGAAGTCGGTGAGTTGGTCGACGGCTTCGCTTCCTGGGCTCAACTGTGACTCGCGTTCGACGATCTGCTCGAGTTCGGCGATCGACTTCGGGTTGCGGTCTTTGGCCAACTGCTCGACCATCGGAACCTCCAGCGTCACCCGCGCTTCGTAGACGTCCTTGACCGTGACGCCCTCGTATTCGAGGATCAGTCCGGCGTAACGGGCCAGTGTTTCGCGCCGGGGACGGGTGACGCGTGCGCCGCCCCGGACCCCCCGCTGCACCTGAATCAGCGACTCCGATTCGAGCACGCGAAATGCTTCGCGCAGCGTCGGCCGTGAGACCCCGAAGCGCTCCATGAGCTCGGATTCCGGTGGCAGCATCGTGCCCTCGGTGATCTCACCCCGGATGAACATCCGGCGCAGCACCGTGGCCACCCGATCGGCCATCTTCGGCTCCCGAAGACTGGTGACCTCCATGACAACCTCCACAGTTAGTGCAGCGCTCGAAAATAATTAACTATTTTGCAGGTTAACCGAATCCTCGAAGGGATCTGGGGATACGCGGCCCGCCAGTGACCAAGATCATCGCCTCCCGGCCATCGCTAATACCCCATCGCCCGGCCCATGAGGTCTTTCATGATCTCGGTCGTCCCCGCGTACAACCGCTGGACCCGCGAGTCACGCCACAGCCGGGCCACCTCGTACTCGTTGATATAGCCGTAGCCGCCGTACATCTGCAGGCAGCGGTCGATGATCTCCCACTGGACTTCGGAGGTCCACCACTTCAGGCCGGCCGCGTCCTGGTCGCTCAGGGTGCCGTCGTTGACCGAGAGCACGCATTGATCCAGATAGGTCTGGGCTGCATCGAGCTTGGTCTGCATCTCGGCCAGGAAGTGCCGGTTGACCTGGAACTTGCCGATCGGCTGGCCGAAGGCGGTGCGTTCCAGTGCGTACTGCTTGGTGAGGTCCAGCGCGCGGCGAGCGGCAGGCAGTGCGTAGCAGGCGACGCCGACCCGTTCGCTGGGCAGATTGGACACCAGATGATAGAAGCCGCGGTTGAGTTCGCCGACGAGGTTCTCCTTGGGCACCTTGACGTCCTCGAAGAACAGTTCGGCGGTGTCCGCGGAGTACTGGCCGATCTTGTCCAGCTTGCGGCCGCGCGTGAACCCCTCCATGCCGTCCTCGATCATCAGCAGGCTGATGCCCTTGTGCCGGGCCTCGGGATCGGTCTTGACCGCGGTCAGCACCAGTTTGGAGAGCAGCCCGTTGCTGATGAACGTCTTCTGGCCGTTGACCACCCAGTGGTCACCCGCGTCGCGGGCCGTGGTCTTGATGCCCGCCAGGTCGGACCCGGCGGCGGGTTCGGACATCGCGATGGAGCCGATGTACTCGCCCGAGACGAACTTGGGCAGCCACCGCTGCTTCTGTTCTTCGGTGGTGAGGTTGTTCATATAGGGCATCAGGATGTCGTTCTGTACGCCGAGGCCGATGCCGACCGATCCGGTGCCGAACATCTCCTCGGAGATGATCTGGTTGAACCGGAAGTCCTTCACACCGAGACCGCCGTACTTCTCATCGAACTCCCAGCCGATCAAACCGTGTTCGCCGGCCGCGAGCCAGGCCTCGCGGCTGACCTTGCCATCCTTCTCCCACTTCTCGACGTTCGGTACGCATTCGCGCTCGAAGAATGCCCTTGCGGTGGCACGGAAGTCGTCGTGGACTTCTTCGAAGATATTGCGGCGCATGGATTCCCTCCCTAGTTGGCCCAGGTGACGACCGCGGGCAATGCGCGGCCTGGGGCGTAGCTCTCGAAAAGCTGTTCGCTCAAGTACGATTCGAGCTGATCGTAGGAGCCGCACAGCGCGTCCAGCTGGAACCCGCGCGTGACGTAGCGGTGCAGATCATGCTCGGCGGTCAGGCCGATCGCACCGCACACCTGAAGTGCGACATCGCTGACAGCGCGGTGCGCTCGCCCGGCTGCGGCTTTGGCGATCACCGCCGAGAGCCTGCCGCCGTACCGCCACGATTCGCCCAGGAGTGCGCGGGCGCCGGCGATCCTCGCCGCCGCATCGGCGAGCGCGTGTCGGGGCGACTGGAACGATCCGATCGGTCCGCCGAACTGTACGCGAACGCTCACCTGGTCGACCGCTATGCGCAGCGCCTGCTCGGCCAGCGCAACCAGTTCGGTGGCCAGTGCCCGCTGCGCCGCGGCGAGGGCCTGGTTCCACTGGGCGGATGCCTCGGCAAGGGGGACATCCAGAGGTCCGCTGACCCGGGTCCAGAATGTCGACGCGTCGAAGGTGTCGAGACGCTCACCGTGCAGTTGCGACGCGTCGACCACACCGACCGACACGGTTCCCATCGGCCCGGCCACCGGCACCACCAACCGGCCTTCGAGCGGGCCGAGCAGGACGCCTGATACCCGTTGCTCGTCGGAGCCGGGCAGATATCCGGGGGTCAGGCCGGGCAGCAGGACATGGTCGGCGGGCCGTCCGGTTACCCCGGCCAGTTCGGCCAGCATGGTCCGATCCAGGCAGTCGGTCAGGGCCAGCGAACGACCCTGGGCACGGAACAGCAGCTCACACGCCTCTACCGGGTACTCGGCCTCGATATCCGACCAGCCCAGTTCGGCCAGCCGCGGCCCGATCGCGACGTGTTCGGGCGAGCCCTTGCCTGCCAGTTCGTCGAAGAGCCGGAATACCGCCTCCTCGACCATCGGCCACGTGTCGTCGGTCGCGTGCACGCCCATGTTCATCGCCTCTCCTTGGGGAGTCCGAGGAGATGGTCGGCGATGATGCCGCGCTGCACCTCGGCGGTCCCGCCCATCACCGTGGCGGCACGCGAATACCACCACTCGGCACGCGCGGTGTTCAGAGCCGGGCTGCTCTTCCCCGCAATCATCTGTTCGCGGGTGATTTCCAGGATGAGGTCGTTGACTTCTTTCTCGGCCCGGCCGAACAACAACTTGTCGATGCTGCTGTCCGCGCCGACCGCGTCGCCCGCGGCAAGCCGGCGCACGGTGGTGGCGGTGCGGGCTTGCGCGGCCGCCACGTCGACATACACCCGCGCGAAGCGCTGACGCTGCGCGTCGGTGGCACCTGCGGTCACCATGTCCTCCCGCAGCCTGCTCAGTTCGGTGAGCACCTTGTTGAGCACGGCGTAGCCGTACATGCCGCGCTCATACTGCATGAGGTGCATCGCCACGGCCCAGCCACCGTCGACGTCACCGACCACCCGCTCATGGTCGACCCGGACGTCGTCGAAAAACACCTCGGCCAACTCGCGGCGCCCGCTGGCCAGCGCGATCGGGCGGATCGTGACGCCAGGGGCGTCGGCATCGACGAGGAACATGGTGAGCCCGCGGTGGCGGCTCTCGGGTGCGCCGGTGCGCACCAGCGCCAACAGACGCGTCGCCGTCGGCCCCTGGCTGGTCCAGATCTTCTGGCCGTTGATGACGAATCCGCCTGCGCCGTCGTCGGCCGCGCGGGTGCGCAGCGTCGCCAGGTCGCTACCGGACTCCGGTTCGGAGAAGCTCTGGCCCCACCACTCGGCGCCGCCGAGGTAGCCGGGAAGATACCGGGCGCCCAGGTGCGGCGCGAACTTCAACAGGGCCGGACCAAGCGTCTCCAATGTCCAGTGCTGGGCCGGGATCGGCAGCATCGCATGGCTGAGTTCCTCGTAGTACACGGCCCGGTGGATTTCGTTGCCGCCGAGACCCCCCGCAGACTCCGGCCAGCCGTACCGGTTCCAGCCGTCGGCGTACAGGCGCGCCAGCACGGTGGCATCGTGGGCCAAGCCGTCCTCGGCGCTGGTGAACGCGGCCGAGCGCCATTGATCGGCCGTGTCCAGCTCACGCAGATAACGCCGGAATTCCTGGCGATACACCGCGACTTGGGCGACATACTCGTCGTGACGGCGTGCCGTTACTGCGCCGTCGGCAGGGGCGGTCAACCGGTTCCCCCTTCATTGGGTCGAGGACCCGGTCGAGAAACCGAATCCGCTAAACAGTTATCTATAAACGGCTACAATAGCCCACGCTGACACTTCCAGGAGAGGGACTGCCAATGACGGCTTCATCCGTCGCTGCCGCCACCGTCAACTTCAACCCCGAGTCACGGCTGCTCGTCGACGGCCAACTGCGTGACGCAACGGCCGGTCGGACCGCTGACAACATCAACCCGGCCACCGAAGAGGTGCTCGGCGTCGCCGCTGATGCCGGCGCCGAGGACATGGACGCCGCGATCGCCGCCGCCCGGCATGCGTTCGACAGCACCGACTGGTCGACAAACCGGGACTTCCGTCAACATTGCCTGATGCAGTTGCACGAGGCGCTGCAGCAGGAAAAGGAGGACATGCGCGCCGAGCTGGTCGCCGAGGCCGGCGCGCCTCTCGGCATGACCTACATCGCCCAGTTGGACTGGCCGCTTGCCGATGCGATCCGCTGGCCGGCCGAGCACATCTCGGAGTTCGCCTGGGAACGTCAGCTCGGCGAGGACGCCAAAATGGGTGTGCCCTACAACCGCATGGTGGTCAAAGAGGCCATGGGCGTTGTCGGGGCGATCACACCGTGGAATTTCCCGGTCGAGATCGTCGCTAACAAGGTCGGTCAGATCCTGGCAACGGGTAACACCATGGTGCTCAAGCCGGCTATCGAGACGCCGTGGAGCGTGCTGCGCTGGGGTCGCATCATCGCCGAAAAGACCGATATACCCCCAGGTGTTGTGAATATCGTGACCGCTGCCGACAACAACGTCGCCCAGCGTCTGTTGACCGATCCGCGAGTCGACATGATCTCGTTCACCGGTTCCACCGCGGTCGGCGAACTGATCCAGCAGCTCACCGCCCCGACCATGAAACGCAATCTGCTGGAATTGGGTGGCAAGTCGGTCTACCTGCTGCTCGACGACGTCGACCTTGCCGCTACGGTTCCCGGCTGTATCGGTGCGTTGATGCACTCCGGCCAGGGCTGCGCCCTGACAACCCGGATGCTGGTGCCGCGCAAGCACTATGACGAAGCAGTGGAAATGGCCACCGCGGCGTTCGGCGGTGTGACGGTCGGAGACCCCAGTGACCCGGCGAATTTCTGCGGGCCACTGGTGTCGGCCAAACAGCGTGACCGAGTGCTGGACTACATCCGGGTGGCCAAGGAGCAGGGTGCCCGGGTGACCGTCGGTGGCGGCAAGCCTGAGGGTCTGGACCGTGGATACTTCGTCTCACCAACGGTTCTCGCTGATGTCGCCCCGGAGCACCGGGTGTTCCAGGAGGAGATCTTCGGTCCGGTCATCACGATCACCCCGTATGACGGTGGCGACGACGGTGCGGTCGAGATGGCCAACAACTCGATGTACGGACTGGCAGGCACGGTGCTGGGCTCCAACGAGCGCGCAATGGCCGTGGCCCGGCGCATTCGCTCCGGATCGGTGAACGTCAATGGCGGAATCTTCTATGCGGCCGACGCACCGTTCGGTGGCTACAAGATGAGCGGTATCGGCAGGCAGAACGGCGTCGAGGGATTTGAGCAGCACCTGCAGACCAAGCTGATCGCCTACACGACGGACTAAGTTTCTGACGCCATCGTACATACCGTTGGTGTTGCTAAATATCGTCTCTCTCAGATCAACACCTTCAATTCGGAGTTCTGCTCCGATAGTCTTCTGACAGTACTGTTCACTATATGAAAGGCGATCGCCGGTGGATTTGAATGTCCGCGACAAGGCCTATGTCTTCGTCGGAGGTACGGCTGGGATGGGCTTGGCCGGCGCCGAGGTGGTGGCTGCCGAGGGGGCCGCCGTCGCAGTGATCGGCCGCGACAAGGTGAGGGCCGAAGCGGCCGTCGATTTCCTCACCAGGGCCGGCGCATCCGCGGTGTACAGCGTGATCGCCGACGTGAGTCAGGCAGGCGCGGCCGTCGATGCCGTGACCGAGTCGACGACACTGTTGGGCCGCCTCGACGGCATCGCCGTCACGATGGGCACCGCGGGCATGATGCCGATCGACTCGGACGACGACGCGTGGGGCGGGGCTTTCCGTGATGTGCTGCTCGCGACGACCCGGAGCGTCCAGGCCGCGATCCCGCATCTGATCAGGACGAAAGGGGCGGTCGTCACCACGTCCGCCTACTCGTCACGTGCGCCGCATGAGCCCCGACTGCCGTATGCCAGCCTGAAGGCTGCGGTGGCGACATTCACCCGGGGTATCGCCCGTACGTACGGCAAGGACGGCGTTCGGGCGAACTCCATTGCGCCTGGCGCAGTGGAAACCGATGCACTGCACGCCATTCGCGGCTACGTCGCCGAGAACAAGGGCTATCCGTACGAGGAGGCCCTCGAGCGAGCCCTCGTCGAAGACTTCGGGTTCGATGCGGCCCTGGCCCGCCCGGGGCAACCCGACGAGATCGGCGCGCTGATCGCGTTCCTCTTGTCGGACCGGTGTGGGTTCGTGACGGGCCAGACCATTTATGCCGACGGAGGAGCGCCGTAGCCATGGCCGATCGTGCAGAGGTCGAACGTGAATTCCGGCATTACTACCTGACCGGCCCGGTTCTGGAGGACTGGGTCGGCTGGGCCAACCTGTTCACCGACGACGCCCCCTATTTCGATCACTTCTACGGAACATTCGTCGGCCCCAGCGAGATTGCGCCATACCTGGAAGGCACCATGGGCGCCTCACCCATGGTGTACACGGTTCTGAAGTGGTACGTCATCGATGGCGACCGCGTCGTCTACGAGTGCGTCAACCGGGCTGACAACCCCGAACCGGGAGCGCCACCCATCGATTTCTCGTCCTATCAGATCGTCGACTACGCCGGCGCCGGCAAGTGGAGCCGCGAGGAGGACATCTGGATCATGGGCGAGATGAAGGATTTTGCCCAGCGTTACGTGGCAGCCGAGCGTGCGTTTCCGCAGACCCTCGAGGACAAGCTCAGCCGGGCAGATTGGGGTCCATGGGTCGACTGGGCCCGTCCACAAGCCGGGCACCAGGCCCGTCCGTCGTGGTACGGCAGACCTGATTTCACGCCGTTCCGCAGTATCCGCGACATCGATTTCGGAATCCGATCCCACTGACCAGCAGCCCCAGATCTGAAGCGAGGAATCAATGACCGATATTCTCAACGGAATCCGTGTCGTCGAGTTGGCGGCATGGACGTTCGTTCCGGCCGCAGGTGCGGTGCTCGCCGACTGGGGGGCCGACGTGATCAAGGTCGAACATCCCGAGACCGGAGATCCCCAGCGGGGTTTGATCAGCTCCGGAATCGTCACCGGCGCAGGGGGAGTGAACCACTTCATCGAGCAGCCCAACCGCGGCAAACGCAGCATCGGCCTGGACACCTCGACACCCGAGGGCCTCGAATTGCTGATGAAGCTGATCGAAACCGCCGATGTGTTTGTCACGAACCTACTGCCGGATTCGCGGCAGCGAATGGGCATCGATGTCGATCAGGTCCGGGCGCGCAATCCGAAGATCATCTACGCCAGGGGCCATGGCTACGGGACCAAGGGCGACCAGGCCTCCCAAGGCGGCTTCGACCTCGCGGCCTACTGGGCACGCGGTGGCATCGGCGATGCGTACTCCGACGGTGCCGGCTCCTATCCGCCGATCCAGCGGCCGGCGTTCGGCGACTCGTACGGCGGCCTGGCGATCGCCGGTGGCATCGCCGCGGCTTTGGTCAAGCGCGAGCGCACGGGTGAACCGTCGGTCGTCGACGTGTCGCTGCTCAACGCTGCGATCTGGCAGCTGGGTCCGGACATCGTCGGGTCCGGGGTCACCGGTGAGGACATCCCGAAGTTCAATCTGGACGAGATGCCCAACCCGATCGCCAGCATCTACAAGACCCGCGACAACCGATTCATCGCGTTCGTGCTGCTGCAGGCGGACCGGTTTTGGTCGGATTTCTGTACCCGACTGGGCAGGCCCGAGCTGATCGATGACGAACGATTCGCCAGCGCTGCGGTGCGATTCGGCAACCGTAAAGAGTGCATCGCCGAGCTGCGCCGCAGCTTCGAATCCGAGGATCTGTCGCACTGGGAAAAGGCGTTCGCAGGGTTCGACGGCGTCTGGGACGTGATGCGCACCGCGCGGGAAGTCCACGATGACCCGCAGGTCGTCGCGAACGGCTACCTACCCCGCGCAACGGACGTGAACGGCACTGAGTTCGCGTTGGCGGCCAGCCCGGTGCAGTTCGACGAGGTGCCGTTGAACCTGACCGCTGCTCCCGGCCATGGAGCGCACACCGACGGGCTGCTCGCCGAACTCGGCTTCAGCGAGGACGAGATCATCGACTTCAAGATCAACTCGGTGGTGCTGTAGTAGTGGCTTCCGAAGTGCTGGCCCGGCGTTTCCTGCACGTCAACCTCAACTGCGTTTCGTTGGATACCACCGAGCGGGTATACGGAGATGTGCTCGGTCTGAACGCGCGGATGCGTACCGACCCCGAGGTCGCCACGGACGGGACGATTCTCGGTCTGGACGGTGAAACCTTCTGTGCCACCTCGTTTCTTTACGATGCCCGCGGTGGCCGGGGCGGCTGCGCGCTCGAGGCGATCGAGTATCACTCACCGGCGTTGAGCCGCGACCCGAGTGCTGATCCGGTGCGGGCCGGGATCCGCGCCGCGCAACTGGGCGTCGCGGACGTCGAGAATGTGGCCGCGGCACTACGTGACGCTGGGCTGACGGTGGGGGAGCCGGTCGACGGTCTGATCGGAGGCGGGAAGTCGGTGCTCGCGTTGGACCCCGATGGCGTCGTGATCGAACTGACCGAACTTCCTGCCGGTGCGGATCCGTCCAGGGGTGCTCTGTTCAACGGCATCCGGATCGCGGCGATCGACGCAGCGGCCACCGGCGCGTTCCTGACTGCCATCGGATTCGAGGAGGTGGATGCCCCGAGGGCGGTTTCGGTCTCCGGGACGCAACTGGCTCCTGGCGGATCGGGCGAAACGGACTGCGTTGTGGCCCGTTACGCGCTGGCCGAGGACGGACATCAGTTCACGTTGGTGGTGGTGCAGCACCCTGACACGGCACCGGCACCGGTGCCGTGGGGTGGCAATCGGCAGGGGTTGTACCGCTGCGCACTGCGGGTGGAGAACGTCCGTGACGGGTTGGCAGCAGTGCCCGATTCGGTTGAGCGCATGGGTGATCCGGTGTGGTGTCCGCTGCCGGGGACCAAGATCGAGGGGCTGCACATCGCCTTCCTGCGCTCACCGGACGGTGTGGTTTTTGAGTTCGTCGAGCGACCGCTCGCCTACTTCAGCCGTTAGCTCACGCCGTCTGGCAGAGCGTGAAGGGGATCAATATGGAACAGCTGACAGGCAAGGTCGCGTTGGTTACCGGCGCGGCGCGTGGCCAAGGACGCAGTCACGCCGTGGCGCTAGCTGCAGAAGGCGCCGATATCATCGCGATCGATCTTGCGGCGAACATCGACTCGATTCCGTACGCGTTGGGAACCAAGGAGGATCTCGACGAGACCGCACGACTCGTCCGCGAGACCGGTCGAGGTGTCGCAACGTATGTCTGCGATGTCCGACACCTCGCCGAGCTACAGGCGTGTGTGCAGTCGGGTATCGCCGAGCTCGGAGACATCGATGTGGTGGTGGCCAATGCCGGTGTGGTTGCGACCGGCCGGACCGATCCGCTCGACGAACAGGTCTATCGGGACATCGTCGAAACCAATCTTTTCGGCGCCTGGAACACGATCGTCGCCGGAGTGCCTTCGATCATCCGTAAAGGCACCGGCGGCTCGATCGTCTTGACGAGTTCGACGCAAGGGCTGGTCGGCCGCGGCGGCGACGGATCGGCGGCCGCGTTTGGCTACGCCTCGTCCAAACACGGGGTCGTCGGCCTGATGCGGTCGGCCGCACATGCCTACGCCGAGCACAACATTCGGGTCAATACGGTGCACCCGACCGGGGTTGCCACGCCCATGGTACTCAACGAGCATATGGCCCAGGTGTTTCAGGACAATCCGTCGGCGCCGAAACTCGCGACTAACCTACTCCCGGTTCCGTTCATCGAGGCCCAGGACGTCACCAACGTGGTGGTATGGCTGGCCAGCGACAAGGCGCGGTATGTCACCGGAGCCACTCTTCCGGTGGACGCCGGCTTCACTGCGCTGTAGAGCGCCGTATGGCAATGAACGCAGCGCCCCAGCCCGCATTCGTCTTCATCCACGGCGGTAAGTTCGACGCTCGATGCTGGCAACCGACCATCACCGAAATGGAACAGCGTTCTCCGCACCTGTGGTACCTGTCCGCGAACCTGCCTGGAAGACAGGACATACCAGCCGATGTGCGGACTCTGACGATCGCCGAGTGCGTCGACTCCGTCGTGGGGCAGATCGAACAGGCCGGCCTCGACGACGTGATCCTGGTCGGACACTCTCTGGCAGGTGTTGTCATCCCCGATGTTGCGGCCCGACTCGGCGCCCGACGTGTTCAGCGGACCATTCTCCTGGCCTGCAATGTGCCGCCCGACGGCAAGAGCGTCGTCAGCACGCTGAAACCGCCGATTCGCTTCTTCGCCAGGATGAACATCGACCGACTACCGGTGTGGATGGCACGCTGGATGTTCTGCAACGGGATGACCGATCAACAGCGCGAGCATTCACTGCGCCTCTTGGTTCCCGAATCGCTCAGTATCGTGCATGAACCGGTTGATCGATCGCGGATGCCGATGGAGGTTCCTCGCACGTGGATCCTCACCCTGCGTGATCACGTCCTGCCGGTCGACGTTCAGCGCCGCTTCATCGCCAACCTTGGTGGTGTGGACGAGGTCATTGAGCTCGACACCTGCCACAACGCCATGATTTCCGAACCGGCCGAACTTGCGTCAATTCTTCTGCGCCACCTGGCCGTGGCGCCGACACCGAAGTGAGGTCCGATGGGCAAGACGATCATCATCACCGGAGCCAGTGACGGGATCGGCCGCGCGGCAGCGCAGGCTCTTTCCGGAGCTGGACACACGATCGTCGTGGTGGGGCGTTCGCCCGACAAGACAAAGGCCGTCGCCGACGAGGTCGGCGGTCGATATCACGTCGCCGATTTCGCCCGGCTCGATGACGTTCGCCGGCTGGCCGCAGAGCTACTCGAGCGCTATCCGGTTGTCGACGTGTTGTGCAACAACGCCGGTGGTATCATGGGGCCGCGCCGCACCACTGTCGATGGTCACGAAATGACGTTCCAAGTCAATCACCTTGCGCCGTTCCTGCTCACCCAGACCTTGTTGCCGTGCCTGGCAGCCAGTAGGGCAACGGTTATCGCCACATCGAGCAGCGTCAATCGTCGTGGCCGGATACGGCTGGACGACGTGGACGGACAGCGAAAGTATTCGGCCACCGGCGCGTATTCGGCGGCCAAGTTGGCGAATATCCTGTTCACCAAAGAACTTCACCGCAGATACGCCGACGCCGGAGTTGCCGCCGCGTCATTCGAACCGGGTCCCGTCGCGTCGAACTTCGGGGCCGAATCAACGCTGCTGATGCGGCTTGTGTACCACTCGTTTGTACACCGATTCCTGCTGTCGCCATCGCAGGGTGCGGACACCCTCGTGTGGTTGGCCGGCTCAGAACCGGGGGTCGACTGGGCCCCTGGTCAGCACTATGGAAAGCGGAAACCGGTGAAGGTAAACAGGTCAGCCGACGACGCGGTGCTCGGGAAACGTCTCTGGGAGCAGACCGAGCAGATGGCACAGTGATGCACGCGGCAAACGTGGCTGATTTCCTGCGCCACAATCGCCGCGCGTTTCTTTTCTGCCGAGACGGGTCGGGTCGGCCGATCGGCTACGCGATGCAATCCATCGGGTACAAGCCCGCAAACCTGTACTTCGCGACCTACGTCAAGAGCCCGAAAGTGAAGCACCTGCTTGCCGATCCCGCGGTGGCGTGCATTGTGTTGGGGGAGTGTGACGGCACCGTTCGGCCTTGGGTTTCGGTCCGTGGTACCGCGGAAGTCTATCGACCATCCGTCGAGGAGATCCACGAGATGATCGGGATGGCACCGTCAGACCGGCGTGTTCCGGAATCGGTGGTGGCTTCCGTGCGCGATCGATTGATCGTCGGCAAGCGGTGCTTCATCCGCCTGGCGCTCGACGAAGTCGTAGCGGCCCGGCTCTGCGGCGGGGATAACGATGTCAGGCAGGGTGATCGTGCCATCTGAGCGCAAGGGCGGGCCGGTCCCCATGTCGCCCGACGAGCTGGCCGCGTTTCTCGGCGCGCAACCGACCGGGGCCATCTGTGTGACCGACTCCGACGGCGGGCTGGTGGCGCTGCCCGCGCGCGTTCTCGGTCAGAAAGAGGGCTTCCTGGAGGCCGAGGTGGAAGGGCTGGACGTTGCGCCCGCGCCATCGACAGGCACGTGTGTCGTCGCCGACCGCTTCCCGTCCTACGAGGCGATACGCGGGGTCATAGCGCAAGGTTCAGTTGCGTCCACCGATCACGCCGCGGATGGGATATCGACCGTTGCAGTGGCAGTTTCCCGGACGGTCACGTTCTCTTTCGCCAACGTCACCTTCTGACCGTGGGACCTACGTGCTGGATTGCAGGTATGCGCCGTCGATTTCCACGGTGGTCGCGGTGATGAAGCTGGCCGCGTCCGAGAGCAGGAATGCCACGACATCGGCGACCTCCTCAGGGCGACCCATGCGGCCCATTGGGATGATCCGTGCCCACTCGTCCTGCATCTCCTGCGGAAAACTAGCCATCTGGGGCGTCTGGACCGTCCCTGGCGCTACCGCGTTGACGCGGATGCTGTTGCGGGCGTAGTCGAGTCCGGCGTTGCGGGTCAGTCCGACGACTCCGTGTTTGGCCGCGACGTAGGCGTGCAGGCCGGACGCCGCCTTGAGCGCGGCTCCGGAGGCGGTGTTGACGATTGCCCCACCGCCGTGGTCGATCATGTGCGCGATCTCGGCCCGCATGCAGAAAAACGTTCCGCGCAGCCCAATTCCGGTGATCGTGTCGAACAGCTCGGTGCTCAACTCGTGGAGGGGGGTTGGGACGTGGCCGATGGCCGCATTGTTGTGCGCCAGATGCAGTCCACCGTAAGTGGAGACGGTGAAGTCGATCAGGGAGTTCACGTCCTCTTCGAGGGAAACGTCAGTGCGCCGGAATACGGCATTGCCACCGCGTTCGGTGATCTCGGTGACCACGCGGTCCCCGCCATCCTCATCGATGTCCGCGACGACCACTGTGGCCCCGTGTTCGGCGAGTCGTTTGGCAGTGGCTTCCCCGATACCTGATGCCGCGCCGGTGACGACCGCGACTTTCGAGTCGAAATTGATGAAGGTCACGTCGCTCCTGCTGCGTAGTAAATCAACACTGGCACCGACCCGGGTCCAGCTACGAATATTTGACAGTCTACTGTCAAATATGTGAACCATGGATGCACACTGGTCGAATTGCCGCCGGGCCGACCCTAATCCGCGTGTGACCGCAGTAACGAGCGCTGGAGAAGGCGCACCATGAGTGCCGCGGTGCGGTCCACATCATCGTGGGGCGACGACGACTCGGTCATCCGTCCGAGGACCGCCATGAAGATGGCGGTCGCGGCCCGCCGGTCCATGTCGCCCGGTAGTGCGGCGCCATCGAGTACCGCGGTTGCGGCGGCGCTCATCTGTTCGATTCCGGCGCGGAGTTCTTCGCTCGACAATTGTTCGGCCACAGCGCCGTCGAACCACGCCCGGATGACGCCACTGTATGTGCGGTGGAACGTGACATAGCGCCTCATCCAGGTTTCGAGCGAAGCCGTGGCGTGACTGAGCTCGGCGAGCGCGGACAGCTCGGCGGCGAGGCGTGAGCTGTGGCTGATCGCTGAATTGGTGAGTTCGGCCAGTACCTTGGTTTTGCTGTTGAAATAGCGGTACAGCGTGGCGCGGCTGATGCCGGCGGCCGAGGCGATGTCGTCCATCGAGACCGAGTAGTAGCCGAGCTCGGCGAACAGGGTTGAGCTCACTGACAGGACATCCTCGCGTGCCGGCCAGTCGTCGCCCTCGGCCGACACCGACGACTGGCCCGGTTCGGCGATGCCGGCATGGGGCAACCTCTTGACGGGCGGGGCCTGTCCCGCCCCGATCACTGCCGTGGGGGTGTCAGGGAACAACATCAGCTGCAAGGCGATGGCCAATGCGTCCGAAGTTGCGGTGCGGCTGGGCAAGTCGAACATTGCGCGATAGCGGTACAGATTGACCATGTGCGAGATCCGCATCAGCACACTGGCCGCGTCCGTGGGATCCAGCCCCTCGATCCCGATGCCCGTGAGGTGATCGGTGATCAGGGCACGGAACTGCCTGGCGACGGGGCCCGCATCGGTGACCGGGAGGCTTTCGAAGGTGCCGATACCGGGGAATTCCAGAAGCACTACCGCGTACCTGTCGTAGATGTCCGCCCATTCGTACAGCCAGCGGCGGAGGTTGTGCAGGCCATGGGCGTGCGGGCCGAGAGCGGTGAGGGTGCGGGCGTGCGTCAATACGGCGGCCTCGCACTCACGAACCAGTTCGGCGTAGATGTCTTCCTTGCTGGTGAAATACTGGTAGATGGTCGCGCGGGATCTCCCCATGGCTTTCGCGATCGCCTCGACCGACGTTGCGTGATAGCCGTTGACGATGATGAGGTCCGCCGCATGGGCTTTGATCTTGTTCCTGGTGCGGGCGCCTCGCCGGCCCACAACGGACTCCGGGGCTGTCGCGTAGCCGGGACGCCGACCGGCCCGGAGCGGCGGGTCGCCGTTGGTTGGTGTTGGCACCACTTCAGTCAACCGCAGGGCCCGGTAGATTTCGCTTCGCTCTCCCGGGGTAGCCGAAGAATTTTTCGAAGTTGACGTCGTTGATGGGCTGTGCCGCGTTGCGCTGGGCCGCAGCGCGCAATACGACCAGCCGCGCCCGGGCAGTTTCGATACCTGTTGGCGTGCCCGATATCTGAAGCTGGTCGAGATGCGCCGACGCGGCTGCGATCTCGAGCCGCAGTCGCTCGCCGGCTTCGCCGAAGGTCAGCAGGTCGTGATCGTCCTCATCGACCTTCTGGCGGGCGTCCCCGTTCACGGAGGGGTCCTTTGAGGCGGACATTCTTTCCTTTCGGGTGTGGACGACTGTGACTCCCATCATATACTCTCGTGAGACGCACCGTCAGGTTTTGAGACTGACCGTCAGGCGTTAGACGTTATGAGGGAGACACCATGCCGCTTCAAGACGACCATCAGATCGTGTCAGTTGACGACCATCTCATCGAGCACCCCCGGGTGTGGCAGGACCGGTTGCCTGCCAAGTGGCGCGAGGCGGGTCCGCGCATCGTCGAGACGGACAGCAAGCATCTTTGGCACTACGACGGGCAGGTCTACCCGACGATCGGTCTGAACGCGGTGGCGGGTAAGCCTCCCGAGGAGTGGGGGATGGATCCCGTTCGCTACGAGGACATGATCCCCGGTTGTTACGACCCGGTCGCCAGGGTCGCCGATATGGATCTCGACGGTGTGCAGTCCGCGCTGTGTTTCCCCTCGTTCCCGGGTTTCGGCGGCGGCACCTTCTTCCGCGCCAACGACAAGGAGTTGGCCTTGTTGTGTGTCAAGGCGTGGAACGACTTCTACATCGACGAGTGGTGTGCCACTGCGCCGGATCGCTTCATCCCGCTGGCGATCCTGCCCGTCTGGGACATCGACGCTACCGTGGCCGAGGCGCAGCGGGTCGCGGCCAAGGGTGCGCGCACGATTTCGTTCCCGGACAGCCCGGTTCCACTGGGCCTGCCGTCATTCCACTCCGATCACTGGGATCCGCTGTGGCGGGTGTGCTCGGAGACTGAGATGCCGGTGTCACTGCACTTCGGCTCGGGGTCGTTTGTTCCCGGGTTCTCGTTCTCCTCGTTGAAGCCGGACAACAGCATGACGAAGGCGTTGCCGGATGCGCCGTTCGTTGTGGCGACCACGCTGTTCTCGTGCAACTTGATGTGGAGCACAGTGGATTTGTTGTTCTCCGGCAAGCTGCAGCAGTTCCCGGACCTGCAGATCTCATTGGCCGAGGGTGGGATCGGTTGGGTGCCCTACATCTTGGAGCGTGCCGACTACGTGTGGGAGCGCCACCGTTACTACCAGAACATTGATTTCGACGCCCGGCCGTCGGATCTGTTCGGTAAGCATTTCTGGGGTTGTTTCATCGATGACGAGCACGGGTTGAAGAACCGTCACGAGATCGGTATCGACCGCATCACCTTGGAGATCGACTTTCCGCATTCGGATTCCAACTGGCCGAACTCGCGCAAGCGCGCCGCCGAAGTGCTCGCCGATGTTCCCGACGACGAGTGCTCACTGATCGTCGAGGAGAACGCTCGCCGCATGCTGAACTACCCGCGCGTGCAGACGGATTCACCCGTTTTGGTTTCCCAGTAGACCGTGACGGGCCGGACAAAGCTGGTAATCGGTGCCAGCGGCTTCTTGGGGTCGCACGTCGCACGCCAGTTGGTGGAGCGGGGGGAGTCGGTGCGGGTTCTGCTCCGCCGGACCAGTTCAACCAAGGCGGTCGACGATCTCGAGGTCGAATGCAGGTACGGCGATATTTTCGATATCGCCGCGGTGCGCGAGGCCATGGACGGTTGTGACGATGTGTACTACTGCGTCGTTGACGCGCGAGCATGGTTGCGCGACCCCGCCGATCTGTTTCGTACCAACGTCGAAGGGCTGCGTCAGGTCCTCGAGGTTGCGGCTGACGCCGAGCTGCGGCGCTTCGTGTTCACCAGCACGATCGGCACCATCGCGTTATCCGAGCATGGCGGACCCGTCACCGAGGACGAGCCGTTCAACTGGCTCGATCGGGGCGGGGGCTACATCCGCTCTCGCGTCGAAGCCGAGAACCTGGTGCTGGACTACGCGCGCGACCGCGGGCTGCCTGCGGTCGCACTGTGCGTGTCCAACACCTACGGTCCCGGCGACTGGCAACCCACCCCGCACGGCTCGTTGGTGGCCGCAGCCGCCGCGGGGAAGATGCCTGTCTACGTCAAAGACATGGCGATGGAAGTCGTCGGCATCCAAGACGCCGCCCGCGCGCTGATCCTCGCCGCCGACAAAGGTCGCGTGGGGGAGCGCTATATCATCTCGGAGCGGTTCATCACCGCTCGGGAACTGTACGGAACCGCGGCGGACGCCGCCGGTGCCAAGCGACCGCGGTTCGGGATTCCGCTCAAGGTGATGTACGCCTTGGGGTTTGGCGGGGATGTGGTCGCAACCGTGCTTCGCCGCGACATGTTGCTGTCCACGCTGAGCGTGCGATTGATGCACATCATGTCACCGATGGATCACGGCAAGGCCGAGCGGGAACTGGGATGGCATCCCGAACCCGTCCACGACTCGATCCGCAAGGCCGTGGAGTTCTATCGCGGCCGGGCGGCTGGTTAGGCCGGTCCGAGCTGCAGACTCTGGCAGATGTCGGCCAGCGCTGATCGCAGCTGCCCGAGGCGCCGGGCACCGATGATGTCTGCGATCTCGGCATCGAGTCGCTCACCGACCGCGGCGGCGTCGGCCATCATGTCGACCCCCTGCCGGGTGTATCGAACGACCTTGGCGCGCCGGTCCTGAGGGTCGGCGACACGCTCGACGTAACCCAGCTTTTCGAGTTCGTCGACGAGCTGTCCGATGGCGTTCTTCGAGACGTCCTGGGCTCGGGCGATATCGGAGATGCGGCTGCCCTCCCAGCTCAGGAAGACCATCAGCCGGGCATGTGCGGGCCGCAGCCCGGTGTGCCCGAGCGAGTGGGCGCGTTCGAGGCTGGCGCGCATCATCCACTCACCGAACTCGATGGCATGACGCTGCAGCGAACTCGTCTGAAACAACACGAGTTCGCGCTCTGGCCTGGCCCGAGACGTTTCGCTGTTCACCCGGTTGACATTACAGCCGCAAATGGTGAAGCTAGGTTCACCATTTGTCCGCACTGGAGGGCCCTGTGTATCTCGCCGCCGACCAGCTGGTGCCACCGGCCACGCTTGATCCCAGCGGAGTCTGGGTGTTCAACTGGGTGATCCCGATCGCGGGCGGCATCGTCATCGTGCTGGCCATCGCCGATGTCATCCGAAGAAGACGACTCACCTGGGGTTTTCTGTTCCTTTTCAACAGCATCGCCGTGTACTGGATGGAGTCCATCGGCGACTGGGGCCAGCAGCTGTTCTACAGTCCGGCGTTCACTGAGCACCACCTGCTGGAATGGCTGCCGTTGAAGACGCCCAACGACCCGTTGTTCATGCCCTTCGCCTACGCAGTCTACTGGGGTGTGCATGCGCTGCTGGTGCTGTGGCTGAGTCAGTGGGTGTCATCCAAGTTCGGCTGGAGCATGCTGAAATCGATGCTGGTGCTGGCGATCCCGGTCAACTATGTCTGGGATTTCCTCGTGGAGGGCACCGCTACCGCGATGGGTTGGTGGACCTACGATCCCGGCATCGGCCCGGTCCTGGAATGGGACAACGGTGGCCGGATCACGCTGCTGTGGACCATCGGCATCATGTGCACCTGGCCGAATCTGATTGCCTATTGGGCCGGTAAGCCCCCGATCCGGGGACTCAACCACCTTGAGCGGTTCTGTCGCTTGGATCGGTTCACCAGACCCAAGTCTGCATCGAGCGGGCCGGCCGACGGTGGCGTCACACCAAAGGGTGGTGTCGCAGTGGCCGCGGTGCGGGCGATGACAAAAGAGCATGAGTTCGACAGCTTCCTCAACTACGAGGTCACCATCGCGCGTTGGCGGTTCGAACTGATGCGCCTGGGCGCATGGTTCATCGGCTTCCAGGTGACGTTCCTCGTATTCCTGGTTCTGCCATTGGTGATCATGCGGTGGGCGACCGGATCCAGCAGTCCCTACATCCCGTGACTCGAAAGGGCGACATGTTCTCCGAACCGCGCAAGCGCACGAGCATGAAGGACATGCCTGCCGAGTTTTTCCTCCCGCCGCAGACCAACACCGCACTGTGGGCCGAGACGGTCAAGCTCGTCGTCGGCTGCGTGGCTTATCTGGTGGTTCTCGGTATCGTCGTGGCGCTTACCCAGGGCATCGTCGTGTCAGTGTGATTTCGCGGAACGGTAGGCACACCGCTACAACGCAGGCAGGGGACCGGCCAACCCGCGCGGCGACGTGCCATAGAGCCAGCTGACTGCCTGGCCGATCTCGGAGAAACTCAGCGACTCACCATCTTTGGCGTGGTACGCGCCCGGCGCTTCGGTGAAGCTGTCGATCCGGGTGAGTTTGTCGCCGTCGATGCGCAGGATCTGCCCGGTCAGCCAGGATGACTGCGCGGACTGTAGCCATGCCACCACGGCCGAGCTGCGAGCGGGATCCAGCGCGGGATCGTCGGCGCGGCCGCTGAACACATCTTCGGTCATCCGGGACCTTGCCAACGGTGAGATCGCGTTGACGGCAACGCCATAACGTTGCGCCTCCATTGCGGTGACCACGGTCAGGTTTGCGATGGCGGCCTTGGCGGCGCCGTATGCACTTTGCCCGACATTGCCCCACAACCCCGCACCCGAGACGGTGTTCACGATATGCGCATCGATCTGGTTGCCGGCCTTTGACTCTGCGCGCCAATACTCGCAGGCGTGCCGGGTCACCGTGAACGTGCCCTTCAGGTGCACGGCTATCACCGCGTCCCAGTCCGACTCCGACGCGGTCGCGATCATGCTGTCGCGCAGGATGCCCGCATTGTTCACCACACCGGTGAGCGAGCCGAACGTGCTGACCGCTGTGGAGATCATGTCGGCAACGTCGTCCCACGACGACACCGACCCGGTGTGCGCCACGGCCTTGCCGCCAGCCGACTCAATCTCGGCAACGACGTCAGCGGCGGGACCAGATCCGTCGCCGCTGGAGCCGTCCCTGCTGACGCCGGGGTCGTTCACCACGATGGCAGCGCCCTGTCGGGCCAGTTCGAGGCAGTGGCCACGGCCGATGCCGCGACCGCCACCGGTTACGAGGACAACCTTGTCGGTCAGGGAACCCTCAGGCATAGCGCGTTGTCTCCTTCGTTACGAGAACAATTGAGTGATGAGCTGTTTGCGCTGCGCCCAGTCGGCACCGCGCAGATCTGCGTGACCGGATTCGGTGACGATCATGTCCACATCGTGGGCAGGTGTGGACACTGGTCGACTCAGCTGATCCACCAAGGGGGAACGACCTCGCGTCGAGGAGGGGACGGCGATGATCGACAATCCGCCGCAACTCATTCGGGCAGCGGCGCAGTAGTCGGGGTGGCCGCCGATCCCTCCGAACACCTTCTCGCCCACGCCTTCGACATTGACCTGTCCGTACGGGTCGAGTTCGACAGCAGTGTTCACTGCGATCAGCGGTGCGCCCCGCGATAACCGGGTGAAGTCGTGGGTATACGCAAGTCCGTGCAAGATGGGCCGGCCGTCGGCCCAGTCGTACAACTCCGCACCGCCGAAGAGGTAAGTCGCCGACGGGATGCTCGCCAGAAGTCCTCGCCGGTCGAGGTCGACGACGCCATCGGTGAGCATGCCGGTATCGATGTGCAACGGCACCCGGGCCCGCCGAAGCAGGGCGACGCCGAGCTGTCCGGGGCCGTACTGCAGGCGAGCACCATCGGGTATCAGTGCCAGTACCGCGTCGGCCAGCGCATCGTGAACAGGTTCCGGGGCGCGCTGCGGCATGCGGACGGGTCCGTTGCCGACCGTGCCGAGCACCTCGACCTTTGACGGGTCCAACGGCGGTTCAGCCGACGCCCCCGGTGCACTGCTGTCGACAACAGCCAAAGTCCTTGCCCCGCCATCGATCACCGCACGTTTCCAGGACACCTCGGTGCCGAACTGGAGCTGTCCGTCACGGTGAATCAGGCTGGTGAGCAACAGCTGGGGGCGCAGCACGTCGGCGAGGAGGGCAGGGGTGGCGGCCAAACGGCTCGGCAGGAACCGGGCCTTGGGGCTGCGGAGCACGTCGCGCACACCCCAACCGGGCATCAGGGCGATCACCTCGGTGAACGCATCGGCATCCAGGCCGTCCATCGGTTCGGGCAGCCAACCCAGCACCAGTCGCACCGAGCCCACCGCGCGCGCCGCGGCGCTCAGCGTCGCACCGATCGATGTGCCGTCATCGAGGCAACGCAGCTGGCCCACACCGTCGCCGAGGGCGACCGTCATGCCGGGCAGAAGTGCATCACGCAATGCAGCCTCGAGCGTGGCTGCGGTCAAACCAGGCTTCACCGTGGCTCTTTGGGGAGACCCAGAACCCGCTCACCCAGGATATTGCGCTGAATCTCGCTGGTACCGCCCAGAATCGTCTGTGCGTGCCCGACCAGCATGTGGTGGACCAGGTCGGCAGCGTCACCTGAACCCGTTGGATCGGTACACGCGTCGGTGCCCAAAACCTCGGTGGCCATGTCACCCAGGTCCCGGTCGGTCTCCGACGTCATCAGCTTGAGCACCGAGAACGCCGGTGAGGTCAGGTCGCCCGAGTCGATCGCACGCTGCCAAGTGAAGCGCAGCAGCCACATCCGTGCCCACAGCCGCGTCATCGACCGCGACAGCACCGGGTCGAGCAGGTCGCGGTCACGGGCAGCGGCGACCATCTGCTCGTGCAGTTGGAACATCGCCACCGCCTGTGTGCCCAGCGTCAGCCGCTCGCGGCCCAGCGTGACCATCGCCACCGCCCAGCCCTGACCGACCTCACCGATCAGAGCGTCATCGCCCAGTTCAGCGCCGTCCAGAAAGACCTCGTTGAACTTGCTCTCGCCGTCCATCTGAACCAGCGGGCGAACCGTGACACCCGGAGTGCCCATCGGCACGACGAACATCGACAGGCCTCGATGTTTGTCCGGACTGGTGCGGGCGAGCAGCAGACCGTAGTCGGCGGACGCCGCGGCTGAACTCCACACCTTCTGACCGTCGATCCGCCAGCCGTTCTCGGTGTGCTCGGCCCGCGTGCGCACACCAGCCAGATCCGAACCCGCTCCCGGCTCGGAGAAGAGTTGCGTCCAGATGTCGTCGCCGAGTCGGATGCCATCCAGGTAGCGGTCCTTCTGGTCTTGATTCCCGAACTTGATCAGGACCGGGCCGACCAGATCCACCCCGGTGATGTTCAGTTGACGCGGCACACCTGCGCGCGCGCATTCTTCGGCGAACACAGCTTGGTACGCGACAGATGCTGCAGCACCGCCGAACTCGCGTGGCCAGTGCAGGCACGTGTAACCGTGGTCGGCAAGATAGCGGTGCCACAACTGGCCCGGCTCCACATCGGCGGCGGTGGGCGTTGGCCCGTAGTTCCGCAGGCCCACCGGCTTGGGTGCATCGTCCAGAAACTCGCGCACCTGGACGCGCACCTCGTCGATATTCTCGACGAGGTCAGCGGAAGCCGACACGTTTACTCCTTGGCCTCGGCCGGGTGGCGGTCACTTCCCGGCCAGATAGTCGTTGTATTCGTTCCGCGTGGACTCCATGGCATTGAGCCGGCGTTCCAGCAGCGCGATCTCGGCTGGGTCGCCGGAGGCCGCCCTGACCCCGTCGAGCCGGGTCCGGGTGCGGGCGATCTCCTCGACAAGCCGCTCCCGCGCCTCGTCTTTGGTGAGGAGATCCTGATCGGTCCAGTCAGACCGAGGAAGTTGCTCGATCCGCTCCACATCGTCTCCGGTCACGCGGCCCGCGGAAAGTTATAGAAGTCGCGGGCATTCAACTCGACCATGCGATGCACCTCATCGTCGGGCACCTTCTCCAGGGCCTGCGCGGCACGCTCGCGACTCTGCGGCCAGAATGAATCCGAGTGCGGGTAATCGCACTCCCAGGTGATCTTGTCGATGCCGATCATGTGTCGCATCTCCACACCGAAGTCATCCTCGATGAAGCAGCCGTGGATGTGTTTCTTGAACAGATAGCTCGGCGGGTGGTCCTGGTTGATGTTGTTGTAGAAGCGGTGTTTACGCCATACGCTGTCGCAGCGCTCCAGGATGTAGGGGATCCAGCCGATGCCGCCCTCGGACAGGCCGATCTTCAATTTGGGATGGCGATACAGGGTGTTGGAGAACAGCCAGTCCGTCATCGCGGTCATCGACATGGTGCCCATCAGCGTGATGAATACGGCGAACGGAGCATCCGGCGCGATCGGGGGCGGGAATCCGCCGGAACCGAAGTGCTGAGCCAGCACCATGTCGGTCTCTTCCATCGCCGAGAGCACAGGGTCCCAATGATCGGAGTGCACCGACGGCAATCCCAGCCGGTCGGGCAGGTCCGGAAATGTCACGCATTTGGCGCCCTTGGCGGCGACGCGGTGGATCTCCTTGACGCTCGCCTCGACATCCCAGAACGGCAGCATCGCGACCGGGATGAACCGGTCCGGTGCGGTGGCCGCCCACTCGTCGAGGTGGAAGTCGTTCCACGCGGCCGAACACAGCTTGGCGAGTTCCTTGTCCTCACCTTCGGCGAACACGGCGCCGGCGAACCGCGGGAACGACGGGAAGCACGTCATCGCCTGCACACCGTCGATGTCCATATCGGCCACCCGTGCCTTCGGGTCGTAGCAGCCCGGGATCATGTCGTCGTAGCGCACCGGTTCGATGCCGTACTCCTCGGGCTTCTTACCGGCGACGGCGTTGAGGCCGATGTAGGGATAGATCCGGCCCTCGTACTCCCAGACCTGGCACATCGCCTTGGTGTCAGGGCGTTCCCACTCGATGATCTTGGGGCCCGCCTCCAGGTATTTGGAGGGCAGTCGGTCACTCCACACTTTCGGGTGTTCGATCAGGTGATCGTCGACGGAGATCATTTCCATCCAGGGCTGCAGCGGCACAGGTGCCTCCTCGGGGCGGGTTCGGACGGGCCGAGAAAGAGAAAAACATTTAGTTATTTAGCTGTGAGTCTAGTCGCCCCCGGTGGAGGCGGGCAAGCGGATCTTGACGGGGTTGCACGGCGAGGTCAGACCAACTTGATCAACGTGGCCAAGCGGTCCCAGTGTTGGGCCGGTGAGCCGAACAGCACCTCGTCGGTCCGGGCCCGCCTGAGGTAGAGATGCGCTGAATCCTCCCAGGTGAACCCGATGCCGCCGTGAATCTGGACGTTGGCATGGACCGTATTGCGCAGTGCCTCCGAGCACACCGCCTTGGCCATGCTGGCCCGCCAATCCGCTTCGCCGGCGCCGCTGTCCGTGCCGTCGAGAGCCTGCAACGCCGCCTGCGACGCCGACCGGGCCCACTCCAGATCGACCAGCATGTCGGCGCACTTGTGTTTGATCGCCTGGAAGCTGCCGATGGGGCGGCCGAACTGTTCTCGGGTGCGCGCGTAAGCGGTCGCGTTCTCGAGCACCCGCTCGCACGCGCCGACCTGCTCGGCTGACAGCACCGCAATCGCCACGTTGACATTGCGCTCGATGACCTCGTCGACGGGTTCCGCGCCGGACAGGCGAACCGCACGGGCTGCGCGCAGTGTCATGGTGGCCATCGGTCTGGTGCCGTCGAGCACGTCTTCGGGCTGTACGACGACGGTTTCGTCCGCCGGGTCGAGGAGGAACACCGCGGGTTCGCCGTCCTCGGCGTTGGCGACCACCACGAGATCGTCGGCGACGGCGCCGCCGAGCACATGTTGTGCGGTGCCGTTGATGCGCCATTCGTCATTGCTGCGAATCGCCCTCAGCGTCACCGCATTCCGGTGCCAGAGCCCTCCGTCGCCGGTGAGTGCTGCTGCGGCGGTGCGCCCGCCCTCGGCGAGACCGGCGAGCCGCTTGTCGGCGTCGGGATCGCCCTCGCCCAGGTCGAGCAGCAGGCCCGTCGCCAGCACCGTGGAACTGACGAACGGTACCGGCGCCAGCGCGCGGCCCAATTCGTGGGCCACCACGCCAAGCGCCGACGCGCCATAACCGGCGCCCCCCAGATGTTCGGGCAGCGCGATAGCGGCCACCCCGACCTGGTTGCACAACGCGTCCCAGAGGGACGGGTCGAAACCGGAGCCGCCCTTCCTGTCGTCGCCGGCCTCGCCGTAGGCGACGGCACGCACCCGCTCCTCGGACGCCATCCGTTCGCAGGCGGCACGTACCGACTGTGCGAGTTCCTGACGCTCGTCGTCCGCCAACGCGGTCATCGGGTTCCTCCTGTGATCTGCCGGGCCAGTTCGGATTTGGCGACCTTGCCTAACCCGGTCAGTGGGAACTCGTCGACCAGGACGAGCCGTTCCGGCCACTTCTGCTTCATCAGTCCGCGCTCGTCGAGGAAGCTGCACAGCTCATCGAGGGTGACCTCGCGGTGCCGCGGCGAGCGCCGCACCACCGCGCACACCAGCTCACCGCGCAGTTCGTCAGGCTGGCCCAGCACCGCGATCTCGTCGACGAGCGGATGCGCGAGCAGCTCGTTCTCGATCTCGTCGGGCGCGATGTTCTCGCCCTTGCGGATGATCAGATCCTTGGTGCGACCGGTGACCACGATGCGACCGTCCGGACGCAGGTGGCCGCGGTCTCCGGTGCGGAACCAGCCGTCGGCGGTCAGGGCCCGGTCCCAATGTTCGGAGTCGACATAGCCCGGTGTCAGGTTCCCCCCGCGTAACTCGATCTCGCCGGCCGGCCCGATCCGGACCTGCGATCCGGGGATCGGCCGTCCCGCGCTGTTGGCGAGTTGTTCGTCCGAGTCGGTCGTCTCACTGACGCAGACCATCGGAGCCTCGGTCATGCCATACGCGTGCACCACCGGGATGCGCAGCTGCCTGCGTACCTGCCGGTGTACCTCCGGTGGGCAGGCCGCGCCCCCACCGATCAGCATCCGTAGTGACGGCATCAGCAGTTCGTCTGTCGGAGTGGTGTTTTGGGCGGCAACGAGCATCTGGTAAAAAGCGGTGCTGGCGCCGGTCACCGTCACGCGGTGCTCGGCGAGCAGGCCGGGCAGGCTCTCGGTGACCTTCGGGACCAACAGCACCGGGAAATCACCGAGCAACGCGGCCGCGAGATAGACCATCCCGCCTACGTGTGCGATGGGGAAGGCGATGGTGCCGACCTCCTGCGGATGACTGCCCACCCCGAGGTGGGTGACATAACCGCGGGCGGCGCTGAGCAGGGTGGCGTCGGTGTGCTTGACGCCCTTGGGGCGACCGGTGGTGCCCGATGTGAAATACACCCAGTGCGGGTCTGTCGAGCTGCGCGCGCCGTTCGAATCCGGTTCCGGCGCTGCCTGCACAATGTCGAGCAGGTTTTCGGGCAGGAGGACGGTAGGTACGTGTGCGGGAGCATTATCCGCTGTCGTCTTGTCTACCAACAGGATATCGGCTCGAGCGACGTCGAGTGCCGTGCACACCTCGCGCTGACGGTAGAGGTGCAGCACCGGGGCCTGGGTGACCGGCATGCGGGACAGCGCCAGCATCACCACGGCTGCCGTGACATGCGAGGGTAACTGCCACGCGACGGTCATACCGGGCCGCACACCGGCGTCGCGCAGCCATCGGGTGGCCTCCGAAGAGAGTGCAGCAACGTGAGCCACCGTCAGCGTCACTCCGTCGGTGTCGCGTAACAGTGGCCGGTCCGGCCGCGCGGTCGCACATTCGTCCAGCAGACCGGCGACGCTGACTGCCGGCACCGGCTGCCGCTCTTGGGTATTCACCGGCTCAGCCGCCCAGGAACTGGCGAATCAGGGCCGCGGTCTGCTCGGGACGATCCAGCATCACATACGTGGACGAGCCGGCGATCCGCTCCAGTCTCGCGTTCGGGAAAGCATCGGCCAGTCGCCGGGCGTGGGACAGGGGAAACATATCGTCGGCGTCACCCCAGGTGAACAGAACCGGTTTGGTCCACTCCTCGATGGCACCTGCGGCCGCCATGGTGTGGCGGGGTTGCAGGTCCGCGGTGAAACGCACTGCGTCACGACGAACGGCCGCGGACGACAGGAAGCCGCCGAAGATCGCGGCGCGGCGATCGGCGTCGATGCCGTCCTTGGTGACGGCCCCGATGAAGACCTTCAGGCCGGGCGGGGTGGTCAGCAACCGCATCAACGCCGCGCCGACGAAGCGGTTCAGTCGGCACAGCCGCACCATCGGGGCGAAGCCGGCGGGCGGGAAGTGTTCGTAGCTGTCGCAGTTGGTGAATACCAGTTGCGACACCCGGCTCCAGTCCAGCCCCTTCGCCCCCAGCGCCGCCAACACGATGCCACCGCCGGTGTCGTTGGCCACCAGCGTCACGTCGGACAGGTCCAACGCCTCGAGCAGCGCCGGAATGCGCCGCCCGGCCGCTTCGACCGAGAGGTCGACCGCTTCTCCGAGTGGGGTGCGCTGCGCGCCGAACGGCCAGGTCGGAGCAATGCACCGATGTGTGTCGGACAGTCGGCGGGCAACGTCATCCCACAGGGCCCCGGTCACATACGCGCCGTGCACGAACACCACCGGTGGGCCGGTGCCGGATTCGGTGTACGCGATCGTGGCCCCGTCCACGTGCACCGTGGACACGGATACCTCCAACGTCAGCTCGCCCGCGGGCCTGGAGTGAACTTGACCGGCAGCTGCCGTACGGCGTACACCTCGCCGGCGTCTTCGAAGAACTTGGGCTCGCCGTCCAGTTCGAAGTCCGGGAGGCGCTTCAGTATCTGGGTGACCAGGACATCGAACATCATCTTGGCGTAGTGCGATCCCAGGCAGCGGTGCATTCCGATGCCGAATGCCATGTGCTTCTTGGCGTTCGGCCGGTCGAGGTCCAGCGCGTTGGGATTCTCGAACATGGCCGGGTCGCGGTTCGCTCCCGCCCACATCAGGATCGCCCGGTCACCCTGGCACAGCTGCTGGCCGTGGAACTCCGCGTCCCGCGATACCGTGCGTGCCAGCCCGAGCGTGGGGGTGTACAGCCGCAGCAGTTCGTCGGTGGACTTCTTGATCAGGCTGGGATCGTCGATGAACTTCTTCCGCAGCTCGGTGTCCTCGCACAGGCGACGCAGCACGTTGCCGGTGAAGCCGCTGGTGGTGTCCATACCGCCCAGCATCATCAGCACCGTGTACATGGTGATCTGGCCGTCATCGAGCGGCTTACCGTCCACCTGGCCACGCAATATGTCGCTGAACAGGTCGTCGCCGAGACCCTCGGCACGCCGCTGCTCCATGTGTTTGACGATCTCGCCGAACATCTCCATGCCCGAGATCCCGGCTTTTTCAGGGTCGGACGCGCGATCGTGGACGACGCTGTGCACCCAGTGCACCCAGTCCATGGCACGCGATTCGTCGAAGTTCAGCAAGCGCAGAATCAAGCGGGCAGGCAGCGGCGTGGTGAGCTCGGTCACCAGATCGCAATGGCCACGCTCGATGAACGCGTCGATCGCCTCGTTGGTCATCTCGATTGCGGCATCACGGAACCGTTCGGCGGATCCGGGGGAGAACCGTTTGAGGGTGACCTCGCGCAGCTGCTGGGTCTCCGGCGGATCGGATTCGATCGGCAGGATTGGCAGCGGCAGCTCGCTCGCGGGCACACCGACCGATGGGTAGGAGTTGAACAATGCGTCGTCGCGGGCGGCTTCGAAGACCGAGGCATAGTCGGTGAGCGCCCAGAATCCTTCGTAGTGATCGGAATGCGCAACCGGACAGCCGGATTCGCGCATCTGCCGGAACTTTCCGAGAGGATCGTCGCGGAACTCGGGCGAATGGTGATCGAGGTCGACCGTGGCGCGCGGACGCGATTCGGCCTGGATGTCGGTCATCGGGTACTGCTCCCTTCGTCGGGCTATCTGGACAGGATGGCGACGGCGGCGGTTCCGGGCGCCCCGTACAGCTGAGCGAGCCCGACCTGTGGGTCATCGGGCACTTGACGCTCCCCGGCCGTACCGCGCAATTGCTGTACGAGTTCGTAGATCTGGCGCAGACCGGATGCACCGACCGGCTCCCCGTTGGCGAGCAGGCCGCCGTCGGTGTTGATCGGCAGCCTGCCGCCGATCTTGGTGGCCCCGTCGGCAAGCAGCGCTTCCTGCTCGCCGTCCTTGCACAGCCCGGTCTCGGCCATGTGGATGATCTCCGAGCCGGAGTCGGTGTCCTGCAGCTGTGCGACGTCGATATCGTCGGGACCGATGCCGGCCAGTTCGTATGCCGCCGCGGCGGCTTCCGCGGTGGTGCCGGGCACGATGGGCAGCTCGATCGACGTCCGCAGCAGTTCGTAGGCTCCTTCACGACGGCTGCGCAGGGCCGTCGAACGCAGGTAGATCGGTGTGTCGGTGTACTGCTTGGCTTTGTCGGCCCGGCAGACCACCACGGCGGCGGCGCCCTCGTTCGGGTTGCAGTACATGTACTGGCGCAGCGGCGCGTTCACCACTGGTGAATCGAGGATCGCCTCGACGCTCATCGGCTTGCGCCGCCAGGCGTGCGGTGCCAGCGCGCCGTTGTCGAAGTTCTTGGCCGCTACCCGGGCGAGTGTCTCTTCGCTGATGCCGTGATCGTGCATGTAGCGCGTGATCTTGGTGCCGAAGTAGTGGGTGGTCAGGAACATGCCCTGATCGCCGTACCACTGAGGCAGCCCGGATACCGACGGGTCGGCGCCGAAGGCGCCGCGGGGGTGCTTGTCCAGGCCGACGCCGACCGCGATGTCGGCCTCTCCGAGTTGAACGTCACGGGCCGCCAGTGTCAGCAGGGAGTTCCCGGTGGCGCAGCCGCTGAGAGTCGCTCGCGCCGGAAGACCGGTCATGCCGGCCAGCCCGGTGACCGCCTCGGGGTTGGCCACCTCCAGACTGCCTGCATAGAGGCTGCCCACGTCCGACCATTGCGCCCCGGCGTCACGCAGTGCCCTGCTGATGGCCACGGCGCCCATCTCCAGCGCAGAGCGGTCCTCGTACCGCCCGAACGGATGGAGTCCGACGCCGATGATAGCGATATCGGGCGTGCTGCTCATTGTGCTCCTGAGGTGTGCTTTGACTTGAGTACGCTAACTCTATAACTATATAGCTGATTCTCGGCCTCCGGGTCTAGAATCGCGTCATCGCCAGCCGGCGGTGGACTGGTCGGCAAGCGTGAAAGCGGAGGACGTTGAGTATCTCGTTGCTTCTTGAGATGGCTGTTTCGGGCGATCCGGACCGGGTTGCCCTCGTGGACGGCGATATTCGGCTGACCACGGCCGCGCTGAGCCAACTCGCCGATGGCGGCGCGGGTGTGGTGGCCGCCTCGGGGGCGTCGCACGTCGCCTATGTCGGCACCGGGGGTGCGATGCTGCCGCTGCTGATGTTCTCGGCAGCACGCGCCAACGTTGCGTTCACCCCGCTGAATTACCGGCTGAGCGCCGACGGGCTGGGTCAGCTTGTCGACCGGCTGGCCGACCCGTTGATCGTGGTCGAAGACGACTATCGCGATATGGTCGCCGTGGCAGGGGCTCGCGTACTGAGCCCAGAAGAGTTCATGGCCTCCGCGCGATCCGCGGAGCCCGTTCCGGAGTTCGCCGATCCCGACGGTGTGGCGGTCGTACTGTTCACCTCGGGGACCACGTCGCGGCCCAAAGCCGTTGAGCTGACGCATAACAATCTCACCAGCTACATCACCGGAACCGTTGAGTTCGGTGCGGCCGACCCGTCGGACGTGGCGCTGGTATGTGTGCCGCCGTATCACATCGCCGGAGTCATGTCCGCGCTGTCGAACCTCTATGCCGGTCGGACAGTCGTGTACCTGCGCCGGTTCGATCCGCGTGAATGGGTGCGTCTGGTAGCCGACGAGCGGGTCACCACCGCGACCGTGGTGCCGACCATGCTGGACCGCATCGTGTCGGTTTTGGAGCAGCAAGCCACCGAGCTGTCGACGCTGCGCAGCCTGGCCTATGGTGGATCGAAGGTGCCACAGCCGCTGGTGCGCAAGGCGCTTGATCTGCTCCCACACGTCGGCTTCGTCAATGCCTACGGGCTGACCGAGACCAGCTCGACCATTGCGGTGCTGACCCCGGACGACCATCGCCAGGCGCACGGCGCCCACGATGACGCCGTGGCCCGGCGGTTGAGCTCGGTCGGACGTCCGGTCCCCGACATCGAGGTGCAGGTCCGCGCGGACGACGGCACGGTGCTCGGACCCGGTGAGACCGGCGAACTGTTCGTGCGCGGCCCGCAGGTGTCGGGCCGGTACGCCGAGATCGGTTCGGTGCTCGACGCGCAAGGGTGGTTCCCGACCAGGGACATCGCGATGGTCGACGACGAGGGCTACCTGTTCATCGGCGGCCGGTCCGACGACACCATCATCCGTGGCGGAGAGAACATCGCCCCTTCGGAGATCGAGGACGTGCTGGTCGAGCATCCCGACGTCCGCGAGGTCGCGGTCGTGGGCCTGGAGGACGCCGAATGGGGCCAGATCATCGTCGCGGTGATCGTGCCCGAGCCCGATCGCGATCCAGCACCCGAGCAACTGCGCGAATTCGCCCGCGCGAAACTGCGCGGGTCGCGCACTCCCGACCGCATCGTGTTTCGCGAGCAATTGCCGACCACCCCGACCGGCAAGGTGTTGCGCCGCGAGATCCTGGACGACCTCAGGGTCGCCGCCGCTGAGCAATGAATAGTTTCACCGGAAAAGCAAGGAGCACAACATGATCAAGAATGGCACCCGGTTGCAGAGCCAGGTATGTGACACCCAGGTGATCGTTGTCAAGGCCAGTGAGAGCCTCGACGATCTGCGCTGCGGCGGTCAGCCCATGGTTCCGATGGGCGCCGATCGACCGGTCGGCGCCTCGCCGGACCCGGCCTTTGCCGACGGTAACGCGATGGGTAAACGCTATGTCGACGACGCCGACGCCGAGGTGCTGGTCACCAAGGCCGGCGCAGGAACCCTCACCGTCGGCACGGTCACGCTGGCGCTCAAGGAAGCCAAACCACTGCCCGCCAGCGACTGATCGATCGCACCGATCTCTCGCGAACAGACGCGAAAACCCCCATTTCCGCCCATTTTCGGGGGTTTTCGCGTCTTCTCGCGCCGGAATGATTAGGCGTTCGCCAGCACCGGCGGCTTCACGGCTTGGGGGTCGGGGTTGGCGATCGGCAGGCCCATGAATCGCCGGGCATTGTCACCCATGAAGTCGTAGGTGCGCCGCACATCCATGCCCTCGGCATACTTGAAATAGCCCTTCGGGGTTGCGAGGCCTTCGGGATGCGGCCAGTCCGAACCGAACAGCACTTTGTCCCACCCGACGGTTTTGACGACGTCGGCCACCGAGCCCTCCCAGAACGGGCTGACCCAGATGTTGCGGCGGAAGACATCGTGTGGATGCTCGGGAAAGTTCTGCGGCATCTTGCCGTAAGTCGACGCCAGATCGTCGAAGAGCGGCTGGATCCACGAGCTGCCGTTCTCCACGCTGGCGATCCGCAGCTTCGGGAACCGGGTCAGGGTGCCGTGGCAGATCAGGCTGGTCAGCATGTCGGCAATCTCGCGGTGTCCCAACGCCGTCCACTTGAATGCCGACATCTCGAACGCGCTACTGGTGGTGGGTGGCTCCCACATGTCGATGTACTCCTGCAGCGGGGGCTGGCTGGCATGGAGCACGATCGGCAGCCCGGCGTCCTCGACGTCGCGCCAGAACGGATCGAACTCGGGCAGGGCCGGCGAACGCCAGCCTTTGTAGCCCTTGACCGGTGCAGGTTTGATCAGGGCCACCTTGGCGCCGTTTTCCAAGATGTACTCGAGCTCCCGGCGGCCTTCGTCGACGATGCCCAGGTTGATCACCGGCGTGGAGTAGATCCGGTCGGCGTGGCTGAATCCCCAGTGCTCGAGCATCCACTGATTGAGGGCGTGGATGATTGCCGCCGTCAACTCGGGATCCTCCGCGGAGGAATGCTCGACGAGGTTGGCCAGCGTGGGGTAGTTCAGGCACGCATCGACGCCTTGACCGTTGAGCTCGGCGATCCGGTCCTCGGGGTTGCGGGCGCCGGGGGGCGTGTCGATGCCACGTCCGGACATCTCGCGCATCGTCAAGCCCTCGGGGTTCTGGCCCGAGTAGAACTTCTCGTGCGCACCGGGGGCAGCGACCCGCTCGAACGTCGGATTCGGCATGTAGTCGGTGATCTTGTTCAGGATCGCGATCCTGGTGTGCCTGCCCATCTGCACGAACTGGACTGCCCTTTTGTACTGCTCGGGCAGGTACTTGAGGAGCGCCTCCGGCGTCTCGTACATGTGCTGGTCGGCATCGAAAATCGGAGCATCCGTGAACTGGGCCTGTGTCATCGCCGTCTTTCTCCCTCAACTCGAAGTGGCTCAGTTAGAGCATCGCCCATACTTGACACTACTGTCAAGTAGTCCTCTAAAAGGTGTAACGAATCGTGTTGAACTGGGATGCTTGAACTTGACAGTTACGTCATATATGGTCGCTCCATGACGGTGATCTCGGGTGCAGCGACGGATACGCAACCGGACGGCAGTCGCGGTGAACGCACCCGGTCGGCCATATTGGAAGCCAGCCGTCGGCTGTTCCTGGAGCGTGGCTACGCCGGCACGCCGATCAACGCGATCACCGAGGCGTGTGGCATCTCGCGGGCCGGCTTCTACACGTATTTCAAGGACAAGCGGGAGATTTTCAACGTTCTGGGCAAGACTGCATACCGCGAGGTTCTGGCTGTCATTGCCGAGTGGGCAGGGGCCGATAAACCGTTGGGTGCGAACGACATTCGGATCTGGGTCGGCCACTACTTCGACTACATGGACCACCACGGGGCGTTCGTGCTGGCCTCCACGCAATCGGCGCCCGATGACGACGCGTTCCGAAACTCCCGCAACCGCATGGTGTCCCGCGCGTCGTGGAAGCTGGGTCAGGCCATCGCCGGCGACGGCGAGCACTCGCCGGACGTCATCGGCGTCACGGTGATGGGATTGCTCGATCGCGCCTGGCACACGGTGCACCGGCAGACAGTGGCCGTCGAGCGCGACGAGATGATCGCCGTCGTGGCCGAGATGATCGTCCCGATGGTGCGCCGATAAGCCCGCATGCTCGACTGCATCATGGCTCGGGTGCACGGCTCTCGGGGAATAGTATTCCCTTTGCGTGCTGAATTGTGCGGGAACGCCATTCCCGTTATGGTACCTATATCACCGAGGCCGATCTCAACGTCGACGGTGGTTCAGGCTTTCGGTAAAGCTCACCGAGCGGCGATCGCCGCCGGGCCGGCAGGCGCACCGGTGGTGCGGAGAGTCCGGTCAACACCAGCGCTACCACCTGGTCGCGAACCTCGGTGAAGTCGGTGTCCAGGCGACCACGGATGCGTGCCTCGACGTGACGCACGGCGATTGCATGAATGGCGAAGGAGTCGAATTCGGGCCGGGCGTTGGGCAGGGTGCCGTCGGCCAGTCCCGCGGACAGTGCGGCGGTGAGCACCTCGCGGTGGCGGGCATAGGTGGCTTCGAGACCCGCGCCCATGCCCGGAGCGCCGGCCACCTCCGAGGACATGAACGCCAGCGCGTCGCGGAATCGTGTTTCCCGCCAGCCGATGCTCAGGTAGTCCTCGATCCAGGCGGTGACGGCCGCTGACGGGGTTTCGGCAGAACTGACGGCCTTGCGCAGGTCGGTCAGGATCAGGTCGCCCGCCCACTCCTGCATCGCGATGATCAGGTCGTCCTTCGAGGCGAAGTGCCGGTAGAAGATCCGCCGGTTAACTCCCGCCGCTTGCAGGATCCTCTCGATTGATGTGCTCGCCGTGGGCGAGGTGGTGCCGCTGATCAACCGGTACGCAGCACGCATGATCGCATCGCGCTCGGACTGGTTACTCATATGTGCACTCCACCTCCGGAGAATCCAATTCCCAAAATACACGGGTGTTGTGTGGGAATGGCATTCCCGATACCGTCTGAGTGTGCCCGGAAGGCCGCAGATGTCACAACGAAGGGAGTAGGCATGCCCGTGCACATCTTGATTTTCAATACGGTGTCGGTGGTCGGCGCCCTCATGCTCATTACCCACTTCGTCACGCTGAGTCGGCGTCAGCACCGCATCCATCCCGGAGTGTGGGCGATGGTTGGCAGCTTCTCGATCTTCTGGCATGAAGGGCCGTACGCCTTTGCCGGATTCTGCAATTACTGTCCCGCGCGGTTTGGGACCGCTGGGTGCACCAGGGCGACCATGCCGAGGGTGCCGACCGAGCCTGTCGCCCAGTAAATACAACAGTGAATCCCTCACCATCCCGGCACAACCCCAGCCCTGAGGGGCGCGATGACCGTCGGCGACACGATGTCGACATCGAAGGAGTCAACATGAAGGGCCTGCCCAGCATGCAGCCGACCGGATGGTTTCAGGTCGGCTGGAGCGCGGACCTCGCTGTGGGCGATGTGATCGGTTTGCACTATTTCGGTGTCGAGCTCGTCGCCTTCCGTGACCTGGACGGCGAAGTGCATGTGCTGGACGCGCACTGCCAACATCTCGGGGCCAACCTGACGAACGGCTGCGTAGTGGAGGATGGTATCCAGTGCCCCTTCCATGGCTGGGTGTGGAGCGGCCAGGGCCGCAACGTGCGGATCCCGTATGAGCAGCGTCCCAACCGTGGACGTAAGGTGCGGTCCTGGCCGGTGACCGAACTCAACGAATCCATCTACATCTGGCATGATGCGGCCGGACGCGCTCCGACGTGGGAGGTGCCCGAAGGGCTACGGGTGCTAGGGGATCACATCCATGATCGGGAGTACTTCCCTGTTGGGCCGGAAGCACGGATCAGGTTCGAAGGGATCCATGTGCATCCGCAGGTCATCGCCGAGAACGCAGTCGACCCCCATCACTTTCGATTCGTCCATCACACCCCGGTGAGCCCGACTGTGCTGCGGGAGAGCAGCAATGAATCCACGTGGGCGGCCAAAGTCGGCTTCGGCCGACGGTGGAGCGAGGGCATCGACATCCCCGGGGAGACGATCAACACCCTTGAGATCTACTGGTCCGGTCTCGGTATCGCTTTCAACGGCGAGCACACCCGGGAGGGATACCGGATCATCAATATCTGCGCCACACCGGTCGACGATGAGACGTCAGATATCTTCTCCACGTACTGGATCGACGTGGCCAACGGTAACTACGAGCAACGTCTGACAGCCGCACAGACAGCATTGCCGGACGATATCGCCATCTGGGACAGTCAGGTCTACATGGACCCGCCAGGTCTGACGGCTTCTGAAGCCGCGGGATTCCGACAACTTCGCAACTGGGCGCGCGGCTTCTATCCTGAAACCGACACGGCCGCTGCAGGTCCCACGCTCTCCGACATCCGTTGACCTAGGCGCCGCCCACCCGGTCGATCAGTGCCCCGGCGTCGGCGACGCTGCGCAGCAGGTCATTGAGATGCGTGCACGTGCTGGTGCCGAAGAGTTCCTGGCGGACCCGGAAGTGTAGTTCGGGCAACGTCATCCCGACGATCCGCTCGGCGCTGGCGACCGCGCCGGGGCATTCCTGCCAGGGCAGCACCCGCGGCGTCGCGTGGGACTCTACGATCACCCCGCTCGTCGTATTCACGGCGGCGGTCAGCGTGTACTCGTGGATGATCGTCTCCACCCCGTCGGCCCGCACATACGTGTCGCGAAACATCGCGTCGATGCCGATTCGCTGCGCTGTCTGCTCGAAGACGTCGATGCGTCGTCGTCGTCGCATGCCGTGACGCGACAACTGCGAAACCGGATGCCAGGCAAGGGGATCGTCGGTGTGGTCGAGGTCGGGCGCTGCCGGGCCGGTGACGACGGCCGGATCGCCTGCCTCGAACGAGGTCATCAGCAGCCCGCCGGTCGCGAATCCCGCGCATTGATCGGCGACGGGTAGATAGCCGGACTTCCCGACATCACCGAGTACGCCGGACGCAGACAATGCGTGGCCCGAGGTCAGCGTCGCGACCGGGACGTCGTCGAGCAGTGTGTAGCGCAGGTCGCGGGCTCGCCGCAACTCTGGGGCTGCCTTGTCGGCCGCGGCGCGGAACCCGCTCATCGCCGGTGCGCCGGAAAGACGCGACGCCGCGGCGACCGGTGGTGTGACCTCGACGTGACGCACGACCCGGGCCACCAATTCGATGGTGGCCGACAGTCCGGCCGTACCGAATTCAGTTGCCGTGCCGTCGTCCTCGGTCCAGATATCGCGGGCCCGCCCGGTCAGGAACACGGGATCCAGAGAGCCCTTGTCGCGGGTCATATCGATCGACGTGGTCCGACGTGCGGAGCCACGGCGACGCGGCGGATTGCCGGTCGTGGGATGGTGCGGGCCGTGCAGGGGATGCAGCCCGAAAGGCGGGGTGCCCAGATCGGTCATCCCCTCGACCCTAGCCCTCCGGACGGAACGCGAAGGTCACCAGCGACGTGCCGTCAGGGGTCTCCAACGTGGTGGTGGTCGATACCAGGGGCTGGCCGATCTGCAGGTCGGCAGGGTCCGCATCGACGATCAGTGACTCGACCAGCACGCCTTCGGCCAACTCGACGAAGCCGACAACGTAGGGCTTGAACACTTTCGGATCCCGATTGCCCTTGTACGGCAGCGGCGGCGGGAACTCCTGTGTGGTGAACGTGTAAAGCGAACCGTGTGTGGACAACTCGATGGCTTCGATGTCGTCCTGGATCTCCGGTGCGCCGTCGAAGAGCTCCGGCCGCTCGGCCGGGAACTTCACCGCGCCCGACGAGCGCCTGCGTGACGCGAACAAGACCGCGCGCTCGCCGTCGACTCTGAACAGCCCCTCGGTGATCAGCGTCGTCATCTCAGGCCACCTCGATGACCATCGCGGCACCCATGCCGCCGCCTGCGCACATCGACAATACGCCGATTCCGCCACCGCGCCTGCGTAGTTCGTAGATCGCCGAGGTGACCATCCGGGCGCCTGTCGCTGCGATCGGATGTCCCAGGCTGATGCCCGACCCGTAGACGTTGACGATCTCCTCGTCGAGTCCGAGCTCACGGGCACACGCCACCGCCTGCGCGGCGAACGCCTCGTTGATCTCGAACAGCGCCACGTCCTCGATTTTGCGGCCGGCCAGCTCCAGTGCCTTTGGTATCGCCTTGATCGGTCCACTGCCGGTGCGGGTCGGGTCCAGCCCGACCTGGGTCCACGACAATACGTTGGCCAACACGTTCTGCCCGGTGCCGGGCGAGGCCAGCGCGACGACCGCTGCCGCGTCGTTGATGCCCGACGAGTTTCCCGCCGTCACCGTGAAGCCCTCGATCTCGGGATGCAGCACCTTGAGCCCGGCCAGCGACTCCATCGAACTGCCCCGCCGTGGATGCTCGTCCTCGGCGAACGTGATCGTGGTCCCGTCGGCCTGGGGCACCTGAATCGGGATGATCTCATCGGTGAACGACCCGGCGTCGATGGCCTTGATCGCACGTTGATGGCTACGCAATGCCCACTCGTCCTGGTCCTCGCGGGTGATCCCGTACTGGACGTTGCAGTTGTGCGCCACGGTGATGGACATGTCCATCGCGGGCGCTTCCGCGGTCGGCGGGTGCGATTCGGGGAACCACTGCTCGTAATCCTCGGCTGACTTGCCGTTGGTGAAGGCCTTGCGCTTCTGCAATATCGGCCCGGTGGAGATCGACTCCATGCCGCCGGCCAGGATGGCGTTACTCATGCCCGCCGCAATCTGTCCGGCGCCGATGGCGATCGCCGACAGGCTCGACGCACATTGGCGGTTGACCGCGATCCCGGGAAGATCGGTCAGTCCGAGGGCCACCGCGATGTAGCGGGCACTGTCGCCGCCGCCCTGCATGCTCTCGGCCAGGACGAAATCGTCGTATGCGGCGGCATCCAGACCGGAGCGTTCGATGACGGCTGTCACCACCGGTTTGGCCAGTTCGACAGCTGCCATATTGGCCAGCGTGCCTTTGCGTGCCGTTCCGATCGGTGTGCGAGCTGCGGCCACGATGGCTGCGCGGGACGTGGTGGTGGCCATGGGTCTCCCTGATCGTCGTGGGGCTGGCTGCCCGATGAGTTGGCTCAGTCTATACCGTTATATAGATAGCGGTATTTTGGGTAGGGACGACAGGAGCAGTCAATGAAGGTGATCGGGTCGATTGACGAAGCAGAGCAGGCACTCGGAGAAGAGCTCGGCGTCGGTGAATGGCGGCTGGTCGACCAGAAGATGATCGATGCCTTTGCCGACATCACCGACGATCACCAGTGGATCCATGTCGACGTGGAGCGGGCGAAGGTTGAAAGCCAATACGGGGCGACGATCGCGCACGGTTTCCTGACGCTGTCCTTGATTCCGACGCTCTCCGCGGACAATTACCGGATCGTGAACTCGAAGATGCGGCTCAACTACGGGCTGAACAAGGTCCGGTTCCTGGCGGCGGTGACCGCGAACAGTCGCATCCGTGCCCGGTCGGTACTCAGTGAGGTTGCGAGGGTCGATGATGCGACGGTCAATCTGACCATGCGCCACACCGTCGAACTCGACGGCTCGGAGAAGCCCGCCGCGGTGGTGGATGTGATCGTGCGCGCCATCTTTTGAGCCAGTCGCGGGGGACGTACGGTGAATGCGTTAAACATATGACGAGAGCGGAGCGGGATCGCACATGAGTAGAGGTCCGTTCGACGGGAAGGCCGTCCTCACCGGGGCGGGTAAGTCGCAGGTCGGTCGCAGGCTGGGCCGAACCGGGCTCGACCTGACGCTGGAGGCGGTGTTGCGGGCCATCGAGGACGCCGGTCTCGGCGTCGACGATGTGGACGGCATCGCGAGCTACCCGGGACCGGGTGTGCCCGATGCCGGATTCTCCGGCGCCACCGTCCAGGAAGTCCGCAACGCGCTGGGGCTGCGTTCCCGCTGGTACATGTCGGCGATGGAGACCGCCGGTCAGATCGGTCCGGTGATCGAGGCGTGCATGGCGGTGAGCCTCGGGTTGGCCAACCACGTGGTGGTGTACCGGTCGGTCTGGGAGTCCACGGCGGCGCAGCAGGCCGGTGGCGGCCGCGCCTCGGTGCTGTTCGGCGGCGGTGAACTGCCGCCGCACCTGGAGTGGACGGCACCGTTCGGCGCGCTGTCGGCGGCGAACTGGCTGGCGATGCCCGCACAGCGCTATATGCACGACTTCGGTTTGACCCGTGAACATCTCGGCCGCATCGCGATCAACGCCCGCACCAACGCCGGGCGCAACCCTGACGCGGTGTACCGCGATCCGATGACGATGGAGGACTACCTCGGCGTCCGGATGATCTCCGAGCCGTTGTGCCTGTACGACTGCGATGTGCCGTGCGACGGAGCGACCGCCGTGATTGTGTCTCGCCGCGACGGCGCGGCAGGCCTGCCTCGGCAGCCGCTGACGGTGGAGTCCGTCGGACCGGGCATGTTCGAACGCGCCACCTGGGACCAGCGTGCAGACATCACGACGATGGCTGCCCACGATTCGGCCGCCACACTGTGGGAGCACACCTCTTTGACGCCGGCAGATGTGGACATGGCGCAGCTCTACGACGGCTTCTCCTTTCTGACCGTGATGTGGTTGGAGGCGCTGGGCTTCTGCGACCACGGCAAGGTCGGCGAATTCTTAGGAGATGGTTCGACCATCTCCCTGGATGGCGCGCTGCCGATCAACACCAGTGGCGGTCAGCTCTCCGGCGGCCGGTTGCACGGCATGGGCTTCCTGCACGAAGCATGCGTGCAGATGTGGGGCGAAGGTGGCGAACGGCAGGCCCCGAAGACGCCCGAGGTGGTGGCGGTCGGTGTGGGCGGAGGACCGGTTGCCGGTTCGATGCTGCTGAGTAGCAGGTAATCCCGTCGATATGGGGAGCGCCGACACCGGAGACATGACGCTCGGCGACATCGTCACCGACAACGCCGTGCGCTTCCCCGACGTGGCTGCCTACCGGCACGGTGATCGCAGCGTCAGCTACGCGCAGTTGCGTGAGCGGGCCGTGCGGCTGGTGTCGGCGATGGCCGCGGCCGGGGTGCGTCGTCAACAGCGCATCGCGGTGCTCAGCCGCAACAGCATCGAGTTCGGTGAACTGAACGCCGCCGTCCACCTCAGTGGAATCGTCATGGTCACCATCAACTTCCGGCTCTCACCGCCGGAGATCGACGGCATGCTGCGCCGGGTGGAGCCGTCGATCGTATTCGTCGCCGACGAGTTCGTTCCTGTCGTCCTCGGTCTCGTGGCCGGCCTGCCGTCGCGGCCGGCGGTGGTGGCGATCGGCGGTGAACCACAGCCGGGGGCCGTCGACTACGAAGCCTTCCTCGGCAGCGGGCGGGGTGGCGAGCTCGCGTTTGTTGCCCGGCCTGAGGACATCGCGTACCTGCTGTTCACCAGCGGTACCACCGGTGCGTCGAAGTGCTGCATCCTGGGGCAGCGTGAGATGCGTGCGGTCGCGCTGACCATGAACAATGAGATGTGTTGTGGCACTGCCGATTGTGCGTTGATCACCATGCCGATGTTCCACGTCGGGGCGCTGGCGATCGTCGGTGGGCTGCATGCCCGCGGCGGAACTGTGGTGCTGCAGCAGCAGTTCGACGTCGCCGACGCGGTTCGGTTGATCGCCGCCGAGCGAATCACGGTGCTGCACCTGGCGCCCGTCATGCTGAGGGCACTTCTCGACGAGATGGTGGACGGTACGGCGGTGGAATCGGTACGCACGGTGGTGTACTCGGCAGCGCCGATAACGGCGGCCATATTGCGGCGCGCGATGTCGGTGCTGCCCGGAGCGGGGTTCCTGAACCTCTACGGACAGACCGAGGCCATCGTGTCCGGGCTGCCGAGGGAACTGCACGCGCTCGACGGCCCGGATGCCGAGCGGCGGCTGTGCTCGGTCGGGTTTCCGTTCCCCGGCACGAGGATTCGCATTGTCGACGAGCATGGGCGCGATGTGCCCGCCGGGCAACCGGGCGAAATCGCCGTGCGATCCGGCTCGATGTTCCGCGGCTACTGGCAGGACCGGCCGGCGACCGAGGTGACGCTGCGCGACGGGTGGTGCCACACCGGCGATGTGGGCCGTGTGGACGAACGCGGGCTGCTGTACCTGGTGGACCGCAAGAAAGACGTGATCATCAGCGGTGGGGAGAACGTCTACTCGCCCGAGGTCGAGGACGCCGTCAGCGCGCTCGACGCGGTGGCGGCCTGTGCAGTGGTCGGCGTGCCCGACGACCGATGGGGCGAGGCGGTCTGCGCGGTCGTCGTGCCGACGGCCGGCGCCGCACCGACGCTGGAGACGTTGCAGGAGGGCATCCGAGAGAGCCTGGCCCGCTACAAGATTCCGCGGCGACTGGTGCTGGTCGCCGAATTGCCGGTGTTGGCCAGCGGCAAGGTGGACAAGAAGCGGCTCCGCGCCGATCTCGCGGGCTGACTACAGCGCGGGCTGCCCGTACACCGCGACCACCACGGAGCGGGCCAGGCTGTTCTCCGACCACACCCCGATGGCGGTGTTCGCGCAGTCCTGCATGATGGCCCGGCGCGGTGGGTCGTACCACCATTGGCCGAGGATCTCGATGCCGCTGATCGCCAGGGCCGGATTGATGGCCACGGTCTCGGTGGCTGTGCCGACGAAGCCCTGCCCGTTGGCCCGGTCCTGCGGCGTGGAGCCGTCGGAGCCGATGTCGCCGTCGAGATTAGGGTTGTTCAGCACGTCGAGGGCGTGCACGCGGGCCGCCTCGACCAGTCGACCGTCGAGCTTCGGCTCGGTCGGGCAGCCGTTCTGCTGCTGGGCGGTATAGATGTTGACGAACACGCTCTCGTTCAGCCGCTTGTTGTCGGCATGTGCCGACGGCAGCGCGACGGCAGGTGCGAGCCCGGACACCAGCGCCAGCGCCATCGCGCAACGTCGGGCAGTGCGGGAAACTGACATGGTTGAGCAGACTACCCGTAAACAGCTAAATGAATTACGCTTTGGTCCGTTATGAAGCGACTCATCTGGTCGGCCGGACTCACCGCACTGTGCGCTGCCGTTGTCACCGGTACGCCGGTGGCGCACGCGGATAACGTGGGCTACCTCGTCAATGTGACGGTGCGGCCGGGATACAACTTTGCCAACGCGGACGCGGCGCTGGCCTACGGCCACGGGGTCTGCGACAAGATCGCCGCGGGCAGAACCTATGCCCAGCTGGTCGGCGATCTCAAGGCCGACTTCAATACCACCGACGAATTCCAGGCTTCCTATCTCATCTCGCAGGCCGCTCAAGAGCTGTGTCCGGCCCAGATCTGGCAGTTGCGCAATTCGGCGGCAGGCTACGTCGGCGCACCGCGCTGAGCTCCAGCCGATCGCAGCAGGGAGCGTCGCAGCAGGTTCGTGATGAGGTGAGCGGCGCGTGCGTCGGTGTCGGCTTCGTCGGCCGCTGTCGGCTCGGTCATTCGGCCCAGCACCGCGAGGAACACCGCACCGGCCACTTTGCGGTCGATGACGGGTGGCAGTTCGACGGTGTCCAACAACGCGTTTACCGCCCGGTGGATCGCCCCGATACCGTGCTCCACCGCAGCGTCGGCGAGCTGCTCGGCAACGGTGCCGTCGAACCACGCCCGGATGACTCCGCGGTAGCCGCGGTGAAATCGCACATAACCCAGCATCCACCTCGTCAGCGCATCGGTGTCGGCGATCCGTGGCAGGGTCGCGGCGTGCTCCCCGACCTCGACCACCGCCCGGCGGGTGAGTTCGGCGAGGATCCTGTCTTTGGTGCTGAAATGCCGGTAGAGGGTGGCGCGGCTGATATCCGCGGCGGCCGCGATGTCCTCCATGCTGACCGCGTAATACCCGAGCTCGGCGAACAGTGCCGAGCTCACCGACAGCGCCTCCTGCGCGATCGGTGACAGTTCGACGTCCAGCGCGGCCGGCGTAGGCGCGGCTTCTTCGACAGACGCCTGCGGCATTTCCACCGACTCGGCAGCATCGCGCGCTGCGACAATCACCCCGTCGGGGGTGTCAGGAAACAACATCAGCTGCAACGCAACTGCCAGCGACCGCGCCACCACGTCGCGGGCAGGCAACGCGAACATAGCGCGGTGCCGGTAGAGATGGACCATGTGCGGGATGCGCATCAGCACTGCGGCCGCGTCGTCCGTGTCGAGCCCCTGAAGTTGTGCGGCGTGAAGCCGCGCGGTCACGCGCCGGCGGTACTCCTCGGCTACCGGGCCGGCGTCGATCACCGACAGTTCGGTGCCGATACCCGGGTACTCCGCGAATGCTGCTGCGTGGTCGTCATAGATGTCGGCCCATTCGGTGAGCCAGTCGTGTAGCGCGCCGAACCCGACCATCGTCGGGCCCAGATCGCCCAGACGTTCGCCGTGGTCGAGCACCGCCCGCCCGGCTGCGTCACTCAGTTCCCGAAAGATCTCCTCCTTGCCCGCGAAATACTGATACACGGTTGCCCTGGAGCAGTTCGCGGCCTTGGCAATGGTGTCCAGCGAGGTGCTGTGAAAGCCGTTGGCCAGGAACGCGTCGGCCGCACGGGCGACGATCCGTTCGCGTTTGTGCAGGCCGCGCCGACCGACGCCGACGTTGGAGGTAGGGGCATACCCGGGACGGCGTGTCTTGTCGGGAGTGGGCGCCATAGGAGAAGTATCCGGGTTGCGCAGCCTGAACGAGGCAAGCCCTGCCGCCGTCGCCATGATTCAGGCAGGTGGTGCCGGGAGGTTGCGTTTGGCCTTGCCGGGGTAGCCGAAGAACTTCTCGAAGTTGGCGTCGTTGATGGGCTGGGCGCTGTTGCGCTTCGCCGCGGCACGCAGCGCTTCGAGACGAGCGTCCGCCTTCTCGACGCCTGCCGGAGACCCGGTACGTCGCAGTTCCGCCAGCGCCGCCGCGGCTGTCTCGACCTCGATCCGCAATCGTTCGCCGGCCTCCCCGAAAGTCAGCAGGTCATGGTCGTCCTCGTCGATCTTCTCGCGTGCGCCCGCGTTGTCGCCGTGATCCGAGGTGTTCATGTCGTGGCTCTCAATCGGTAGACGAAAGTGTCCTGCGCCATATAGTCTGTGAGATGAACCGTCAGAAAACAAGACGAAATGTCAGAAAAGAAGGAGCGCGTTGTGCCGCTTCAAGATGAGCACCAGATCGTGTCCGTCGACGACCATCTCGTCGAGCACCCGCGGGTATGGCAGGACCGCCTGCCGCAGCGGTTCCTCGAGGCCGGGCCACGGATACTCGACATGGACGGCAAGCACATGTGGAGCTATGACGGGCAGATTTTCCCCACCATCGGGCTCAACGCGGTGGCGGGTAAGCCGCCCGAGGAGTGGGGGATGGACCCGGTTCGCTACGAGGACATGATCCCCGGTTGTTACGACCCGGCCGCCAGGATCGCCGACATGGACGTTGACGGCGTGCAGGCCGCGCTGTGCTTCCCCTCGTTCCCGGGGTTCGGCGGTGGCACCTTCTATCGCGCCAAGGACAAGGAACTCGCGCTGTTGTGCGTGAAAGCGTGGAACGACTTCTACATCGACGAGTGGTGTGCCACCGCACCGGATCGGTACGTCCCGTTGGCGATCCTGCCGGTGTGGGATATCGACGCGACGGTCGCCGAGGCGCAGCGAGTGGCGGCGAAAGGGGCACGGACGGTGTCGTTCCCGGACAGCCCGGTGCCGCTGGGTCTGCCGTCTTTTCATTCCGATCACTGGGATCCACTGTGGCGGGTGTGTTCTGAGACCAGGATGCCGGTGTCGCTGCACTTCGGTTCGGGGTCGTTTGTTCCCGGGTTTTCGTTCTCGTCGATGAAGCCCGTGCCCGGCCAGATGGTCATTCCGGACGCCCCTTTCGCCGTGGCGATCACCCTGTTCTCGTGCAACTTGATGTGGAGCACAGTGGATTTGTTGTTCTCGGGCAAGTTGCAGCAGTTCCCGGAGCTGCAGATCTCGCTGGCCGAGGGTGGGATCGGTTGGGTGCCCTACATCTTGGAGCGCTCGGACTACGTGTGGGAGCGCCACCGTTATTACCAGGACATCGATTTCGACGCCCGCCCGTCGGATCTGTTCGGTAAGCATTTCTGGGGTTGTTTCATCGATGACGAGCACGGGTTGAAGAACCGTCACGAGATCGGGATCGACCGGATCACCTTGGAGATCGACTTCCCGCACAGCGATTCCAACTGGCCCAACTCGCGCAAGCGGGCTGCCGAGGTGCTCGCCGATGTGCCGGACGACGAATGCTCACTGATCGTCGAGCAGAACGCCCGCCGCATGCTCAACTTCCCGCGGGTGACCACCGGCGAACACGAATTGGCCGGCGTCTGAACGGGTTCAGGCCTTCGCCGCCGACACCATGTCGGCTACGGCGGTGAATTTGACGCGGGGCCGGGACATCTCGGCCCCGCGTCGACGTTCGGCGGCGTCGATCGCCCGCCAACCCGCCCATCCGATCGGCGCCGATCCGCGTTCGTCGAGCAGGCGTCCGATGCCTGCAGGGTCAGCCACTGCGGGGGCCAACCTGTCGGCATGAAAGTCCTCCAGCAGAGCGGCGACCGTTTCGTCCGCGCAGACTCGGTTGGTACCGATGACGCCACGTGGTCCGCGTTTGATCCACCCCGTCACGTAGACGCCGGGTACGGGCTGCCCATCTTCATCGCTGACGCGCCCGCCCTCGTTGGGAACCACGCCTCTTGCTGCGTCGAAAGGCAGCGGCTCGATCGCCGATCCTTGATATCCGATGGCACGCAGAATCAGTGACGCCGCGAGCTCGCTTTCCGCCGCGCCGTTGGTTGCCACGCGTAGGCCTTCGACTCGGTCGGAGCCGACCACTTCGGTCGGAGACACGGCAAATCGGAAGACGATCCGCTTGTTCGAACCGGTGCTGGACCGGTCTGCGTACTCGCGCGCGATCCGGAGTTTCAGGGCAGTCTCGACATCGTCGTCCGGGCAGATCGCCAAGTCGGCGCTGTCGACGACGATGTCGACTCCGGGGAGGTGACCGAGGGCGAGGAACTCGCCTGCGGAGAACGCCGCGTCACGGGGGCCGCGTCGTGCAAGAATCACGACCTCGCGAATCCTGCTGTCGGACAGGGCAGCCAAGGCGTGTGGTGCGATGTCGGTGGTCGCCAGATGGTCGGTGTCGAGCAACAGCACTCTCGCGACATCGAGCGCGACATTACCGTTACCGATGATTACGGCTCGCTCTCCGGACAGCTCGAACACATGGTGGGCGTGCTCCGGATGACCGTTGTACCAGCCCACGAAGTCGGCGGCTGAGTGATTGCCGGGTAGTTCGCTACCGGGTACGTCGAGATCCCGGCTGCGTGATGCACCGACCGCATAGATGACGGCATGGTGATGCGCCAACAACTCGTCGTGGGTCAGGTCTGAACCGATCTCGACGTTGAGATGACATTCGAAGCGCTTGTTGCTGAAGGTGTGCTCGAAGATTCGCACGACAGACTTGGTGTGCTGGTGGTCCGGCGCGACACCGGCGCGGATCAGCCCGAAGGGTGTGGGGAGGCGTTCGAAAAGATTGACCTCGACGCCGTCGACCCCGATCAGCGCGGTAGACGCATAGCAGGCAGCGGGACCGGCACCGACGACGGCAACCCGTAGCGCACCTGGTTTGACTGCCTGCCGCTCCAACGGTGTTTCTCGGCTGTGGGTCTGCAGTGGATTCTGTTCGAAGTAACCGGCGTTGATCTCGCGGAACCGTTCCTGGTCGGGTGGCAGGTCCTCGTCGTAGAAGATCGCGTCGACCGGGCATTCCTCGAGGCACGCACCGCAGTCGATGCAGGCTTCGGGATCGATGTACAGCATTTCGGTGCCGGTGAATTCGCCCGCGCCGCCCACCGGTTGGATGCAGCTCACCGGGCAGACCGGGACGCAACTGCCGTCTTTGCAGCAGTTCTGCGTGATGACGTAGGCCATGGTCGATCCCCCGTTCGCTGCGTGGGTTACAGGGCGCCGCGGGAGACCAGTTGCGCGGCGATGACGTTGCGCTGGATCTCGTTCGTGCCTTCACCGACGATCATCAGTGGGGCGTCGCGGAAGTAGCGCTCGACGTCGTACTCGGTCGAATATCCGTAACCGCCGTGGATGCGGACGGCGTCCAGGGCGATCTGCATGGCGACCTCGGAGGCGAACAGTTTGGCCATCCCGGCTTCCATATCGCAGCGTTCACCGCTGTCGTAGCGTTCCGCGGCGTGCCGGGTGAGTTGTCGGGCAGCGGTGAGTTTGGTCGCCATATCGGCCAGATAGTTGCCCACCGACTGGTGTTTCCAGATCGGCTGACCAAAGCTCTCGCGTTCCTGCGAGTATTTGAGGGCGTCCTCGAATGCCGCGGTGGCCACGCCGAGAGCTCGAGATGCCACTTGAATACGGCCTGTTTCAAGACCTTTCATCATGTGAGCAAATCCCTTACCGGGCTCGCCGCCGAGTATTGCGGACTGTGGCACCCGGCAGTCGTCAAACGAGAGTTCGCAACTCTCCACGCCTTTGTAGCCGAGCTTCGGCAGATCCCGCGATACGGTCAGGCCCGGCCCGTGCTCCACCAGCACCACCGAGATGCCGCGATGCCGCGGCGAAGCCGCCGGGTCCGTCTTGCACAGCAGGGCAATCAGATTGGATCGACGGGCGTTGCTGATCCAGGTTTTCGTGCCGTTGACGACCAACTCGTCGCCATCGGCGCGCGCCGTGGTCGTCATCGCCTGCAGATCCGACCCGCCACCGGGTTCGGTGAGTGCCATCGTCGCCCGGATCGCGCCGGTTGCCATGTCCGGTAAATACTTTCGACGCTGTGCCTCGGTGCCGAACAACGAGATCAACTTGGCGACCACGGTGTGTCCACCCATCGCACCGGCCAAACTCATCCAGCCTCTGGCGAGCTCCTGTGTCACCTGCACGTAGCACGGCATCGACACGGGTGATCCGCCGTACTCCTCGGGTACGGCCAGGCCGAAGATCCCGATGCGCTTCATCTGCTCGATCCACGCGTGCGGGTACTCGTTCGCGTGTTCGATCTCGCGCACCGTGGGTTTCACGTCACGGTCGATGAACGTCCGCACCGTGTCGACCAGCATGGTCTCTTCGTCGTTGAGTTCGGACGTCATTCGTGGACCTTCCTGCGAGCATCGGCGACGCTTCATTCGTAGCGTATATCGATGTCAGAAGCAAGTGATTGATCGCTTCGGCTTGAGGCTCATGAAGAAGGATAACTGCATGGTATAGCGCATATCTAATACAGTGGAAATGATGACGGTTATGTCAGAAACGGCGAGTTGCCCGGATCGGGCCGCCGGGTGGACCCACCTTTTGACCGACGCCGTGGGGCGCGGTCGACGATCGGCGATCCGGTGAAAAGTAAATAGTTAATCCTTTAGTCTTATGGCGTTGAGTTTCGGCGCCGCCACCAACACTGGCGGTCGAGCGGAGGAGGTCGCATGAAGGTTCGTCTTGAGCAGTCGAAATGTGTGGGGCACGCACAGTGCTACGCCGTTGATCCGGAGCTGTTTCCGATCGATGACTCGGGCTACTCGATTCTCGAGTCGACCGAAGTCAGCCCTGAAGACGAGCAGCGCGTCCGCGACGGTGTTGCCGCATGCCCTGAACTGGCTCTGGTGCTCGAAGAAGGGTGACCAGGGCTTGCCAACCGGCAGCACCCTCGTCACTATGCTTACATAGTTAACCAGGTTGTAGTAGTAACGAGGTGTGATGCAGACAGCTGATTGGCGCGCCCGACTGGAGTCGCTACTCGCCGAGTTTCGTGATCGCCAGAATCAAACCGTGCGGCCCGGCGTCACGTTGGACCGGATCGAGTCGGCGCGGGCATGGCATGCCGAATTGGTGGACAACGGGTTGGCCGCGCCGGGGTGGCCGCGTGCGGTGGGTGGTCTGGACCTGTCGCTCGCCGACCAGTTGGACTACTACCGGATGACCACGGACGCCGGTGCTCCGCCGCATCCGTGCCCGCTGTCGTTCATCCTGGCCCCCACCCTGATCACGCACGGCACTCAACAGCAGAAGGATCGCTTCCTCCAACCGCTGCTGCGCGCGGACGAGTTCTGGTGCCAAGGCTTTTCAGAGCCGGGCGCGGGTAGTGACCTGTCATCACTGTCCACCCGAGCGGTTCGCGACGGAGACGTGTATCGGGTCACCGGCCAGAAGGTGTGGACCACGATGGCCGACCGGGCCGACTGGATGTTCGCACTGGTACGCACGGGCGCCGGCGATAAACCCAGCGACGGCATTACCTACCTGCTGATCCCGATGAACAGTCCCGGGATCACGGTGCGGCCCCTGCGCGACATCAGCGGAGCAGCGCACTTCGCCGAAGTGTTCCTTGACGACGTGGCCGTACCGGTCGAGAACCGGGTGGGCGACGAGGGCGCAGGCTGGTCGATCATGCGGACCTCGTTGGGGCACGAGCGGGCCACCGCGTTCCTCGCCGACGAATTCAAGTACCGGCGCACCGTCGACCGGGTGGCCGAACTGGTCGCGTCCCGTGCGCTCGACCACGATCCGCTGGTCCGCCAGGACGTCGCCCGACTGGAGTCCGGGGTGCGCACCATCGCCGCCAACAGCGCCCGCGCGCTGGCCGCGGTACTGCGCGGTGAGGACCCCGGCGGGGTGGCCTCGGTGAACCGGCTGGTCAAGTCGGAGTTCGAACAGCACCTGCACGCCCTCGCGCTACGCGCGGCGGGTCCGCACGCTGCGCTGGGCAGTCGGGCGCCGGACGCGGTGGACAACGGGCGCTGGACATTCGGGTACCTGATGAGCCGGGCCACGACGATCGGCGCAGGTACTGCCGAGATCCAGCGCAACACCATCGCCGAGAGTGTGCTCGGCCTGCCGTCATACCGCGGTGAGGGCGTCCGGCCTGCGGCGGTCTCCCCGGGCGCACCGCTGGCTGTGCCCGAGGAAGACGAGGGTGAACTTCGCGATGTGCTGGCGAAGACGCTTTCCGCCAAGGTGGACGTGACGACGCTGCTCGATCGGAAGCGCCCGGTCGATGCGACCGACCCCGCCGTATGGTCGGCGCTCGTCGAATTCGGGCTGCCTGGCCTGGCTGTCGCTGAATCGTCGGGCGGCGGCGGTGCGCGGCCAAGGCTGCTCTACGCTGCCGTCGAGGAGGCCGGCAAGGCACTGGCGGCCGCACCATTGGTCCCGACCGTGACTGCACTCGACGTCGCTGTGCAATGCGCGGCAAAGGATTTGGTCCAGCGGATCACTGCGGGTGCACCGGCTGCGTTCGCCGTGCCGCTCAATGACGGCGGCTGGGTGACCCGCGGACCGGAGTTGCCCGAATGGGACGGAGCGGGACTCACCGGTGTGGTGCCGATCGTGGCGGGAGCACCGACTGCGGAGTGGTTGATCGTCCTGGCGCGCACCGCCGACGGAGCCGGTGCGAGCGCAGCGACGGGAGATGATCTGGTCCTCGTTGCCGTCGACACCACCGCGACCGGCGTCGCGGTGACCGCGCATCAGCCGCTCGATCTCACCGCAACGATCGGCGCCGTCACACTGACCGCCGCATCGGGCGAAGTACTGGCGGACGGAGCCGACGTGGACCAGGTGCTACGTATCGCGCGTCGGCAGGCCCTGTTGGCAGTAGCGGCCGATTCGGTTGGGGTTGCCGCCCGCGCCCTGGCGATGGCGGTCGAATGGGCGGGCGAGCGGCACCAGTTCGGCCGCGCCATCGGAAGTTTCCAGGCGATATCGCATCGGTGCGCCGACATCCTGGTCGCGCTGGAAGGCTCCCGCAGCCAGGTGCTGGAAGCCGCGGAGGCCGGTCTCGAAGGGGCCGAGTACCTGGTGGATCTTGCCGCTGCGTCCGCACTCGATGCCGCAGTCACCGCCACCGAGGGTGCACTGCAGATCCACGGGGGCATCGGATTCACCTGGGAGCACCCGATCCACCTGCTGCTGCGTCGTGCCCGGTCCAACGCCGTGCTGGTCGGTCGTGCCGACGCGTTGCGGGACCGCGCCGCGGGCGAGTTGCTCAGAGCGCTACAGGAGAAGCGCGTCGAGCAGGCACTGACTCGCTGACCACCACATCGAACAGGAAGACTGAACGTGGAATACGGTATGGGGCCCGAGCTGGAGGCTTTCCGCGCGCAGGTGCGGGCATTCATCGCAGAACACGCGCCGGCCATCCCGCCGCGGGCCGGGGTGCGCAGCGCCGAGAACGAGACCGAGCTCAGAGCGCTGAAGGACTGGACCGCAAGGCTGTTCGACGCGGGCTACGCCGGCGCGGACTGGCCCGTGGAGTTCGGCGGCCGAGACGACCACTCGGCCGAGCATGCGATCGTCGTCGGGGAGGAACTGGCCCGCGCGGGAGCTCCCGGGGTACAGAGCGGCAGCACCCTTGCCTCACACGCGCTGATCCACTACGGCACCGATGAGCAACGCCGTAGGCATCTGCCCGAGATCCGCGCCGGCCGCCAACTGTGGTGCCAGTTGTTCAGTGAGCCGGGCGCAGGAAGCGACCTGGCATCACTGCGCACCCGGGCGGTGCCCGACGGTAACACCTACACGGTCAGCGGACAGAAGGTGTGGACCACTGACGGGCACTGGGCCGACTACGGATACCTGTTGGCGCGCACAGATTCTGATGCGCCCAAGCACAAAGGCATCAGTGCCTTCGTCGTCGATATGTCCAGCCCCGGTATCACCGTTCGGCCACTGCGGGAACTGACCGGAACCTCGGATTTCAACGAGGTGTTCCTCGACAACGTCACGGTACCCGCCGACGCCATGATCGGTGTGCCAGGACAGGGGTGGGCGATTGCGAATGCCACGCTGGCGCACGAGCGGACCGGTGTGGGCGCGGTGGTGGTGAAGCTGCGGCTGGCAGTTCAGGCGCTCGCGGATCTGGCACGCCGGGTGCAACGCGGTGGTCGCCCGGCCATCGACAGTGATCTGGTGCGGGATCGGATCGGTGAGTTCAGCGCGGAGGTCGAAGCGCTGTCGGCATTGACCTACGCCAATGTGACGCGCTGGTCGCGCGGCACCGAGCGCATGCATGACGCCGCCATGGCCAAGCTGATGTTCAGTGAGCTCAATCTCGAAATGTCGCGGTTTGCCGTCGAACTCGGCGGAGAGGACGGGCTTCTGGTGGAAGGCGACCCCAATGCGCTCGATGCCGGCCGCTGGCAGGACGAGTGGCTCTACGCCCGCGCGTACACCATCGCCGGCGGCAGTTCGGAGATCATGCGCAACCTGATCGCCGAACGCGGCCTGGGACTACCCCGTGCCCGCTAGTTCGTCACCCGAGGACGAGCGCAGCGCGGTGATCGGCGACGGTGCCGTTGAGCGCCTCGTCGACCTTGATCCGGCGCAGCAGCAGATGCAGGTCGTGTTCCCAGGTGAATCCGATGCCACCGTGCACCTGAAGGGCATCGCCGGCCACCCTGGCGGCCGCCGATTTCGCGTACGCCGCGGCCGCCGACGCTGCGCGCGAGCGGTCGGCGCCGACTGCGGTGTCCAGGGCGAGGGCACCGGCCCACAGTGCCGCGCGGCCGGCCTCCACCGCGGTGACCATATCGGCGCAGTGATGCTTGACGGCTTGGAACGAGCCGATGGGCGCACCGAATTGCTCACGCTGACCGGCGTATTCGACCGTCATGTCCAACAGTCGGGCCGCCGCGCCCAGCGCGTCGAACGCCCGGTGCACCGCCAGCGCGTCCCGCGCCGCGGTCAGCGTTCCGGCCGGAAGTTCGGTTTCCTCGGCGGCGGCGTCGGGGTTCACCCGTGCCCACGATCGGGTCAGGTCGAAGGTCGCCATGGTGGCCAGCGTCGGTGCGGTAAGCAGCGCCAGGTACTCCTTCCCGCCGTCCTGGCGCGCCACCGCGATGGCGTCCATATCGGCGGCCATCGGTACCGGGGTGGCGGTCTGCTCACCCACAACGGCCAGGCCGATCAGCGAGGCCCCGTCGGTCTCGATGCCGGTGGAGTCGAGAAGCCAGGCGGCGATGGCCAGATCGGCGATCGGCAACGAGCTCGCGGAGTAACCGTGGGCTTCGGTGAGGACCGCGAGATCGACATGGGTGCCGCCCATTTCGGGGGTGAGCAGGGCCAGCAGTCCGGATTCCTCGGCGTGTGCGACCGCCGCGGGGTCGACGGTGACCGGCGCAGTGTCCAGCGCGGCACGCACGCGGAGCAGGGGATCGTGGCGGACCAGCCAGGCGCGTTCGGCCCCGGCCAGTTGGTCCTGCTCGTCGGTCAATCCGAAGTCCATGTGAATCCTTCCCACAACGTTGACCTAGTAAACCATGTCGATTAGGTTAAATAGAATACTGATTCTTCGGAAGAAGACTTCTTCGGAAAGTGGCAATGACGAACATCCGCGAGGCGCTGGGACGGCTGTGGGACGCGAACGACCACGCACGCATGCTGCAGTGCAACGGACATTGGGAGCCGTGGGGACGTGTCCGCGCACTCACCGAGCAGATCGACAAGGAGCTCGCCGCTGCAGGGTGCGGTGAGGGCGGCCGGGTGGCGGTCGTGCTGTCCAACCGAATGGAGTCCGTCGCCGCTCTCATCGCGATCTTCCGTGCCGGACGCACCCTGGTCATCGTCAGCCCCCTGCAGCCGCCGGAACGATTGAGCGCTGACCTTGCGGCGGCCGCAGTGCCTTACGTGCTGGCCCCGTCCGCGCTGTGGTCGCACGATGTCTTCACCCGCACCGTCGAGGACCTCCGCGCGACCGGGTGGAGCGTCGAGGGCGATGAGGTGATCGTGCAAGCGCGAGGCGCCGCACCCACGGGGGCCGGGGATGTCGCCGTCGCCGTCGAGATGCTGACGTCCGGTACCACGGGTGCCCCGAAACGTATCCCGCTGACCCGCGCTCAGCTGGATGCATCCCTGGCGGCGGCGCTGCAGCACAATGACCGGCCGGAACGACGGTCCAAACCGCCACTGACGGGAACCGTCGGTCTCGTGACGCTGCCGATCGTGCACATCGGCGGTCTCTGGTCGCTGTTGCAGTCACTGGTCGCCGCCAGGCCGGTCGCGATGTTGGATCGCTTCACCGTGCCGGCCTGGCATGCCGTGGTCAAAGAGTTCCGGCCCGCCGTGGCGGGCCTACCGCCGGCAGCGATGAGATCGGTGCTCGATTCCGAAATCCCCGCAGCCGATCTGGCGAGTATCCGTGCCATCAACGCCGGCACCAGCCCGGTCGACCCTGAACTGGTCGACGCGTTCTTCGAGCGCTACCACATCCCGGTCCTGGTGGTGTACGGCGCAACCGAATTCTCCGGTGCCGTGGCCGGTTGGACCGTCAAGGATTTCCACACCCGCTGGGCGCAGAAAAAGGGCAGCGTCGGACGCGCATTTCCCGGGGTGCGGTTGCAGATCGTCGATGCGGATGGCGCTGTGCTCGACGCTGGTGAAAAGGGCAGACTGCAAGTCGCCACTCCCCAGGCCGGCGGGTCGGATGACTGGATGACCACCAGCGATCTGGCACACCTGGACTCCGACGGTTTTCTCTACATCGATGGACGCGCCGACGACGTCATCGTGCGTGGCGGGTTCAAGGTGGCCCCGGAGACGGTGGTCCGGGCGCTGCGCGCACATTCGGCCGTCGCAGACGCGGCCGTGGCGCCGATTCCTGATCTCCGGTTGGGGCAGATCCCGGTTGCAGCTGTCGAATTGCGTGCCGGTGCCGGTGCCGACACCGACGGTGACGCTCTACGCCGGCACTGCCGTGCGGTACTCGCGCCGTACGAGGTGCCCGCGCAGATTTTCGTCGTCGATGCGCTACCCCGGGGCGCGGCGCTCAAGGTGGACCGCAGGGCCCTGTTGGCCATGCTGGCGGACCTCGGCGCCGGACAGGCAGACCCACACTCAGAGAACGCCGACAATCCGCAGAAGGAGAATTCATGACTGACGCCGCCATTGTGGAGCGGAGGGGCAACGTCGCCCTCATCACGATCAACCGGCCGGAGGCTCGCAACGCTGTCAACGGCGCCGTGAGCAATGCGGTCGGAGATGCATTGGAGGCGGCACAGAAGGATCCGGACGTGTGGGCGGTGGTGCTCACCGGTGCGGGCGACAAGTCGTTCTGCGCCGGTGCGGATTTGAAGGCGATCACACGTGGCGAGAACCTCTTTCACGACACAAACCCCGAATGGGGTTTTGCGGGCTATGTGCATCATTTCATCGACAAGCCCACCATCGCAGCGGTCAACGGCACTGCGTTGGGCGGTGGGTCGGAACTCGCGTTGGCCAGCGATCTGGTGGTGGCCGCCGAGAGCGCCAGTTTCGGGCTCCCCGAGGTCAAGCGCGGCCTGATCGCGGGCGCTGGTGGCGTGTTCCGGATCGTCGAGCAATTGCCACGCAAGGTGGCATTGGAACTGGTGTTCACCGGGGAGCCGATCACCGCCGCTGAGGCATTGCGGTGGGGTTTGATCAACCAGGTGGTGCCCGACGGCACCGTGGTGGAGGCCGCACTGGCGCTCGCCGAGCGGATTACGGTGAACGCGCCGTTGTCGGTACAGGCCAGCAAGCGACTCGCCTACGGTGCCGATGGCGGCGTCATCGCCGCCGAGGAGCCCAAGTGGGACCGCACCGCACGTGAGTTCACCGCCCTACTGAAAACCGAAGACGCACAAGAAGGCCCACTCGCCTTCGCGCAGAAACGTCAACCCGTATGGAAGGCACGCTGACATGGGTCGTGTAGAAGGCAAAGTCGTTCTGGTCACCGGCGGCGCGCGCGGTCAGGGCCGCAGCCACGCGGTGAAATTGGCCGAAGAGGGCGCCGACATCATCCTCTTCGACATCTGCCACGACATCGAGACCAACGAATACCCGCTGGCGACCTCGCGTGATCTCGAAGAGGCCGGTCTTGAGGTGGAGAAGACCGGCCGTAAGGCCTACACCGCCGAGGTCGATGTCCGGGACCGCGCGGCGGTGGCGCGCGAACTCGCCAATGCCGTGGCGGAATTCGGCAAGCTCGATGTGGTCGTCGCCAACGCCGGCATCTGTCCGCTCGGTGCGGATCTCCCGGTGCAGGCCTTCGCCGATGCCTTCGACGTCGACTTCGTCGGCGTGGTCAACACGGTGCACGCCGCGTTGCCGTATCTGAAATCCGGTGCGTCGATCATCACCACCGGTTCGATCGCCGGCCTCATCGCTGCACAACCAGGAGCGCCGGGGCCCGAGGGCCCGGGCGGGGCGGGGTACAGCTACGCCAAGCAGTTGGTGGATTCCTACACGCTGCGGCTCGCATTGCAGTTGGCACCGCAATCCATTCGTGCCAACGTCGTTCATCCCACCAACGTGAACACCTCCATGCTCAACAACGAGCCGATGTACCGGCAGTTCCGGCCCGACCTCGAATCCCCGACCCGCGACGACGCGCTGCAGACCTTTCCCCTCATGCAGGCCATGCCTATTCCCTACATAGAACCGTCGGATATCTCGAATGCGGTCTGCTTCCTGGCCTCCGACGAGTCCCGCTACGTGACCGGACTGCAGTTCAAGGTCGACGCCGGCGCCATGCTGAAGTTCTAGGAGAGGTGATGACGACTACCGAGAAGAGCGCTGATACGGCGGCCGAAGAAGGCCGGATCACCGACGAGGACATCGAGCGGGCCAAGGCGCAGATCGGAATTCCGGTCTTTCAGCGGGACGAGGCATGGCACAAGCTGCCGTCCGGCGATGCCATCACCCAGTTCGCCTTCGGTTGCGGCGACGACAACCCGCTGTTCCACGATCCGGTGTACGGGCCGGGCACCCGTTGGCACGGGCAGATCGCCTCACCGACGTTCCCCATTGCGACTGGTCTGGATCAGACGCCGAAGTTCACCGACCCGGAACGGAAGAAGTTGTTCCGCGGGTTGTTCCGGGGGACCGGCAAGTACTACTCGGGAGTGAAGTGGACGTGGTACCGCCCGATCTACGCAGGACGTCCGGTGCTGGCGGAGAACTACACTCTCGACGTCCAGGTCAAGGACAGCGAATTCTCCGGCGGGCGCTCGGTCAAGGAGACCTACCGCTATCTCTACGTCGACATCGACGGCAATCCGATCGCCACCCGCGACGAGTCCTACATCAATGCCGAACGCCAGGGTTCCAAGAAGTCCGGCAAGCTCAAGAACATCGAGCGCAAGCACTGGACACCTGAGGAATTCGCTCAGGTCGAGGCCGAGTACGAGGCCGAGGTGCGCCGCGGCGCCAACCCGCAGTGGCGGGAGGACGTGTCGGTCGGCGACGAGCTTCCCGGAATCATCAAGGGCCCGTTGACCGTTGTCGATATCATCTCGATGCACATGGGGTGGGGCTGGGGCGGATACGGCGTCGGTCCGCTGAAGTTCGCCCACCAGTTGCGCAAACGGATGCCGGCCTTCTATCAGCCCGATGAATACGGAGTTCCCGATGTCGTGCAGCGGCTGCATTGGGACGCGGCACGCGCGCAGTCCCTCGGCATCCCAGCCCCCTATGACTACGGTCAGATGCGTGCCGCGTGGGTCAGCCACCTGCTCACCAACTGGATCGGCGATGACGGCTGGCTGGCCGAGATGGACCTGCAGATGCGCGGTTTCAACTATCACGGCGATGTGCACAGGTTGACCGGCAAGGTCACGGCCACGGGCGCGAGCGCCGACGACACGGTGTCGCTGGATGTCTTCGCGACCAGCCAGCGCGATGAGGCCACCACCCGCGGTACCGCCAAGGTGCTGTTGCCGTCGAAGTCCACCGGAGCTGTCGTGTTACCGGTGCCGGATACCGACCTCAGAAGACGCGGTGCACAGGTTGTTTCGCGGACATCAGGAAAGGTCGGCGACGAGATGCGCCGGCTGTACGGAGAGTGAGATAGTGAAACGACTTGTACTCGACGCCGAACATGAGGCGTTCCGTGACACTGTGCGGCAGTTCATCGAGCGCGAGCTCGTACCGAATGCCGAGCAGTGGGAGAGCGCTCGGCTGGTCGACCGCTCGGCGTATGTAGCGGCAGGCAAATATGGCCTGATCGGGTTCAACATGCCCGAGCAGTACGGCGGGGGAGGTGTCGACGACTTCCGGTTCAATGCGGTCATCGACGAGGAGATCGCCCGCTACGGGGGGCCGGCCCCGTCGTTGAGCCTGCAGAACGACGTCGTGGGACCGTACTTCTCGTCGCTGGCCGACGACGAACAGAAGCAGCGCTGGCTGCCCGGAATCATCAGCGGAGAGTTGATCGTCGCGGTGGCGATGACCGAGCCCGGCGCGGGTAGCGACCTGGCGGGTGTCCGTACCTCGGCGGTCCGCGATGGAGACGATTGGATTGTCAACGGGTCCAAGACCTTCATCTCCTCCGGGATCAACTGCGATCTGGTGGTCGTGGTCTGCCGCACCGATCGCGACGCCGGGCACAAGGGTTTCACCCTGCTCGTGGTCGAGGAGGGAATGGACGGATTCACCCGTGGCCGCAAGTTGGAGAAGATGGGCTTGCACTACCAGGACACCGCCGAGCTCGTCTTCGAGGATGTCCGGGTGCCCGCGGCGAATCTGCTGGGCAAAGAGGGCCGTGGTTTCTATCATCTGATGCACAATCTGCCGTCGGAGCGGTTATCCATCGCGATCTCGGCATTGGCTGGTGCGCGTGAAACATGGCGGCAGACACTCCAATATGCCAAGGACCGCAAGGCCTTCGGTCAATCAATCGGCAGCTTCCAGCACAATCGCTTCCTGCTGGCCGAGATGGACACCGAACTCGAAATCGGCGAGCAGTACATCGACCGGTGCCTGCAGGCCGTAGTGGACGGTGACTTGACTGCGGTCGAGGCATCGAAAGCCAAATGGTGGTGCACGGAACTGGCCAAGAAGGTGATCGACGGGTGTGTGCAGTTGCACGGCGGCTACGGCTACATGACCGAGTACCGGGTGGCGCGTGACTACATGGACAACCGCATCATGACGATTTTCGGCGGCACCACCGAGATCATGAAGGACATTATCGGCCGCGATCTCGGCCTGTAGCGGGCCCGCTTGTGGTGAACGGGATTTCGGTCGACCACGACGGTGCGATCCGACGGATCCGGCTGGACCGGCCGGAGAAACTCAACGCCGTCGATACCCCGATGCTCGAGGAGTTGTCGGCGCGGCTGAGCGATACCGCGGCCGACGACTCGGTGCGGGCGGTGCTGCTCACCGGGGCAGGACGAGCCTTCTGCTCCGGTGGCGACCTGACGGGCGGTGACACCGACGGTGCGGCGCATGCCGCCAATCGGGTGGTGCAAGCGATCACGGCGCTGCCGAAACCGGTGGTCGCCGGAGTGCACGGTGCGGCAGCCGGTTTCGGCTGCCCGCTGGCGCTGGCCTGCGATCTGGTTGTCGCCGCGCCCACCGCGTACTTCCAGTTGGCTTTCACCCGCGTCGGATTGATGCCCGACGGCGGTGCCTGCGCCCTGCTGCCGGGACTGATCGGAAGGACCCGTTCCGCACGGATGGCAATGACAGCCGAACGGGTGGACGCCGCAACGGCATTCGGCTGGGGGATGATCTCGCACCTGACAGCCGACGACGACTACGCGAGCGTGCTGGAACAAGTGGTGCGGTCGGTATCCACGGGGCCGACGTTGTCTCATGCCTGGACCAAACGCGCGTTGGCGGCCGCGACGTTGGGCGAGCTGGAGTCGGTTCAGGAAATCGAGGCCGACGGACAGTTGGCGTTGGTCCATACCGCCGACTTCGGTGAGGGTGCGCGCGCGTTCCGGGAGCGGCGGGCCCCCGATTTCCGGGGCCGCTGACCTGCCACGTGGAACTTCACCCGCGTAAAGTTAAATATTTAGCGGTTTATCTCGACTTTGCCGTGACGCGAAGCGCTGATGCGATAGCTTGTGGCCACAGTCATAGAAAGGTGGCCCAGTGGCCGGAGCGTTGTTCGCTGTACTCCTACTGGCGTTGGGTATTGGCGCTGTCGCGGGGGTCGTCGTGGCCGCCGCGCTCGGGTACTCCACAGTCGCCATTGTCATCGGGATCGTCTCTGGCGCTTTCTTCGCCGGCCGGGCCTGCTGAGCGACGGTAGCTGCCGCCGGCCCGGTTGCGCCGAGGCTGACGTAATGGTCGTAACAGCCTCTGGGAGCGACCATTACGTCAATCTCGCGGATCAGCGGACATGACCTGGGCAGAAGCCTACTGCGTGCGTGGAGCGAGACAGGCTGGGACGAAGGCGCGGATGAGTCCCTCGTCGCCGCCGTCCTCGGGCCTGCCCGGTTCGGCGATCAGGCTGAACGCGATGCGGGTCACCCAGCGAGCCATGGTTTCGGAGGTGAGATCGTCGCGGACCTCGCCGGCCGTTATTGCTGCCTCGATGCGTTGGCCGAGCGCCTCGGCGAGGTTCTGGCCCCAGACTTCGGACGCCTCGGCCGCGTGAAAGGTCCGGCCCAGGTCGTCGGCGCCGATCAGTAGTGCCATCGTTGGCGAGTTCCTCGCTGCCCGCATCCCGATCGTCATTGCGTTGACGAGTTGTTCCAGAAAAGGTTCGTCAGTGTCCCAACAAGGTTCGGCAGTGTCGAGCACAGCACCGATCGCACGCATGAAGGATGCGGCCAACAGCGCTTCCTTGGTGGGGAAGTAGTCGTAGACCGTGCGGCGATGCACGCCGGCCCTGTTCGCGATATCGCTCATCCGGGTCCGCGACGGACCCCGTTCGACGTAGCAGGCCTCAGCGGCGGCCAGCAACCGCTCCCGGGCCTGTTCCTCGCCCACCGGGGCATCGGCTCCCCAGGGCGCGGCGCGGACCGAACCCGTCCGCCTTGACGTGCCTGCCATTCTCGCTACCCCCGATGCGCGGAACTCCTTGACTATCAACCACGCGGAAGCTTACCGTGTGGTGGCAACCACATTGCGACAATTTTGTGGTCCAGGAGGCGGGATGACGGATCGCCGATCTACTCGGTCTTCGATAGACGACGCTTACCTAGTAATCTATGTTGGTTATGTGATTCAGATCTCGGCAAGCCGAAGGTGTCCCTGATACCGTCGCAGTTAAGTGTCTCATAATTGAGTCGTCAGTGAAAGATAAGCGCATATATTGGTCGTTGTCAGCGGAATTCCCAACCACCGCTGCGACACGCTCAGCCCCGGCTCGAGGATGGATGTGGGTAGATGCAGAAACCGATGACCGGGGTGCGTGTGCTCGAGGTCGCGCAGTTCACCTTCGTGCCTTCGGCGGGGGCCGTACTCGCCGACTGGGGCGCCGATGTCGTCAAGATCGAGAATCCCGTGACGGGCGACGCGCAACGGGGACTGGTGACGGTCGCCGGACGCTCGGCCACGGCACCGGGAGTCGCGTTCTCACCCGTGATGGAGGCCCCCAACCGCGGTAAGCGCAGTGTCGGACTTTCCCTGGCCCTCAACGAGTCGCGGCCGGTGTTCGAGGAACTCGTCCGCCGCAGCGATGTCTTCCTGACCAACCACCTACCGCAGGCGCGGGCCAAGCTCCGGATCGACCTCGACGAGATTCGCCGGATCAACCCGTCGATCGTCTATGTCGCGGGCAGCGGTTTCGGAAGTGAGGGGCCCGACCGGGACACCGGGGCCCACGATGTCACCGCGTTCTGGGCCCGGTCGGGCAGCGCCGACGGGGTGACGCCCACGGACTCTGAGGCACCGGTCGGGATGCCGTCCGGTGGGTACGGCGACAACATGGGCGGGATCACCATTGCGGGCGCGGTCGCCGCGGCCCTGTACGGCAGGCAGGCTACAGGCCAGACGTCGGTGATCGACGTATCGCTTCTGGCAGTGGGGGCGTGGGCCAACCAGTTCAACATGAACTTGGCGATGTTGTACGGCTGCCCGCTCCCCAAGATGGACCAACGCGGCCAAGCCCTGGGTAATCCGCTCACCGGCGCCTACCGTTGCGCGGACGGCCGGTTCATCCAGTTGTCGATGCTGCAGCCGACCCGCTACTGGTCGCCCGTATGCCGGCTGTTCGGTCTTGAGAAGGCTGCCGATGACGAGCGGTTCGCCTCATTGGAGTCCCTCGCAGCGCACGCCGACGATGCCACCGCACTCATCGCGCAGGCGATCGGCACCCGGACGTTCGACGAATGTAAACATCTCCTCAACCTGTCCGGCGGTCAGTGGGCTCCCGTGCAGGATGCCTGGGAGGCCGCCAATGACGAGTCGCTGATCGCCAACGGGCGCATCGCCGATGTCGTTGATGCACAGGGTAATAAACAGCGGTTGGTGGCCAATCCGGTGAAGTTCGACGAGGCGGGCGCTCACTTGGCGCGTGCGCCGATGTTCGCTGAACACACCGATGAGGTGTTGCGAGAGCTGGGATTCTGCGATCACGATCTGATCGAACTCAAGATCGAAGGGGCGATCACCTGAGCGCGCCTGTGATCGGACCGCTCAGGGCGACACCATCGACGGCGGCGGCGTGAATCCGGGGTTCACCAATGCCGTTGCCAGGCCGCTGCCGATCGGCCCGGCCTCATCGAACAACGTCGCCACACCGGTCGCGACTCCGGCGTGGCCGGAGTGCGTCAACGAAGCCAATCCGATGTAGACACCTTCCGGCAATCGACTGAGCGCGACCGTGTAATCGGCGTTGATGTACTGCAATCCGGCGCTACCCCAGTGTGTCAACGAGCTCGTGATGTCCGCGGCCATGACCACTCGTGTGAAGGGCGACAGCGGCTCGTCGTCGACCAGCAGTTTCGTCTCCCGCACCCACGCGAACTTCTGCCCGTCGTGGCGCCACTCGGTGACGCCGACACCCGGGCTGCCTGCGACCGGATCGCGACCGTATGAATGAAGCAACATGGGGAGGTTGTCATCCGCCACTTCGGGTTCGGCCGGGATCGCCGGCATCGTGACGGGCGTCGTCCATACCCTGTCCTCGGCGTGCCCGCCCCGCCGCAGGAACAACGCACTGGCACGTGCCACCATGACGCCGTTCTGAGTCATGACCGCGTCGACCACCCGCAGTCGGCGGCCATCCCGAAGCACCGACGACTCGACCTGCAAGGGTTGCAGCGCCACCGGTCTGAACAGGTCGACCGTCAGCCGGGCGGGCTGCAGGTCAACATCGTCGACTTCGTGCTCCACCGCTCGCCCGAGCAACCCGCCGATATAGTTCCCGCTGAGTGCCGGACCCCACGGCCCTCTCGCCAAGGGAGTTGGCAGATAATGTTTTCCGTCGGTGACGAAGAAGCAATCCGGTGATGGATGCGTCATGTGGCGTCCACTTCTCGCAGTCGGCACCGTTCGAGGAGAATCTGTGCCAAACGTTCCGGGTGGCTGAACATCACCTCGTGGCAGGCGTCGATGGCGATCACGTTCTGGACCCCGCCGAGTGCGGCGATGCTCGCCTGCTGAGATGGCACCGACAGGGCCCGGTCCCGGGTGGTCAGGATCCAGGTGCGCGGTACATCTTCGGGGAGCCCGCTGCGGTCCACGGGTTCTGCGGGGATACGAGCGGATTCGGCAGAAAGCTTCGACATGGTCAATCGGCGCCGCTCGCGTGTCATGCCGTTGCAGAACGCCCACTGTGCTGCCGGCGCCGGGATCTTCATGGGCCTGCCGATCCGGGCAGCACGTCGTGCGAAGACCGCCAGCGGGCCACCGAGCGTGTCCGCGATCGCCAGCCCGTGTGGTGGGACGAAGGCGGTGGCCAGGATCATCTCCCGAACCCTCGACGAGCCGAGTTTGGCCACAACACCAGGCACCGTGACGCCGGCCATCGAATGGCCGACGATCACGATGCCAGCCAGACCTGCGTCTTCGATGTCGGCGACCACGGAGTCCACCCAGTCGCCGATCGTCGAGGTTCTGAGGTCTCCGCGCTTCGCGCCGTGGCCCGGCAGGTCTACCGCCAGGGTGCGTAATTCCGGTGCCAGACGGTGCAATTCGGCAACGGTCAGGTCCCAGCAGTCGGAGGCGTGCTCGCCGCCGTGGACGAGGACGAGATCGGGCAGGGGCATGGGTCCGGTGTCCCTCAGCGGTCGATCAATTGGGAGGCGAGCAGGTCGATGTCGGTGCGGAGGTCGGTGAAACTCCTGCTGGCAGGCTCGATGGTGATCCAGGTGACGCCGGCCTCGGCGTAGTCGTCCAGTTTGGGTTGCACGGCAGTGGTGAATGCGGTGCAGTCGCCACTGGCGAGCAGGTCGGCTTCGAAGGGGACGAACGAGACGTCGGCCGGGCCGCGCTCGAGTTCGGCACGCCGTTTGTTGACCGCAGCGATCCATTCGCCGAGTGTCCCGACGTCTTCGAGCGGCCGGGCCCGGGTGATGGCGGCCATCTCGCCCGATGCGGCCATCGGCATCCAGCCGTCGGCCACCTCGATGACCCGGCGCTGTGCCGCAGCGCTGTTGCCGCCGATCCAGATCGGGGGGCCGCCGTTCGTCAGCGGTGGTGGAAGCGCGATGTGACCGCTCACCCCGAACGCCGGGCCGTCGTGGTCGATGCCGGCCCAGGTTGACCGCCACGCCGCGATCGCCTCGTCCAGCAGTGCGCCGCGACGGCCGAAATCGGCTCGGAGTGCCTCGAATTCGGACTTCAGATAGCCGGCTCCGGTGCCCAGGGTGAATCGGCCGCCCGACAACAGGTCGAGACTCGCAGCCCCCTTGGCTGTCAGATACGGGCTGCGGTAGCCGGAGACCAGGATGTAGGTCATGACCCGGATGCGGGTGGTCGCGGCGGCGGCGAAACTCAGCGACACGAACGGGTCGAAGGCGTGGTGGCCGCCGTGGGCCAGCCAATCCTGGTCGGGGTACGGATGCTCGGACATCGAGAACGCATCGAAACCGGCTTCCTCCACCAGTTTGGCGATATCGCCGATGGCGGCACCCTCACACCACCGATTCCAATGCTTGACCGCCCGCATCGGGAACATCAGGTTGTAGCGCACATGACCCCATTCCGCTGATAATTAGCAAACTATATAACTATCTCAACAGCGATCTGGCAATGACCTCACGCTGGACTTCGGTGGCGCCTTCGCCAAGCCGTTTGACTCGCAGGTCCCGGAACCACCGTTCCAGCGGGAGTTCCGCGGAAATCCCCAATGCGCCGTGGAGCTGAATGCACCGATCGAGGACTTTATAGGCCGCCTCCGTGCCGTACATCTTCGCGACCGACGCGTCCACGCGGACGTTTCGGCCCAGGTCGGCGTTCCAGGCCGCCTGATACATCAGCAACCGCGCGGCCCGCAGTTCTACCTCGCTCTCGACCAGCATCCACTGCACGCCCTGCTTGTCGGCGAGCCGGCCGCCGAACACGTCGCGGTCCCTGGCCCACCGGCAGGCCAGGTCCAGTGCGCTCTGCGCGATGCCGATCGGCCCTGCGGCGTAGATGATGCGGCCGTGGATGAGGAAGTCGCTGGCCAGCGAGAAGCCCTGTCCCTCAGCGCCGATCAGCTGATCCGCTGCCAGCCGGACGTTGTCGAAGTGCAGTTCGTAGGGCGCGAAGGAGGCCATCACCGGGATGCGGTTGAACGTGACACCGGGGGTGTCCTTCTCCAGAATGAACGCCGAGATGCCGTGGCGGCCTTCGCCGGTTCGGGCGTACACCACCCCCCAGTCGGCGCCCGGTGCGTGCGAGATCCACATCTTCGAGCCGTTGAGCAGGTATCCCGAATTTGCACCGTCGCCGTCCCGCGTCGCCTTGAGCTTGATCGCCCGCGCCGGGTCCGATCCCCCGGACGCCTCGGTGATCGCGGTGTAGGCCTTGGACATGGTGCCCTCGATGATCGGCCGGGCATACTTCTCGAACTGCTCGGACGAGGCCTTGAACATGATGTTGGGCGGATTGCCGCCGAACGCGCCGAGCGCCGGAAAGAAGGCGCCCATCCGGCATTTCGCGGCCTCCTCGGCGACCACCACCTGGCCGAGCACGCTCAGCCCGGCGCCACCGTACTCCGAAGGAGTCTGCAGTGCCCACAGTCCGAGCTCACGGGCTCTCGCCTGCAGCGCCGCCAATTGCGCACGTGGCAGGCCGACCGCGTCGTGGTCCAGCTTCTCCTCGAGCGGATGCACGTGTGCATCCATGAATCGCCGCACGGTATCGCGCAGCATCACGAGTTCTTCCGGCAGCTCCCAAGCGCCGGCCTGCTGGTCGGTCACACCGACTGCACGGCGGCGGCCCGCAGGTCGCGCGCGCTCTGCAGTTGCGGCTCGTGATTGGCTTCGTACCGCTCGATCCACTCGTGCGGCAGCTTGCCCCACGCCTCGCCGATCCGGAGTCGCTGGGCCGAGCTGAACACCTCCGCGGCCACCACGTCACCGACGAAGATGGTGTTCTCGTCGTTGTCGAGGGAACCGGTGATCCGGCATTCGACGTAGCTGTGCGCATCCAGCAGGACCGGCGCACCTGTGACACCGGTCTTGGTGCGCAGCGTGGCGATCTTGTCGCCGTCGCGGCCCGAGCTGCCGCCAAGGGTCATCAGGATGTCCATCGACGCGTCGATCTCCTCCGGGCCGGCCGACAGCATGTGCATCACGAAAATGCCGGAATTGATCAGCATGTCGTGTGAACGGTTGTACTTGGTGAGGCTGACGGTCGCGCGGGGCAACTCCGGCACGATGCTGGCCGAGCCGGCCGACAGCGACATCAGCCCGTTCGCGAAGCCTTTGTCAACGGTGGTGATCGCCACCGGGAACGGGCGTAGACCGGCCAGTACCTTGTCGGCGGCCGCGAGGTCGAGTGTCATATGTCTCTCCTTTGTTGAGTCGCTACCCGAGGGTGAACGGATCGCGGGTCGCCCCGGACAGCTCTATCCACACCGCCTTGGTCTCGGTGAAGTCCTTGACCGCGTCGATACCGTTCTCTCGGCCGATGCCGCTGTGGCCGACGCCCCCGAACGGAACATGCGGTGCGACAACGCGATAGGCGTTCACCCACACCGTCCCGGCCTGAAGTTTCGCCGCGACCCGGTGCGCCCGGTGCACGTCCTTGGTCCACACCGACGCGGCCAGCCCGAACTCGGTGGCGTTGGCTGCTGCGATGGCCTCGTCTTCGTCGGCGAAGGTCATCACCGCCAGCACCGGTCCGAAGATCTCCTCGGCGACCGCCCGCATTGACGGGTCGACACCGGTCAGCACCGTGGGCTTCACGAAGAAGCCGCCGAGATCGGCGGCCGGTTCGCCACCGTACGCGATGGTGGCACCCTGTTCGCGTGCGGAAGCGAAGTGCGACAGCACCTTCTCGTACTGCGGTTGATTGGACACCGGGCCCATCTCGGTCGCCGGGTCCTTGGGGTCGCCGAGCTTGATGGTGGCTGCCCGCGCGACGATGCGCTGCACCAGCGCGTCGGCAACGCTGTCGTGCACCAGCAACCGTGACCCGGCGAGGCAGGTCTGTCCGGTGGCGGCGAAAACGCCCGCGATCACACCGTTGGCCGCGGCGTCGAGATCGGCATCGTCGAACACCACCTGCGCCGATTTGCCGCCCAGTTCCAAGCTGAAGCGGGTCATGTTCTCGATGGCGGCCTTACCGACCCGGATCCCGGTGTCCGTAGACCCGGTGAACGCGATCTTGTCCACATCCGGATGGGATGCCAGCGCGGCACCGGTCTGCGGGCCCCAGCCGGTCACCACGTTGACCACGCCGGGCGGAAAACCTGCTTCGGCGAACAGCTTTGCGAACGCCAGCGTCGAGGTGGGGGTGTGGTCGCTCGGCTTCACCACGAATGTGCAGCCCGCGGCCAGGCCGGCGGCCAATTTCCAGGTCAGCAGCAGTAGCGGTGAGTTCCACGGGGTGATCGCCCCGACCACGCCGACCGGCTCGTGCCGGGTGTAGACGAGGTAGTTGGCCTTGTCGGTCGGCATCACCTCGCCCTGCAGTTTGTCGGCCAGACCCGCGTAGTAGAAGTAGTACTCCGGCAGCGACCGCATCTGGCCGACCATCTCTCGGGTCAGCTTGCCGCCGTCGCGGACCTCCAATTCGGCGAGCATCTCGGCGTCACGCGCGATGAGTTCGCCAAGACGCCACAGCAACTTGCCGCGTGCGGTTGCGGTGAGGGCGCCCCACGGCCCGTCCAGCGCGGCGCGGGCGGCGGCGACCGCGCGGTCAATATCGTCGGCATCCCCATCGGGGACCCGGGCCCAGGGCTGCCCGGTGAACGGGTCAACGCTGTCGTAGGTGGCCCCGGATGCGGCGCCCGTGGATTCGCCCCCGATGACGAGGTCGAACTCGGCCAACTGCCGGGTGCTGGTATCAGTCATGCACGCTCCTCATCGAGTCCGCGGCTTCTTCTTGTTGTTGAGCGAATCGGGAACGGCGCCGGCATTGCCCAGATCGGTGTAGAACTTGCCGTGCCGGGCCGCGATCGTCGGCGGCAGATCGCGCGCCTCCCACATGGCGCGCACCGTCCCTTGGATACCGGATGGGCGTCGCGCGGCGATCTCGGCGGCCAGTTCGGCGGCGCGGGTACGCAGTTGGTCGTCGGGGACGACCTCGGTGACGATGCCGACGCGCAGTGCGGTCTCGGCCGTCATCCGCTCCTCGCTACCCAGCAACGCCCAGCGCATCACCTCGCCGTAAGGCAGGCCCAGGGCCAGCATGCCCATGGGCTCCAGTGCCGACACGATGCCTGCGTTGGGATGGGGATCGAAAAACGTGGTGGTCTCGGCGCAGATCGCGAAGTCGCATTCGTTGACGAAATACATCGCTCCGCCGGCGACGATGCCGTGCAGTGCCGCGATCACCGGCTTCCACACCTTGTGCGCCTTGGGTCCCAGCAGCTCGCCCGGGTCCTCCTGGTTGAAGATCGACTTGTGCTTCCACCAGGTGCCCGCGGCGACGTCGATGCCGGTGCAGAACGCCCGGTCTCCGTTGGCCTGCAGCACCGCGACGTGGATATCGTCGTCATCTCGCACCCGGGACCACGCGGTGGCGAGGTCCGCGGCCATCTGTTCGGTGAAGCTGTTCAACTTCTCGGGCCGATTGAGCGCCACGGTGGCGACGTGGTCGCTCACCTGGAACTCGATGGTGGCCAGGTCTGTGGTGTCGGTCACGGGCGCTCCTCTGTCATTCCGGTGGACACCGGAATCATCGCACCTTCATCGACTACATGGTTCACCTGGTTAGCTATCTCGCGTTTGAGAATCTTGCCGGCGGGCCCCAGCGGGAATTCGCTCCAGAACAGGAACCGGCGCGGTTGCTTGTAGCCGGCCAACTCGGCCCTGCACAGCGCCGTCAGTTCCGCGCTGAGCGCATCGCGGTCGGTGACATGCGATGTGGGAATGACCACCGCGACGGGAGTCTCGCCCCATTCCGGGTCGGGCGCCCCGACCACCGCGACCAGGTCGACCCCGGTGTGGTGTGCGATGACCCGCTCGATCTCGGCGGGATAGACATTGAACCCGCCGGAGATGATCATGTCGGTCTTGCGGCCGGTGATGTGCAGATAGCCGTCCCCGTCGAGGTAGCCGAGGTCGCCGCTGCGCAGGCCGTCGGGCCGGAACGCCTCGGCGGTCTGCTCGGGCCGGTTCCAGTAGCCAACGGCGTTGGCGGGGCTGGTGATAACGATTTCACCGACCTCACCGGTGGGTGGGTCGTTGCCATCGGAGTCGATGATCCGGATGACGCACATCGGCGTCTCCCGGCCGCACGACGTGGCGATCGACGTCCGGCCCGCAACGATGTCGCGATGATCCTGGGGAGTGAGAATGGTGGCCTGCCCGCCACATTCGGTCAGCCCGTAGCGCTGCTGCAGATCACAGCCGAGCAGATCCATCGCCTTGCGCGCCAGCCCCGGCGGCACCGGCGCCGACCCGTAGGAGATCCGTCGCAGGCTGGACATGTCCCGCGGCGGCCCGTCCTCCAGGATCGCCAGGGTCCGGTGCAGCATCGTCGGGATGAACGTGGTGAAGGTGATCTTGCTGCGTTCGATCTCGTCGATCACGGCCTGCGGGTCGAAACGCTGGTGGATCACCATGGTCTGGCCGAGATACAGCCAGGACACGGTGCGCACCATGCCACCCGCGGTGAAGAACGGGGTGGTCGCCAGCATGACGTCGGAGCGGTTGGCCTCGGTGACCAGGTTGGTGTCCGCGGCCTGGTAGAGCAGCGCGCGATGAGTGTGCATCACGCCTTTGGCGCGGCCGGTGGTACCGCTGGTGTAGAGAATGACCGCGACATCATCTGGTGAGACGTCGACCTGGGGAGCCCGGGGATCAGCTGAGGCCAAGGCCGATTCGTACTCGGGGCCGATGATCAGCGCCAGGCGCAGACCGGTCAGCTCGTCGAGGAATTTCTCCGCGTGGTCGGCGTGGATGAGCACCGCCTGGGCGCCCGAGTCATCGCGAACGTGGGCCACCTCGTCGGGGGCGAGCCGGATGTTGACCGGAATGGCGACCAGGCCTGCCTTGGCCAGGCCGAACGAGATCTCCGGCCATTCGATGCAGTTGCGGGCGATCACCATCACCCGGTCACCGGCTGTGAGTCCCTGAGCGGCCAAATGGTTCGCCAGGCGGCGGGCCCGGTCGTCGACCTCCGACCAGGTGTGTACCCGGTCGGCATCGACGAGCGCATTCTTGTCCGGGTAGCGGCGGGCGTTGTTGGCTGCGATATCTCCGATGAGCATCAGATCAGGAATGCCTTCATATTAGAAATGCCAATGTTTCGACCGGGCCGCCCGCGTCGATCAGGTGCACGATCTTGCGGATCAGCCACGGACCATCGGGGGAGCGGCGGACCGTGTGAATCACCTTCCCGGCCCAGAAGCGTTGTCGTATCCGGTATTCGAACAGCGCGAAATTGGATTCGACGGTCACGATGTCGCCGCCCGCATCGGTGTGGACGTCGACGACCTCGGAGTTGGACACCACCCGCCGCATCACCGACGGGGGCGTCTGTGAATGCCGGTTGCCGGTGTTGAGTTGCGCCACCCGGCTCTTGATTCGCCGCCGGTTGTCGTTGATGTAGGCGAGCGTGGTGCGCGGGTTGTCCTCGGGGTGGATGGGGACGCGGTATTCGACCCGGTCGTCGTCATCGGCCCACAGCGCTTCCCACTCCGAGTAACGACCCTCGTCGGCCAGCCGGGCCTCCAGGTTCAGGAAAGCCATGATGTCGGCGTCGGGAACCGGCCGCAGGGCGGGCCGGATCCGGGGTGCGGTGTCAGCGGTCATGCTCATGCCTTCCCGCCGACGACGTCCGCCCACCTCGAGTAGAACCCGCGCTGCGGTGTCTCGGCACTCTTGTCCCGGTTGATGATTCCGGATTCGTCGGTGATGTCATCGGACATGCCGCGGGCCAGCACCAGCCACTCCGGCAATTCCGCGGCGAGGCCGGCCTGGTTGCGCATCCCGATTTCGCCGTCGTCGGCGATGAGGAAGCCCGCAGGCCCCATCGCGCCTTCCGATCGCCGCAGGGTGCGTTCGTTGAGTGCGTCCTCACCGGGGATCAGGACTGCGGTGGTGTAGGCGACGGTGCGGTCCGGGGCCTGCGGCTCGACGAACATGACGTTCATCTCGGCCAGGAACAGATTCGGCCAGATCAACGTGTGCGGCGGGCCGACCACCAGCGCGTCGTGCGCCTGTTCGGGGCCGTACGCGGATTCGAGTGCTTCGACGTAGCCGGCGAGTTTGGCGCGGGGAATGCGGCCGTACCAGATGAATTCCTCGTCGAGCTTGCGGTATTCGTCTGTGTAGTCGATCTCCGAGTGGCCGTTGCCGAGGTCGCGCACCAGCACGTCGACCTTGGTGGGGACGTGCGACACTTTCGCCGGTTTGATCGCGTCGTACACCGAGGCGTGCGTGAACAGCGCGTGGTAGCCATCGACGTTGTTCTCCACCACCATCTTCCAGTTGGCGTGGTGCAGATGCTTCATCCAGTTGGCCCGCAGGTCGATCTTGCGGTTGGGCGAGAGATTGAGAAGCCGGTCGATGGCGCCGGTGGCCTTGCCGAGATGCTCGCGCAGTGAGACACCGTCGGGGGCCAGTGACGCGAAGACGAAGCCGCCGTAGCTGTCGACCCGCGGTGCCTGCGCCAGACCCAGTTCGGCCCGCATCTCTCGGTAGGCGTCCCCGTAGCCCTCGCGCATCGGGACGCCCTGCAGCGCACCGGTGTTGCTGAACGTCCAGCCGTGGTAGGGGCACCGGAATGAGTTGGCGTTGCCGGTCTCTGCGTTGCAGAGTTTGTTGGCGCGGTGGGTGCAGCGGTTGAGCAGCACCCTGACCTCGCCGTCCTTGCCCCGCACCACCACCACCGGATCGTGGCCGACGGACCGGGTGAGGTAATCGCCGGGCTCGCTGACCTCGCTGTCGTGGGCGACATAGACCCAACCGGTCTTGAAGATGGTGTCCATCTCACGGCGGAAGATGTCGGCGGAGGTGTAGACCGACCCGTGCACGCGGTCCGTCCGGACGATGCTGTCGACGTCGAAATCGTCGACGGTGGGCGATGATTCGAGAGTCGTCACTTGTCCTCCAGGGTGTCGATGGCTGGTATCGCGACGTTGCCGAGGTGGCGGAAGCCGATGGTTACCTTCGTGCCGATGGCCGGCGCGGTGTCCGCGGGACGCACGGTGGTGAGCACCAGTCGGTGCCCGCTGTGCAGTTCGACATCGACGATCGGATACGGCTTCTGCACACGTACCAGACCGGGCTCGCGCCGATGCATGAGCGTCGCGGAGTGCACTGTGCCGCGCAGTTCGACTGTGCGCGAATACTGTTCGGAGGAACCGCAGTTGTCGCAGATTTCCTGGTCGAGCTCAACCGGCAGCGCGCACACCGCACAGAACGGCAGAGCCAGCTCTCCACGTTCGGCCGCCTCATACAGCGGTGCCAACGAATCGCCGTCGACAGCAGGCGCAAGTGTGTCGTCCAGCAGCCAGTCCGCGCTGGCTCGCTCGTTCGTGGCGGTCATCCCGCCCGCTCCAGCACCAGCGCGGCGTGGTGGTCCAGTCGGCCGCCGATACCGCCGACCAGCGCCACCGTGGCGCCAGAGACCTGGCGTTGCCCGCCTGCACCACGCAGCTGGACAACCGCCTCGGCGAGCGGCGTCATACCTTGTAGGTAGAAACCTGACAGTTGGCCCCCACCGGTATTGGTCGGCAGGGCCCCGTCCGGACCGGTCTGGCCGGCACGTACGAAATCGCCGGCCGGAACGCCTCCGGTGAGCCGGTATTCGTCGAGCAGCAGCAGCGTGACGATCGAGAAAGGGTCATAGAGCTCGGCGACATCCAGATCTGATCGGGACATCCCGGCTTGTTCCAGCGCATTGTCGACCGCCCGGCAGCCGCCGCCGAACCACGACTCCGCGGCCGCGCGGCGCCGGCGCACCGGATGTTCACGGCCGGTGCCACGCACTGAAAGTCGGGTTGCGCCGATTTCAGGCCTGCCCGTGAGTATCACCGCGACTGCGCCGTTGACGGGCCGCGCGCAGTCGAGCCGACGCAACGGTTCGGCGATCATCGGACTGGCGTCGTAGCCGGCATCGTCGAGTGGTTCGCGGTTCACCGCGTCGGGGTTCGCCATCGCCCAACCCCGTGCCGTGAGAGCCACCGACCGCAAGGTTGCAGGATCGGTGCCCGTCGTGTGCAGCCAGCGGCGGGCCAGCAGTGCGTACGTCGGTACCGAGCCGAGGAGTCCGGAGGCGCGCTCGAGACCGCGTACTCCGGTATTGCCGCCACTGTGCGCGTAGGTGGATCCGGCGCCCTTCCCGGCAGCCAGCGGCGCATCGGCGAAGACGCACAGCACAGTCGATGCCTCACCGGAACGGATCGCGTGACGGGCGCGCTGAATCATCGCAATCGTGGTGGCGCCCTTGATCTCAATGTGCTCGAGCAGCCCGAGATCCCGGAAGCCGCCTGCCGCGGCGAACCCGACACCCAGGCGGTCCGGTCGCACCCCCTGGGAGGAACCCACCAGGAGGCCGTCTATGTCGGCGCGGCCGATCTGAGCATCGGCCAGCGCGGCGACGCTCGCCTCGGCAGCCAGGCGCAGCGGGGCCGCGCCCGGCCGTAGCGACATCGCCGTCATGCCCAGGCCCACCAGATCTACCTCGGGTGCGCTCACCGCGGTTTCCCCGGTCCGCGTTCGCCGTGTCCACGTTCAGACCGGTAGTTGCCCACCCGCAGCCAATCCTCGCGGTCTTCCGGGGTGGCCTGGGTGAAGCTGGCCAGCTCCAGCGGGCACAGGAAGACGTGTTCGCCGCTCTCCAGGTCTTCGACGAGCAGGCGAGGCCCGTTGCCGTTGACATCCAGCGATACCCGCACGGCCGCGAACTCATTCACCAACTCGGCGAGTTCGCGGCGTCCGGAGGGTGTGCTCACCTGCCTAGTTTTACCGCATACGAGTGTCAGAAGCAATGCATCAGGTGCGACCGGACGCGCGACTCGACGGCCTTCGTGGTGGCGCCCGTGAGTAGTTATCTACTAGGAAACATGCCGGTTATGGCACCATTGACGTATCCGCATCGGGTCGGGACAATAAGTTGACATGATTGTCAGATGAGTCATCGGGAAGGGTGAGATGATCCAAGCGCAGGCACCACAGACCGAGGCGGGTGGAGGCTCCGGGCTCGACACGGCGGACTACCGCAGTATCTGGATGTACCTGAAAGAGCTCGAGTTCCGCCAGGGATTCATCGACGTTCCGGTCAATGGCACGAAAGTACGGACGCGGTACGCCGAGGCCGGTGCGGCAGACAGACCGCATGCGATCCTGCTGCACGGCACCGGTGGACATTGGGAGACGTTCGCTCCCAACCTCGCTGCGTTGAGCGAGCACTTCCATTGCGTGGCCATCGACATGGTGGGTAACGGCTTCTCCGACAAGCCCGACTACGACTACGAGATCGCGGTCTACGTCGAGCATGTCCTCGGGGTGATGGACCACTTCGGCATGACGTCGGCCAGTTTCGTGGCCATGTCGCTCGGCGCTTTCGTCGCCTCCGCCGTGTCGGTGGGTCATCCCGACCGGGTGGACAAGGTGATCCTGATGTCGCCGGCCGGCAGAGAGTCGTCGGCGTCGAACATGGCCCGTATCCGGGCCGAGCGCACCAAGGCCGTCAACGAGCCGACCTGGGAGTCGTTGCACGCGGTCTTCGCGCACCTGATCGCCGACGAGGCGAATCGACTGCCCGACCTGATCGGTTTGCGCCAGTCGATCTACCGGCGCGCGGACACCCGCAACACCATCGACCGGCTGCTGATTCTGCAGGACGAAAAGGTGCGCGACCGCAATCTCATCCCGGACGACAAGTGGCGCGGTATCGCCGCGCCGGTGATGATCGTGGCTTCCGGTAAGGACCACGGTGTGTACCAGGACACCGCACGCACCATCGCGGACCTGATCCCGAACTCCGAGGTATTCGAGATGCCGACGGTGCGGCATTGGCCGCATTTCGAGGATCCCGAATCGTTCAATGTCGCCGCGGTCGATTTCCTGACCCGGCATGAGTAGACCCGGCGACGCCCAGATCGCGGATATCGCCCGCCGGTTGTACGAGGCTGAGAAGACTCGTACACCGATCCGGCAGCTGTCGCTGGACCATCCCGAGATGACCGTCGAAGACGCGTACGCGGTCCAGCGGGCTCTGGTCACGCTGAAGGTGGCCGACGGCCGAAAGGTCAAGGGCCGCAAGATCGGTCTGACCTCGAAGGTGATGCAGCGCGCGGTGTCGATCGACGAGCCCGACTACGGTGCACTCTTCGACGACATGTTCGTCGAGGACGGCGGGCGCGTGCAGCCCGGCCGGTTCATCCGACCCCGCGTCGAAGTCGAGCTGGCGTTCGTGCTGGGCGAGCCGCTGCAGGGACCCGATGTCACGTTGTTCGACGTACTGCGTGCCACCGAGTTCGTGACTCCGGCGCTGGAGATTCTGGACGCCAGGGTGCAGATGTCGGATCCCGAGACCGGCCACCTGCGCACCATCGTCGACACCATCGCCGACAATGCCGCCGACGCGGGCCTGGTGCTGGGAGGGCGGGTGCTGCGGCCGATGGACGTCGACTTGCGCTGGGTATCGGCGCTGCTGCTGCGCAACGGCACCATCGAGGAGTCCGGGGTGGCCGCTGCGGTACTCAACCATCCGGGAAACGGCGTCGCCTGGCTGGCGAATCGGCTGGCTCCGCACGGGGTTTCGCTGCAGCGCGGTGAGGTGATCCTGTCCGGGTCGTTCACCAAGCCGGTGTTCGCCGAACCAGGCGACACTTTCGTCGCCGATTACGGGCCGTTGGGCACCGTCTCGGTGTCATTCGAACCGGGTGAGGCATCGTGAACCGCTGGGTGGAACGGATCGGGGCCGGGCGGCCACGGTTCGGTATGTGGCTGGCCTCGGGCAGCGGCTACATCGCCGAGATCTGCGCAGGGTCGGGGATCGACTGGGTCCTGCTGGATCAGGAACACGCGCCCAACGACCTGCGCAGCACGCTGGAGCAATTGCAGGCGCTGGCAGGCTGTCCCGACGTCGACGTCCTGGTGCGTCCGCCGTCTGCCGACCCCGTCGTCATCAAGCGGTTGCTCGATATCGGTGCACAGAACATCATCGTCCCGATGATCGACGATCCCGACGAGGCCCGCGCGGTCGTGGCCGCCACCCGATACCCGCCGGCCGGCATCCGCGGCGTCGGTAGCGCATTGGCGCGCGCATCACGATGGAACCGGATCTCGGATTATCTGGCCACCGCGGACGCGTCGGTGTCGCTGACCGTGCAGGTGGAGACCGTGGCGGCGCTGGATCGGGTGGGGGACATCGCCGACGTCGACGGGGTCGACGGGGTGTTCATCGGGCCTGCCGACCTGGCCGCCTCCATGGGCCGGCTGGGTGAACCGGAACATCCGGAGGTGGTCAGCGCCATCGAGAACGCGCTGGCGACCATCGTCGCGCACGGCAAGAGTGCCGGGGTGAACGCATTCAACGAGAGGATTGCGCGACGCTACGTGGCCACCGGGGCGAGTTTCGTTCTGGTCGGGGCAGATGTCGCGCTGCTGGCCCGGGCTGCCGAACAGCTGGTCGACAAATACCGGGAAGTCCCGTCAACTGACTATTCTGACTAAAACGTCACGTGATACGGATGGTCAAACCTATGTATACATGGGGAGATTCGGATGACGCCAATGTGGACGAATATTGTTTCTGACACTTATGTCACATAGACTCGCTAGTCATGGACCTGGACTTCACTCCTGACCAGATCGAGTTCCGCGATCAGGTCCGCACCTGGCTCGACGAGAACAAGCCGAGCGAATCGCGGCCCCGCGATGATGAGGGTATCCGGGCGTACGACCTGGCCTGGCAACGCACCCAGTGGGAGGGTGGCTGGGCCGGCATCGCCTGGCCGCAGGAGTACGGCGGCAAAGGCCTGACCCTGCTGCAACAGCTGATCTGGTACGAGGAGTACGCCGCGCGGGGATTCCCCGGTATCGACGCCTGCTTTGTCGGTCTCTCGCATGCCGGGCCGACACTGATCACCCGGGCCACCGATGACCAGAAGTTGTTTCATCTGCCGAGAATCCTCCGCGGAGAGGTGATCTGGTGCCAAGGATTCTCCGAGCCCGATGCCGGCTCCGATCTCGCGGCGCTGCGCACCAAGGCGGTGGTCGACGGTGACGAATTGGTGGTCTCCGGCCAGAAACTCTGGACCAGTTTCGCCACCGTCGCCGACTACCAGGAACTTTTGGTGCGCACCGACAACACGGGCAGCAAGCACAGCGGCATCACCTGGGTGATCTGCGATATGCGCACGCCGGGTATCGATGTGCGCCCGATCGAGACCATCGAGGGCGGCGCGGAGTTCTGCGAGGTGTTCTACGACGACGTCCGTATCCCGTTGTCGAATGTCGTCGGTGAGTTGGGTGCGGGCTGGTCGGTGGCGATGGCAACACTGTCATTCGAGCGAGGTACCGCATTCACCGCGAACCAGGTGCGGCTGGCCAAGATCATCGAGGACCTCATCGACTACGCGCGCGATCATGTCGGTCCCGACGGTCGCCGGCCGGCCATCGCCGACGACGAGATCGCGCGGCGGCTGGCTCATGCGCGGGCGTCGGTGGCAGCGCTACGCGCACTGACCTACACCAACATCTGCGAGGCGATGAAGACCGAAACCCCCGGCCCGCGTGGATCGATCGTCAAGTTGATGTACGCCGAACTGGCCAAGGAGATCGGCAAATTGGCGCTGGACGTCGTCGGTCCCGCGTCGAACCGCCACTCCTCACGGTGGGACGTCGACGGCTGGGTGGGCTACTACTACTACAGCTTCTCCCAGGCGATCGGCGGCGGGACCTCGGAGATTCAGCGGAACATCGTCGGTGAGCGGGTGCTGGGGCTGCCCCGATGAACGATCAGTCAGGAGAGCGTCGTGGACCTGCTACCAGGAGCTGAACAGCTCGAAATCATCGAGGCGGCAGGAGAGTTCCTTGCCGAGCGGATGCCGGTCGAACGGATTCGCACCGAGCGGCATGCGGAAATGGCGGTGCCCGAACAGCTCTGGCGTCAAGGTGCCGAGATGGGTTTGCTCACGCTGGGGCTGGACGAAGAATCCGGCGGCTCCGGGCGGCCGTTCGACGACGAGGTGTTGTTGTTCGTCGAATTCGGCAAACGGCTCGCGCCCGGTCCGTTCCTGGCCTGCACGTTGGCTGCCCGGGTCGCCGCGCGCTGCGGTGACACCACCCTTGCGGAGCGCATCGGATCCGGGCATGCGCTGGTTGCGCTTGCCGTACTGCGCGGCGACGGTGAGGCCAGGCCGGTCAAAGGCACCTTCGACGTGTTCGAACCCGCCGGTGCCTCCCACGCGCTGGTGGTCGCGCGCAGCGGAGCCGCGCTCGTCGGGATCGACGAACTCGGTGAACTGTCGCCGGTCGATGCGTCCGACCCCGGCACCCGCATCGCCACCGCCACCGTGGAATCCGCAGAGCCCCGGTACTGGCTGCCCGCCGAGGACGAATGGATCTGGGGACGCGCCATGGTGCTCTCGGCGGCATTCCTGACCGGTCTGGCCGCGGCCGCGTGTGAATCGGCGACCGAACACGCGAAGACCCGCGAGCAGTTCGGCAAGCCGATCGGTGTGCACCAGGCGGTCAAACACGCGTGTGTGGACATGGAGATCGCGGCCGAAGCGGCACAGGCACAGACGTTCTTCGCCGCGATAGCGCTGGCGGACGGCCGCTCCGATGCACTGCTTCAGGTGCTCTCCGCGGTGACCGTCGCCGGATCGGCAGCGGTCGACAACGCCGCCGCCGGCATCCAGGTGTTCGGCGGCATGGGGTACACCTTCGAGAACGACACCCACCTGTACCTCAAGCGTGCGCACGTATTCCGGCACCTCTTCGCCGAACCTGCCGAGGTGCTGGCCGAGCTGTTGGCACAGGACCGCGCCCAGTGAGCCGCGGTGTGGCGATTGCCGGTGTGGCCCTTTCCGATGTCGGCCGCGTCGACGACAAGAGTCCCTATGAGTTGATCGCCCAGGCCAGCCGTCGGGCGCTGGCTGACGCCGGGCTGACACCAGCCGATGTCGACGGATTGGCCTCCACGGGTCAGGGCACCCTGCCCCCGGTCGACGTCGGCGAGTATCTCGGTCTACGACCCCGATGGGTTGATTCGACAACCGTCGGGGGTGCGGCATGGGAGGTGATGGCCGCGCACGCGGCCGATGCGATCACCGCCGGGCACGCCGACGTGGTACTACTCACCTACGGTTCGACCGCGCGAGCGGATCTCCGAAAAGGATTGCGGGGAGCCAATATCAACTGGGGTGCCCGCGGGCCGCTGCAGTGGGAGGCGCCGTACGGGCACACTCTGGTCTCCAAGTACGCGATGGCGGCGCGCAGGCATATGCACACCTACGGCACGACCATCGAGCAGCTCGCCGAGGTCGCGGTGTCCGCGCGGCTCAACGCCGCGGACAATCCCGAGGCCTACTACCGGGATCCGATCACCGTCGACGATGTGTTGGCCGGGCCGATGATCGCCGACCCCTTCACGAAACTGCATTGCTGTATCCGCAGTGACGGCGGGGCGGCTGCCGTGCTGGTCAGTGCGGACCGCGCGAAAGACCTGAAGAGTGAACCGGTCTGGGTGCTCGGCACGGGGGAGACCACCTCGCACATGCTCACCTCGCAGTGGGACGACCTGACCGTCGGCCCGGCGTCGGTGAGCGGGCCGCTGGCCTTCGCCCGCGCCGGTGTCACGCCGTCGGATGTGGATGTGGCAGAGCTCTACGACGCGTTCACCTACATGCTGCTGCTCACGCTGGAAGACCTCGGCTTCTGCCCGAAGGGGGAGGGTGGCGCGTTCGTCGAGTCCGGCGCACTGCGGCTGGACGGCGCACTGCCCACCAATACCGACGGCGGCGGGCTGTCGGCATGCCATCCGGGACAGCGTGGTCTGTTCCTGCTCGTCGAGGCGGTGCGCCAACTCCGCGGGGAGTGCGGGCCGCGGCAGGTGCCCGACGCCAAGATCGCCTGCGTCAGCGGAACCGGCGGTTGGTTCTGCTCAAGCGGAACCGTGATTCTGGGCGCCGAGGAGCCGTAGATGACTGAAAACCGCGCCGACACTACGGTTTGTGGCGGAATTTCACGGAATCCCGCCATAAAGGGTAGTTTCGCGAGCACGCGGGAACTGCTGGAGGCGGCGGCGCGGGCCCACGGCGAGCGGGATGCCTACGTCGAACCGGGCGCGCGGATCACGTTCGCGCAGTGGATCGGTCGGGCCCGCAGTGTCGCCACGCAGTTCGCCGCTCTCGGGGTCGGCAAGGGCGACGTGGTGATGCTGTGGTTACCGTCGGGCATCGACTATGCGACGTGTTACGCCGCCGCGGCGATGATCGGCGCGATCACCACCGGACTGAACCCGCGGCTGGGCCGTCGCGAGATCGAATCCATTGTGCAGCAGGCTGACCCGGCACTGATCATCGTCGATGACGCTCTTGGCCGGTTGCCCGTTGCGGGGCGTCGCATGGCGCGGCGAGAGGCCTTGTCGAACGACACTTCCGGCCTGACACCGCCGGCGGTCGAGCTCACCCGACGCGATCCCGTGGCACTGATCTTCACCAGCGGCACCACCGGAACCCCCAAAGGTGCGGTGTACGACGCCGACCGGTTGGCGGCCGGCGCCGCGGCGGCCGGCGTGATGAGCGCGCCCTACGACCGGCGGCTCACCTCGACCCCGTTCGCGCATGCCGGCTACATGTTCAAGCTGTGGGATCAGCTGGTGTGGGGTACCACGCTGGTGATCCCACCGGCACCGTGGTCGGCTCGGGGCATGTTCGATGTGTTGCGCGACGAGCGGATCACCGTCGCCGGCGCGGTGCCCACCCAGTGGGCCAAACTGCTCGACGTCGATGGTGTGAACCCACAGGCATTGCCGCACTTGCGGATCGGTGTGGTGGCGACCGCGCCGGCACTCCCCGAGCTGGTGCGCCGGGTCGCTCGGCAGATCGGTGTGCCGCTGGTGGTTCGATACGCGATGACCGAATGCCCGACCATCAGCGGCACCGCACCCGATGACCCGCCTGAGGTACAGTTCCGCACCGTCGGACGACCCGCGGCGGGAACCGAGGTACGTATCGGAGCCGACGGTGTCGTGGAGGTCAGGGGTCCGTGTGTGATGCGCGGCTACTGGCGTAATCCGGAACTCAGCGCCGAGGTGTTGCGGGACGGCTGGCTGCGTACCGGCGACATCGGGGTACTCGGCGACGACGGCAACCTCATCCTGGTGGGACGCCGGGGCGATATGTACATCCGGGGCGGTTACAACGTGCATCCCGGTGAAGTGGAGCGGACACTTGCCGACCACCCCGGGGTGAAACAGGCTGCGGTCATCGGCCGTTCCGCACCGGTGATCGGCGAGATCGGCGTCGCCGTCGTCGTCCCGCGTGACCCCGCGGATCCACCGACGCTGACCGATCTGCGCACTCATGTGGCGGCCGAACTGGCCGACTACAAGGCGCCCGACGAAGTGCTGATTGTCGATGAACTGCCCTTGACGGCAATGCTCAAGCCGGACCGGGCGGCGCTGCGCGAGCTTGTTGCCGTGTGCGACAGAGACATTCAGCGCCGGCAGCCAGCCGGACGAGAGTGAGACAAGCCCCGCGAGCGTCAGGGTTGGTCGGGGCGCAGTGCGATGAACAGCCCCTCGGCTTCGGCGCAGAGCGTCTCGCCGTCCTTCAGTTCAGCGCGCAGCACCCGCTTGCGTCCCTGCTCGCTGACGAACCAGCCGTGCACCGAAAGGTCCTTGTCGACCGGGGTGATGGACCGGAAGTCCGTGTGTAGATAGGCAGTTCGAGACGGTGCCCGATCACCGGAATTGGACAGCCGACCGAGCACCTCATCGAACAGCAGCGGGATCGCCCCACCGTGCACGGCGCCACCGCCACCGAGGAAATAGCGACCGAACCGCACGATGCCCCGCACGCTGTCCCGGTCGCCGTTGACCGGAACGAAGTTCGGCGACATCGTCTGGCCGCGCCCGGGCAGGTCGAGGCGTCGGGCGAAGATCTGTCGTCGTTCACCGACCGCGGCGGGTGCCAACCTGTCGGCCCACCCGCGTAGGTCGCGGGCCAACTCGACCGTCGTCGCGGTGTCCGGTGCCGCGGCGGCGACACCGTCGAGAAAATCCCGCAGCGCATCGATCATTTCGCCGTACTCGGGGCCACCACCTGGATTACGCAGGGCGGGCTCCTGCCAGGTGCGGATCTGCGGGAATCCACCGCGGATATCGGTGTCGTCGGTCATTGGCCGCACGATACAGGCATATATCTAACGCTAATGCATTGACATTAATCTTGACCACTGCGATGCTGGGCGTGGCGCGCGTCACAACGCTGCGGAAAGGCTTCTGGGCCCACATGTAGGGAGCGAATATGGTGGCAGGCGACTCAGCGTCAGAAGGCCCGCTGAGCGGTGTGGTGGTGGTGGATCTGTCGACCACGCTGCCTGGGGCGCAGGCCACCCAGTTCCTGGCCGACTGCGGCGCCGAGGTCATCATGGTCGAACCGCCCGACGGCAGCCCGCTGCGCGATCTGCCCGGCTGGCCCGCGCTGCTGCGCGGCAAGCTCAGCGTCACACTGGATCTGCACGACGATGCCGATCTGGACCGGTTGCGGGCGCTGCTGCGGCGCGCCGATGTCATGGTCAACACCCTGCGTCCGGCATCGGCCGAGCGCCTCGGTCTGAGCCCCGAATCGCTGGCCGGGCGCTACCCGCGACTGGTGGTCGCCAACATCACCGGGTGGGGGTCGACCGGCCCGTGGCGCAACTATAAGGGCTGGGAAGCCCTGATCATGGCGAAAACCGGCGTCATGCACGAGAAACGTGGCCTGACCCCACGACAGGGGCCGGCCTACGTCGCGACGCCCTATGCCTGCTGGGGTGCCGCCCACGCGGCAGTGCAGGGAATTCTCGCTGCGCTGATCGAGCGTGACACCAGCGGTCTCGGCCAGATCGTGGAGTCGAATCTGGTTACCGGAATGGGGTCGATGGACCCCTACAACTGGTTCTACGAGATGGTGCTCGAACGCTATCCGGGGGCGTTTGAGCCGATGGACGCCGCCTATGACGAGATGGGCCGCCCGCAGGCCTACCTCATCTATGCACTGCTGGTTGCCCCGACCAAGGATGGCCGGTGGTTGCAGTTCGCACAGGTATCGCCGCGCCTGATCCATGCCTGGCTCGAGGAGCTGGACCTGCTGGGGGAGTTGACCGATCCGAAATGGCAGGGGTTCCCGATGCTGCCGACGCCCGAGCTCCGGACCGAGTGGTGGGACATGATGCTCGCCCGGGTGGGGGCGCGGACACTGGCCGAGTGGGAAGAGGCCATGGCCACCAACCATGACCTCAGCGGTGAGCTCTTCCGCACCCCGGACGAGGCGTTGGACCATCCCCAGGTCGTCCACGACGGTCGCGCCGTCACGGTCGTCGACCCCGATCTCGGACCTGTGCGCCAGCCCACCACGCTGGTCCATGCCGACGGTCGGCCCCTTACCGCCATCCGGCCGGCGCCACGTGTGGGCGAGCACAACACCGTGGTCGACTTCAGCGCGCCCGGCACCGATGATGCGCGGCCCGTCGCCCCTGCGAGTGACACCCCGTTGCGGGGCGTGACAGTGCTGGAATTCGGCAGTATGTACGCGGGTCCCTACGGTGCCACCCTGCTGACGGACCTGGGTGCGCGGGTGATCAAGGTCGAGCCGTTGGCGGGGGACAACATCCGTAACCTCGTCGCCTTTCCCGAGGCGGGCGGCGCGAAGGTGCTGCAGGGCAAGGAAAGCGTCGCGATCGACTTCACCAAGCCCGAAGGGCTGGAGCTGGTCTACGAGTTGGCGAAAAAGGCAGACCTGGTACTGCTGTGTTTCCGCGGTAACGCCGCCGGACGGGCCGGAATCGACGAGGCGAAACTGAAGGCGGTCAATCCTGATTTGGTGGTGCTGAGCATGTCTGGCTACGGCGCCGACGGGCCGTACGCACATCGTTCGGCCTATGCGCCGTCAGTCGGTGCGGCGGCTGGGCTTTCTGTGATCGACAGCCGTGGCGCCGCGACTCCGCCCGCAGACCTCGACGAAGCGCACCGACGGGCCGTCACCCTGCACGCCGGTAGTGCCGTTCCGGCGGTGCAGTCGGACGGTATCGCTGCACTCGGTGTGGCCTCGGCCCTGTTGATCGGCTTGTACGCACAGCGGCGCGGGATCGGACTCCCGCAGCTGAGCACCACCATGCTCGGGACGGCGCTGCAGGCGGTGATCAATCACAATGCCGGATACGCCGGGCGGCCCGCGATCGCATCCGCCGACGACCAGTTCTACGGTCTGAACGCGCTCTACCGGATGTACCGCGCCGCCGATGGCTGGGTGTTCCTGGCGGCGCCGCTGGCCCGCGAATGGCCCGCGCTCACCAAGGCCATGGCACCATTTCTGGACCTGCATGCCGATGAACGGTTCGCCGACCCGGCGTCGCGGGCCGAGCACGACGACGCCCTGATCGGCGCGTTGGCGCCGGTGTTCGCGACGAAGCCGGCAGGGGAATGGGAGTGTGAACTTTCCGCGCAGGACGTCGGTTGTGTCGAAGTGGTGGAACGTAACTCGGAACTGGTGCTGCAGACCGATCCGTTCTTCGAAGCGGGATACTCGGTTGCGGCGCACAGTCCGATCTTCGAGGAGCACCGCAGGCTGGCCCCGCTGGTCCGGTTCTCGCGCTCGGGGACGAAGGCCGAGGCCGGCTGCACGATCGGCCAGCACACCGACGCGGTGCTGCGCGAGATCGGACTGGCAGGCGAGCGCATCACGGTACTTCGTGCGGCCGACGTGATCGGCGGTGGAAACTGAGCCAATCAGCCGCCGTCGTCGTGGTCGGCGATCAACCCGCGGGTCTCATAGGAAACCGGGGCGGTCAACATGCCGACCCAGGCGTCGACATAGTTGTGCAGTTGCGCCTCACCCATCCCGTGCCCGGACCGCGCGGCCGCTGCCAGCACATTGATCAGGCTGGTGTAGAGCTGGAAAGTCCGGCCCCGCCGGACCCGCTCGGGCAGGTCCTGCAGCGCGGCGTCAACGAGTTCCTCCAGCCTGTCCTGGGTCCACTCGTCCTCAAGATGTTCCGGCCAATAATCGCTGCGTGCCCGGGGATCTTCGCTGAGGCGGGCCAGGAACGGCACGAACATCTCGCCCGCCTCGATGCTGTTGGCCAGTGGACGGACCAGCAGCCACACCACCGCCCGGGGGTCTGCTTCCTTGCCCTGCTCGCGCATCTCTTCCAGCATCATCTTGCGGTCGGTACCGAGCGTGCGCTGGCGGTGGGCGATGAGCGCACGGATGAGACCGTCACGGGAGCCGAAGTGGTACCGGATCACCGAGGTGTTGGACTGACCGGCAGCCTCCTGGATCTCGCGCAGGGTCACCGCATCGATCCCGCGGGTGGCGAACAGACGCTCGGCGACCTCCATCAGCATCACCCGAGTCGACTCACCCGAGGAATTGCGGCGCCGCGCGGCGGCGGGTTTGTCGGTGCCCAGCTCTGTCATCGGTCCTCCCATCGGTCCCAGTTTCGCCTGCTGAGCCGTCGATTGAAAATAATAATGGATTATCATTAAAAATACTGGACTTCGAGAGCGGTCGCTGGCAGCATCACGTGAAGAAGCCCGCACACTTTGAAGGAGCAATGAGCATGATCTGGACGAACTCGGGCGACTCCCATTTTCTGGAACCCGAGGATCTGTGGCAGTCCCGGTTGCCCAAGCGCCTCGCGGATCTGACCCCGCGCGCGGAAAAGGACCCCGACGGCGAATACGAGACCGTTTCGGTTGACGGACAGATCTTCCGGCGCAAGCTGCCGTCCTCGGCGATGGTCGCGTTTGTCGAAGAGAGCATGAAGCCGCAGGGCATTCGGGAGGCCACGGCCCGGCTGGGCGACCTGGACAAGGAAGGTGTCTGGGGTGAGGTGATATTCCCGTCACTGGGTATGTGGGGGTCGACCTTCCGCACCCCGGAGTTGCTGAAGGCATGCATGCGGGCCAGCAACGAGTGGGCGCTGGAGGAGATCGTGGCGATATCGCCCCGATACGTGGTGACGGCGCAGGTGTCCACCCTGGTGGTCGAGGATGCAATCGAAGAGTTGCACTGGGCGGCGGACAAGAACTTCAAGGCTGTATTCCTGCCCACCACACCGCATCCGAGCGCACCCGACTGGCACCGCAAGGAATGGGAGCCGTTCTGGGCGGCAGCCGAAGAGGCAGGCATGGTCATTGCTTTCCACATCGGCACCGACCCGGTCGATATGACCGTCGGAGGAGCAACCGGTGGAGCAGGCATGGTCTACCGCGGCCCGGGCGGCGCGATCATGAACTACGCCGAGACGACGTTCTCCGGCCAGCGTGCCGCGATGAAGATGGTGGCCTCCGGGGCTCTCGACCGTCATCCGAACCTCAAGGTGCTGATCTCCGAAGGCGGCGCGACCTGGGTGCCTTTCCTTGGTGACCGACTCCTGGAGGGTTACCGTCAGCACCATATGGCGGTGCGGCCGAAACTCACCCGCAGCCCGAAGGAGATCCTGTACAGCCAGGTGTACGCCTCGTTCCAGCACGACGAGACCGCGGTGGCCGCATACGATCACATGGGTTACAAGAACGTGATGTTCGGCAGCGATTACCCGCACATGGAAGGCACTTTCGGCCACACCCAGGACACCCTGAAGGGACTCTTCGACGGTGTGAGCGACGAGACCCGACTGCGCATCACCCAGGGCACCTTCTACGAGCTGTTCCCCGATGTACCGGCGATCCCGGCCGAACTGGTCTGAGCCCGTGGGAGACAACTCTGGTCTGCGCGATGTCGCGATCGTCGGCATCGGGGCGACCCCGTACTACAAACGCGGTGGGTCGCTCCCGAAGACCACCACCGAACTCGCCGGTGAGGCCATCCTTGCCGCGTGTGAGGACGCCGGCCTACCGGTAACGGATATCGACGGCTTCGCCTATTACTCCGGTGCCAGCGCCGGATACACCGAGAAGATGGACACCGCCGACTTCATGGAGACCCTCGGGATTCCCGAAGTCCGGTTCACTGCGGCGCTGACGTCGGGCGGCGGCGGCTCGGCCGGTGCGATAGGTCTGGCGCGGGCAGCCATCGTTGCCGGCGACGCGTCCGTGGTGGTGACGGTGATGGCGTTGCAGCAGTCCAGTCAACGGCTGGGATCGGTCTTTGCGGCGCTGGAGCCCGATCCGATCAACTCGTTCCTGCAGCCGTCCGGTCTGGCCGGCCCCGGCCAGTTGATGTCGGTCCTTGCGCGACGTCACATGCACCTTTACGGAACCCGGCGCGAGGCGTTCGCCGAGATCGCACTCTCGACTCGGGCCAACGCTGCCAACCGGCCCAAGGCGATGCATCCCGAGCCGTTGACGCTGGAGGACTACTTCAACGCGCGGATGATCGCAGAACCATTGTGTCTGTACGACTTCTGTCAAGAGACCGACGGTGCGGTGGCAGTGATCACCACCAGCGTCGAGCGGGCTGCCGATCTGCGGCAACCGGCGGTCCCGGTGGTCGCAGCCGCACACGGCGGAGTCAAGGACTGGGGCAGGGCGTTCGCCTGGATGGGGATGCCCGACGAGTACTTCGCATCTTCGGGCAACAAGCCCATCGCCGACCGGCTCTATCGGCAGGCGGGCATCAGCGCCGCCGACATCGACGTCGCATTGCTCTACGACCATTTCACGCCCATGGTGCTGATGCAGTTGGAGGACTACGGATTCTGTGCCAAGGGTGAAGGCGGGGCATTCGTCGAGAGCGGTGCCATCCGCTATGACGGCGGCTCGATTCCGGTCAACACCCACGGCGGTCAGCTGTCCGAGGCCTACATCATCGGAATGACCCACATCATGGAAGGGGTGGAGCAGATGCGCGGTACCGCAATCAATCAAGTCGCCGACGCCGAATTGGCGCTCGTCACCGGCGGCCCGGCCAGTATCCCGGTCAGCGGACTCATCCTTGGGCGTGGCGCATGAGTACCGCCGCTGCGGTCTTGGCCACCACCATCCCCGGCGAACACGTCCGGATCGCGGTCAACAAGGACACCGAGCCCTTCTGGCAGGCCGCGAAACAGCGGCGCCTCGTCGCACCGCAGTGCGGTGACTGCGACGCCTACCGACTGCCGCCGACACCGTTCTGTCCCAACTGCCGGTCAAAGGCGGTGAGCTGGATCGAGTTGTCCGGTGCGGCAACGGTGTACAGCTTTGCCGTGGTGCATGGGTTTCCCGGCATGCCCGATCTGACCCTGGTGCCCGCGGTGCTCGACCTGCCCGATGCGCCCGGTGCTCGCCTGGTGTCCAACGTCGTCGACGTCGTACCCGACGAGGTGAAGATCGGCACGCGTCTGCAGGTGGACTTCACCCCGATCGCAGACGGCTGGATGCTGCCGATCTTTCGGGTCGCGGACGCTTCAGCAAGCAAGGAGTGAGTACATGTCCGATGACAGCGCTCTGCACGAAAAGCCGCTGGAATTCCTCACCAGCATCGCCAATACCGGCGGCGACTGCGACGGCCAGGCAATTCTGCCGGTCAACGGCCACTACCGGTGCACCTGCTCCTGCGACAACTGGGCTATCGAAGTCGATGATCCGCAGGAAGGCCTGCGTCTGGCCAGAATTCACACCGGCAGCCTCGCCGACGTCACGATAGGGAGTTGACAGAAAATGGCTAATCTCGAAGGCAAGGTCGCGTTCATCACCGGCGCCGCCCGGGGTCAGGGACGCGCGCATGCGGTCAGGCTGGCGGCCGACGGCGCGGACATCATCGCACTGGACATCTGCCGCGATATCGATTCGATGGACTATCCGAATGCGACGCCCGACGAGCTCGAGGAGACGATCAAGCTCGTCGAGAACGAGGGCAGGCGGATCGTCGCCCGCCAGGCCGATGTCCGCGACGCGGATGCGGTGGTGCAGGCCGTCGACGAAGGTGTGCGCGAGTTCGGCCGCCTCGATATCGTGATCGCCAACGCAGGCATCATTCGGCTCAGCGGTGACGGTGATCGCCGCCAGGTCTTCCGCGACATCATCGACGTGAACCTGATCGGCGTCTGGAACACGGTCGAAGCGGTACTTCCCGCGCTCATCGACGGAGGTCGCGGCGGGTCTGTCGTGCTGACGAGTTCCAGTGCCGGGCTCAAGGGAACAGGCACAGACAGAGCGGGCGGCCAGGCGTACACCGCAGCCAAGCGCGGCCTGGTAGGCCTGATGCAGGTATGGGCAAATGAGTTGGCGCAGTACTCCATTCGGGTCAACACGATTCATCCGACGGGTGTCGCGACCGGGATGGTGATGAACGAGACGATGGGCAAGCTGCTCGAGGCCGGGGATACCGCGGTCGCTGCCATGCAGAACGCCCTGCCGATCCAGATCCTGATGCCCGAGGACGTCGCCGGTGCGGTGGCTTTTCTGGTGTCCGATGAGGCGAGGTTCATCACCGGAACCGCGTGGCCGCTCGATGCCGGCTTCGCAGTGCGCTAACGGAGGAAATCTCAGATGACTACCGTCGAAATCGAACGTCCCGCGGTGCAACTGCGTATCGGTGCGGCGCGGCTCTCCACCGGCTCAGGCGGCGTACACCAGCACATCGATCCCACCACCGGTCGACCTGACGCCGACGTTCCACTCGCCGGCCCGGCCGAAGTCGACCGGGCCGTGCAGGCAGCGCACACCGCATATCTGGAATGGCGCCGCACCAAGCCGGCCGACCGCCGCCGGATGCTGATGCGACTGGCCGATCTCATCGAGGATCATGCGGCCGATTTCGGACGGCTCGCCGCAATGGACAACGGCACGCCGGTGAGCACGACGTCCGCGATGACCCCCACGGCTGTGGAATGGATCCGCTACTACGCGGGGTGGGCCGACAAGATCAGCAGTGAGGTCACCGCGTCCCTGCGGGCCGACGGCGAGTTCGCCTATACGCTGGCGCAGCCGTGGGGCGTGATCGGTGCCATCATCACCTGGAACGGACCACTGATCTCGTTGGCCATGAAAGTGCCTGCGGCGTTGGCAGCCGGCAATACCGTAGTCATCAAGCCGTCAGAACTGACACCGTTCACCGCGGGGCTATTCGCCGATCTGGCTGCTGAAGCAGGGATTCCGGACGGTGTGGTCAACGTGGTGACCGGGGGTCCCGAGGCCGGCGCTGCGCTGGTCGAGCATCCGTTGGTGAAGAAGATCAGCTTCACCGGCGGGCCCGACACGGCACGCAAGATCCTTCGGTCCTGTGCGGACCTCATCAAGCCCGCGGTGATGGAGCTCGGTGGCAAGTCGGGCAACCTCGTGTTCGCCGATGCCGATGTCGACAACGCCTGCGGTGTCGGAACCATGTTCTCGGTCGGTGCACTCAGCGGCCAGGGTTGTGCCCTGCCCACCCGGATGATCGTCCAGCGGCCGGTGTACGACGAGGTCATCGAGCGGGTTCGCGCCATCACGGGATTCCTGAAGGTCGGTAACCCCTTTGAGGCCGATACTGTCTCCGGACCGGTGGTCAACAAACAAGCGCTCGAGCGCATCACCGGAATGATCAAGCGTGCCAAGGCCAGTGGTGCGCGCCTGATCACCGGCGGTGAACGCATCGGCGGTGACCTTGCCGACGGGTTCTACCTGCAACCCACCGTCTTCGCCGATGTCGACCCGTCTTCAGAGTTGGCGCAGAACGAAGTCTTCGGACCGGTCCTTTCGATCATTCCGTTCGACGACGACGATCAAGCCATCGACATCGCCAACGGCACCCCATACGGACTATCGGGCTACATCTTCACCAAAGATCTACGCCGCGCACACCGGGTGGCCGAGGAACTGGAGACCGGTGAGGTGCTCATCAACGGTGCGGCCAACCTCGGTGTCACCCGGCCGTTCGGTGGCATCGGAATCAGCGGTATGGGTAAGGAAGGTGGCAGGCAGGGACTTGAGGAGTTCCTGCACATCAAGACCGTGAGTATGGCATGACTCATTGACCCTGACAGTTCACTGTCATAGTCTCCAAGGGCGCTGCTGCTGAATTACTTTCGTGTCAGCGGTCGCTCGCGGATCGCACAAAGGGGTGTCGATGATTCTGCTCGCCGACGGTATTCCGATGCCGACCGACGCCAGCCCGCCCACCGGACCGTCAGTGGCGTTCACTGTGGCGAGTATCGCCATCGTGATCGCGCTACTGGTGTGGTGGTGGGTGTCCGGCGAGCGCCGACGCGGGCCGGTGCTTCCGCTGTTGTTCCTCGGCATCGCGTTGTCGGCCGTAGCCGTGGAGCCGATCTTCGACAGCACGCTGCTCTACTGGTATCCACCGGACAACCCACTCGGGGTTTACGCCGCATATGACCGCACGCTGCCCTGGTTCACGCCCATCTCGTACGCCTGGTTCTTCGGCGGGAGCTCTTACATCATGTGGCGGGTCATCTGCCGGGGTGCGAATCCGCGCGAGATCTGGAGCTGGTTCGGGTTCTTCGTCGTCATCGATGGCCTGGCCACCGCGACCGCGGGCTGGCTGGGGATCAGTGGATTCTACGGACCCCAACCGTTCATGCCCGGCGGCATCAACATATGGTTCGCGTTCGCCGATGCCACTGCAGGCCTGGTGGGCGCAGTCATCCTCTACCTGGTCGTACCGCGGCTGTCGGGGTGGAAGTGGGCTTGGCTCTTGGTTATCCCCACAGTCTCCTATGGTGCCGTGCTGGGGGCCGTGACCTCGCCGGTGGTACTCGGTCTGCACTCGGACTGGACGACGTTCGGCCGCTGGCTCGGGGGCGCAGGCACCATCGCGTTGTGTTGTGTCGTCGTCTACGGGTGCACGTCCATCGCCGCGAAGGGTTCGCCGTTCAGGATTCTGGCGATCAATGGCCCAGCAAGTACCCCCGCCGAGCCCGACCTGGAGGCCAGTCACTGATGACCGAGAATCGGCCCACAGCAACATGCCCCGCGTTGAACATCGAGATGAACACACCGGACACACCCGCGCTGTCGCACTTTCGCCGGCTGGACGAATGTCAGGATGGGGCGCGGCCGGTCTTCCGCAATACCGAGGGCGGGATGGACTACTGGGTGTTCACCGACAACTCGGTGATCCTGGATGGCCTGCAGCACCCTGAGCTCTGGTCCAGCAGCGTCATCGTGCCGACCGAACCTGAGCCGCCGTACAAGTGGATTCCGATCATGATCGACCCGCCCGATCACGCCAAGTGGCGCCAGGTGCTGGCGGAGTACTTCTCGCCAGGTCGGGTCAAGGGTCTGCGGGGCGCGCAGCAGGCGTTGGCGGCCGCCCTCGTCGACCAGTTGGTCGACGAGGGCGGCTGCGACTTCGTCGAACGGATCTCACGGGTGTTCCCGTCGACGGTCTTCCTGACGATCATGGGCATGCCCGTCGAGGATCTCGACAAGTTTCTGGTGTGGGAGGACATGATCCTGCACCAGAGCGGTGTGGGCGAGGAAGTCAACGCGGCCAGGCTCGAAGGCATGACGCACGTGATGGGCTACTTCTCCGAGCTGATTCGACGACGCCGCGAGAATCGTGACCCCGATGCCGACGACATCGTCAGCAAGGCGATCGACTGGACGATCGACGGTGAACCGATCAACGACCTGGAGTTGCTCAACTGCCTGCTGCTGTTGTTCATGGCCGGACTTGACACGGTGTCCAACCAGTTGTCCTACGCAATGCTGCACCTGGCCACCCACCCCGCGGACCGCGCGAGGATCGTCGCCGAACCCGAGCTCATCCCGAAGGCGGTGGAGGAGATACTTCGGGTGTATCCGATCGTGCAGACCGCACGAAAGGCCACCCAGGACATGGATTTCCACGGGTGTCCGGTGAAAGCCGGCGATATGGCGTCGTTCTCGTTGGCGTTGGCAGGCCGCGACGAGTCGGCCTATCCCGATGCCCGCGAATTCGACATCGACCGCGGCGTCACACGTCACCTGTCGTTCGGCGGAGGCCCGCACCGGTGCCTTGGCTCGCACCTTGCCCGGCAGGAAATGGCGGTGGTTCTGGAGGAGTGGCACAAGCGCATTCCGGACTATGAACTCGCCGGGGAGGCCATCGAGCACGGTGGCCAGGTATTCGGCGTGGATTCGCTGAACTTGAGGTGGCGTTGACGGTGCCCACTTTCCCCGAGATTCCATCTGACCAGATTCAGGAGGCCCCGTGACCAACACCGTCGGGTTCATCGGAGCCGGCCAACTCGGCGAGCCGATGGTCATGCGGTTGCTCGGTGCGGGCCACCACGTGCTGGTGCACAGCCGCCGCGACGAGGTCATGGACCGCCTCGCGGCGAGCGGGGCCGGACCGGCAGGCTCGGTCGCCGAGTTGGCAAGGCAGAGCGACATCCTGATCTCGTGCCTGTTCTCCGACTCGCAGTTGCGCGAAACCGGTTTGGGCCCCGATAGGTTCATTGCCAATGCCAAGCCCGGCTCGGTGTTCGTATCCCACACCACCGGCACCGTGTCCACACTGGAAGCGCTGCGCGACAGCTCATCGTCGGCACCGGTGATCCTGGACGCGCCGGTCAGTGGAACTGCCGAGGATATCGCCGCGGGCACGCTGACCGTGCTGATCGGGGGACAGGCCGATGCCGTCGAGGCGGTGGCTCCCGTGCTGGCCGCCTATGCGGATCCGGTGGTGCCCACCGGCGAGCTGGGCAGTGCACTGGGCATCAAGCTGATCAACAACCTGTTGTTCGCGGCGAATGCTCAGCTCATCGCAGCGGCAACACAATTGGGTGACAACCTGGGCGTCGAACCGGGTGCGTTGCTCTCCGCGCTTCAGGTGTGCAGCGGCCGGAGCGGTGCCGCTGCGCACGCCCACCGCATCGGCGGGATCGACCGATTCACCGAGTTGGCAGGGCCGTTCCTACGCAAGGACGTCGCAGCCTGTCACGAGGCGGCTGCCGAGGCCGGCGTCGATCTGGGCCTGCTCGGCACGGTCGCGCAGACCGGGCCGCTGACGTTTGCGGACAGCGCCGGCTGACGTTCTCACGTTTTCATCGTCGAGGCATCCCAGAAGTCGCGGTTGGTGGCGATCTTGCCGTTCCGCACGGTACCGACAGATGCGCCGTGCAGGCCTGCCGGTTGCATCACCCACTCCGCGGCGAACTGCTCGCCACTGACCAGCGCCGCAAGAATCTCATAGCTGGCTCCCGGTGCGAGTTTCAGTGCGCCGTCGACGAAACCGCGGGCTTGGGCCCGGCCACGGGCGATATGGCCGGTCGGGACATCTTCGAGGACGACTTCATCATCGAACCAGGCGCTGATCGCCTCGGCGTCACCGGAATCCCAGGCCGCATAGTAGGTCTCCAGCCAGGTTGCGTCGTCGGTCACGTGGTTCCTCCTTGTGCGGTCATCAGTATGCGGCGCATTGCCTCTTCGAGAGGTCGGCCGCCGTCGCGGCCGAGCCCGGTTGCGCCGGCAGCAGCCAACGCGGGGTGCATGGTGTTGCCTTCGGCTCGGCTTCGGGTCGCGAGCCATCCGACGAACATCAAATACGTGGCGGTGAAGGTCTGCACGGCAGCATCTTCGGTGCAGCCGGCCTGCCGCAGAATCCCCAGCGCGGTGTCGGTAAGTCGGGTGGCCGCCGCTGACGGGCCCGTTGACGTCAGTGCGTGCAGCCCGGTTCCGGGGTAGGCGAGGAACGCGCGGTCCATGGCCGAGACGAGCCCGAGGTACTGGTCGATCCACGAGGTGCGCGGATCCAGCCGTACATCTATCTGCGCGGCGACAGCCTCGACAACGCGATCGGTGAGGTCGTCGCCACCGCGCAGGTGGTAGTGAATCGCCGGTGGAGTCACTCCGCATTCGGCGGCGACTTCCCGAACTGTCAACCGCTCCAGCGATGATCGCGCCACGACGCGCATGGCCGCATCCACGACGTCGGTCTTCGAGATGGGGGACGACTGAGTTCCGCCGCGGCGTCGCAGCACTGTCCGTTCCTTCCCGGTGGCGTCGCGAGATCCCATTATGTCATAGTAAATGAGAACTGCGAAGGGGGTCGGATGGACGCTGAAGTTGTCGTCGTCGGCGGCGGGATCGCCGGATGTGCGTTGGCGGTCCGCTTGGCCACCGCCGGTCTGGCCGTGACGGTCCTCGAGCGTGAGCAGAGCTACCGCGACATCGTGCGTGGAGAGGCGATGGTGCCGTGGGGTTTTGCCGAGGCCGCCGAGATCGGGGTCGCCGACACGATTCTGCGGACCGCAGGTGTCTCGGTGATGACGAAGATGGTTCCGTACGACGAGGGTGTCGGCATCGACCAGGCTCGATGGCGATCGCGCGACCTGTCGGCCGTGGTGCCCACGGCGCCCGGCGTTGTCGGTGTGGGCCACCCGGAGTTGCGCGAAGCGCTGGCCACTGCTGCGGTCAAGGTCGGCGCCACGGTGGTGCGCGGCGTGCGCCGGACGACAATACGCCCCGACGAGGCCCCGACGGTCAGCTACGACACGGACAGCGGCACACGAACCATCGTGTGCCGCTTGATCGTCGGAGCCGACGGCAAGATGTCGTCCGTCAGGTCAGCGCTCGGCGCGAGGTTGTTCACAACACAGGCCCGGGTCCGGTTGTCGGGCATGCTGGTCGACGACGCAGGAGTGTGGGATCGCGCGGAAACGGCGATCTCCGTCGACGGCCGGAACCAGTACATCGTCTTACCGCGCGCTGACAACCGATTGCGGCTCTATGTCGGTCGGGGCGTCGACGATCCGGAACCGCTCAGGGGGAGCTCGGCGGTCGGGGATTTCATGAATGCGTTCCGAACGCCGATCTTCCCGGATTCGGACGCGCTCGCAGCTTCCGCGCCGATCGGTCCGTGCGCGACGTTCCCGATGAACGACGCCTGGGTCGACGAGCCCGCGGTGCCCGGTGCGGTGCTCATCGGCGACGCTGCGGGCTGGAGCAATCCCGTGACCGCGCAGGGCCTCAGCATCGCCATGCGCGACGTGCGCGTTCTTTCCGAGGTGTTGCTGGACACCGCCGTCTGGACACCGCAGGGGCTGGCCCGCTATGTCGAGGAACGGCGAACCCGCATGGCCAGGTTGCGATTTGCCAGTGCCCTGACGGATCTGCTCACCGGCTTCGGCATGCCCGAGCGGGCGGCCCGGCGTTCGCGGATGTTCGGGCTGCTCCGCAGCCGTCCCGAACTCGGGCTGGCGTTGGAAGCCGTGCATACGGGGCCGTGGTCGCCGCCGGCGGAGGCGTATTCGCCCGACATTCTGAGCACGCTGGCGCTGGCCTGAACTGGGCTCTACAGCTGCCGCAGATACCGCTCGACCAAGTCGACCGCGGACTGCGGATAGCTGCGCGCGGTAGCCACATCCAGGCCGTCACGCACCAACAGCAGCGCAAGCCGGTTGTTGATCAGCGACAGCACGAATGCGGCCACCAGTTGGTAGTAGACGATGTCTCCGGTCAGGATTCCCCCGAATTCCCGGTAACGGCGGACGAATTCGTCATCGCCCGGCACTCCCGGGGGGCGGATGAATCCCAGCGATTCACACAGGAACGTCTCGAACATGAGCCACCAACCGAGGTCGATCTCGGCGGGCCCGGTGCCGGCCGTCTCCCAGTCGAACAACGCGGCCACCGACAGATCGTCGGCGAACGCCATGTTCCCGACTCGCGCGTCCCCCCAGACGATGGTCTCTGCGCTGGTTCCGGGAGCCTGATCCAGGATCACCCGCAGTGCGCGGGACAGCGTGTCAGCCCCCACTTCGAGGTCGCCGCGGCACCAGTCGTACCAGCCTTCAAGCATCTGCAGATAGCGCTGCAACGCGGTGGACCCGGCGGGGCCGTCGGATCGAAGGAACGCCAGGTCGTCGGCATCGCTGACCGCATGGACACGGACAAGGGAACGTAGCGCGTTGTCGCACAGCGATTCCCGTTCGGAGGCAGACAACTGCATCGTCCACCCGCGCTTATGCCAACTCGGAACGTCCGACGGGGTACGGCCGTGCACCCGGCGCATCACATAGAAGGGCGCACCCAGCAAAGATGCATCCGTTTCGATGCCGACGACCTGCGGCACGGCGATCCCGTGCCGGCCGAGCCTCCGCATCACCTCGGCCTGCCGGGGCGCATCAGGCGAGGTGAACAACTGATGGTCTCCGGCCTGCAGTCGCAGTACCAGATCCTCGGAACGGCGTTGGCGCTGAGGATCGACCCAGGAAGCGGTGAAGAAGGCGGTCTTCCCGGAGTAGCCGGCGTCCGGCGCGCTCAGACCCGAGATCTTCATCGATGTGGCCGTCCCCGGTGTGAGCCGCGGCGGCAGCCAGGCACGCATGATGTCGTCGATCGCCGCGCCGACGTCGCCGCGCGTTGACGTGTACGCCACGGATGCCCCTCTCACCAGAATATGAACACTAGTGTCAGAATAGGATGATGGAGACCGAAATATCCAGTGGCATACCGCTCGGTGCGTACACGCTGCCCGGCCGGGTCTCCGATCCGCGGGCCGCGATCGAGCAGGCGGTGGCAGCGCAACGGTTGGGGCTGCGCACCCTGTGGCTCAGCGAGCGGTGGGGTACGAAGGATCTCGGTGTGCTGACCGGTGCGCTCGGTCAGGTGACCTCCACGGTGCGGATCGCGTCGGGCATCACGCATTTCCAGTCCCGGCATCCCGCACTGATGGCATCGCTGGCCATGACAGCCCAGGCACTCACGGACGGCCGATTCGTCCTGGGCGTCGGCCGTTCTGTCGACGCGATGTGGGACGCCGTCGGGCTGCCCAGGTCCACGAACGCCTCGATCGTCGACTACGCAGATATCGTCCGTCGGCTCTGTCGCGGGGAGAAGGTGCGTTACGACGGACCGGCCGGCAGATATCCGTCGTTACGGCTCAACGATCGTCCCGATCAACCGGTGCCACCACTGGTGTTCGCCGCGATCGGGCCGAAAGGTTTGACGTTGGCCGGCCGGCATTTCGACGGTGTGCTGCTACACCCGTTCCTGACACCGGCAGCGGTGGCCCGCTCTGTGCGGGTGGTCAGAGAAGCCGAGAGGTCAGCAGGCCGGCCGGCGGGCAGCGTGCGGGTCTACGCCACCGTGGTGGTCGCCTGCGACCTGTCCGATGCCGAGGAACTCGAGGTGGTGGGGGCCAGGGCGGTAACCTACTACCAGATACCGGGGTTCGGGGAACGTCTGTCCGCGGTGAACGAATGGGATCTGGAACCACTGGAACGCTTACGGTCCCACCCGCTGTTGGCTGGAACCAGGGGTTCGGCAGATTCGGTGCTCACTCGCGAACAGCTTGTGGCGGTGGCATCCGTGCTGCCCCGTGAATGGATCGACGAGGCGGCCGCGGTCGGGTCGGCAGGCAACTGCCACGAGGTCTTCGAGCGCTATCGAGAGGCGGGCGCCGACGAATTGGTCCTGCACGGGAGTACTCCCGATCAGTTGGGGCCGCTGTTTCCGACGACCGGGCGGCCGCCCCGGATGCAATGAACCAATTCATCAAAACAGTTAAACATTGAACGAATTACTTTAAGCTTTCGACCTATGGATCTGAAACTCCAACGCGTCGCCGCGTGGGGCGGAATCGCTATGCTCGTCCTGTTCTTCGTCTTCTTCATGCTCATCGCGAAGCTGATACCGCCGCTCTCGCCGACTGCCAGTCCTCAGAGCATCGCCGACTTCCTCACCGTCAATAAGGTGAGGGTGCGGGTGGGCTTGGCGTTGAGTCTGCTCGCCGCCTGCTTTGCCCTGCCATGGCTGGCCACGATCTGCCTGCGGGTGCGTCGCGTCGAGGGCAAGTGGGGGGTGCTCTCGGTAACCCAAATCTTCAGCGGGGTCATCTTCGTACCAGGCTTCCTCTTTCCCATGATGGTGATGGCCGCAGCAGCATTTCGTCCCGAGGAGCGCGATCCGCAGATCACCCAGGCGCTCAGCGACGTCTTCTGGCTGATGTTCATCGGCATCGTTGGCACCCTGGTGGTACAGGCACTGGTGCTCACGACGGCGTCGTTCATCGACCGCACGGAACCGGGAACCTTTCCACGGTGGTTCGGCTATCTGAACGCGTGGTACGCGCTCCTCGCTTTGCCCGGAGGGGCGGTCATGATTTTCAATGACGGCCCGCTGGCCTGGAACGGCGTATTCGCCTTCTGGATTCCGTTGGTCGCGTTCTCCGTATGGATGCTCGCGGTGACCACGGTGCTGCTCCAATCGATCAGTGCCGAGCAGGCGGTCGAGCCGGCAGCCACCTCGGTATCGTGACACTCAGCGCGTCCGCTGCCGTGGCGCCGACTCGGCGGGTTCCCGGCGAGGGTGGCACCTGGGTCTTCCTGTTCGGCGACATGTTGGTCTTCGGGGCGTTCTTCGCCACCTTCATGGTTGAGCGCGCCAAGGCACCCGAGGTATTTGATGCTGCACGCAAAACCCTGCATCTCGGTGTAGGACTGATCAACACCCTTTTGCTGCTGACGAGTTCGTTGTGCATCGTCGTTGCGCTGAGGGCGCTGCGTTCGGGCGCTCGGCTCGCCGCGGCGCGCGCCATTGTGGTGGCGATGACCTGCGGCGGAGTCTTCATCGCGCTCAAGATGTACGAGTACACCTCGCTGGTGACGGATGGGCACGGCATCGGTGCCAACCATTTCTACCTGTACTACTTCATCCTCACCGGCGTACATCTGTTCCACGTCTGCGTCGGCGTGGGGGTCTTGGCGTTCCTGCTGACGCAGACCCGCCGACACGAACTCAGCGACACCCGGATGGCCGTCGTCGAAGGCGGGACCTGCTTTTGGCATCTCGTCGACCTGCTGTGGATCGTGCTGTTTCCACTGCTGTACCTGGTGGCCTGATGCCTGGCCCATCGGCGCTCACCTTCGTACGCAGTCGCGCGGGATTGTCGTGGCTGGTGCTCATCGCGGCGACCTTGGTGTCCTACGTGCTGGGCGCCGACCACGGCAGCGGATCGGCGATGGTAGTAGTCGTGCTCGCGATCGCCGCGATAAAGGTCAGGCTCGTTGGCTTGGACTTCATGGAATTGCGCAGTGCCCCAAGGCCGCTGCGCGTGCTGTTCGAGGGGTACTGCCTCGTGTTATGGGGGACGCTGTCCGGGCTGTATCTGTTCCTCTGAACGGGCTCAGCCCAAGAACTGCCGCTCCAACTCCGTGACGAGGTCGGCGACCGAGGGGACATCGGTGATTCCGGCGACGCTGTGTCCACCGCTCAAGATCATTCGCCAGGGTTTGATGCGGCGGGGGATGGTGGGACGGTGTGCGGCATCCAGCGGTGGCAGCTGGTCGGGATCGAGTCCGTGCTCCAGGCTGGAGGCTTTCCAAGCATTGTGCGTGGGGAAGCAGCCGATCACCCCGGCTCGACAACATGCCGTGACCAGTTCCGGCGTCGAAGCAATCGACATGGGTGCTGCCATCAGTGGCAGTCGTAACCGTTCGAGTAGCTCGGCTTTATCCACCGCGGCAGCTCAACCGCCCAGCCGCAGACCGGTATTACGGGTTCCGAACACGTCGGTGGCCATGATCGTGCCCAACTTATCGGCATCCCAGCGCTTCTGGCCGTTGGACACCGAGGCCACCGGATGCCATCCCTTGAGCAGCTGCAGGTTCTCGCCCATCGCGCGGATCACCTGACCGCTGATGTGACCGGCCTCGGGGCTGGCCAGCCAGGCCACCACCGGCGACCCCAGTGACGGGTCTTTGGGGTCGAATTCGTCGTCGGCGCGTTCATCGGGCTCGATCGGCGCCTGCGCACCGGGCATCGACGCAGACATCCGGGTGCGCCCGCCTGGGCTGACCGCGTTCACGGTGGCGCCGATCGCCGCCAACTCCAGACTCAGCGTTTGGGTCAGCCCGACGATGGCGGCCTTGGCGGCGCTGTAGTTCGTCTGGCCGAAGTGCCCGTGTAGGCCGGCACCGGAGGTGGTGTTGATGATGCGGCCATACACCTTGCCGCCGATGGTCTTCGATTCGTCTCGCCATTTGCGGGCCACCGCACGGCTGGTCAGCCAACTGCCCCGCACATGCACCCGCAGCACCAGGTCGAAATCGTCGACCGTCATGTTCCAGATCGCCTTGTCGCGCACGATGCCGGCATTGTTGACCACGATGTCCAACCGGCCCAGCTGCGAGTAGGCGCGATCCACCGCGAGGTCGACCTGCTCCTCGTCGCCGATGTCACTGAAGTCGGAAACCGCCTTACCGCCACGCTTTTCGATGATCTGCACCACCTCGTCGGCGACCTTCCCGGTCCCTTCGCCCGACAGGTTCGTGCCCAGGTCGTTGATGATCACGGTGGCGCCGTGTTTGGCCAGTTCCAGCGCGTGGCCTCGACCGATGCCGTGGCCGGCCCCGGTCACCAGGGCCACCTTGCCGTCGAGTAGTCCGGTCATGCGTGCTCCTCGCTAGGGGTGAAGATGGTCAGAAACGGGCTGGCCGGGTCGTTTTCGTCAACAGGCCGGAATACCGCGTCAACCGGCACATCGACTCGAAGGTTGTGCGGGTCAGCACCTTCGATGGTCGTCAGCAGCCGTGGGCCCTCGGTCAGCTGCACGATCGCCGCGATGTAGGGTAACCGCTCTTTGAACGGCGATAGGTCGTTCACGAACACCGTCGAATACGTATAGAGCGTCCCGGTGCCACTGGCCTGGACTGGGTGCACATCCTCGCTCCAGCAGTACGGGCAGAACGGCCGCGGGTAGTGGTGCACCTTGGCGCACACCGAACACCTGGTGATCAGGAGGCGACCTTCGCGGGCGGCCGCCCAATAGGGAGCGCTGGCAGCGTCGATGGTCGGGATATCGGCTCGTGGCATGGTCACCACCCGGTGAACTCGGTCGGTCGCTTCTCGACGAACGCCTGCACGCCCTCCTTGGAGTCGTGCGAATAGGATTGGATCTCCTGAGCCATCGCCTCGGCGACGAATGCCCCGGTCCGGTCGGTGTCGGGGGAGTCGTTGAGCAGTCGCTTGGTGAACGCGATGGCGGTGGTGGGCGCGGCCGCCAGTCGGCCGGCGAAGTCCGCAACCGTCGCATCGAGTGCATCGGCCGACACCACCCGGTTCAGCAGACCGAGGCTTAAAGCCTCGGCTGCGCTGAGCTTCTCACCGAAGAACGCCAGCTCCTTCGCCTTCTGCATGCCGATTCGCCGCGGCAGCAGGTAGCAGCCGCCGCCGTCGACCACCAGCCCGCGTTTGGCGAAAGACTCGACAAAGTAGGCATTTTCGGTGGCTATGACCAAGTCGGATGCATAGACCAGGTGAGCTCCGACGCCAGTGGCCGCACCCTGCACGGCGGCGATCACCGGTTTGTTGCAATCCAGCACGCTGGCCACCAGCTGCTGCGCGCCGTTCATGATGCGTCGCATCGGGTCCATCACCCGCTTTTCCACCGTTGCGCGTCGCTCAGCGAGCGAGCCGACGTCGGCACCGGCGCAGAAGTGCTTGCCATTGGCCCGTAACACCACCACGCGCACCTCTGCGTCGGCGTCTGCGGTGGCCAGCAACGCGATCACCGCATCCCGGTCGTCGGGCCGTAGTGCGTTGGCGGCTTCCGGGCGGTTGAGGGTGATGGTCAGGACACCGTCGGTGGTGTCGGACAGCACCGCAGGTTTCGTGTTCATGCGGTGTATGTCGCCTTGAGGTGTTTGATGCCATTGACGAAGTTCGATCTCAGCATGACCGGTTCGCCGACCGACGTGATGTCAGGATAACGGTCGTAGAGCATCTTGAATGCGACGTTGAGCTCGAGCCTGGCGAGGTGTGCGCCCAGGCAAAAGTGCGGCCCTGGGCCCCCGAAGGCGATGTGGTTGTTCGGCTTTCGGGCGATGTCGAACAGCTCCGGCTCGGCGAAGACCGCCGGATCGCGGTTGGCGGCCGGATACCACAGGACAACCTTGTCACCGGCGCTGAACGTGTGGGTGATTGCGCCCTGATCGTCGGTCAGCGTGACGCCGTCGCGGGTGACGGTGCGGCGCATGTGGATCACCGGGCTGGCATATCGCAGGATCTCCTCGACAGCAGGTGAGGCCAGGTCGTCGTAGTCGGCCAGAAGCCGGTCTCGCTGTTCGGGATGCGCGGACAGGACCAGCAGCCCGTGGCTGAGCGCGTTGCGGGTGGTCTCGTTGCCGGCGCCGATCAGCAGGATGAAGAACTTGGCCAGTTCCTGTGAGGTCAGATTTTCCTCGTCCGAGGTGACCAGCTTGCTGATCACGTCGCCACGAGGGCTCGCGATACGGTCCTCGGCAATGCCTTTCAGCAAATCGATCAACCGCTCACTGGTTTCTGTGACGGCGGTCTCGATACCCTTGATGCTCTGATCGGGTACGTACTCGGGGTCGGAAGCGCCCAGCACCACGTTGGTGGCTTTCAGGATGAACTGCTCATGCTCGCGTGGCACGCCCAGCATGTTGTCGATGATGCGCAGCGGCAACAGCGTGGCGAACGAGGAGACGAAATCGCACTCACCGGAGCGCGGCATCTCCTCGAGGATCTCGGCCGTTGTCTCCTGCACGAGCGCACGCATCTCGGAGAGGATGCGCGGGGTGAATCCACGGGAGACGATCTTGCGCAGACGCATGTGCTCGGGGTCGTCCATGTCGATGATGGACCCGCGGTATTCACGCATCTCGGCCGTCTGGTCAAAGATCTGGGTCCCCCGGCCCGAGCAGAAGTCTTCGGGGCGGCGACTGATCTGGGTGACGTCGCGGTGCGATCCGACAGCCCAGAATCCGCGCACCCGCGGGGAATCCGGCCGACTGGTCCGGACGAACACCGGGCCGTCGGCATCTCTCAGCCGCCGGTAGAGGTCACAGCGGTCGGCCGGACGCTCCTGCCACCACTGCAGGTCGATCAGCGGGGCGAACTGCTGCTCATCGATGTGGATCGCACTCACAACACAGAATTCTGGCACTAGTGTCACTTTTTGGCAATGCTGGGCCGTTGCCTACGTATGCTGTTATAACGAATATCTGCATGCGCATCGGCATGCGATCTAACATAAGTGTCCACATATGACGAATAAGGAGAACTATGGCGGACCAGACGCCGAAGCGGGTCGGCATCGTCGGCGTTGGTTGGGGTGCGCACGTGCAGGTACCCGGCTTCCGGGCGGCTGAAGGCTTCGAGCCGGTCGCACTCTGTGCACGTACACCCGAGCGATTGGAACGGGTGGCTGCCAAGTTGGGGATCGAAGAGACCTCCACCGACTGGGAGTCGTTCGTCACCCGGGACGACCTCGACGTCATCTCGGTGGCGACACCGACCACTCTGCATCGCGATATGACGTTGGCCGCCCTGGCCGCGGGCAAGCCCGTGCTGTGTGAGAAACCGCTTGCCGGTGACGTCAAATCGGCGCGCGAGATGGTTCGGGCCGCCGCCGAGTCGAACCTGCCCACAGCATGCTGTTTCGAGAACCGATGGAATCCCGACTGGTTGGCCGTCGCCGACAAGGTGCGCTCGGGCTTTCTGGGGGCCCAGTACCTGGCGCGAGTCAGTCGCAGTGCGTCGTACTGGCATCCCAGTCACCCGCTGCAGGCCAGTTGGATGTACGACCGGGAGCAGGGCGGCGGCTATCTGGCGGGGATGCTGGTGCACGACCTGGATTTCCTGTGCAGCCTGCTCGGTAAGCCGGTGTCGGTGTGCGCCGAGGTGAAAACCAGCGACCCCGCGCGTGAACTGCCCGACGGTACGACATTGCACGTCACCGCCGACGATACGGCGGCGCTGTTGATGCGCATGGAATCCGGATTGACGGCGATGCTGAGTGTTTCGGTGATGGGCGCGCACGCCGATCACTACCGGCTGGAGTTGTTCGGCGCCGACGGCACGATCATCGGGGACGGTGAGCTGCGCTCGGCTGCGTACTCGGCAGGCTTGGCCACCGACGACGGATTGAAGCCGTTGACGGTCGACGAGCGGGAGCCGGGCCATCCCGAGAATTTGCCTGCCGGTCTGGCCGGGCACGCGAGCCGCGCGATGGCGTTGATGCTCGAAGACTGGCTGCCGGCCTTCGACGGAGCGCCGAGCGGCGCTGCCACCTTCGAGGATGGTCTGCTGTCGTTGGCGGTGATCGACGCCGCGCACCGCTCCGCCGAAGGTGGCGGCTGGGAGACCGTCCAGATCTAGCGCGGGCCCGTCCGATCGGCTAGGCCCCGGCAGGCGGATAGATCAGCACGCCACGGATATTGGCGCCGGCGTGCATATCGGCGTAGCCGTCGTTGACCTTTTCCAGGGGATACGTGCGGGTCACCATGGAGTCCAGGTCGACTTGGCCAGCGCTGCTCAGCTCGAGGATCTTCGGGATGTCGGCCCGCGGGTTACCCGAGCCGTAGAGTGTCCCGACGATCTGCTTCTCGGTCAGGGTGAGGTCCATCAGGTTCGCCCGGATCTCCCGCTCCAGCATGGGGTGGATGTTGGTGACGACGAGCTTGCCCCGTTTGGCCGTCATGGCCAGGGCCCGGCCGACAAGTCGACCGTCGCCGACGCCCATCGCGCAGATGAACTTGTCCACGCCGCGATTCCAGGTCGCCTCGGCCACAATATCTTTGGCATCGTCCCAGTTCGCTGCGGTATGGGTGGCGCCCATCTTCACCGCTTCGTCCCGCTTGTACTCCGAGGGGTCGATGACGGTGATCGTCCGCGCACCGGCGAGGCGCGCGCCCTGCACCGCCGCCGCGCCGATTCCGCCGACCCCGGCAACGGCAACCGTGTCGCCGGGTCGCACGTCGGCGGCGTACACCGACGATCCCCATCCGGTGATGAATCCGCAGCCGAGCAGGCAGGCCCGGTCCAGCCGATAATGCTCCGGGATCTTCACGCAACTCGCCTCGTGCACCACCGTGTGATGCGCGAACGACCCGACCCCGCAGGCCAGCGCGAGATCCATGTCGCGGAGGTGGTGGCGGGCGGTTCCATCGTGAATCTGCATGCCGGAGTATATTTTTGCGCCCAGGTCACACAGGCTCTGATGGCCCGTCGAGCAGGATGGACAGCGGCCGCACGATGGGATGAAGCTGAACACCACGTGGTCGCCGGGCGCCAGCCACGACACATGATCGCCGACTGCCTTGACCACGCCGGCACCCTCGTGCCCGCCGATACAGGGCAGCGCGATCGGCATGTCGCCGGTGACGAGATGATCATCCGAATGGCACATACCGGAGGCGTGCAACTCGACCAGGACTTCAGTCGCCTTCGGCGGATCCAGCTCGATCGTCTCGATCGACCACGGTGAATTGCGTTCGAACAGCACCGCTGCCTGCGTCTGCATGTGAAATTCCTTCTGGATCAACGGATGATGGCTTGGTATTCGACGAATCCGGTGATGCCTTCCGGACCGCCCTCGCGGCCGATACCGGACTGCTTGAAGCCACCGAACGGGCTGCCGAAGTCGAGTACGGCGGTGGAGTTGACGGCGACCGACCCGGCCTGCAGGCGGGCCGCCACGGCGGCTGCGTGCTCCTCGTCGGCCGACCACACCGCACCGACCAGCCCGTAGCGTGAGTCGTTGGCGATCGACACCGCCTCGGAAATGTCGTCATAGGCGAGGACGACGACGACAGGCCCGAAGACTTCTTCGCGGGCGATCTCCATATCGTTGGTGGCCTCGACGAGAGCGGGGGTGACGAACCAGCCCGGCCGGTCCGGACGCTCACCGCCGGTGAGCACCGTGGCTCCCTCGTCGCGCGCCCGCCGCAGGAGACCTTCGACCTTGTCACGTGCCGCTTTGTTGATGAGCGGACCGACATCGGTGGACCGGTCGGCCGGATCGCCGACCGTCAGCGCGGAGACGGCAGCGGTCAGGGCAGTCACGTACTCGTCGTACCGGCTGCGCGGGAGCAGGATTCGCGTCAACGCGGCGCACAGCTGGCCGTTGTTGCCCATCACCCCGCCGACCAGTCCGGCGACCGTCTTCTCGAGTGGCGCGTCGGGCAGCACGACGGCCGCGGACTTGCCGCCGAGCTCTGTACTGCAGCGGCGGATCCGGGATCCGCACGATGCGGCGATCCGGGCGCCGACCGCCGTCGATCCCGTGAAGCTGATCTTGTCGACATCTGGGTGCCCGGTGAGCAGCGCTCCGGTCGCGGCCCCGCCGTTGACGACATTGACCACACCGTCGGGGATGCGGGCCTCCTCGATCGCCTCCATCAGCACACCGAAGCTCAGAGGCGCATCGGGCGCGGGTTTGAGCACCACCGTGCAGCCCGCCGCCAGCGCCGGACCGAGCTTCAGCGCCGCGATGAACAACGGCGTGTTCCACGGCACGATCGCACCGACCACGCCCACCGGCACCTGCCGCACGTCGACGACGCCACCGGTCGTCGACGGCCGGCTGGTGGTGAACGGATAGCCGGGTGTGATGGCGGCGTAGGCCCGTAACACCCCGGTCGCGGTGATGACCTGGCCGAAGGTGCTCCATGAGCGCGGCGAGCCGATCTCCGCCGTGGCCAGGTCGGCCAGCTCGCCCTTGCGGGCGGTCAGGGCATCGGCGAGCCTTGCCAAAGCGGCGCCGCGATCGGCCGGGGAGGTCTGCGCCCACCCCGGCAGCGCGCTGCGGGCCGCCGCTACGGCGGCAGAGACTTCGTCGTCGCCCGCGATGCCGACGGTGCCCAGCACCTCATCGGTGGTCGGCGAGGTCACGTCCAGCGTGTCCGCGCCGGCGTTCGGGATCCATTTACCCGCGACGTAACTCGCTGCCAACTCGATCATGGACGCCAATTCTGGCATCGATGTCATCTTTATTCAAGCTGATGAGACGCGTTTAAATGTTGTTTCGGTTTCGCATCGAACAGTTTTCTGACACCATTGGTCACTATGACTGCAGCGCCTGACAGTGACGCCGACCCGGGCGTCGGACAACCCTGGGAGGTGGTCGTGGAGCGCGGGAAGATCGCCGAGTTCGCCGAAGCCATGCTCAGCGAGGACCCTGCCTACCGCGGTCCGGACGCGATTATTCCGCCGACTTTCCTGACCAGCGCAGCCCGTTGGGCGCCGCCCGGCGTGCGGGTCGACGTGGGCTTCGACCGCAAGCGGCTCCTGCACGGTGAGCAGGAGTACACGTTCCACGGCGAGTTGCCCGCGGCCGGCGATGTCCTGACCGCACACGAGCGGATCGTCGAACGGTTCACCAAGCCGGGCAAGCGTGGCGGGACCATGCGCTTCGCCACGGTCGTGACCGAATACCGCGATACCACAGGAGTTCTGGTGGCCGAGGCCAAGGCCACCTTTATCGAGACGGCACGGCGATGAAGCCGGGGGATCAGGCGTCGCCCCGGGAGTTCGGTCCACTCACCCGGCAGATGTTCGTCCGCTACTCGGGCGCGTCCGGTGACCTCAACCCCATGCACTACGACGATGAACTGGCGCGGTCCGCTGGCTATCCGTCGGTATTCGCGCAAGGGATGTTCTCTGCGGCGCTGCTGGCCGGGTTCGCCACCGACTGGCTCGGGGCACCCGGTGTGCGCCGGTTCGGCGTGCGCTTCCGCGAGCAGGTCTGGCCGGACGACGTTCTGACCTGCGCGGGAACGGTCGTGGGGGTGTCGGAGGAAGATGAGGTCGACCGGGTGAGTGTCGAACTCACCGCGACCAGGCAGACCGGCGGTGTGGCGATCACCAGTACTGCGGAATTCGCCGTACCTCGAAGCGGACCGCGAAACGCGGCACACGGTGCCGCGGGCCCAGCGGATCAGCAATAGTCTGGTGACACCATGTCCGAAGCCTCGATAGTCCGGCGCGCCAGTTACGGCCCGTCCAGCCCCGCCGTGGGTGCCCGGGGCGCCAGTACCCGCAGCCGGATCACCGAGGTCTCGCTGGAACTGTTCGGTCGGGTCGGCTACTTCGACACCTCGGTCGACGCGATCGCCAAGGCCGCCGGCATATCGCGCGCCGCGCTGTATCAGTACTTCCAGGGCAAGGATGAGATTTTCCTGGAGCTGCTGAACGAATGCGGCAGTGCACTGTTCCGGGTCGCACGCCGCATCGGTCCCATGGGCCCGGACGAAACCGGCTTCGACAACCTGAACTGGTGGCTCGGCGAGTGGAGCTGGGTATTCGAGAAGTACTCGACGATGTTCGTGCAATGGACGGCGATCGCCTCGTCCGACACGAAGGTGCGGCCCGCGATCACGGGGTTCGTGCGCAGCTACAACCATCGGCTCGCCGAACGGCTGGCCGCGTCAGGTCTGCAAGGTCTGGACCCCGAAGTCGCGGCCATGACGATGACCGCGCTGGTGCACCGCATCAACCTGTTCGTGCACACCGACCGGGCCTACGGGCGCAGCGCCAAGGACGCGATCGACACCCTGTCGGTATTCCTGCAGTTGGTGCTGTTCCCCGATACGCCACCGGCAGTGCTGAAATCGCTGCGATTGCACGCCAGCGCGGACCCGGCAGCGGATGTGGACGCCGTGCAGGTGCCCGATGCCCCCGATCTCGCGGGGCTGTCCATCACCGAGCGCACCGCGAACCTGAGCAAGCGCGCGGTCACCACTGTGACGACGCTGGCTGACGCCGGAGCCGCGCAATTCCGGGCCAGGGGATACCGAAGCACCAGTGTCGACGACATCGTCGCCGCCGCTGAAGTGGCGCGTGGCACCTTCTACAAGTACTTCAGCGACAAGCAGGATCTGCTGGCCGCGGTAGGTGCCGAGGTCTACGAGGCCGGAAAGGCATTCGCAGAACGGATCGCGCAGCTGGACCCCGTGGCCGACGAATCGACGCTGCGGCACTGGCTGGCCACGTACGTAGAGTTCTACGATCGGTATTCCGGCTGCATCGACGCCTGGGCCGAGGGCACCACCGACAATCCCACGATTGTCGCGATCGGCGAGAACGGTCAGGTGCTGATGGACATCGGCGCGGCCAGGATGTTGACCCGCCGACCCGGTGCGTACCCGTACGACCCGGTGATCTCGGCGCTGATCCTGCGGTCGCTCGTCACCCGGGTGCCTGAAGCCGCGCTCGACCTGCCCGAGCAGCTCAGCCACGACGACGTCATCGAATTGTTGACGACCTGTATCAAGCGTGGCTTTTTCGCTCAGCCGAAGTGACGCCTGCGGCGATCAGTTCGTCGATCTCAGCGGGCGGGTATCCCAACTCGCCCAGGATCTTTCGGCTGTGCGCGCCCAGCGCAGGCACGTCACCCAGCACGGGGTCGACGCCTGCCAGGCCGGCCGGCGGCGGTAGCGCCTCGGCGGGCCCGCCCGGAGTCTGAATCCCGTGCCACCGGTCGCGGCCGGTGAGCACGGGGTGATCCGACAGGTGCTCGACATCGTTCATGCGGGCATGCGCCACGCGTGCATCGTCGAGTCGTTTTTCGAATTCCCCGGTACGTAGCCGGGCCACCGCAGCACCGATGACGGCCTCCAACTCGTCGCGGTGCGCGACGCGATCGGGGTTGGTGGCGAACCGTGGATCCGCCACGAGATCGGCTCTTTCCAGGACGATTTCGCAGAGCCGCTGCCATTCCGGCGGGTTCTGCACCGCGAGCAGAACGGTGCCGCCGTCGCCGGTGGTGAACGGGCCGTACGGGGCGATCGTCGGATGTCGTGCGCCGGTGCGGGCGGGTGCCGTTCCGCCGTAACGTCCGTAGTAGAGCGGTTGGGACATCCATTCGACCAGCGCATCGAACAATGACACCGAAACCGGCCGTGCCACACCGGTGGTCGCGCGGGTGTACAGCGCGGTGAGGATGCCGGAGTAGGTGAACATGCCGGCCGCGATATCGGCGATGGACACCCCGGTGCGTGCCACCTCGGCCGGCGAACCGGTCACCGACAGCAGTCCGGCTTCGGCCTGCACCAGCAGGTCATAGGCCTTGCGGTCCTTCCATGGACCGTCCTCGCCGTACCCGCTGATGGTCGCGGTGATGATCCGGGGGTGCGATCGGGCCACCGCATCGGCGTCCAGCCCCATCCGCGCTGCTGCCCCCGGCCCGAGATTGTGCACCAGTACGTCCGCGTTTCCGAGCAACCGGTGCACGGTGTGCAGGCCCTCGGGTTGCTTGAGATCCAGCGTCAAGGATTCCTTGCCGCGGTTGAGCCAGACGAAGTAGCTCGACTCGCCGTGCACCGAACGGTCGTACCCGCGGGCGAAGTCACCACCTTGGGGGCGTTCGACTTTCACCACGCGCGCGCCGAGGTCGGCAAGTTGGCGGGTCGCGTATGGTGCCGCGACCGCCTGTTCGAGGCTTACGACGGTGATTCCCGCCAGCGGTGCATCGGTCATTTCGCCGGCCGGTTGCGCGGCAGGCCCAGTAGGCGCTCAGCGATGGTCACGGATCTACTCCTCGGGCACAGTGACAATCCTGTCAGATATAGGTTAGCAAGACACGGATATCCGAATGCAAGCACGGTAGTACACCTGAACATAGCGTCAGATATCGTGGTGATATGGAAGACGGCTCGGCACCGGTGCGATCCGGCCCCCTGGCAAGCGTCAGGGTCGTCGAACTGGCAGGCATGGGACCCGGTCCGCACGCCGCCATGCTGCTGGCCGACCTCGGTGCGGAGGTGCTCCGGGTGCATCGGCCGGGGCATGCGGGCAGCGGCGCGACGCTGCGCGGCAGACGGCTGATTGCCGCCGACCTGAAGAACGTCGATGATCTTGAGCAGGTGCGTGAACTGATCGACGGTGCCGACGTCCTCGTCGAGGGATTCCGCCCGGGGGTCACCGAGCGACTCGGCCTCGGACCCGACGAATGCCTCAGCCGTAATCCGAGGCTGGTCTACACCCGAGTCACCGGTTGGGGGCAGACCGGCCCGCGCGCCCAGCAGGCTGGGCACGACATCAACTACCTCGGGCTGACCGGGTTGCTGCATGCCATGGGCGCTCCGGACCGTCCCCCTACTCCGCCGCTGAATCTGGTCGGCGACTACGGCGGCGGCTCGATGTTCGCCGTCCTGGGCGTGCTTGCCGCCCTGATCGAGCGGCAAGGCTCGGGGCGCGGCCAGGTGATCGACGCGGCGATCATCAACGGCGCTCCACTGCTCGGCCACGTGCTGTGGTCGATGCTGGGGGACGGCCGCTGGTCGGATCAGCGCGGTACCAACATCTTCGACGGCTCAGCGCCGTTCTACCGCACCTATGAGTGCGCGGACGGCGGGTACGTCGCGGTCGGTGCATTGGAGCCGGGGTTCTTCGCAGAACTGTTGCGGGTGCTGGAGATCGACCCGGAAAGCCTGGGACCGCAACGGGACAAGGACGGATGGCCCGCGATGCGGCAGGCGTTGGCGGATACGTTCCGGCAGCGGTCCCGTGACGAATGGTCGCGGGTGTTCGCCGGCAGCGACGCCTGTGTCACGCCGGTGTTGACGGTCACCGAGGCGACCGAGGATGCTCAGCTGAAGGCTCGTGACGTTTTTGTCGAGGTAGATGGTGTCCGTCAGCCGGCGCCCGCGCCATTGTTCTCCCGCACGCCTGCGGCGCCGCCGGCGCCGGCCCGAGTGCGGGCGCTCAGGCCGACGTCGCGACCGCCATCCCGGTGATCCACTCCGGCACCGGTTCGTAGACCATCGGGGTCACCGGCTTGCCGCCGCCTGCGGCGCCGGCCGCGAGCCAGGTGCGCACCTCGTTGGCGCCCGCGCCTGCGCGGGTATGTGCGGTGTCGACCAGGTGGATCAGTGTCTCCAGGTCCCACGCAGACATCGCGTCGAGTACTTCGGCGTCCCAGTCGGGACGGATCTTGTTGCGTGCGTCCGGCATCCCTTCGGCGATGATGCGCGCGCGCTCCTCGTCGCTCAGGTCGTATGCGTCGACTTCCAGGCTCGGCGGTGAATGTGAGAGCCCACCGGTTCCGACCAACAGGACGCGTTGGTCGATGCCGTCGAGGAATCGGCCGACCTCGCTTGCGAAGTCGGCGACACGGCGCGCGGTCGGCAGGGGAGCGGTGGCACAGTTCACCGCGATCGGGATGACGGGCTTTGCGGCCAGCTCGCCGAGTAAGTCCCGGACAGGTTGTGCGAAGGCGTGATCCAATGCGATATCGCGGCAGGCGGCGATGTCGAATCCAGTGGACAGCAGGTGTTCGCACAGGCGATGGGCTAGTGCGGACGGCACGTCGAGTCCACCGGCGGGGTGGCCGCCCTCGGCCAGGATCGATGCGGACAACGCGACACCGAAGGCGGGCACCACATGGCGAAACGCCCGGCGGTGGTCACCGCCGAACAGGACCACCACGTCCGGGTCGAACTGCCGCACCTTCTCGGCGGCCGAGTCCAGCGCCGAGCGGAATCGGCGTCCCTGCAACTGCTCGACATCGCGTTCCTTACCCGGGCTGTGGCTTGCACACACAACGAGTCGATCGGATGTCATACCTACCACCTCCATAGAAGTGACACTAATGTTAGATGAATGGCCGCGCCCGGTGGGCATCGGCGGCTGAATCGATGAGATGAAACAACCCGGTCTTGGGAGGCGCGGAGTGGCTACTGCAGATGTCAGCGGCGAGTTGGAGGCGATCAAACAACTGAAGGCGCGCTACTGCCGGTTTCTCGACACGAAGGATGTTGCCGCGTGGCGGGACTTGTTCGCCGACGACGTCGTCGGGACCGTGGACCTGGCCGTGTCCACGGGTGGAGCCGACCCGCAGACGACACCGCGGATGGAGGGTGTGGATCAGTTCGCATCCGTGGTGCTCGCCGCGGTCGCCGACGCGGCGACCATGCACCATTGCCACACGCCTGAGATCACGCTGACCTCCGATACGACGGCGACCGGAATTTGGGCGATGGAGGATCGGCTCGTCTATCCCGACGGGCGCCGGGTGGTGGGCGCCGGGCACTATCACGAAACGTACGAAAAGCGCGACGGCTCATGGTGTATCAAGAGCCTGCATCTCACGCGGACGTTCTTTGAGATGGTAGGCGATATGGAAGCCGCACTCCCCGACATCATCAAGGGCGGCAACGACTGAGCCGGCCTCCCATTGACACTATGACAGTGAACTGCCATCTTTAGGAGGTCATCGCCGAAGGGGGCGTTCAGTGACCGATGTTGCCGGCCGCGACAGAACCGATGAGACGGCGGCGCCGGACCCTGTCGAAATCAAGACGTTGCGGCCGGTGCTGTTCTGGTCGAGTGTGGGTGCCGTGTGCCTGGCGGTCGCCGCCTATGTGTATCTGTCGTGGATCGTGTCGGGCAATGCTGCACCGGTGGATGCTGGTCCCGATCCGATCCCGGGAGGGACCCGGTTGGCGATTGTCGCCTTCCAGATCGCCTGCCCCATACTGGCTCTCGTCGCGATCGGGTACGTCGTCCGCAAGAGTCTGCGCGAGCGGCAGCTCTGTGTCGAAGCAGCCGTCGTGATCGGCTCGGCGGTCGCTTGGTGGCATGACCCGTTGATCAACTGGTTTCAGCCGGTGCTCTTCTACAACGCGGGCCTGGTCAATTTCGGGAACTGGATGGAGAACGTCCCCGGCTCGCTCAGTCCCGGCAGCCGGTTCATGGCCGAGCCGGTGCTGATGATCGGGATGATCTACATCTGGATGCCGCTGGCCATGGGATCGCTCGCTCGCTGGGCCATGGGCCGGGCGCGACTCCGCCGGCCGACGCTGGGTCCCGTTCGCACATTCTGTTGTGGATGGCTCGCGGTGTACGTGATCGAATTTCCGCTCGAGATCTTCGCGGTGCATCACGGCCTGGTCGCGTACCCGGCCTCGATACCCGGTGTCACGCTCTGGGCCGGGCAGACCGTCCAGATTCCACTCTACGGCCCCATCCTGTGGTCACTGGTGCTCAGCTCGAGCGGCGCCCTGATGTTCTTCCGCAACCGCAAAGGCCAGATCCGGGTGGAGGCGGGCATCGAGACGCTGCGCTGGGCCGGACCGAAAGTCAAAGCGCTGCTACGGGTTCTGGCGGTCGCCGGATTCCTGCATGTCGTCGCCATCGGCGTCTATGACGTGCCGGTGAACCTCGCCGGCCTCTACGCCGGACCGACCGACACGTACCCGAGCTATCTGCGCACCCAGTACTGTGGCCAGGGCACTCCGCGGGCCTGCCCTGACGGCACGCGCTTCGACGATCCCTGACCGCCGCCGCGCTACTTCAACACAGCCTGCAGCGCGGCGAACTCCTGGCGGATCAGGTCGTCAAGGGTGTGTCCTGGCACCGCCAGCCATTGATTGAGGGCGCGCTCGACGAGCAGCATGCCGATGGACGCCAGGAGCTCGCACTCGCTGTCGGGGGAGGGCAGCCGGCGTCGGTCGGCGATCACTTTGGCTACCGTCTCGGCGTTGGCCTCGTGGTTTCTGCGCTCACGGCCCAACAGCACCAGCGAGGACGCGACGGCTTCGTGGTACTGCGCGATCCGCTTGCGAATGCGCTTGAGTCCGGGTGCAAGCAACGCGAACGAGTTGGCCATCGCCTCGAAATCGGACACCTCTTCGGGCTGGGCGAGGTAGACGCCGCTCACGGCATCGATGAAGTCGTACTCACCGAAGAACAGCACCGACTCCTTGGTCGGGAAATACCGGAAGAAGGTACGCGGGGAAACACCGGCGCTCTCGGCGATCTGATCGGTGGTCGTCTCGTCGTAGCCATTGGCGCTGAACAGGTCCAGCGCGGCTTCCAACAGCGCATTTCGCACGCGGTCGGCATGCTCGACTCGCGGTGAACGGTCGCCCCGTGCCATCCGCCAACCTCCTCGACCATCTCAGGTCCCTGAGATTACAGCGACGGCAGTATCGGCTACATCGTTGACACCCGCCGTCGCGACGACGATACTCATTTCAACTATGACAGTCTACTGCCATAATTTATCGGAGACGCCTGGTGGCGTACGAAGAGAGGATTCCCCGCCCCGATGACTCAGCTCAGCGCGACTGGAACCACCAACATCAACGATCTGCCATTCGCGGAAGACCGGTCGCGTGCTTGGCGGGAGCTGCGGGAGGCCGGGGAAGCGGTCCGCTCTGGTGAGGAAATCGTCCTGACCAGCGCCGCGGCCGTGGAGTTCGCCGCCAAACGCCCCGACATCTTCTCCTCGGCCCGCGCCTTCGATCGGCTGGGGAGCCCTGTCCCGCTGATTCCGATCGCGATCGATCCGCCGGACCACACCCGGTTCCGCCGGATGCTGGATCCCTTCTTCAGTCCGAAGAAGATGGCCGAGCGTGAGTCAGAACTACGCCGCCAGGCCGGCGAGTTGATCGATACGATCGTGGCGGCGGGACAATGCGACGTTGTTCCCGACCTCGCCACACCGTTTCCCTCCCAGGTGTTTCTGACGCTGTTCGGATTGCCCATGGCGGATCGCGACCGGCTGGTGCAGTGGAAAGACTCGATTCTGCAGTTCACCGATCCCAGTAGCTCCGAAGCGACTCCCGAGGTGTTGGCACACGCGATGGAACTGTTCGCCTACCTGACCGAACACATCTCCGAGCGACGCGCCGACACCACCGGTAGCGACATGCTCAGCCAGCTGATGCGGGACACCGAGGGAGGCATGTCGGACAACGAAATCCTCGGATTGTGCTTCATGTTCGTGTTGGCGGGTCTGGACACCGTCACCTCGGCGGTGGGATTCTCATTGGCCAAGCTCGCCGGCGATGCCGACCTACGCCGAAGGATCAGCGCCGATTTCTCGCTGATTCCCGCCTTCATCGAGGACATCCTGCGCGTCGACGGACCTGTCCCGTTCGCGCCGCGGGTCACTACCGACGAGGTCGAGATTGGCGGAAGAGTAGTGCCGAAGGACACCACGGTGATGCTCAGCTACGGCAGCGCCGACCGCGATCCGAACCGCTACGAGGACGCCGACGACGTGCACTTGGACAACAAGGCCGTGCATTTCGCATTCGGCCGTGGCCCGCATCGGTGTCTGGGTTCGCACCTCGCCCGCTTGGAGCTCCGGCTCATCCTCGAGGAATGGCACAATCGGATACCGGACTACACCCTCGCAGACGGCAACGAACCGCAGATGCCTTGGCCCACGGGGACTATGGGACTGCAATCCGTGCCGTTGAACGTCATGCCCGTGTAGCGGGGAGGTACTGCTATGACTTGTCACCGATCTCGATGACCGTCGCAGCGATGTAGCGGTCGACGTCGGTCTCCGGCGGATAGACGGGTCCTGTGCGGGGCTGCGCGCTGACCACGATGTCGACGAGGCCGTCGGCCATGCCCGCGAGTTGATCGGGGGAGCCGTCGATGGCCAGGCTGTGCTGCACGGAAACCATGCCGTGCAAGCCCGTCCACAAGGTGTGAGTCGCCTGGTAAAGCGGCAGTGACAACGGGTAACCTGCGTCGGCGCAGGCCTTCAGTGCCCGGCGCAATCTCGCGGAGACGTGCCGTGCGGGATGCAATCCCATCCGGTCATGTTCGACGGCGGGCTGACGGATTTCGTACATGAGGCGGTAGTGGCCGGGGTTGTCCATTGCGAAGCGGCAGTAGGCGTGCACCTGCGCTCGGAGCCGCTCGCGCGGCTGGTCCGGGGCAGCAGCGGTCTCCGCGGCACCCATCTGATCGGAGAGTTGCCGATACTTGTCGGCCAGGGCTGCCCACACCAATTCGGTCTTGTCGGCGAAGTGCAGGTAGATGCTCGCCGGTGTCACGCCGACTTCCTGGGCGACGGCTCGCATGGTGAGTTTCTCGTCGCTGCCCCAGTCATCGAGCAACCGGTTCACCGCGGCGAGTACCTCTTCGCGCAGTTGCTCGCCCTGGCCGCGGCGGCTCCGCCGCCGGGCTGGCTGCACCTCGGTACGGTCGGCCACGCCCACCACCTTATGGTGGGCGGGCCGGACGGCAATCGTCACCAGGTGACGAGCATCTTCTTGACGCCGTAGTTGGTCCCGTAGGTGTCCATCTCGACCTCGTCCAACGGGGTGGCCAACTTCAGGCCGGGGAATCGTGCGAACAGTTGCGGGAGGATCGTTTTCAACTCGGCCCTGGCGATGTTCTGGCCGAGGCACTGATGTACGCCGTAGCCGAAGGCCAGGTGTCGGGTCATCTTCCGGTCGAAGTCCGGCTCGTCCGGGTTGTCGAACACCCGTGGGTCGCGGTTGGCTGCGGGCATGGCGACCACGACCAGGTCGCCTTTGGCGATGGCCTGGCCACCGATCTCCAGGTCTTCCTTGGCGGTGCGGCCCAGCCCGAACTGGACGATCGTCAGATAACGCAGCAGTTCCTCGACGGCGGTACCCGTCTTCTCCGGATGCTCGGCAAGATCTCGGCGTTGCGCGGGGTGGGTGAGCAGCGTCAGTGTGGACAGACCGATCATGGCCATGGTGGTGTCGTGCCCGGCGAACAGCAGCAACACGCCGATGCCGATGAGGTCTTCATCGGACAGGATGGACCCGTCCTCCTCACTCTTGCGGATCAACTCGGCGAGCAGGCCGTCGGAACCGGGGTCTGCGCGCTTCTCTGCGACCAGCTTGGTGATGTACTCCATCAGCCAGTGTGCGCCGGTGTCGCGCTCGGCGCGCCGCTTGCTGGTGTCCATCATTACCTCGGTGGCGTGGTGGAACTTGTCCCGGTCCTGATAGGGCACGCCGAGAAGTTCGCAGATGACCAGGCACGGAATCGGCAGCGCGAGTTGCTCGATCAGGTCGACCGGCGTGCCGCTTGCTCCTTGTGCCTCGATGGCGTCCAGATGCTCGGTGACGATGGTGTCGATATAGGGCTGCAGGTTGACCTGCACCGACTTGGGCGTGAACTTCCCTGAGAGCAGCCGCCGGTAGGCCCCGTGGTCGGGGGCGTCCATGGAGTTGAACGTCGGGGGCAGGGCCTCCGCCGAATCGTTGTCGTCGGGGTCGACGTCGTCCTCTTCTGCCACGTCGTGCCGTGGTCGTTGTGAACTCAGCCGTGGGTCGGAGAAGACCTGACTGCCCTCCTCGAACCGGGTGACCAGCCAGCCGACGCGACCACTAGGGAACCGCATCCGGACAATGGGTTGGTCCTCGCGCAGCTGGTGGTACGCCAGGGGCGGGTCGAGAAGCTGTTCCCGTTCGATCGGCATCTCGTGAATGCTGGTTGTCATTGGTTGTGCTCCTTGCCTTCTGGATCTGACTGAGCGCTGCAGTCGGATTGGCCTTCACGCTCGCTGATGGCGGCTTCGACGCCTTGGTTGACCTGGGTGCCGTTGCCCCAGCCGACGTAGTAGTGCAACTGCAGGACGGCCTCGCGGAGCTCACCGGGCGAGAGTTCATCGTTCTCCAGCGCACCTCGGGCCTGGATCTCGATGAGGTCGGCACGACCCAGCGCGGCGGTGGCTCCGATCACCAGTAATCGGCGGTCGCGTATCGAGAGACCGGGACGGCTCCAGATCTCGCCGAAGAGGTGGTCGATCGTGTCGTCCAGCATGGGGTTCGACACGTCGGGCATCGTCTTGGAGAACCCCGCTCCGTAGACCGCGTCCATGGTCTTGCGACCCAGTTCGGTCGTTTCACTCATGAGATTCCTTCTGTGGGATGGCCAAAGTCTCAGCGCTGTTGGCACGGGCAGCGTCGACGAGGGGAACAGAAATGTTACTTCTTGCTGCGAGTTCCTGGGCTGCGGCGAGGTCCTTGTCCATCAGCCGGCGAACCTGCGGCACCATCTCGCGTGTCTGCTCTTCGGCTGCGAGCTGGTTGCGCAACCAGGAAAACAGGGTGGTGCCGCGGGGATCGGCGTCCTCGACCACGGCGATCAATTTCGCCGGATCGACGCCGGCGGATTCCACCACCGTGGCCGCCTCGTGGACGGCGCGCCAGGTGCCGTAGGTGACGATGTTGCGGGCGATCTTGGTCGCCATGCCGGCGCCCAGTGGGCCGCAATGCACCACGTCCTTGGCGAAGTCCGCCAGCACCGGCATGGCGTGCGCGACTGTGGCGTCATCGCCGCCCAGAATGGCGACGAGGCCGCTCGGCACTGCCTGCGTTACACCGCAATCCAACAGGGCCACACCCTCTTTCGCGCATGTCCGGGCGAGCTCGTACACCACGGGCACCGCAACGGTGGACAACAGAACCACGATCAGCCCCGGATGAGCGGCTGAGAGGACGCCGTCGTCGGCGCATAGCACCTGGCGGGCCTGATCGGCGTCGACCACGGCCAGCAGCACCACATCGCTGTCACAGGCCACTTGAGCCGGTGACGCCACGGGGGCGGGCACTCCGGCAAGTCCGGCTGCGGCGTCGAAGCGGATGTCGTAGACCGTCGGCGTCCGGCCGCTCCGGGCGAGACCGACCGCGACGGCACCGCCTATCATGCCCAGTCCGATGACGCCGGCACGAGGCTCGGCTCGGGTGTAGTCCACTGTGGCGGACTCTGTTTGGATGCTCATGCGGTAGCTCCCTCGCTGAGGATGGATGTCAGGTCGGCCCGTGCTGCCACCAGTGATCGGGCAGCGCGCAGAGGGCGGATCATGTTGATGCCGACGGCCGCTCGGGCGCGGCCGCCCTTGCCATAGACGGCGACGAGCTCGCGGTCATCGATGCTGCCGTCGGTGACCGTGAACGAATCGGCGTTGCGCGGAAGACCGTGTATCTGGATCTTCAGGTCGTACTGGTCCGACCAGATGTAAGGGACCGGGACGAACGGGGCCGGATTGGATCCCGCGAGGATGTTCCGCGCGACGGCAAGACCTTGCTCGGCAGCGTTGGTGCGATGTTCGACTCGGATACGTTCACCGATGCCGACGTGATACCAGGACGCGACGTCGCCCGCGGCCCACACGCCCGGTGCCGCTCGGCAATATTCATCGCAGAGCACCCCATCGCCGGTCGGGACGGCGCTGCCGGCAAGCCATTCGGTGTTGGGGATCGAGCCGATCGATACCAGTACGGCGTCGGCGGCCAGCGTCGCACCATCCGCCAGCTGAACACCGGCGGCTCGACCGCCTTCAGTCATGATGCCGACCACCTTGACGCCGGCGTGAATCCGGACGCCGTGTTCGACATGTACGTCAATGAGGAGTCGTCCCAGTTCATTGCCCAGCACATCGGACAGCGGAGCGTCGACATCGGATACCAGGGTGACCGTTGCGCCCGCAGCGCGGGCCACCGAGGCCACCTCGGCGCCGAGGAATCCGGCTCCGACGATCACCAGTCGCGGACTTCGGGCCAGTTCTGCCCTCAGGTGGCGGGCATCGTCGAGGGTGCGCAGGACGTGCACACCTGCGACCCCCTCAGTGCCGGGCAGTCGACGGGGGCGCACCCCGGTGGCGATGACCAGGTCGTGGTATCGCACCTGTGATCCATCGGAGAGCGTGACCGCTCGGCTCGCCGTGTCCACTGAGTCGGCGCGGACGCCGAGTCGCAGGTCGAGATTCAGCGCGGCGATTTTGTCCGCCTCCCGCAGCTCCAGCTTGTGTTCGGGCCACGTGCCGGCCAGAACTTCCTTGGACAGCGGCGGTCGATCGTAAGGCGGCCGGTTCTCTTCGCCGATGAGGGTGATGCGTCTGTCGAAGCCATCGCGACGCAACGTCTCAGCAACCGACAGGCCGGCCGCTGATGCGCCGACCACGACGACGCCTGCGTGCGCGGTCACTCCCAAACCTCGATCGCCAACGCCGGGCAGACTGCTGCTGCCTGGCGCGCACCCTCCCACTGGTCCTCTGGCGGGTCGGCATTGAGAAGGACGACTATCCCGTCGTCTTCTCGCTGGTCAAAGATGTCGGGCGCGGCAAAAACGCACTGGCCCGCGGCACAACACTTCGTCTCGTCAATGGTGATGTGCATTGTCACAGCTCCTGATCCCTATAAGTGAACTAAGTTTAGTTATAGGGCGAGGGTATACCGCGAACGGTGTTTCGGGTGCTGTTGGAGAGGTGATTCAGCACACAGTCAATAGATGAGCTAATGAATAGGGTCGGCGAAACGGCGTTCCTATGGTGCTTTGGCCGGCGGCTACCGCCGGCGCTGGAATTCGTGATGACGATGGGGGCGCCCGGGCTTGGGTTAAACGACGACGGACGGCGTCGATACGTGTCAGAATCGATGTAATAATGACAGTCGACTGCCACGGCTGGCCCCAGGAGGATCAAGGTTCAGGAGGATGATGGCCGACGACGGTGTGCCAGCCGACTTGACGGACCCGATTCGGGGGTGCAGCGAGCCGGACCGGATGTGGACGTTGACCAACGTCGGCGAAGCCACACCGGACATCTTGTCCCCGTTGTGCTGGTCTCTGTGGGGTGGCGGCGTCGAACGTGCTTCTCGTGCAGGAATTTACGATTTCGGCGTCCTGCCACGTTCGGCACTCTCCGTGCCTGATGATCCGAACCAATGGGCGACCGCATGCTTTTACGGCAGACAGGCGATGAATGTCGATCGGGCCCGTGAGCTGGCCGGCCTCCTCCCGGGCATGACAGGCGACGACTTTGAACGTGACTTGCTGGGTTCGGTGCGCGCCAATGCCATACCCACCAGAAGCGATCCCACCCGGTTGCCATTTGTGGCGGTGAAGGCGCCCCTCGCCGCTATCCGGCAGCGCTGGGCACCCCAGCGTGCGCACGACGACCAGATGACCTGGTGGCGTACTGAGGTGCTGTCGGGTCCTCCCGCCGATCCGCGGGCCCTGCTGGCCGAGTCGGCTGACCGATTCACCGGCGTCATGCGGGCACATATCCGCACTCGAATGATCCTGAATACGTTGCGTTCCCAGGTCGAGTCGGCAACCGTTCGGCTGGGTCGCTCGGATCTCGTTGCGACCTTGCTCGCCGGATATGGCGGAGTCATCGAGACGCGGCTCGCCGATGACGTGTGGTCAGTCGGTCAGGGCGAACTCACCATCGCCGAGTTTATCGAGCGGCATGGATTCCACGGGCCCAACGAGGGCAACGTCATCGGGCATTCGTGGCGGGAAGATCCCGAGGCGGTGATTCGCATCGCTGCGGTGCATGCGGGCAGACCCGAAGCTGAACGCCCCCGGGCGCGGGCCGACCGTGCGGTGGCTGCTCGGGAGCAAGCCGAAGCCGAACTGCTGGCGGAATTACCCCTGCTGAGTCGATCTTTGTTCCGTCGACTGTTGCAGTTCACCGGATTTCAGGTGCGATCAGTGGAACTCACCAAGGCGGGCTTCCTCACCGCGGTCGACGGCGCCAGGGCGGCAGCAGTCGCACTCGGCCGGCAGTTGGTTGCGGCAGGTGCGCTCGATTCGCCCGACGACACCTTCTACCTCACCACTGCAGAGTTGCTCGGACCGTTGCCGCGCGAGGCACGCGGCCTCGTCACGTTCCGCCGACAGCGGCGCGAAGAGTACCGAGCGGTGGAGATTCCGGTCATTTTCACCGGAATGCCGCAGCCGGTCGCCGCCAAGGACGTCGGCTCAGATGGCACCGTCCGGGGTACGCCGGCCGGGCCCGGGGTGGTCGAGGGCATCGTACGGGTGGTGCTGGACGCGGTCTCCGACGATGTCCTCGCCGACGGTGAGATACTGGTGTGCAAATTCGTCGATCCCGGTTGGACGGCACTGGTTTCGCTCGCCGGCGCGCTGGTGACCGATATCGGCGGTCCCGCCAGCCACGGGGCGATCGTCGCCCGGGAACTGGGTATCACTTGCGTGGTCGGAACCGGCAACGGCACCCGCGCACTGCGCACCGGTGACGTGGTCCGGGTCGACGGTGGCACCGGAGAGGTCGCCGTGCTGGTGCAGTCGGGCGGATTGGACAAGGAAGGACAACCGAGTTGGCGGGTGTGACGCGAATGATGTCGGCCGGGCTGAGCGTGGAGAGTGAGAGCACGGTGCGGTCATGCCCGGATGTACCGGGGTGGACCGAGAACCTGTTGTTCACCCCGTACGATCCGGTGAGCGACATTGGGATGTGGCTACATCTGGGCACCGTCGCCGACATGTGGGAGATGTGGGAAGACCGGGTGATCATCGCGCTTCCCGAAGACCGGGGCGTGCTCAGCATGTGGGCCTACCACCACACGGTTCCGGAACGCCGGCCTGCGGGTGCGAACCTGGAATTTCGGTGTCACGAGCCATTCCGGAAGTGGCGCATCACATTCGACGGCTTCTGCCTACGCTCTTCGTACGGCGAGATGTGCACCGGCTTGCTTCGCGACGGCGCCAAGAGTCACGTCCGCCTCGATCTCGAAGTGGAATGCGTCACCCCGGTGTGGGACGCCGCGACAGCGGGCGACGGTATGTCCAAGCAGAGTTGGGCCCGAGAGCATTACGAGCAACTCACCCGGGTCACGGGTCAGGTGACGGTCGACGGGGTGGCCTCGCATTTCGACGGCGGCGGCTGGCGTGACCATTCCCGTGGACCGCGTGGCGCTGACACCCTGACCGACTGGGGCGGCCATGTGATCGCCGGGGGAGTCATGCCCAGCGGACGCGCGTTCGGATTGTGTCGTTACTGGGCTCGGGATGGGCATACTACTCTCGAAGGTGCGTACACGGTCGAGGACGGAGTGCTCAGACATGTTGCACTCGAACAAATCCCGCAAGCCCCCCTACTCCAGCGCGATGGCGAGCGGTTCACCTGCGCACTCGACGGAGCTTCGATGCAGGGCGTCGTACGTTCGTCGTTGTGGTTGTCGATGGCGGACGGTCTGCCCTACGGTGTGATGGATCCGGTCCGGTCCTACACGGTCAGCTGGGCAGAGGTGACACTGGCCGGCGAAGTTGGCTATGCCTATATCGAGAGGTCGAATCTCACGGATCCTATTGGGCGCTGACGGTTTGACTCTCGGCGCGAGGACGGCGGCCGGTTACTCGTCCAGGCCGGCGCTGGCCTCCTCCGCACGAGTCAGTCCGGCTGCGCCGATGAGTTCTTCGTGAAGTTCGAACCACACCGTGTGAAACGAGTCGACCAGCGGTCGGGTGAACCAACTGGTGTCGCCGGCCTGTATCCGGTTCAGCGCCGCCGACAACTTGGCGGTGTAGGCGTCCAGGCGCGGTAGCTGTCCGGCGACAACGGTGAGAATGGGCAGGACCGCTCGGTGGACGTCGTTGAGCCGACTGAGCACCGCAGCGTCGTGATCGGCGTCCGTGTGATCGTTCGGCTCACCGTTCTTGAGCTGCCAGGCGGATACCAGCGACTTGAAATCGCGGTTGACCCTGCGGAATTCCGCATATGACCGCACGATCGCGTCACCGTCGGTGTTGCGCCATTCCACGGCGAGCAGCTCGGTCAGACGGGCCCGCCCGGCGGGGGACAACCGGATGGTCGAGCCGGCGGCCAGCAGACCTGCCTCGGTGAGCTGCTGGACTGCCGAATTCACTGTGGCCTCGTCCTCGTCGAGCGTGGTGGCGAGCGCCGCCGGCCGCACCCGCCCCTTGAGTCGAACGGCCTGCAGCAGTGTCAGCTCATCCATTCTCGGATCTCCTATCGTGGTCGGCGAGCTGGATCGCGGTCAGCATCGCGATCAACGGTGTGTCGCAGACCACGTCGGTTCGGTCGCTCGCCAATGCGTCGCGCACTGCGGCCGTGTCTGCGTCGGTAAGCACCGGGTGTGTACCGGTGGCATGGGCCCGCAAAGGGCTGACGCTGCGGGCGAGCGCGGCCAGCGCAACCAGGTCGGGGCTGTCGCGCTCGGACCATGCCGTCAACTCCAGGGCGCCTTCCCACACCTGCCCTTCGCCGCCGTCGATCGTGATCACCTTGCCATCGAGTGCGGCGGCCACGTCTGCGCCACAGCCCACCACGGCGGGTCTACCGAGTTCACGGCTCACCACGGCGGCATGGGAGGTGGTGCCCCCGAGTTCTGTGACGATGGCGCGGGAGGCCATCATCCCGGCGACGTCGTCCGGGCTGGTCGAGGTGCGGACCAGGATCACTTCCCCACCCGCGTCGGCGGCGTCGAGCGCGTCATCGACATCTACGTAGGCCGTACCCGATGCGATACCCGGGCTGGCCGGCAACCCACTGGCCAACAGCTTTGCCGCCAACCGTGTTTCGGGTTGAAGTGCGGGAGACAGTAGTGTGCGGACCTGTTCGGGGGTGACCCGTCGTACTGCTTCGGCGTCGTCGATGAGCCCGATGTCGCGGAACTTGAGCGCCAGCCGCACGGCCGCCTGCGGGGACCGCTTCGCCACACGGGTCTGCAGCAGCCACAGCCGGCCCGCCTCGACCGTGAACTCGATGTCCTGGACGTCGCGACCCAGCTGTTCAAGTTGGTCCGCTGCCGCGATCAGTTCGGTGAACACCCGTGGTTGCGCGGCGCGTAACGCATCAAGTGGCAGGCAGTCGGAGGTGCCCGAGACCACGTCCTCTCCCTGGGCTCCTGGCAGCCATTCGCCCAGCGGTTCATCGGCACCTGTGGCCGGGTTACGGCTGAACAGGACCCCGGTGCCCGAGTCGCTGCCGAGGTTGCCGAACACCATCGCCTGCACCACCACCGCGGTGCCCCCGTCGACGGCCAGGCGCTGATGGGCGCGGTAGGTCTCGGCACGTGGGCTGTGCCATGACGCGAACACTGCCTCAATGGCGCCACGAAGTTGAACGAACGGGTCGACTGGGATTTCGGCGGATGCGTCCGCTCCGAGCACGATTCTGCGGTACATCGTCTGGAACCGCGAGCGGGTATCGGCGGCGAATCCCGGCGAGGTGTGCGCGGCCAGTGACGTTTGGACCGCGTCGTCGATGCCGAGGTCGAGCACCGTGTCCAGCATGCCCGGCATTGACTGCGCAGCGCCGGATCGGACGCTGACCAGCAGCGGGCGTGGCCCGTGGCCGAACGTACGCGAGGTCTCCGCCTCGAGCCGGCGGAGTTTGTCGAGCACGTCGGGCCAGATGCGATCCAGGATGTGCTCATCGCCTGCCATCAGCGCCGCGCACACGTCGGTGGATATACAGACGGCAGGGGGTACGGGCAGCCCGAGACCTCGCATCAGGTTGATGCCGAAGCCTTTGTTGCCAAGCCTGTTACGTGACCCACATGCGCTACCGTCGAGCAGGACTACATAGTCCCCTTCGAGATCCGGTGCGACGTCGACGGGCGCGGTTGGTCTCGCATTCGGCAGCACTTATCCGACCTTGGGGATGATCTCCTCAGCGACCCACTGCATGTGGTCGAGGTAGGCGTTGAAGTCGTTCAAGGGTGGCGGGTTGACCCAGGTGTCGGTGACGCCACGTTCGACGAGCATGTTGCAGTTGTCGATGACCTGCTGAGCGCTCTGGCCGAATTGCGCGTTCGGATCGTCGACAATGGCATGTTCCTGGCCGATGGATAACACGGCAAGGCTGTAGAACACCGAGAAAGGCCGACCGTCGAAACCCGGTTGGGAACGTAGGTAGTCCAGTTTGGCGGGCAACTCGTCGGGTTTGGTCAGCCACGGTGCCCAGCCGTCGCCGAAGCGGGCCGCTCGGCGTAGTGCCGCGTCGGCGTCCCCGCCGATCCACACCGTGGGATGGGGTTTGGTGATCGGCTTGGGTCCGAAGGCGATGTCGTCGAACGTGACGAACTCGCCGGCGAAGCTCGGTGAATCGCTGTGCCACAACTCGAACATGGCTTCGAGGTACTCGTCGGTCATCCGGCCCCGCTTCTTGAATGGGACACCGATGGCGTCGTACTCCTCCTTGAGCCAGCCGACGCCGACAGTGGTCTGCGCGCGACCGCCGCTGAACCAGTCGAGCGTCGCGATCTGTTTCGCGGCGACGATCGGGTTGTGCAGCGGGAGGATGGTGACCATCGATCCGATTGTGATGGTCGACGTGGCGCCGGCAATATAGGCCTGCGCGGTGGTTGCGTCGAAATAGTGGTCGCCTGAGAGTTCGACATGGGACGTCGGTGTGAAGAAGTGCTCGGGTAGGAAGACCATCGAGTAGCCCAACTCTTCGGCCCGCTGCGCCACGAGGGCGATGTCCCGCCCGCCCATGTCGTGCTCCCAGGGTTGAGTGATGGCGGCGACGTGCATGCAGTTGGGTAGGTAGACGGTGAAACGCATTGCCAGACTCCCAGTTTCGATTTGATCAACACCGCAGGGTACGTACCACCACCGCCGCCACTCTCGGATCCGTGACTCAGCACGCTATGGCAGTTAACTGTCACAGTCAACAGCTAGCTGCCTACCGCTCGTTGACTATGGCAGTTGACTGTCATAGTGTTCGAATGGCCCAAACGGGCCCCCGTGCGAAAGGTGCGTCAATGGCCGACAACCTGTTTCTTGTGCTGACCAACCCGATCGAGGGTGAGGACGAGGCGTTCAACAAGTGGTACGACACACAGCATCTGCCCGAGGTCCTCGGCGTTCCCGGCGTAGTGGCGGCCCAACGGTATGACATTGCGGAATTGACAGTCCCGGACGATGAGGATCTGCCGGCGCAACTACCGCCGGCCACGCACCGCTACATGGTGGTCTATGAACTGGCCGACGAACCGGAGTCGGTAATGGCGGAGTTCTTGAAGCGGGTCATGGCGGGCACTCTCACCCTGGGGGAGTGGCTGGATCTGAGCACTGTGTCTCTCACTGGATGGACTCCACGCGGCGAACGCGTAGCGGCATCGCAGTAATGGGGGATCTGCTCACCGGCATCGCGGCCCAGCGGGCCTGCCGGCGCTTCGACCCGGATGGCCAGGTGTCCGATTCCGACGTCGAGAAGATGCTGACTGCAGCGGTGCATGCGCCGAGCGCGGAGAACACCCAGCCCTGGACGTTCATCGTGGTCCGCGACGCGCAGAGCCGAAGACTGCTCGCCGACTGGTGGACCGAGACGTGGAACGCCGGCGGCGGTGACTTCGTCAAGCAGAGCCTTGACGACAAGACGCTCGTCGCTGATCTCGAATATGGTTTTGCCAAAGGCGGGTTCGCGGCCGCACCGGTCATTGTGGTGGTGTGCGCCGATTCCGAGCGGGTCGCCGAGATCTACGCACCGTCGTCGATCTACCCGGCAGTGCAGAACCTGCTGCTCGCCGCGAATGACCTCGGTTACGGGTCCTGCCTGACTACCGGGCTGACGACGTTCGGCGTCGACCGGGTGCGTGAACTGCTGGCGCTGCCCGCCAACCTGAACCCGATGGCCGCAGTCTATGTGGGGCGGTCCATCAAAAAACTTTCACCGCCCGGTCGTCGCCCGGCCACGTCGGTGACCTTCCGCGAGCGGTTCGGGACACCCTGGTGACGAGAATGGAGATATGCCAATGGCATTGGCGATAACCGAGGATCATCGCGCGCTCGCCGAGGTGGCCGCCGCGATGGTGGCCGGACGCGGTGGTGTCGCAGGCGCCCGCCGGATTCTGCTCGACTCCGAGACCATTGGCGGCAGGTGGTGGACCGACGACGGATTGTGGAAGGAGATCGTGTCGACCGGATGGCTCGGTCTGCACGTCGAGGAGCAGTTCGGCGGCCAGGGCTATGGACTGCCCGAGCTCACCATCGTGTTGGAACAACTCGGACGCGCAGCAATCGGCGGACCGTTCCTGCCCACTGTCGCGGTGTCGGCGGTGATCGCCGAAATCGGCACCGATGAGCAGCGTAAGCGTTGGCTGCCACAGCTGGTGTCCGGTGATGTCGTGGCCGGCATCGGTACCAGCAGTGCTGCGACTGTTGCTGATTCGCAGGTTTCGGCCACCGCGGTGGCTACCCTGGCCGAATCGGCCGCCGACGTGTTCTTGCTGCCGGTGGGCGATGATCTCGTGCTGGTCCGCGCCGGTGACGGTGTGAGCACACGGAAGACCGACTCGGTCGACCAGCTTCTGCGGCCGGTCACGGTGGTGAGCCTCGCCTCGGCCGTGGTCGCCGAGGTGTTTCCCGGTGGTGCGACCGTTGCCTCGCGCGCGGTGCGGCTGCTCGCCGCTGCAGAGGCGGTCGGCGGGCTGGGCGCCTGCACGGAGATGGCCACCGCGTATGCCGCGAGCCGTGAGCAGTTCGGCCGCCCCATCGGCTCCTTCCAGGCGGTCAAACATCATTGCGCCAATATGCTGGTCGACACGGAGCTCGCGGTGGCCGCGACCTGGGACGCCGCCCGCGCCGAAGGTGCGGAGGCCGAACTCGCGGTAGCGATGGCCGCTGGGCACGCCCTCACCGCCTACCAGCGGGTGGCGCTGCAGAACGTGCAGGTGCACGGTGGCATCGGCTATACCTGGGAACACGACGCGCACCTCTACATCAGGCGTGCGACGGTGCTGCAGGCCTTTGCCGGTGACCAGGACGCGTTGCGCGACAGGGTCATCGAGCTGCAAACCCACGGCGTGCGGCGCGGAAATACGGTGGAGCTACCGCCGGACGCCGACCAGTACCGGCAGGCGGCGCAGGAGTTTCGCACCGAAATCGAGACAACGGAGGCCGACGGTCGCCAGAAGCTCTGGGCGCGCAGCGGTTACCTGCAGCCGCACTGGCCCAAACCGTACGGCCGCAACGCCGACAGCACCGAGCAGCTGATCATCGAGGAAGTTCTCGACGGGCTCGACAAGCCCAGCCTTGGGCTGGGTGAGTGGGTGGTGCCGACGCTGCTGCAGCATGGCAGCGCCGAGCAGGTCGAGCGGCTGATGTGGCCCAGCCTGGAAGGCGAGCTGCGGTGGTGCCAGCTGTTCAGTGAACCGGGGGCAGGCTCCGATGCCGCAGCGGTCGCCACCAAGGCCCGCCGCGTCGACGGTGGCTGGGTGGTGTCGGGTCAGAAGGTGTGGACCAGCGACGCGGTGAACTGCCAGCGTGGACTTGCCACGGTCCGCACCGATCCGGACGTGCCCAAACACAAGGGCATCACGGCGATGGTCATCGACCTCTCCGATCCGGCGGTGCAGATCCGCCCGCTCACCGAGATCACCGGCGAGACGCTGTTCAACGAGGTCTTTTTCGATGACGTATTCGTGCCCGATCGCGATGTGGTCGGCGCGGTGAACGCGGGCTGGGGCGTGGCGATGGCGGCGTTCGGCAACGAACGGGTGTCCATCGGCGGCGGGTCGGTCACGATGACCGCCGACGCGTTGATCGATCTGCAGGTACGCCACCGTCCAGGTGATACCGGCCTGGGGCGTGAGGCCGGTGCGTTGCTGATCGAGGCCTACACCCTTGTCGCGTTGAACCTGCGGCAGGCTGCCCGGGCGATCTTCGATTCCGGACCCGGCATCGAGGGCAATATCGCCAAGCTCTTCGGCGCCGAGCACGCCCAACGCGTCGCGGAACTCGCGCTGCGTATTGCGGGGCCGGCCGTCCTGGTCGGTGCGGAACCCACCGTCGTGCACGACTACCTGTTCAGCAGGTGCCTGACGATTGCGGGTGGCACGTCCGAAATCGTCAGAAATCTGGTCGCAGAACGGGTTCTCGGCCTGCCGCGCGATCCGGCGCCCAAGTAGATCGGAGAACCACATGACCTGTGCCATCGTCGGTATCGGACGCACCACCTACAGCCGCAACTCCGGCCGAACCACGCGCGGGATGGCGGTCGCCGCCTGCCGCGACGCCATCTCCGATGCGGGTCTGACACCGGCCGACATCGACGGTATCTGCACGTTCATGGCCAATGACTCCGAACAGCCGATTTTCGTCGGCTGGGCGCTGGGCATCGATGAACTGGCGTGGGCCAATGCCATGTACGGCGGTGGCAATCTCGTCGCCGACCAGATTGCCACCGCCGCGGCCGTGATCGAGGCCGGCCTGTGCAAAGCGGTGCTGGTGTACCGCTCACTCAACGGCCGGTCGGGCTATCGGTTCGGCCACATCGAAGGCCCGATGCAGGTATCCCACCACGATCAGTTCGACACCGCGTCAGGCTTCATGGTGCCGCCGCAGTGGTTCGCCATGTGGGCCCGCCGTCACCAGCACGAATACGGTTCCACCTCCGAGGATCTCGGACAGATCGCGATCACCCAGCGCGCACACGCAGGCCCCAACGAACACGCGCTGCGCCGCGAACCGCTGACGCTGGACGATTACCTCGCCGCACGGTGGATCAATGAACCGTTCCGGGTTCTGGACTGCACTTCGGAAGTCGACGGCGCTGTGGCCGTCCTGATCACCGGCGAAGACATCGCCCGCAATACGAAACAGCCGCCGATGTGGTTGGTGGGATCGTCGAACTCCCAGGGCGGTGCGGGCTGGAGCGAATGGGATGACCCTACTGAGATGTACTCGCGTACAGCAGGACCGAAGATCTGGGAGAAGACCGGTCTGACGCCGGCTGATATCGACCTGGCGTGCATGTACGACTGCTTCACCTACACGGTGATGGCCACGATGGAGGGATTTGGCTTCTGCGAGAAGGGCGAGGTGGGCAAGTTCTTCTCCACGGGGCGGGCCACCTACGGCGGTGACGTGGTGGTCAACCCGCACGGGGGCCTGTTGTCCGAGGGGTACATTCACGGCCTCAACCACCATTACGAGGCGGCGTTGCAGCTACGTCACGCCGCCGGGGTGCGTCAGGTGGACAATGCGCAACTCGCCTTGGTCACCGCAGGCGGCGGGCCGTTCGGAGGCGCCAACGTCTACAGCAGGGAGAAGCCATGACGAATCCGATGCTCCTGTCACCGATTCCGGTACCCGACCCCGACACGGCGCCGTACTGGGAAGGTCTCAGGGACGGCAAACTGATGCTGTGCCGCTGCGACGACACCGGGAAGTGGATCCATCCACCGTTGGAACGCAGCCGGTACACCGGGGGCCCGGTGCATTTCGAGGAGGTCAGCGGCGAAGGCACGGTGTTCAGCTACATCGTCGTCCGCCAGGCACTCGTACCCGGCCGCATACCGCCCTACGTCGTCGGCCTGATCGAGCTCGCCGAACAACCCGGCCTGCGGATCAACGCCGTCATCGACGCCGATCCCGCGGACGTACGAATCGGCCAACAAGTCAAGTTGCGCATCGTCGATCTCGGGGAAAGTGGCTACCGCATACCCGAATTCTTTGTGAAGTAACTCCGCGAGCAGACGCGAAACCCCCTGAAATGGCCTGATTTCAGGGGGTTTCACGTCTGCTCGCGCTAGAAGGTGAGGCGCTAGGAGGTGAGCAGCGCGCCGGTGCCCAGATCGGAATACGCCTCGGCGAATCGGCCCAACACTGCCTGCACGATCTCGACGGAGTACATCTGGTCGGGTGTGATCGCCCACATGCAGAATCCCCACGCCGGGCTCCGGCGGTAGGCGGTCCACATCTGCTCGCGGTCCGGTGCGGACACGACACCAGCTTCGATCAGTCGGCCCCGGTAGTTGTCGAGCAGTTCCCGCTCATGGCTGCGCCGGAGGTCGGGCGGCAGCGCGCCGACCAGGGCGTACCCGACGTCATGCGACCACGATCCCCGCCTTACCAGTTGCCAATCGAGGATACCCATCCGGCTATCCGGTAGGGCGTAGGTGTTACGCGGGTGCGGATCGCCGTGTAGCAACGTGATCGGGTCAGCAGCGACGTGATCCTGCAGCATCCAGAAGGCGGCCTCCAAAGAACCCGGGTCCTCATCCGTAGCGTCCAACAACTCCTTCTTGTACGGAATTTCCAGAAACGCGCGGATGATCGCGAAACCATTGGTGTGCAGGAATTTTGCGAATCCTCCAGTGCGGGGGTGCTGCAGCCAGGCCAGATCGCCGTCCTTTCGTAGCCGCGGACTGTCCCAGAACGGTGCGTGTACTCGGCTCAACGTCGCCAGCAACTCGTCGACCTGTTCCACCGACAGACCGGCGACGGCGTCGGGCACCTGGGCGCCCCGTAGGGTGATGTCCTCACCGACCACCAGGAATTGTGATGGACCATCGAGGTGGTCGGCGAAATAGGTCGTCATGGTCTCGACGTCGAGATCCTTGCGCAGGTCGCGGTAGAACCTCGTCTCGTCGTCCAACAGCACAGTTCCGCCACCGCCCTCCGACAGCGACTGGTCCACCGCCGAAGGCAGGTGGTGCACGGTGCTCAACTGTGTCTTCACGAAAAGTTGATGAGGAAGTCCGGGTTCGGATTCGCCGTAATCGACATCGAGATGCAGGTGTGAGGTGGTGCCCTGCCACGTGCTGCGTACCCGGATATCGGTGACAGTCACACCTGGTCGGTATCGGCGCAGCAAGGAGGTCAACACCTCGGGCGTCAGGTCCTCAGGCGATTGCAGGGTTAAAGGTAGGGCTCGGCTGTGCATCGGCATCCTCGTCCACGCGTCAAATATGACAGTCGACTGTCATATTATCAGTGTGTGCAGCCGGGACGGCCGAAATGCGGAAACGCCTCACGCCGAGGAGATTAGGCGGTGCGGATCGGACGAAACAACGGCAGCCAGACCCGGGTATCCTCCTCGCCCGACAGGGCAGTCCAGTCCTCGAAGAACACCTCGACGGCCATGCCGATCCGGACGTCGTCCGCGGACACCCCAACCACATTGGTAATCAGCCGGACATCAGGTTCATCATCGAGTTCGACCATCGCCACGATGTAAGGCGGTTCGAAGCCAGGGATCCACGGCTGGCGGTTGACGGTAAACGTCGCCACCTTTCCGCGCCCGGACACCGGCTCAGGCGCGACATCGGTGCTGCGGCAGCGCCAGCAGGCCGGGCCGGGCGGATGGAAGAAGCGTCCGCACCGGTGGCAACGGTTGATCAGCAGCTCACCGCCCTCGCCTCCGGTCCAGAAGGCCTGCGATTCGGCGGTCGGACTAGGTGCCAGCCGCAGTTGTGGTCGCTGATATCCGGTATCTAGTTTCACCTCTTACCTCCCGAAGCGCTGAGCGACCGGCCGATGACCAGCCGCTGAATCTGATTGGTGCCTTCGAAAATCTGGGTGAAGGAGTCGTCGTAGTGTGCCGTGGTGGTGGGTATCGCATGCAGACCCATTTTCTGCTCGGGTGGCCCGAAGGATAGGCCCTCGGTGTCCTTGTCCACCAAAAAACATGAAATACCTTGTCCGCCTGCGCTGGTACGGGGGAAGAGACTGTAGAAGTCGGCGATGCCTCCGTGAGTGATCCAGACCTTGGCGCCGCTGATGCGGTAGCCGCCATCCACCGCCGAAGCTTTGCATGACAGCGCGGCTGCATCCGAGCCGGCCTGCGGCTCGGACAGGCTGTAGGCGCCGATGCTCTGACCGCCCAACATGTCCGGCAGCCACATCTGCTGTTGCTCGGCGGTGCCGAACGCGATCAACGGATGACACGACAGCACGTGCACACTCACCGCGACCGCCACAGCAGGCCAGCGCGCCGCCAGCTCCTCGATGACCTGCAGGTAGACCTCATAGGGTTGCCCACCGCCACCCCAATCCTCGGGTGGGGCACTGCGAGCAGACCCGTTTCGCCGAGCGTGCGGAACACGCCTTCGGGGTAGGTCGTACGCCTCGGCGGTTGGCAGCAGACGTTCGACGGTCACTTCCCGTCGCCTTGCCACTCGCATCCCGTCAGCTCGGTGGACAACGCCCACAACCGTTTTGCGCTGTTCACGTCGCGGGCCTTGTCCTTCAGTTTGGTGGGCTTCGGTGCTCCCCACTGGTGAAACGGGCCGCGCGGGGCGATGTAGGTGCCATTGGGCAGTGTCGTGGTGATCGCCTGAATGGTGGAGCGTGCGCCGTCAGCCGGACTCTGGGCGACGTGGGGCGAGATCACGCGGCCGGCCCACTGCAACGCACCCGAACCATCACGGGTGATCGACGTGTTCGTCATCCCTGGATCCGAGGCGTACGCGGTTAATCCGCGCGCCGTCAGCTCACGCACGAACAGCAAGTTGGCCAGCTTGGATTCCCCGTACGCCGCCCACGGGTTGTATTTGCGGTGCTCCCAGTTCAGGTCGTGAAGGTGGATCTGGGCCGTTTGGTAGTTGGTACTGGCCACCGCCACCACGCGATCGCGGATCCGGCTGCCGAGCAGGCAGGTCAATGCGAAGTGGCCGAGGTGGTTGGTGCCCATGTGGGCTTCGAAGCCGTCGGCCGTACGGGTAAGTGGCAGCCCGAGTACCCCAGCGTTGTTCACCAGTACATCGACGTAGTCGACGGTGTCGGCGAACTTGCGCACACTCGTGAGATCAGCCAGGTCGAGTTCGCGTACATCGATGTCGCCGGGCATTGTCTCGGCGGCCTCGTAGCCTTTGCTCAGAGTCCGGCAGGCGATCACCACTTCGTGGCCTGCCGCGACCATCGCGCCGGCGGTCGCCCTGCCGACGCCACTGTTTCCGCCCGTAACGATGATCCGCACGTTGCCACGTCCTCCTTCGCACCGATGTTCCACAAACAGTAAACTATTTATCGTTTTAGTGGGTATAGGGATCGGGGTTTGGATGCTGGTAACGCTGGCAGATGTGTTGAACCTGTTCGAACTCGCAGCGTTGGGGGGTGACACCTTCGAGGGCACCCAACCCGATTCGCCGAACCATCACATCGTCGGCGGTCAGATCGCTGCGCAGGCGTTGATGGCAGCAGGCCGGACTGTGCAGGGGCGCCGCCCGCACAGCCTGCACGTCTACTTCCTGCGCCGTGGTGACGGCCGTCGGCCGGTGCGGTTCGAGGTCAACCGATTGCATGACGGCGGCACCTTTTCGACCCGCCGCATCGCCGCCACCCAGGCCGGCGAGGTGCTGATGGAGGGTCTCGCCTCGTTTACCGCGGGCGCCGACTCCGTCGGCTACCAGCGGACGATGCCCGCGGCACCACCGCCAGAATCGTTGATGCCCATCGAACAGCAACTCGCGCCCTACGCCGCAGAGTTCGACGGGTTTTGGATCGCGGAACGACCGTTCGACGTCCGCTATGTCGATCCACCGCCACGCATCGCCATGGACTCAGGCGAACCAGCGGGACCGGTGAGTCGGATCTGGTTGCGCGCCAAGGGCGCGATTCCGGCGGACCCGGTCCTGAACAGCTGCGTGCTCACCCTGCAGAGCGCTCTCACACCGGTGGAAACCACGTTGGGGCCTATGCGGAAATCGCAACACGATATCTCGGCGCTTCTCGACCACACAGTGTGGTTCCACCGCCCCGCTGATTTCTCGGACTGGCTCTTCTACGAACAAAATTCACCCACCGGAGTCGCCGGACGGGCACTGGCGGCGGGCGCGATCTATAACCGGACCGGCGATTTGGTGTGCACGGCGGTGCAGGAAATCTACTTCCCGCTGCCGCGATATAGTTAGGAGGTATAATTAGTTGCAGTGCATCCGCGGTGGGCGGACGAAGAACGCCGAAGGGGCAAGCATGGCGAGAACAGAGAACGACACCTGGGACATCACCGAGAGCGTGGGTGCCACCGCCTTGGGTGTCGCCGCCGGTCGGGCAGCGGAGACCAACAGTGAGAACCCGTTGATTCACGATCCGTATGCGCAGATGTTTCTGGAGGCCGCCGGCGACGGTCTATGGAACATGTTCCTTCGGCCGGAAGAATTGCCCGCCGAACTGGCGGAACTGGACCCACTTTTCAAAGAGCGGATGCAGGCGATGATGGGCTACACCGCGTCGCGCACGTTGTTCTTCGACGAATTCTTCACCGATGCGGCGGCGAGCGGCATCCGCCAGTCGGTGATCCTGGCCGCAGGTCTGGATGCACGGGCTTGGCGGTTGGACTGGCCGGCCGGCAGCGTGGTGTACGAGATCGATCAACCCAAAGTGCTGGACTTCAAGTTCGCCACTCTCGCAGCGCGGGGGGTATCGCCGCTGGCGACCTATGTAGGTGTTCCGATCGACCTGCGCAAAGACTGGCCTACGGCCCTGCGCGCGGTAGGTTTCGATCCTTCGGCGCCGACCGCGTGGTCGGCCGAGGGTCTGTTGCCTTACCTGACGGCCGAGGCGCAGGATGTGCTGTTCGAGCGGATCACAGAGTTGAGCGCGCCGGGCAGCCGGGTAGCAGTGGAGGCGTTCAGTAACGAGTTCTTCAGCGCCGAGAGTTTCGCGCGTCGCGAGGAGCAGATGCAGCGGTATCGCGAGGCCGCTGCCAACCTCGGCCGGGGGGACATCGCTGCGTCCGGAAACCTCCTTTATGAGGAGCCGCGTACCGAGGTCGTCGACTGGCTCGAAGCCCACGGCTGGCAAGCCGCTGGTGTGAGCGCAGTCGACCTGCTGGCTCTCAATGGCCGTCCGATGCCGGCGGGTCTGGACGACGGAATTCCAGAGAGCATCTTCGTCGACGGACGATTGAGCTAAGGCTTGTGCTGGGTCGACACCATGCCATGGCGGACCAACTCGGTCTTGTCGGAGAAGCGCCGGTATAGATGCTGGGCGCGGCGACCCCGACTTCCTGGGCGACGCGCGCATAGTGAGCTTCTCCTCGCTTACCCCATCTGTCGAGCAGCCGGTTCAGCGTGGAGTCACCGGGTGGCGAGAAGTTTCCGCACGCCGTAGTTCGCACCATAGGTATCCACGCTCCCGAAAGTGTCGGGTTCGCGAAGGCGAGTCCTCCCGCCACGCTCCCGACAACACCTCCTTGAGCCGGTGGAACTGTCCTCGACGTCCGAATAATTCTGTCCCGCCTGGGTTCTTTGGTGGCGTGCTGTGCCGAACCTGCAGTCTTTTGTGACGACAGGCTGAAAACGCATCAAGAAGTTGCAGGTTCGCCACAGCGCCCGGCTCATGACATGACCGACCGGCCGCATCATGGCCCCTACCCGCCGGCGGCTCGATCTGTGATCAGCGCTGGATGTATCCCGGCGGGTTGGGGGTGTCGACCCACAGGTCCACGCCCAACTCCGAACCCGGTATGCAGTCATACACCGACAGGTCGGTGACGCCGGAGGCCAGCAGGACGTCCTCGCAGAGCAGGCTCTGGCCGGTGTATTCGCGGGCGGGTTTGGTGAAGATCGCATAGGCGGCGTCGGCATAGACCGCGGGCTTGCGGGCCCGGGCCATCGCCTCGTCGCCGCCGAGCAGGTTCTGCACCGCGGCGGTGGCGACCAGCGTGCGTGGCCACAGCGTGTTCGAGGCGATGCCGGCCTCCCGCATCTCCTCGGCAATGCCCAACGCGCACAGCGTCATCCCGAACTTGGCCATCATGTAGGCGGTCGGCTTGAGCCACTCCGATTCCAACCGGATCGGCGGGGACAGCGTCAGGATGTGCGGGTTCTCCCGGCCTTTCATGTGCGGGATGCAGGCCTGGGAGACGGCGTAGGTGCCACGGATCTGGATGCCGTTCATCAGGTCGAAGCGTTTGAGCGGCACTTCCTCGATCGAGCCGAGGTTGATCGCCGAGGCGTTGTTGACGCAGATGTCGATGCCGCCGAATTGAGCCACCGCCTGATCGACTGCGGAGGCCACCGAGTCGCCGTCGCGGACGTCGCCCACGATCGGCAGCGCCTGACCGCCGGCCTCCTCGATTTCCTTGGCCGCGGTGTAGACGGTCCCCTCGAGTTTGGGGTGTGGTTCGGCAGTCTTGGCGACCAGCGCGATGTTGGCGCCGTCGGCGGCGGCCCGCTTGGCGATCGCCAGGCCGATACCTCGGCTGGCGCCGGAGATGAACATGGTCTTGCCGGACAGCGACATATTTGTTCTCCTGGCGACTGATCGTGCGCTGAGCTCTGATCCCAACTCAAGCAAGTGGTCGGTTATCCGTGCAGACGTGTGCCGGACGCAGAAGCGGCCGAAGTCCTATTGATTAAACAGTTATATAGTTACTATATTAAGGGTTCGACGCTACAACAGGCCGCAAGATTGCCCGGCGAAGGGGTCAAGCATGGATCCGAATCCCGACTACGACGTCAGCGATGAGCTTGAATACGGCGTCAACTGGTTTGCCTGGATTTTGAGAGGCAACTATCCGCCGCCGGCCTATCCTCCGACCTAGTACGCCCGGGTTGCGATGACGAGGCCGGCCCCCGGGCGATTATCGCGATCTCTATGAACTCGCCGCCGGGAAACGTGCGTCACTCGCAAACGGCTGCCGTTTCTGACGCCCAGCGTGGCGTGACATCTGCGACGCGATCTGCCCAGAAGAGGTGCACACTTCCGCCCCGGCGATGAGCCGGACGTTGAGCCGGCTGCGGCGCACCCTGGACGATCCGGTGCTCGTGCGGGCGGGGCGCGCGATGGTGCCGACGCCGCGGGCGCTGGCGATGCAGGGTGCGGTGCATGACATCGTGGCGCAAGCCAGGGCGGTATTCACCCCGCCGGACACCCCGAACCCCGCCACGTTGCAGCGGAGTTTCTCGATCCAGGTGGGCGAGGGCCTGTTCAGCGCGATCGGCTCTCGATTGTTGACCCGGATCCGGGCCGAAGCGCCAGGTGTCACAGTGAAATTCGTGGGGGAGAGCCACGAAGACACGCAGTCGTTGCGCGACGGCAGCGTCGACATCGAGGTCGGCCAGATTCGGCGTACCGAACCGGAGACGCTCATCGAGGCGGTGATCGACGAGGGCTGGGTGGGTGTGGTGCGCTCCGGCCACGGACTCGCCACCGGCAAACGCGTCACCCTCAAACAGTTCGCGGCCGCCGAGCACCTGGTGTTCTCCCGGCGCGGCCGGCTGCGCGGGCCGGTCGACGAACTACTCGCCGAGCATGGACTGCGTCGTCGGGTGGTGGCGTGTGCCCCCAACCCGGCCGGCGGGCTGTTTCTGATCCGTGACAGCGATCTCGTCGGGATGCTGCCCGCCCGTATCGGCGGTGACGCCATCGAAACCTTCGGCTTGCAGAGCTTCCCCATACCGCTGACGGTGCGCATCGGTGGCTACGAGACTGCGTGCGTGACGCAATGCGCGGTTCCCCAATGTGAAGAAGATGGCGTGAATCCTGGAGAATCCCGCGATCTTCTTCACGTTCGGCACTCAGAATGGGGACGGCGATGACGATGAACACCAAACGCAGGCGCAGGCACGACAGGCTCGCCGCGCTGCCGGGGGTGAAGGCGGTGCGGCGACCCGTCAGCCCCGGGTCCGACGAACTGTTCGACCTGTTCTACGTGCGCACCGGCCGCAAGTCGGCGCACCCGGTGGTGATCATTCCCGGCGGTCCCGGGGTGGCGTCGGTCCGGTTGTACCGCGGGCTGCGTCGTCGAGCCGCGGCCGCGGGCCTCGATGTGCTGATGATCGAACACCGCGGCGTCGGGATGTCGCGGCACACCGACGCGGGCGCGGACCTACCGGCCGAGGCCATCACCGTCGACCAGGTGCTCGACGATATCGCCGCGGTGCTCGACGACGCGGTGGTGAACGAGGCGGTGCTGTACGGCACCTCGTACGGCAGCTACCTCGCCGCGGGCTTCGGTGTCCGCCATCCAGCGCGGGTGGCAGCGATGGTCCTGGACTCGCCGCTGCTGTCCACCGGTGACATGGCGGCAATGCGGACCGCCATTCGAGACCTGTTGTGGGACGGGGCAGATCCGCAGACTGCGGTACTGGCGCCCAAGGTGCGCGTGCTCGTCGAGAACGGAATGTTCGAGCGTTCAGGCGGACAGCTCGCCGGCCTGCTGTACGGGTTCGGGGGTGCGACGCTGCTGGGCCGGCAGCTCGACCTGCTGTTGGGCGGCCGCACACGGCTGTGGTCGGCGCTGGGCCGGTTGGACCGGCTGACGACGCGTAAGACCCCCTACCGCAACGAGACCGACCTGGTCGCGCGGATCGCGTTCCGGGAGTTGAACTATGCAGGCACTCCCGACGGCCTGCCGTTGGATCCGGCCCTGGAGATGCACGAGATGGCCGGGGGCGCATGCGCCCACGAACCCTTCGAAACCGAGCCCTATGACCTGGTGGCCGAGATGCCGAAGTTCGACTGGCCAACCGTGATCATCTCCGGCGGACGCGATCTCACCACACCACCGGTGATCGCTGAACGCATCGCATCCCTGGTGCCCGATGCGGAACTGGTGCGGTTGGCGACCGCGGCGCACAGCGTGCTCGACACCCGCGAGCGTGCCGCACTGGCGATCATCGGAGCGGTGTGTAACGGAGCGGCCGGGCAATTGCCTGCCATCGCAGCCGAATTGGATGCGCTGCCCGCCCGCCCGGCCGTGCGGCTGATGGTATCGGTCATCGGCGCGGCTGCGGCCCTGGAGTCGGTGTTGCCGGCCCGGCCTACTTTATGAAGCCGATCTTGGTGTAGTCGGCGTCGGCCAACCCGAAGGCGCCGAAGTTGGCCAGATTGCTGCGCACCGCGACGTTGCCCGCGGACTGGAACAACGGCAGGCTGAAGACCTCGGCGAACAACTCCTGATCGAGTTCGTTGGCCAGTACCCGCGCCTTGTCGGGGTCGAGTTCTTTGAGCGTGTCCTCGATCTTGGTGTCGATCTCCGGGCTGCCGATGCGGCCGAAGTTGCTCGCGCCGTCCTGGGTGTAGATCTGGGTCAGTGATCCCAGGGGGAACGCGTCACCGAGGAACGCGAACTGGGCGATGTCGAAGTCGCCCTTGCTGACGTAGTTGGTGAAGAAACCGGTACCCGGTTTGGCATCGATCTCCAGTTTCACCCCGATCTGGGCGAGGGTGTTCTGCGCGATCTGGGCCACCTGCCGGGTGCTGCCTGCGTCGTAGAGGACATCGCGGATCACCAGCGGCTTGCCGTCCTTCTCGCGGAACTGGCCGTTGAGCTTCCAGCCCAGCCCGTCGAGTTCGGCCTTGGCCTTCTCCGGATCGAATGCCACCACGGCACTGTTGTCCTGGTATCCCTTCTGTCCGGCCACATAGATGTGGTTGTTCAGCGGGGTCGGGTTGTCGGTCAGGCCGCGCTGGGTGATGTTGACGATGGCTTGTCGGTCGATGCCCTTGGCGACCGCCAGCCGCAGCGCCTTGTCCGAAAGGATCGACCCGGGGGCACCGTTGAACGTGAAGTGATACCAGCTCGGTGACGGGGCCCGCCGGATGCTGACACCAGCGGTGTTGCGCGCGATGGTCAGCTCATCGAGAGAGATGGCTCCGGTGGCGTCGATGGTGTTGTTCTGCAGCGCCGGAATGCGGGCGGCATCGTCGAGCACCAGGTAGGTGATGCTGTCCAACAGGGCCGGAGTGCCCCACCATTTCGGGTTGCGGGTCAAGGTGATTCGCTGCGCGCCGCGGTCGATGTTGGAGACGATGAACGGCCCCGCCGACGGTCCCGGCGCACCGAGTTGTGCCTTGTTGAAGGCCTCGGGCGTGGCGGTCATGGATTTGGGCAACAGCCTGCCGTTACCGGCGAACATGCCCTGCCAGTCCGCGTACGGTTTGGCAAACGTCATCACGGCCTGCCGGTCATCGACGCCCTTGGTGACCGAGGCGACCCGCTCACTGCCGTTCGGCGCGGCGATGATGAACACCGGGTCGGTTCCGCGGGTTGCGTCGATCTGGGACTTGATGTCCTCCCAGGTGATCGGCGTGCCGTCGGACCAGACCGCCTTGGGGTTGATCGTGTAGGTGACCACCTGGGGGTTGGTGCTGGTCAACTCGACGCTGGTGAAGTAGTCGGTGTTCACCGTCGTCGTTCCGTCCGGCGCGATGGTGAACGCGCGGGGAAGCGTGGGCTTGGACAGTGATCCGACGTCCCCGGTGTTGCCGTCGAGGTGCAGTGGGTTGAAGTTCGAGGGGAACTCGGTCAGCGCCAGGCGGAGGTTGCCGCCCTGCCGGAGGTTCGCCGGGTCCTGCGGGTTGACGTCGCTGGTGGTGCCCACCTCGGCGTTGCCACCGGCCGACGGAGCCTCCTGCGTGCCGCCCGAACATGCGGTCAGGGTGAGCCCGGCGATCAGTGCGGTGATGGCAAGACGTCGCATCATGCGCACAGACTCTAACCGCCGACGGGCACCGGTGGTGGTACCGCGGCCAGCAACCGTCGGGTGTATTCGTGGCCGGGGTTGGTGAAGATGGCGTCACCTGACCCCTGTTCCACGATCGCGCCCTGGTACATGACCGCCACGTCGTGGGCCAGATGCTTGACCACTGACAGGTCGTGCGAGACGAACAGGTAGGACAGCCCGAGCCGGTCCTGCAGGTCCAGTAGCAGATTGATGATCCCGGCCTGGATGGATACGTCGAGCGCGGAAACCGGTTCGTCGAGGGCGAGGATCTTCGGTTGCAGGGCCAGTGCGCGGGCGATGCCGATGCGCTGTTTCTGGCCGCCGGAGAACTCTGCCGGGTAGCGGCTGGCATCGCCGCGCCTCAACCCGACGGTCTCCAGCAGCTCGGCCACCCGATCGCCGGTCCGGCTCTTGTCGAAGCCGTTGGCCTGCAATGGTTCTGCCAATACCTCGAACACCGGGAGGCGCGGATCCAGGGATGCCACCGGATCCTGGAACACCACCTGCAGGTCGGTGCGCAACCGCCGCCGCGAGCGCCGGTCCAACGCGGCGACGTCGGAACCGAGCACTTCGATCGAGCCAGACTGAGGCGCCGACAGATTCAAGATCTGGTGCAGGGTGGTTGATTTACCCGAACCGGATTCGCCGACGATGCCCAGGGTGCGGCCCTGGCGCAGTTCGAAGCTCACGTTGTCCACTGCCCGGACCTCGCCGACCTGGCGGCGGAACACCATGCCCTTGGTCAGCTTGTAGGTCTTCACCAGATCGCGTACCCGCAGCACCACTGGGTCACCCGTCGGCTCGGCGGTCTCCGTCGGCTCGGCGGAGACCCCGTAGAGTTCCGCCGCGCTGTGCCCGATGACCTGGTCGGTGCGGATGCAGGCGGCCCGGTGAGTCGGTGTCAGCTCGACGAGTTCGGGTTCTGCGGCCTCACATTCGTCGATCGAGAGCGGGCAGCGGGGAGCGAAGGGGCATCCGTGTGGCGTCGAGGTCAGTGCCGGGGGCGAACCCGGGATGGGCACCAGGCGCGAACCCTGCGCCGCGTCCAGCCGTGGCACCGAGCCGAGCAGGCCGACGGTGTACGGCATCCGCGCTTGCCGGTACAACTCGGTGACGGTGGCGTCTTCGACGGCACGTCCGGCGTACATCACCAGCGCGCGGTCGGCGAAGTCCGCGACCACACCGAGATCATGGGTGATGATCAGCACCCCGGCACCGGTCACATCGCGTGCCGTTTTCAGCACGTCGAGGATCTGGGCCTGCACCGTGACGTCCAGCGCGGTGGTGGGTTCGTCGCAGATCAGCAGGTCGGGGTCGTTGGCGATCGCGATGGCGATGACGACCCGCTGGCGTTCGCCGCCGGACAGTTCGTGGGGGAAGGCCCGGGCGCGTTGTGCCGGCTGGGCGATGCCGACGAGCTCGAGGAGCTCCACGGCGCGGGACCTGGCGGCGCGTCTGCTCAGGTCGCGCTGATGAACCCCCAGCGCCTCGGCGATCTGATCGCCGACGGTGTAGACCGGGGTGAGCGCCGACATCGGATCCTGGAAAACCGTTCCGATCGCATTGCCGCGGATCCGGGATATCTCAGGATCGGAGAGACCGAGCAGTTCCTCTCCGCGCAACCGCACCGACCCCGACACCTCGGCGAATTCGGGCAGCAGGCCGACGACGGCCATGGCGCTCGCGGACTTTCCCGCGCCAGATTCGCCGACAAGCGCGACCACCTCGCCGGCCTCGACGTGAAAGTTCAGCCCGCGGACCGCGGCGACCGGGTCGGCGTCGGTGGGGAAGGCCACTTGCAGGTCGGTGACCTCGAGCAGTCGGCTCATCTGCGGGACCTCTTCTGCCTGCGTCGCAGTTGTCCGCTGTCGGGGTCGATCGCGTCGCGCAGGCCGTCACCGGTCAGGTTGGCGCACAGGATGATCAGCACCAGCACCCCGGCCGGGAACAGGAACACCCACGGGAACGTCGTCGCAGACTTGGTGCCGTCGGCGATCAGTGTCCCCAGCGATACATCGGGGGGTTGGATGCCGAATCCCAGGAAGCTCAACCCTGTTTCGGCCAGGATCGCCAGACCGACGTTGAGCGCGGTGTCGATGATCAGGATCGACGCCACGTTGGGCACGATGTGGCGCACGATGATGCGCCAGTTGCTGACGCCCATATACCGTGCGGCGACCACGAATTCGCGTTCACGCAGGCTCATCGTCATACCGCGCACAATGCGGGAGCTGATCATCCAGCTGAACACCGACAACAGGATGATCAACCAGAACACGCGGTCGGACTGGCTCAGCCGCGGTGTGACGATCGCGATCAGGATGAAGCTCGGCACCACCAGCAGCACGTCGACCAGCCACATCAGCGTCCGGTCCCGCCAGCCGCCGAAGTAGCCGGCGATGGAGCCCACGGTGGCGGCGATGATCGTGGAGATGAACGCCACGCAGACCCCGATGAGCATCGATTTCTGCATGCCGCGCAGGGTCTGGGCCAGGATGTCCTGTCCGAGGGCGTTGGTGCCGAACCAGTGGTTCGACGACGGCGGTTGTTGCAGGGCGTAGTAGTCGAGGTCGTTGTAGCTGTACGGCAGCAGCGACGGCAGCACGTAGCAGCTGATGAACATCAGTGCCAGCACGGCCAGTGACACCACGGCGGGCTTGTTGCGCAGGAAGCGGCGGAACACCAGGGTGCGCCGGGTGGCGAACCGCTCGGTGTGCAGGCCGGACCGGGCCGCGGTGGCGGAGGTTTCCGTCATGTCACCCGCACCCTCGGGTCCAGAGCCGCGTAGATGACATCGGACAGCAACCCGGCCAGCAGCACCACCGTGCCGGTGAACACGGTGATGGCCGCGATGATGTTGGTGTCCTGGGTGGCGATGCCCTGCACCACCCATTCGCCCATGCCGTGCCAGCCGAAGATCTTCTCGACGAAGACCGCGCCGGTGACCAGCCCGGCGACGCCATAGGCGAACAGGGTGGCCATCGGGATCAGGGCGGTGCGCAGCCCGTGTTTGAACAGGGCCCGGCGCCGGGTCAGCCCTTTCGCCCGCGCGGTGCGGATGAAGTCCTGACCGAGCACGTCGAGCATCGCGTTGCGCTGGTATCTGCTGAACCCGGCGATGGCGGACAACGCCAGGGTGAAGGTCGGTAACACCAGGTGCTGCAGCCGGTCCACGAACTGGTCCCAGCTGCCGCCGATGGCATCGGGGGAGGTCTCCCCGGTGTACTCGAACAGCTGCACGCCCAGGATCGAGTTGACGTTGAGCGCGGCCAGGATCAGCAGGTTGGCGATCACGAAGGTGGGCGTGCTCAGGACCAGCAGCGACAGCAACGTGATGACCCGATCCGACAGCCGGTACTGCCGGATGGCGCCCCAGGCACCGACGACGACGCCGATCACCGTGCCCAGCACGGTCCCGATGACCAGCAGCCGCAGGCTGACGCCGATGCGTCGGCCCAACTCGTCGGTCACCGGCTGACCCGTGACCGTGGTGCCGAAGTCACCGCGGACGGCGTCGGCTGCCCAGGTGACGTACCGGACGGGAATGGGCTTGTCGAGGCCCAGCTCGGCGGCCTTGGCGTCGATCGTGGATTGCGGCGGGCGGGGGTTGCGTTGCAGCAGACTGTCGAGCGGTTCGAAGGTCAGCGAGGTCAGGGTGAACGTCAGGAATGACGCCAGGGCCAGCAGCACGATGTAGTTGAGCAGCCGACGCGCCAGGAAACGCGTCATGCGGTCGAACCCGGCCGGTGCTGCATGGGAGACAGGGTAGAAGAGGACTCTGGCCACGGACGCAATGTGGGGCCTCTGGCGCGCCACCGCCCGGTCGGAGGATTCGCAGGCGGCTCCCAGCCCCGCCGGAGCATCGGCACGTTCACTGGATATCACCTGCAGTTTTCCGATCGGACCGTGGAGGTGCGGCGCCATGAACATCTGTGAACCCAGGAAGATGAAATTGCTCGCAGCCGCGGCGGGCGGGGCCGCCGTGGTCGCGTTCGGGGTGTTCGGAGCGGTTTCCGGACCTCAGACGACGACGGTGGCCAGCTCACACATGACCTTCGGGCAGACCAGTACCGAGACGACCCCACCGACGGCTCCGATGGTGTCGATGGCGGTGCCCACCATCAAAGGCCCCGCACCGCTGCCTGCCGAGGAGAAATCGGCAGAGTAGCGGTTTCACCCCCGTTCATAGCGGCTATCCGGTCATGGAGCCGGGCCGGGAACGGAGGTGGACTGAGGTGAATACCAGAATTAATCGTCGAGAACTCAAATTGATGTCAGCGGGGATCGGAGTTAGCGCCGTCGCTGCGATGGCGTCCGTGACGGTCGGCCTGAGCGGCGGGCCTGCCGAGGCCCAGAACAGGGTGGAACCCCCGGCCATCACCACAGGTCAGACGATTACCGAGACGACGCCGCCAACCACGCCGGAAACCTCGGTGGCGACGCCGCCGGTCAGCGTGACGACGCCGTCCGGGTTTGCCACGCCGCATTGAGTCGTCGTGGTTCTCAACCCTACGAGTGGACAGGCTCGCGGGGCGGTGCTTATGGTGGCCGCCGAGCGTCGGGGGAGATTTCGCTCACAAGTGAACAGTTCGCCGGGCCTGCCCGCTGAACCGGGGGCCCCGACCAGATCGGGTCAGAGTGACTGACAAACAACGCAAAATACAGTACAAACTGGTTCTGGCCGGTGCCGGCGCGACCGCGGTGGTCGCGATGGGCACCCTCGGGACGGTGGTGAGCGAATCGCCCTTCAGCGGAGCGAGTTTCAGCGAAGCGCCCGAAGCCTCAATCGGTGAAACATCAACGGAGACAACGGCTCCCTCGGAGCCCGAAACCTCCGTGGCGACACCGCCGGTGACCGTTGAGCTACCCGACGGCTACGGGAACGGTTAGCGCGGCTTGGCCCTGTTCCCTGTGCCGTTCACAGCTCACGCATAGAGACGGCACAGGGGACGCTTAGGCCTCCGGCGAATAATGGTCGCCGTGGGCAGCGCCGATACCGATTCAGGACGTACGGTCATGCGGCGTGCCGACGGCAACCCGATTCGCGTGCTCGTGGTCGACGATGAGCCCGTGCTGGCCGAGTTGGTGTCGATGGCGCTGCGCTACGAAGGCTGGGACATCGCGACCGCGGGTGACGGTGCAAGTGCGATCGCGGCCGCGCGCGAGAACTCACCCGATGTCGTCGTTCTCGATGTGATGTTGCCCGATATGAGCGGGCTGGAGGTTCTGCGCAAGCTCCGCGAACAAATCCCCGGTCTGCCGTTGCTGCTGCTGACGGCCAAGGATTCGGTGGAGGACCGCATCGCCGGGCTCACCGCGGGCGGCGACGACTATGTCACCAAGCCGTTCAGTCTCGAAGAAGTGGTGTTGCGGTTGCGGGCGCTGCTGCGTCGCACCGGAGTCACCACCGCGGACGGCGGAGCCAAGATCGTCGTCGGTGACCTGGTGCTCGACGAGGACAGCCACGAGGTGACCCGCGGTGGCGATCCCATCACCCTGACCGCAACGGAATTCGAGCTGCTCCGGTTCATGATGCGCAATGCCAAGCGCGTGCTGAGCAAGGCTCAGATCCTCGACCGGGTGTGGAGCTATGACTTCGGCGGCCGTTCCAACATCGTCGAGCTGTACGTCTCCTATCTGCGTAAGAAGATCGACAGCGGACGCGAGCCGATGATCCACACGTTGCGCGGTGCGGGGTATGTCCTTCGACCCCCGCGCTGAGGTCGCGGGCGGGACCCGTTGGTGGGCCCCGCGCACCTGGTCGCTGCGCCGGCGTCTGGTGCTCACCCAGGTTGCCCTGCTGGCAGTGGTATGCGCGATCATCGGTGTGGCCACGGAGTTTGCGCTGCAACGTTTTTTGATGAATCAACTCGACGATCAGCTGGTCGAGGCCGGTCGCCGCTCGGCGGTGATCTTCGAGTTACCGCCCCCGCCCATGGGGTTTCCACCGCCGGTGATGGTCGGGCCCGAGGCGGGGCGTCCGCACGAGCCACCGCGCCCGGGCCACCGCTACCGGGTGGTGTTCGACCCGGAGCAGGGCCCGGGCCCCGGATTCCTCAACGCGCCCGGCCAGGCCGCGCGCATGGTGGGTGCGGTGATCTCACCGGGCCGGGGCGTCGACGCCGGGGTGATCACCGCGGACGGCGATCGGGTGAAAGTCAGTGCCGCCGCGGACGATCAACTGGCCCAGATCCCAGCCGACCGAAATCCCCGAACCGTCGACCTGGACGGGCTCGGCCGTTACCGACTCATCGGCCTGCACCCCCGCCACGGCGGCCCGCAGACGATTGTCACGGGCCTGCCGACCGCAGTGGTCGACGACACCCTGCTGTGGGTGCTCGGCATGTTCGGTGTGCTCGCGGTGATCGCCCTGATCGCCGCGACCACCGCAGGCGTGCTCATCATCCGGCGCCAACTAGCCCCGCTGTCAAGGGTTTCCACAGCAGCGCGGGCAGTGGCGAACCTGGAACTCGACCGTGGTGAGGTACGGCTGCCCACACCGATCGTGACCGTCGACCCGGCCAGTGCGCACACCGAGGTCGGACAACTCGGTACATCGCTGAACCGCATGCTGGACCGCATCGCGAGCGCGCTGTCTGCGCGGCACGCCAGTGAAACGCGGGTCCGCCAGTTCGTCGCCGATGCCAGCCACGAACTGCGTACCCCGCTGGCCGCAATTCGCGGCTATACCGAACTGGCCCAACGCAAGAGTGACGACCTGCCCGCCGACGTCGCCCACGCGATGAACCGGGTGGAATCCGAGACGGTCCGGATGACCCAGCTGGTGGAAGACATGCTGTTGCTGGCCCGGCTGGACGCAGGACGGCCGCTGGAGTCCGAACCGGTGGACCTGTCGCGGGTGGTGGTCGACGCGGTCAGCGACGCGCATGTCGCGGGTCCGCAACATCAATGGTCGTTGGATCTGCCGGACGATCCGGTCATCGTCGACGGCGATGAAGCCAGGCTGCGTCAGGTGCTGTCCAATCTGCTGGCCAACGCGCGCACCCACACTCCGGCGGGCACGTCGGTGAGGGTCTCATTGGGCACCGACGCGGGTGGCGCGGTGCTGATCACCGTCGCCGACGACGGGCCAGGTATCCCGGAGGCACTGCAGCCCGAGGTTTTCGAGCGGTTCGCGCGTGGCGATTCCTCCCGGTCGCGGCGTGAGGGCAGCACCGGGTTGGGGCTGGCGATTGTGGCAGCGGTCGTCAAAGCGCACGGCGGCACCATCGAGGTCAGTAGCGTCCCGGGTGCGACGACATTCGTGGTGCGGCTCCCGCAGACCGCCTCACAGCCGACGCACAGCGGGATCCAATCCGGCACCTAGTCGCCGCCGCGACGATGAACGGGTGACCCTGGTTGTCGGCGGACTGGCGGATGGCCCCGTCGAAGATATGACCGCGGCGCCGCCCACAGCGCGCACCCCGATCGCCGAACGGGTCGCACTGGCGGTGCTGTTGGCCGGCACCGCGGCGCTGTACCTGTGGAACCTGTCCATCAGCGGGTGGGCCAACGCCTTCTATTCCGCGGCGGCCCAAGCCGGGGCCCACGACTGGACTGCCATGCTGTTCGGGTCCAGCGACGCGGCCAATGCCATCACGGTCGACAAAACCCCCGCCGCGCTGTGGATCATGGACATCTCGGTGCGGCTGTTCGGGCTGAATCCGTGGAGTGTCCTGGTGCCGCAGGCGCTGGAGGGAATCGCAGCGGTCGCGGTGCTCTACGCTGCCGTCCGGCGCGCCGCGGGCCCCTGGGCCGGGGTGATGGCCGGGGCGGTACTGGCGCTGACGCCGGTGGCCGCATTGATCTTCCGGTTCAACAACCCCGATGCGCTGCTGGTGCTGCTGCTGGTGATGGCCGCCTACTGCGTCCAGCGCGGTATCGAAAAGGACGCCACCCGTTGGTGGTTCATCGCCGCAGGCGCCGCTGTGGGATTCGGTTTCCTGGCCAAGATGCTGCAGGCGTTCCTGGTGTTGCCTGCGTTCGCCGCCGCTGCATTGGTCGCGGGTGACCGCCCGTTGTTCAAGCGGATGACGGATGTCGTCGTCGCAGGGGTCGCCATCGTGGCCTGCGGCGGGTGGTATCTGTTGCTGGTCGAGCTGTGGCCGACCGCGGCGCGGCCCTACATCGGTGGCTCACAGCACGACAGCATCGTGGAACTCGCGCTGGGCTACAACGGTTTCGGTCGGATCACCGGTGACGAGACGGGTGGGCTGGGCAACCTCAATTTCGATGTCGGTGCCGGCAGGCTGTTCGGCGCGCAGATGGGCGCTGACATCGCCTGGCTGCTACCGGCGGCCATGATCTGCCTGGCCGCGGGGCTGTACCTCACCCGCCGCGCACCGCGCACCGATCCGGCACGTGCGGCCCTCATCCTCTGGGGTGGTTGGCTTCTCATCACCGCTACGGTGTTCAGCTTCATGAACGGCATCGTGCACCCGTACTACACGGTGGCGCTCGCGCCGGCGGTCGGTGCGGTGACCGGCATCGGTGTGACGTTGCTGTGGCGGCACCGCAATGACATTCGTGCCGCAACCGCCTTGGCGGCGGCGGTGTTGGTGACCGCGATTCTGGCGGCGGTGCTGCTGGCCCGGCATGATGACTGGCAGCCGTGGCTGCGCGTCGCAGTCGCGGTCGGCGGAATCGGCGCGGCCGTACTGCTGTCGATGATCCGTCGGCTGCAGCCTGCGGTGGTGCGCGCGGTGGCCGGTCTGGCCGTCGTATCGTGCCTGGCCGCTCCGGCGGCGTTTACGGTCGTCACCGCCGCGAGCCCGCACACGGGGGCGATTCCGTCGGTCGGTCCGCCTCGGGGCGGTGGTTTCGGGGGTCTCTTCGCGGCTCCCGAACCGGGGGAACTACTGACGGCAACACTGGCCGCCGACGCCGCGCGGTACCCGTGGGTGGCGGCCGTGGTGGGATCAAGCAACGCGGCCGGCTACCAATTGGCAACGCGAGCACCGGTTATGGCGGTCGGCGGGTTCAACGGCACCGACCCTGCGCCCACGCTCGAGGAATTCGAACACTATGTCGCCGAGCGGCAGATCCACTACTTCATCCGCAGTCGGATGATGCGTGGATTCGGTGGACACACCTCAGGCGGTAGCCGGGAGGCCGCCGACATCGCGGAATGGGTGGCCACCAATTTCACCCCGACCACGGTCGACGACGTCACCATCTATGACCTGACTCGACGTGCGACGGACTCATAGCCGGGGCATAGCTTCGCCCAATCCGGAACACAAGCCGCCCGATGAGGATGAGGACATGACAGACATCGCCCTGGAGGATCGGGTGGACCGGTTTCACTTCTCCTCGCGTCCCAACGCCGCGGTGGCCGCCAAGGCGGCGGGCGTCCCGGTGCTCGACGTGGTTGTTCCGGTGTACAACGAGGAAGCGGCACTGGCACAGTCGGTGCGCCGCCTGCACCGCTACCTGCGGGAGAATTTCGAGTTGCCGGTCCGCATCACCATTGCGGACAACGCCAGCGTCGACGCCACCGCGCGGATCGCCGCTGATCTGGCCGCCGAGCTCACCGATGTCCGGGTGGTCCGGCTGGAGGAGAAGGGCCGTGGCCGGGCCCTGCACGCGGTGTGGTCCTCCTCGGACGCGGCGGTGCTGGCGTACATGGACGTGGATCTGTCGACCGATCTGGCTGCCCTGGCGCCGTTGATCGCGCCGTTGATCTCGGGTCATTCGGATCTGGCGATCGGCACCCGACTGGGCCGCGGGTCCCGGGTGATCCGGGGCGCCAAGCGCGAGTTCATCTCCCGCTGCTACAACCTGATCCTGAAGTCCACCCTGTCAGCCCGGTTCTCCGATGCCCAGTGCGGGTTCAAGGCGATCCGGGCCGACGTGGCCCACCGGCTGCTGCCACACGTCTCCGATACCGGCTGGTTTTTCGACACCGAACTGCTGGTGCTGGCCGAGCGCAGCGGGCTGCGCATCCACGAGGTGCCGGTGGACTGGGTGGACGACCCGGACAGCCGGGTCGACATCGTCGCCACCGCCACCGCCGATCTTCTGGGCATCGGCCGATTGTTACGCGGCTTCGCCAACGGCTCGATACCGGTGAATGCGATTGCCGCTCAGCTCGGTTCGTCCCGCAAGAGTGCCGCGCCCGGATCCTTGCTGCGACAGGTGGTGCGCTTCGGGGCGATCGGGGTGGTGTCCACCCTGGCCTATCTGCTGCTGTTCGTGCTCCTCCGGTCGGGGATGGGCGCTCAGGCCGCCAACCTGGTGGCGCTGCTGGCGACCGCGATCGGCAATACCGCTGCCAACCGGCGGTTCACGTTCGGTATCGCCGGCGTCGGCAACGTGACCCGCCATCATCTCGAAGGGCTCACCGTCTTCGCGGTCGCGTTGACCATCACCAGCGGCTCGCTGTGGCTGCTGCACCTCGTGACCCCCCAACCGCACGGCGCCGTCGAACTCGGCGTGCTCGTGGCGGCAAACCTCGCGGCCACCGTTGTCCGCTTCGTACTGTTGCGCGGCTGGGTGTTTCACCCGTCCCGAACCCGGCGCTGAGCACCGGCGAGACCGAAAGACTTCGACTATGACGACGATCGCTGACACAGCACCCGGCGCCGAAGCGGTGTCCGGTGGATCATCCGGCGCCGCCGTGGCGCGCTGGGTTCGGCCCTCGTATTGGGCACTGCTGGCGGGGACGGCCGTGTTGTACCTGTGGGGCCTCGGATCCTCGGGCTGGGCCAACAGCTTCTACGCCGCGGCGGCGCAGGCCGGGACCCAGTCCTGGAAGGCCTGGCTGTTCGGGTCGCTGGACGCGGGCAATGCCATCACGGTGGACAAGCCGCCGGCTGCGATGTGGGCGATGGGCCTGTCCGGCAGGCTGTTCGGCTTCAACGAGTTCACCATGCTGCTCCCGCAGGCGTTGATGGGAGTTGCCGCGGTCGCAGTGCTGTATGCCACCGTGCGCCGGACAAGCGGCCCCGGTGCCGCCCTGATCGCAGGCACGGTGCTGGCACTGACACCGGTGGCGACGTCGATGTTTCGTTACAACAATCCCGACGCGCTGCTGGTCCTGTTGCTCGTGGTCGCGGCCTACTACATGGTGCGGGCCACCCAGGACGGGTCCACCCGGTGGGTGGCACTGGCCGGATGCGCCATCGGATTCGCGTTCCTGACCAAGATGTTGCAGGCCTTCCTCATCGTGCCCGGCCTGGCACTGGTGTTCCTGGTCGCGGCGCCCATCGCGATGTCCCAGCGCATCCTCAAGCTTCTCGTCGGCGCCGCCGCGATGATCGTCTCGGCCGGTTGGTACCTCGCCCTGGTCGCCCTGTGGCCCGCCGATTCGCGCCCGTACATCGCCGGCTCCACCGATAACAGCCTGCTGCAACTGGCATTCGGCTACAACGGAATTGACCGCATCGTCGGGCAGAACCAGCCCGGCGGCGGTGGGCACGGACCCGGTGGCGGGGGGCCCAACCTGATGTTCGGTGGTGACGCCGGTGCCGGTCGGCTGTTCGGCCTGTCGCTGGGCACCGAGGCCTCGTGGCTGTTGCCTGCCGCACTGATCGGGCTGATCGCCTGCCTGTGGCTGACCCGCCGCGCTGCCCGTACCGGGGGAGTTCGCGCCGGGTTGCTGATGTGGGGCGGCTGGCTACTGGTGACCGGAGCCGTGTTCAGCTTCATGGACGGCATCATCCACCCGTACTACACGGTGGCCCTGGCGCCGGCGACAGCGGCATTGGTGGGCATCTCGTTGGCCGAAGTGTGGGGCGTAAGAAAGCAATTGGCACCGCGTCTGGTGCTCGCAGCGATGATGGCAGCCACGGGCGGATGGGCCTTCGTCCTGCTGCAGCGGACCCCGGACTGGCTGCCGGCGCTGCGCTGGATCGTGCTGGTCGGGTCCCTCCTGGTGGCCGTGATGCTGGCGGTCGGCGTGCATCGGTCGGGCCGTGCCACCGCGGTCGTCGCGCTGGCGGCAACGGTGTTCGGGCTCGGCGCGACCGCGGCCTATTCGATCCAGACGGTGGTCAACGGTCACAACGGCGGTCCGATCGCGACATCTGGTCCGAGCCGTGATCTCGGCTTCCGCCCGCCCGGCGGTCGCGAATTCGGCCGTGCCGACGACCCGGCCCTGGCCGAGCTCATCGCCGGGGTGGACAGCCGCTGGGCGGCGGCGAGTGTCGGCTCGATGATGGTCAGCGACCTGGAGCTGAAGACCGGAGAATCGTTGATGGCGATCGGCGGGTTCGCCGGTGGCGACAACTCGCCGACACTTGAGCAGTTCCAGCAGTACGTCGCCAACGGCGAGGTCCGCTACTTCCTGGATCGGCCGGCTGGTGAGCACGGGTTCGGTCGGCACCGTGACAGCGGCAGCGCGGCCGACATCACGAACTGGGTGAAGCAGCACTTCACCGCTGAGCAGATCGGTGGGGTGAGCGTGTACGACCTGCGGGCACCACGCATCTGATCTGATTGATTCAGAACGGTGACGAATCGGTGCGCGGTGATTACCATCCGGCGCATGTCTGTCACCGATCAGTACCTGGCCAACAATGAGGCGTACGCACAGACGTTCACCGGCCCGCTGCCGCTGCCTCCCAGTAAGCATGTCGCCGTCGTCGCATGTATGGACGCGCGGCTGGACGTGTACCGCATCCTCGGGCTTGCCGATGGCGAGGCTCACGTCATCCGAAATGCCGGCGGAGTCATCACCGAAGACGAGATCAGGTCGTTGGCGATCAGCCAGCGATTGCTGGGTACCAAGGAGATCATCCTCATCCATCACACCGACTGCGGCATGCTGACCTTCACCGATGACGAGTTCAAGCGGTCGATCCAGGATGACACGGGCATCAAACCACCATGGGCCGCAGAATCATTCGACAACATCGCCGAAGACGTCCGCCAGTCGTTGCACCGCATCACGACCAGCCCGTTCGTCACCAGACATGAATCGTTGCGCGGCTTCATCTTCGATGTCGCGACCGGCAAGCTCAACGAGGTCACCGCTGACTGACCCAGGTTCGCCGAGTGTGAGATCAGCCGACCTTGTACGTCGCAACAGCCTTGGCGACCTTCTCGCCGGCCGGGGTGACGACGTCGACCTCGCAGTGCGTCAATGATTTCCCGCCGCGCAACACCCGGCCGACGCCGACCAGATCGGTGGAACGGGCCGGCGCGAGATACTGCATCGACATCGAAACCGTCACTCCGCGCAGGGAGTCGGGTGCCTGAACCCGGGCCCACGCCGCGGCCATCACGGTGACATCGGCCAGGGTTGCGATGGCCCCGCCGTGCACCATGTCGCCGAGGGTGACGTTCGACGGATCCCATGGCAGGCGTAACCGGACCTCGGGGCCGTCGAGTGACTCGGCGACGATGCCGAGCTTGGCGACGAACGGTGACTGGGGGAGGAACTGCGCCATCACCTCGGCGCCGGTCTGGGTCGTCATGGCTCCGAAGTGTCCTCACCGGTGTCGCACGGATCAATTACCTGCCGGGTAATCACCCGCGGGCGAGGATGGCGAGCGCGTCGGCGGTGCGGTCGCAGAACTCGTCGCGGTCGACGAGGCCACGTGTCATCGCCCGCACGACGGTGGTGGCCACCAGAAAGTCGAACACCATGTCGGCGCGGGCCATGTTGCCGTCGAGCAACTCGACCATCAACGTCCGCACATCGGTCTCTGACCGGAGAACCAGTCGTTCGTAGATCGTCTCGTCACGGTGGTAGGCGGTCAGCAACCCGGGAAGCGCAGCCCGAGTTACGGGATCGGCCAGCCAGTCCAGGAAGATCGAGACCCACCCACGCAGGTCGGCGCGAAGGTCACCGGTCGGCACGGGCAGGGGCACCGGTGCGGTGTGCCCGAACGCCGCGTCCTCCACAAGGGCTTCCTTCGTGGGCCAGCGTCGGTAGATGGTCGGGGCGCCGACGCCGGCCCGCCGGGCGATCGCCAGCACCGTCGTGCCCTGGTAGCCGTCTTCGACCAGGAGCGCCCGGGTCGCGCCGAGCACGGCGACGTCCTTGGCGGGGTCGCGGGGGCGTCCAGCGGCACTTGTCATCGGAAAAACCTATCCGTATCGGGGTTCGCCTGTTACGTTACGGCTAATAACGTAATAGATGCTGAAAGGATCGCCGATGCTCACTCCGCACGACGAACTGCTGTGCCACCAGACGCCCACCACCTTCGACCATGTGTCGCAGTCCGACCTGCGCTGGACCGAGCGGATCGTCATGTACGGCTTCGATCGTTCGGGGGACATCACGGTGATGACCGGGCTGGCCCGCTATCCCAATCGCAACGTCACCGACGCCTACGCGATGGTCACCAGGCGTGGCGGCCAGACCCGGGTGGTCCGGATGTCGACCGAGCTCAATCCGCAGACCGGACCGCTGGGCAGCTACACCGTCGGCCCGTACACCTACAGCATCGAGGAACCGCTGCAGACGGTGCGCGCGGTGCTGGAGCCCAACGAGCAGGGGCTGAGTCTGGATCTGCGACTGCGCGGACAGTTCCCGGCCTATGAGCAGACCCCGGCATTTCACCGCAGCCGCGGGCGCGTCAACGAGGACGCCCGCCGGTTCTACCAGAACGGCGTGCTGGAGGGTTGGCTCGAGATCGACGGCGAACGCATCGAGATCGACCCGGCCCGATGGTGGTTCGGCCGCGATCACTCCTGGGGCATCCGCAACGGGCCCGGCGGTGGCAGCCTGCCCGAGGGGGCGAACCTGCAACCCCAGGAGATTCCCGACGGCACGCTGTACTACATGGGGATCTTCGAATTCGACGACGAATTGGTCCATTTCGCACAGCGCGAGACCAGCACGGGGGAGCGTTGGCAGTTCGAAGGCGAGATTCTTCATCCCCTGTCCGGGAACAAACCGGCGGCCACCATCATCGATGTGGAGCACGACCTGAAGTTCCGCGATGACCTACGGGTGATCAGCGGGGGCACCTTCACCGTGCACCGCGGTGACCGCACCACCAGCGTCATCGACGTCACCCCGGTCACCGACTTCTGGCCCGGGCTGGCCGGCTACATGGAAGTCGGCGGCTATGCCTCCGGGCACTGGCGCGGAAGGGATTTCATCGACGGATTCACCGTGGACACCACCGACCCCGCCGTCGTCAAGCCCGTGAGCTTTCTGTCCGAGACGCTGTGTGAGGTGCGGATGGGCGGGAAAATTGGGCACGGCCTGGTGGAGATGGTGTTCGTCGGGGCCTACCCGCGCTACGGATACACCGGCTGGTGAGGCTGCCTGCCGAGGATCTGCCCGGCGCTCTCGAAACCATTGCCCGCCAACGCATTCCCGGGGCCGCCACAGCGCGGGTGACCAACTGGAGCCCGAGTCCGGGCGGGTATTCCACCGAAACGTTCCTGTTCGACCTGGCAGGCCTCGACGACGGCAGCACCCAGGGGCTGGTGTTCCGCAGGCCACCGGAGTTCCAGATCCTCCCGGATTACGACCTGCGCAGGCAGTACCTCGTCATGGAACGGCTTGCCCCGTCGCCCATCCCGGTGCCCACGGTGCGCTGGATCGACGCCACCACCGCCGCACTGGGAACCCAGCACTTGGTGATGGACCGTATCGACGGCGTCGTGGGCGTCAGCGACGTGCCGCCGTATCACGCGGCAGGCATCTTCGCCGAGACCGACGACACCGGCCGGGCCACACTGTGGAACGGCTGCGTCGACATGATCGCCGCCGTGCACCGGCTCGACCCGGTGTCCTGTCGACTGGGCTTCCTCGGCAGGCACCCGCCGGGCGCGCTGACGGATTTCCTGCGCTACGCCATCGGCTGGGCACACGGGGACGGTCCGACCCACCCGACCTTCGTGCGGGCCTTGAACTGGCTCGACGCGCACCTCTACACCCCGGACCGGATCGGGCTGTGCTGGGGCGATGCCCGGATGTCGAATGTGCTCTACCGGCCCGATCTGTCGCCCGCGGCGGCGTTGGACTGGGAGATCGCCTATCTCGGCGACCCGGCCGCCGACCTCAGCTGGCTATTGATGACGGACTGGGTCAGCAGCCCGCTGCCGGGCAACGCTCCCGCGCCGGGCACCCCGAGCCGGGAGGAGACGATCGACCGGTACGAGCGGGCGGTGGGGCATCGCATCGGCAATGTCGAGTTCGGCGATGTCACCGCCCCGCTGCTGCTGGCGGTCGCACTGATCCGGCTCAACCGTCGGTTCGACATTCCCGGGGTGGACCTGGCCGACGTCTGTGCCCGGCGGATCGACTTCGTACTCGGTAGCTGAGCGCGCCACCGGCTAGATTTTGCCGGTGGCCGCACCTGAGAACTCTCCGTTCCCCAGGTCGATGGCGCTGTTGGTGGCGGGCGCCTTCTTCATGGAGATCCTCGACGCCACGATCATCACCCCCGCGATCCCGCTGATCGCGTCGTCGTTGGGAGTCGACGCGGTCGATGTCAATGTGGCGATATCGGCTTACCTGGTGACTGTGGCGGTGCTGATCCCGGCCACCGGGTGGATGGCCGACCGGTTCGGCATCCGCAGGGTGTTCATCGCCGCGATCGCCGTGTTCACGCTGGCGTCGGTCGGTTGTGCGGTGAGCACCTCGTTGCCGATGCTGGTCGGCATGCGGGTGCTGCAAGGCGTCGGCGGCGCGATGATGGTGCCGGTCGGGCGGCTGGCGGTCCTGCGCTACAGCAGCAAGCCGGACCTGGTTCGCGCCATCGCACTGTTGACCTGGCCGGCGCTGGCGGCACCGGTGCTCGCGCCGGTGCTCGGCGGTGCCATCGCGACCGTGGGCAGTTGGCGCTGGATCTTTGCAGTGAACATTCCGATCGGGCTGATCGGATTTGTGCTGGCGCTGCGGCTCATCCGGGGTGAGCCCGCGCCGTCACCGCGATCGCTGGACTGGCCCGGCCTGCTGGCGCTCGGATGCGGTATCGCCGCCGCCCTGCTCGCGCTGGAGAACATCCGGGTGGCGGGTACCGACTGGCTGCTCGTCGGCGCCTGCGGTGGCAGCGCGGTGGTGCTCCTGGCCGTCGCGGTGTGGCGGCTGCTGAGTGCGCGATCGCCACTGGTGCAGCTGCGGGTGCTGCGGGTGCGCACGCTTCGCATCACGGTGTCGGCGGGCTCGCTGTACCGCATGGTGATCACCGCGGTGCCGTTCCTGCTGCCCTTGCAGTACCAGCTGGAGTTCGGGTGGACGCCGCTGGCCGCGGGATTGATGGTGGCCGCGCTGTTCGCGGGCAATCTGACGATCAAACCGATCACCACGCCGCTGATGCGCCGGTTCGGCATCCGGACCGTGTTGCTGGTCAACGGGGTGGCCTCGGTCGGCTGCTTCGGACTGCTGGCGCTGTTGCAGCCGGGACAGCCGGTCGCGGTCATGGTCGCGATCCTCTACCTCAGTGGGGCGCTGCGGTCCATCGGCTTCACTGCATACAACAGCCTGGCGTTTTCCGATGTGGACGGTGATCAGCTGACCCATGCCAACACCCTCAACGCGTCGGTGCAAGAACTCGCCGCCGGCCTGGGGATCGCCGTGGCGGCGCTGCTGCTCAGCCAGCTGACGTCTTATTCGGCGACGTTCCTGGTGCTCGGCGCGGTGCTGGCGCTCACCCTCATCGAGACCCTGCGGCTACCCCGTGGCGCGGGCGCGCACGTCAGCGGGCACCGCTGAGACGTTGACACCGCATTCGTCCAACGGTTAAATTCCACACTATGCTTGCAATGTTGACCATTTCTACCAACTTAACGAGGAAGTGATGACCACCGCGCAGAAGAGTGAGACGCGCTCCGGCCAGTACGAGCTGAGCCACCTGCGCGTCCTGGAGGCCGAGGCCATCCACATCATCCGTGAGGTTGCCGCTGAGTTCGAGCGGCCGGTGCTGCTGTTCTCGGGCGGCAAGGACTCGATCGTCATGTTGCATCTGGCACTGAAGGCCTTCAGGCCCGGCCGGCTGCCATTCCCGGTGATGCATGTCGACACCGGCCACAACTTCGACGAGGTGCTGCAGACCCGTGACGAGTTGGTCGCCGAGCACGGGGTGCGGCTGGTGGTCGCCAAGGTGCAGGACGACATCGACGCGGGCCGGGTGGTGGAGACCATCCCGTCGCGTAATCCGCTGCAGACCGTGACGCTGTTGCGTGCCATCCGTGAGAACAAGTTCGACGCCGCCTTCGGTGGTGCGCGACGCGACGAGGAGAAGGCCCGCGCCAAAGAACGGGTGTTCTCCTTCCGTGACGAGTTCGGTCAGTGGGACCCCAAGGCTCAGCGCCCGGAGCTGTGGAACCTGTACAACGGCAGGCACCACAAAGGTGAGCACATCCGGGCGTTCCCGATCTCGAACTGGACCGAGTTCGATATCTGGTCCTACATCGGCGCCGAGAAGATCACCCTGCCGTCGATCTACTACTCCCACCGCCGCAAGGTTTTCGAACGCGACGGCATGCTGCTGGCGGTGCACAAGTTTCTGCAGCCCCGCAAGGACGAGCCGATCATCGAAAAGTCGGTGCGGTTCCGCACCGTGGGTGACGTCACCTGCACCGGATGCGTGGAATCAACGGCGGCAACGGTTTCGGAGGTGATTGCGGAGACGGCGGTGTCACGGTTGACCGAGCGCGGCGCAACCCGCGCCGACGACCGGATCTCCGAGGCCGGTATGGAGGATCGTAAGCGGGAGGGCTACTTCTGATGAGCACGCTTCTCCGTCTTGCCACCGCGGGATCTGTCGACGACGGTAAGTCCACGCTGATCGGCCGGTTGCTCTACGACTCGAAGGCCGTCATGGAGGATCAGCTCGCTGCTGTCGAGCAGACCTCGAAGGAACGCGGCAACGACTACACCGATCTGGCTCTGGTCACCGACGGCCTGCGCGCCGAGCGTGAGCAGGGCATCACGATCGACGTCGCATACCGCTATTTCGCCACGGCCAAGCGCAAGTTCATCATCGCCGACACCCCGGGCCACCTGCAGTACACGCGCAACATGGTGACCGGCACGTCGACCGCGCAGCTGGCGATCGTGCTCGTCGACGCCCGGCACGGGCTGTTGGAACAGTCCCGCCGGCACGCATTCCTGGCGTCGTTGCTGGGCATCCAGCACATCGTGCTCGCGGTCAACAAGATGGACCTGATCGGCTGGGACCAGGAGAAATTCGAGGCGATCCGCGATGAGTTCCACGCGTTTGCCACGCGGCTGGACGTCCATGACGTGACCACGATTCCGTTGTCGGCGTTGCTCGGCGACAACGTGGTGACGAAATCCGATCACACGCCGTGGTATGACGGGCCTGCGCTGCTGTCTCATCTCGAGGACGTGTACGTCGCCGGTGACCGCAACCTGGTCGACGTGCGATTCCCGGTGCAGTACGTGATCCGGCCGCAAACCCACGAGCACGCCGACCACCGCAGTTACGCAGGCACCATGGCCAGTGGCGTGATGCGTACGGGTGACGATGTCGTCGTGCTGCCCGCGGGCAAGACGTCGCGCATCACCCAGATCGAAGGCCCGAGTGGGCTTATCGACGAGGCATTTCCGCCGATGGCGGTGTCGATCAGCCTGTCCGACGACATCGACATCTCGCGCGGGGACATGATCGCCCGGCCGAACAACCAGCCCCGGGTGGTTCAGGACTTCGATGCCACCGTCTGCTGGATGGCAGACGAGTCGGCGCTGGAGCCGGGGCGCGAGTATCTGATCAAACAGACCACGCGCACCACGAGGGTGAAGGTGGCGGCCCTGGATTATCGGCTGGACGTCAACACCCTGCATCGCGACAAGTCTGCGACCGCACTCAAACTCAATGAGCTGGGCCGGGTTTCATTGCGCACGCAGGTGCCGGTGCTGCTCGACGAATACACCCGCAACGCGGCAACGGGGTCGTTCATCCTGATCGACCCGCACACCAACGGCACCGTTGCGGCGGGCATGGTGTTGCGCGATGTCCGCAACGAAGCGGCCAGCCCCAACACGGTGCGGCACGAGTCGCTGGTCACCCCGGCTGACCGGCTGACCAACGGGCGGACCGTGTGGTTCACCGGACTGTCCGGTTCGGGCAAGTCCTCGGTCGCGATGTTGGTGGAACAGAAGCTGCTGGAAAAGGGTGTGCCCGCATACGTTCTGGACGGTGACAACCTGCGGCACGGGCTCAACGCCGATCTCGGGTTCTCGATGGCAGACCGCGCGGAGAATCTCCGGCGACTCGCACACGTTGCCTCGTTGCTGGCGGACTCCGGGCAGGTGGTGCTGGTGCCGACCATCAGTCCGCTCGAGGAGCACCGCGAGCTGGCGCGACGCGTCGCAACCGAGGCAGGCGTCGGCTTCTACGAGGTGTTCTGTGACACCCCGTTGGAGGATTGCGAACGCCGCGATCCAAAGGGCTTGTACGCCAAAGCCCGTGCCGGCGAGATCACGCACTTCACCGGGATCGACAGCCCGTATCAGCGGCCGAAGAACCCCGACCTGCGACTCACTCCCGACCGCACGCCCGACGAGTTGGCCCAGCTCGTGATCGACCTGCTGGAGATTGCGCAGTGAACGACCACGAACTGGCGGCCCGGCTGGCAACGAGGGCCGGGGATCTGCTGCTCGATGTCCGGGCCGACTTCGCCGATGCGTCGGCGGCCGACCGGAAAGCCGCAGGAGACAAGCAGTCTCACGATTTCCTGATGGCTGAGCTGGCGATGCTGCGCCCTGACGATGCGGTGTTGTCGGAGGAAGCGTCCGACGAGGAGAGGGCCGATTCGGCGCGCCTGAGCGCCGAGCGGGTCTGGATCGTCGACCCGCTCGACGGCACCAGAGAGTTCTCCGAATTGGGTCGTGACGACTGGGCGGTGCACGTCGCGCTGTGGCAGTCCGGTGAACTGGTCGCCGGGGCGGTGGCCCTGCCCGCTCAGAACACCACGTTATCCACCCCCGAGGTGGCCGCGCCGCGGCCGTTCCACGGCCCACCCCGGGTCGTGGTGTCACGGACCCGTCCGCCCGCGGTGGCGCTGGCGGTGAGTGAGGCGCTGGCCGGATCGTTGGTCGAAATGGGCTCGGCGGGTGCGAAAGTGTCGGCGGTGATCCGCGGTGTTGCCGACGTCTATGTGCATGCCGGCGGTCAGTACGAATGGGATTCGGCGGCGCCGGTCGCGGTGGCCCGTGCTGCCGGGCTGCACACGTCGCGCATCGACGGCTCGCGGTTGGTCTACAACTGCGCTGATCCGTTGTTGCCCGATCTGGTGGTGTGCCGCCCCGAGTTGGCCGAGCGGGTGCTGGCCGTTACCGCTGCCTGAAGCGGTACCGATCCGTAGGCTGGCGGCATGACTCGTCCCACGCTGCGCGAACTGACCGGTCTCCCCGCGGCCCCGGTCAGCCTCGCCGATGCCGCCCTGGTGCTCATCGACTGCCAGAACACCTACACCGAAGGTGTCATGGAGCTCGAAGGAGTGCAGGCGGCGCTGGCCGAGACGGCGGCACTGCTCGACCGGGCCCGCACGGCGGGCATTCCGGTCATCCACATCCAGCACTCCGCGGGCCCTGGGTCGCCCTACGACATCGATGGGCACTCCGGCGCGATCGTCAATGTGGTCGCACCGCGTGAGGGCGAGCCCGTGGTGGTCAAGGAGTTCCCGAACTCGTTCATGCAGACCGACCTGCACGACCGGCTGCAGGCCGTCAACGCGTCGAACCTGGTGCTCGCGGGCTTCATGACGCACATGTGCGTCAACTCCACCGCGCGTGGCGCATTCAATCTCGGCTATGCGCCGACCGTGGTGGCATCGGCCACCGCCACCCGCTCGCTTCCCGGTCCGGACGGGCAGGCGGTGCCTGCCGCGGCGATCCAGTCGGCGAGCCTGGCAGGCATGGCTGATCTGTTCGCGGTGGTGGTCCCGGACACCGGCAACATCCCCGACTGATCTGGCCTACCGGACAACAGACCGATTGCGCAACACGCCCCCGCGATAGCGTCGGGCCGCCCGTATCGTCCGACTGGCACAATCCACAGCATGCGGATGTCGGCGAAGGCGGAGTATGCCGTCCGAGCCATGGTGCAGTTGGCCACCGTCGCCGAGGGCGGCCTGGTGAAGACCGAAGATCTCGCCAAGTCGCAAGGCATACCAGCGCAGTTTCTCGTCGACATCCTCTCGGATCTGCGCACCGATCGGTTGGTGCGCAGCCACCGCGGCCGCGACGGCGGCTATGAACTGGCCCGCCCGGCCGCCGACATCAGCATCGCCGACGTGCTGCGGTGCATCGACGGCCCGCTGGCCAGTGTGCGGGACATCGGATTGGGCGACCTGCCGTACTCCGGTCCGACTGCGGCCCTGACCGACGTCTGGCGTGCCCTGCGGGCGAGCATGCGCTCGGTGCTGGAGGAGACCAGCCTGGCCGATGTGGCCTGCGGGGGCCTGTCCCCGCACGTCGCAACGCTGGCCGATGCCTACATCAGTCAGGAAGAGCAGCGTGGGCACGGGTGAGCCCGGGAGTGCTCAGCCGCCGTAGGGCCGGGTGATGATCTCCAGGTAGTGCCCGGACGGATCCCGGAAGTACACCCCGCGACCGCCGTCGTTGTGGTTGATCTCGCCGGGGCGGGCGCCACGTGGATCGGCCCAATGCTCAAGGCCCCGGTCGCGGATCTTGCCGTAGATCGCGTCAAACTCGGGCTCGGACACCAGAAATGCGTAGTGCTGTGGGTGGATCTCGGTGTCCGGCGGCGCCTGCGCGTAGTCCAGGCTCACGCCGTGATTGAGCGTGACGGCCAGGAACGGACCGAACTCCTGCGGGCTCGGCAGGCCGAACAACTCGGTGAAGAAGTCTGCCGATTTCTGCCGATCTTCGGCGGCGACGATGGTGTGGTTGAAGGTGATGGCCATGTTCATCCAGTAAACCCGCGATCCCGTGCGATCGGCAACGGTGCAGTATGAGGTCATGTCCTACGCCGAGATCCTGAACGGTTCGCGGGTGCGTCTGCGGACACCGGTCGCCGAGGACGCCGAAGCCCTGTTCGCCCGTGTCGCCTCCGACCCCGAGGTGACGCGGTATCTGTCCTGGCGCCCGCACCCGAGCGTGTCGGAAACACGGCGGGTCATCACCACGTTGTTCAACGTCGGCGAAGAACGGACGTGGCTGATCGAGTCGGAGGGCCAGGTGGTGGGTCTGTGCGGGTTGCGACGTCTGCAGCCGCACGTGGTCGAGATCGGTTACTGCCTGGCGCGCGATTGGTGGCGCAACGGCCTGGTGTCGGAGGCGGTTTCGGTGGTGCTGGAGGAGGCCCGGCGAGATTCCGCCGTGTATCGGGCGTCGGCGTACTGTCACGTCGACAACGTTGGATCGGTGGCCGTGTTGCGCCGGTGCGGGTTGACGCTGGAAGGTCGGTTGGTGCGGTACGCCATGTTTCCCAACATCAGTGACGAACCGCAGGATGTGTTGCTGTTCGGAAAGGCGGTGCGGTAATGGGCGGGTTCGATATGAGGGGTCTGCAGCACCCGGTGGTCGTGGCTCCGATGGCAGGCGGGCCGTCGACACCGGAGCTGGCCGCGGCGGGCACCAACGCCGGCGGTCTCGGCTTCATCGCTGCGGGGTATCTCACGGCCGCCGTCCTGGCTGAGCGCATCCGCGCTGCCCGCGGACTGACCACCGGAGCGCTTGGGGTGAATCTGTTTGCGCCACAGCCCAGTGCGGGTACACCCGCCGAGATCGCAGCCTACGCGTCGGCGCTGGCCGGTGAGTCCGACCGGTACGGTGTGGCGCTCGGGGAGCCGCGGTATGACGACGATGACTGGTCGGCGAAGCTGGAGGTGGTGCTGGAGCTACGGCCCGAGGTGGTGTCGTTCACCTTCGGGCTGCCTGACGACGACGAGGTCGCGCGCCTGCGAGGCGCGGGGATCACGACGGTCGCCACCGTGACAACCGTCGAGGAGGCGCAATTGGCGGTCGCCCGAGGTGTCGATGCGTTGGCGGTGCAGGGCCCTGCGGCCGGTGGTCACCGCGGCACCTTCGACCCTGGCGTGCATCCGGCCACCCAGCCGCTGGATCAGCTGCTGGGCGAGGTGCTCGGCGCCGTTGACGTCCCGGTGGCCGCCGCTGGTGGTCTGACGACGGGCCGAGACATCGCCGGTGTTCTTGCCGCAGGCGCCGTTGCCGTACAGCTCGGTACGGCGTTTCTCCTGGCCGACGAGGCGGGCAGCAGTCCGGTTCACCGCACCGCGCTGCAGAACCCCGATTTCACCGAAACTGTTGTGACGCGGGCCTTCTCCGGTCGTTATGCGCGCGGGCTGCGCAACAGGTTCATTGCCGAGCACGATGCGGACGCTCCGTTCGGGTACCCCGAGATCCACTACCTGACCAGCCCCGTGCGTAAGGCTTCGGTGGCTGCGGGTGACCCGCAGGGCACGAATGTCTGGGCCGGCACCGGGTTCCGGGACATCCGGACCGGTTCGGTCGCTGAGATCATCGCTGCGCTGATCTGACCTGTCATCCGCGACGGCGGCATCCCGAACTCGGTGGAGAACGCGGAGGTGAACGCGGCGGGCGTCGCGTAACCGAGTCGGCCGGCCACCTCGGTCACCGTCGCATCGCGCAACAGCGGCACCGCGGCCAGCAAGCGCGCGCGGCGGCGCCAGGCGGCGGGGCTGATGCCAGTCTCGGCGCGGAATCGCCGGCTGAACGCCCGCTCACCCAGTCCCAGCCGAGAGGCCCACTTCGCGTTGCCAATCCGTACGTCTGGCGTCGCGAGGTACTCCCGGCAGAGTGCGGCGAGGTCGGCAGCTACCGGCAGTGCCACGTGCAGGGACACCGGCGCCAAAGTAGCGATCTCGTGCAGGAGTAGTGCTGTGACCGCTCCTTCCCGTCCGGACAGATCGTAGTCAACCGCGAAATCCCCTGCGACGAGCAGAAGTTCACGTAGCAGCGGTGTCACCGCGACCACGGTGCAGCGGTCGGGCCACCACGGCACCGCGGCGGGATCCACATAGAGGCTGCGCGTGCTGACCTCGGATGTGCGCATCAGGTGTCGCACACCGGCCGGAATCATCACCGCGAGGTCGGTGGGCACCGTCCAGGTGCCGTCGCGTGTCTCAACCACCATCACGCCGGTCGCGCTGTACAGGAACTGCGCCCGTCGGTGCGAGTGCCAGTCGAGCACGAACCCGTCCGGATAGTCGGATCCTGCGGGAAGGACCGCACGCGGCACGTCGTCGTAGTCGTCCACGGAAACGTTGCGCACGGTCTCCAGATTACTGCCGGAACTCGAAGGTATTCGACTGATATTCGATTGTCGGCTCGCGTGCACCCGAGGTTGGCTGGGCACATGGAACTTCTGGTCCTGGTGGCGATCGGTGCTGCCTCCGGCGTGACGACCGTGTTGTTCGGGTTCGGCGGAGGCTTCGTCACGGTGCCGGTATTGGTGTGGGCGAACGCCGAACTCGGTCCTGCCGCCATGCGCAGCGCCGTCGCCACCTCGGCGGTGGTCATGGTGGCGGGCGCCGCATTAGCCACTGCCGCCACCCGGCGGGAGGTGCTGTCCGGCCTTCGGGGCGAACGTCGGCTGGTGGTGTTGCTGGGCGTCGGTGGGGTGCTCGGCGGTGTCGCTGCCCGGCTCGCCCCGGCCATGCTGGCGCAGTGGTGTTTCGTGGCATACCTGGGCGTGACACTCGTCGACACACTCGTGCGGCCCGGTTTTCTGCGGCCCGCCGGCACCGGGAGCGAACCGGCAGCCATCCGCGCCGCCTACGGTGTGCCACTCGGTGCGGTGGCCGCGTTCCTCGGTGTGGGTGGCAGCGTGCTCACCGTACCGCTGCTCCGTCGCGGCGGGTACCCGATGGAATGGGCGACCGCGCTGGCCAATCCGCTGACTCTGGCGATCGCGGCCCCGGCGGCGCTGTCGCTACTGGGATCGGTCGATGGCGCTGCGGCGGCGGCACTGCTGGCCGGGGCCGCACCGGTCATCGTCACGCTGCGTCGGCGTGGGCCCATGATCCCCGATGCCGTCCACGCGAAGGCGTACATTGCTCTGCTCGCCACAGTGACGGTCGCGATGGTGGCCGCCGTGCTCCGCTGAGGGTGCGCACCACCCCGGGTGGATCAACCGTCTTCCGCACGCAGGTCCTCCACCACCACTTCGCCGTTGTCAGATCGGGCGGTGATCTGCGCGACCGCGCTTGCGGGACTGGTGGTTTCGGATACCCTCACCTTTGTCGACTCTCCCGAACCGGCATGCACCAGATACGGGCCCGGTTCGGGTAACCCGAGCACCACGTCCCCATCGCGACTGGTGGCGTCCACGGTGGCCGGTGCGGTGCTGCGGAAGTCCACCACGATATCGGCGTCGGCGGTGTTGGCAGTGAACCGCTCGGTCACCGAGATCGGCTCTCGGGATGTCACTTCACCATGTACGACGTCCACTTCCATGCTGCGGGCGCTGCCACGTAGCATGGCCACCCCCTTGGAAATGCGCGCGGTCAGCCGATCCACGTCGGCATCGGCCAGCAGCACCCCGGCGTCCTGCTGGGTGCGTACCGACAACCGGCGGGCCTGATCGGGCGGCAGCGCCACGGTCAGCTCGCCGCCGCGGCCCCAGTCCATCGTGGGCGCCTCACCGCCGTCGATGCTGACGCGGGTGCCCTCGCCGTCAGGACTGACCGTCAGCCGGGATTCGCCTGCCCGGCCGGAGTTGACCAGCCGCAGCTTGACGCGGGCCTCGGTGGCATCGCGTTCGGTGGTGAGGCGGATCGCGACCGGCACGCCGCCGGTGTCTATTGTCAGTGCCCGCATGGCGGCCGGCAGGTTCTGGCTGTCGGCGATCACCCGGAATCCGCTCAGCCCCCAGGCGCCGAACCCCAGCGTGGCTGCTGTGGCGGCGATCAGGGCGGCGGCCGCGATGACCAGTGCGGTGCGGGTGGCAGTGCGCCCGCCCGGCGACTGTTGTGGCGGTGGGCTGGCTGGTGCGGCGATTGTGGTCACAATGAAAGTCCTTCCCGCAGTGGATGGCTGGATTACGACTCGAGGTAGCGCAGCACCGCGAGGACGCGGCGGTTCTCGCTTTCGCCGGGAGACAGATCCAGCTTGGTGAAGATCGATGCGATGTGCTTCTCGGCGGAGCCGACGGAGATGTGCAGCCCGGCAGCGATCGCCGAGTTCGTTTTGCCCTCGGCCATCAGCTGCAACACGTCACGTTCGCGTGGGGTGAGCTGGTCCAGGGCGCTGCGCCGGTGGGAGCGGACCAGGATCTGGGAGACCACTTCGGGATCGAGGACCGTACCGCCGCTGCCCACCACCTCGACGGCGTCAAGGAAGGCTGGTACATCGGCCACCCGGTCTTTGAGTAGATAGCCGAATCCTTTTGTGTCCGAGGAGATCAGGTCGGCTGCGTAGCGCTCCTCGACATAATGGGAGAGCACCAGCACCGGCGACTCAGGGTTCTGAGACCGCAGCAGGGCGGCCGCGCGGATACCTTCGTCGGTGAAGGTCGGGGGCATCCGCACATCCACAATCGCCAGGTCGGGTCCGTGTTGGTTGACCAGCCGCAGCAGGTTCGTGGCATCGGGTACCCCCGCCACGACGTCGTGCCCGGCGTCGGTGAGAATCCGTTCGATACCCGCCCGCAGCAGGGCCGAGTCCTCGGCGATCACGATGCGCATGGCAGCACCGCGGTCACGATCGTGGGGCCGGTGGCCGGACTGGACACCTCGAACGAACCGCCCGCGGCGCGGACGCGGTCCTGCAGCCCGTGCAGGCCGGTGGCGTTCTCGTCGTCGCTGATCAACGCCCCGCCGTGGCCGTCGTCATACACCGAGATGTGCACCCTGGCAGCGTTCTCGTCGAGTCGCACGGTGACGACCGCCTGGGTGGCGTCGGCATGTTTGGCGACATTGGTCAACGCCTCGGCGACGACGAAGTAGGCGACCGATTCGACTTCGTCGGGCAATCTCCGTGGCAGGTCGAGATGCAGCGTAGTGGGGACACCCGAGGTTTCGGCGCGTTGCGCGACCGCCGACAGCGCGGCGTCGAGGCCGCGGTCGGCAAGGATCGTCGGTGCGATACCGCGCACCACGTTGCGCAATTCGACCAGGGCGGCCTTGGCGTCGTCGTGCGCCTCGGCGATCAGTGTTTTGGCGGTGGGTGGGTCGGTGTCGAGTTTGGTCTTCGCCAAGCCGATCGTCATCGCCAGCGACACGAGCCGCGGCTGGACGCTGTCGTGCAGGTCCCGTTCGATGCGGGTGCGTTCGGTCTGGGCTGAGGACACCGCGCCCGCACGTGCATCGGCCAATGCGTTGACCTGGTGTTGCAGCGCCGCGGTGGGGGAAGCGGACAGCAACCACCGGTCGATCGTGGCGTCCAGTGCCGGGGCGAACACCACGATCGCAACCGCGCCGGCCAGCGCCACCGCTGCCAGCAGCCACACCAGCGGTAGCGGCAGCGGCAGGGACGGCAGGCCGGCGTCCTCGTCGCTGTGCTGTACAGCGATGGCGGCGGCAGGCCCGAGGAAGGCGAAGGTGAGCAGCGCCAGCGCAAGACCGACGGCCAAGAGGTCGTAGATCATCCGCAGGTAGTGATGCGCAGCGGCTTTCCAGAACCGCGTGCCGCTGATATCCAGCCACAGTTGATGCAACCAGCGCTGGAATCCGGTGTAGTGCGACAGCCGGCGCGGCGGTACGCCGATACCCAAACCGAACACCGCCTCGCTGCGGTGACGTTCGATCCATTCCGCGCCGCGGATCAGATAGATGAACACCACTGCGGACAGCGCGAACCCTATCACCGAGGGGATCGACGAGATGCCGATAACCATGACGGACAACGGAATCCAGAACCACACCGACGCGATCGCGGCGCCGGTGAGCATCGACGCCGACGGCACCAGACCGATATTGCGGCGCGCCCGCTCGGCAGGGGCCTGCACGGGCAGGGGGCCAACTTCGCTTATTGCGACCATGCATACAACTTACGAACCCGCACCGCCCGGCGACACAGAGTTTTCCCGAGAACCCGCTGGGGGATAACCCCCCTACTTGGGTGCAGTCAGTTCCAGGGCAATGTTGTCCGGATCGCGGAACTCCAGGATGTAGGACGGGCCGATGTCCTTGACCGGCTCGTGCGCGATACCAAGCTCATCGAGATGGCGTGCCGCATCGACGATTTCGTCCTTATCGGTAACCCGGAACGCCAAATGGTCCAGACCGGCACGGTCCTCGTGGAACTCATCGTCGGCGACGGGCCGCAACCCGATCAGCGCACCACCGAGGTCGTAGATGACCCCGCCGAACAGGAAGCCCAGTTGCGCGCGGGTGGCCGCGTCGGCGTCGGTGGGCAGTTCGACCAGCACCGGCCAGCCGAACACGCTCTCGTAGAACTGCCGTGAGCGTTCGATATCGGTGACAGTGAGCCGGACGTGCGCGATGGATGAGGTGGCTATCGGCATGAGTTCATGGTGCCAGTTTCGGTGAGGGCGCAGGGCCGATCCGGAAGCGTGCCAGAATCGCGGTGTGCGCGTAGGGATGACAATGCCGGTCATGGAACCCGATCTCGATGCCCGAATGCTCAGGGACTGGGCGAGGGTGATCGACGAGGGGCCGTTCTCCTCACTGTGCTGGGGGGAACGCATCGCCTTTGACAACCCCGACAGTCTCACGCTGCTGGGCGCACTGGCCGCCTGGACCGAACGGGTCCAACTGGTCACCACGGTCATCGTGCCGCAGCTGCACGATCCGGTGATGCTGGCCAAGGGCCTGGCCACCGGTGATGTGCTGTGTGACGGTCGGCTCACGGTCGGCATCGGCGTCGGCGGCAGGCATGAGGACTACCACGCCGTGGGTGCCGACCCGTCGACCCAGACGCGGCGGGGCATGGCCGAACGCGTCGAGATCATGCGGAGGGTGTGGGCGGGGGAGCGGGTGACCGACTCGGTATTGCCGGTCGGACCGCGACCCGCACGGGCCGGTGGTCCACCGTTGCATGTCGGCACCATCGGGCCCAAGACGGTCCGCGATGCCGCGGCCTGGGCCGATGGCGTGGCGGGCACGACCCTGGATCTGGACGTCGGTAAGCAGGCCGAACTGTTCGATATCGCGCGGGTCGCCTGGGCGCAGGCCGGTAAGCCCAAACCACATTTGGCCACCTCATTCTGGTTCGCCATCGGGCAACCTGAGGAGGCGCGCACCCAGGTGCACCGCCATCTGCGCCGCTACATGAACTGGATCCCCGCCGAGTATGTCGACGCAATGGCGCCGGTCACCGGCTGGGCCGGCACCGAAGAGGACCTGCTCGAGGTGCTCGGAAAATTCGCAGGCATCGGTACCGACGAGATTCACCTCATCCCGACCAGCTCCGACGTCGGCCAGCTGCGCCGGGCGGCCGAGGTGGTCAGTGAGCTGGCCCGCATTGGTTAACACCGGCACACCGGAGGACGATGTAGGTATACGGAGGCCGCAATTCGGCTGATGAGGAGTGAGAGATGTTTGTGAAGAAGATCGCGGCGGCAGCAGCCACCGTGGGCGCCATGGGCTTTGCCGCTGTCGGGCTCGGCGCAGGTCAGGCGAATGCCGACCCCGACTGGTGGGTGCCGATCCCACCGCCGGGCCACGTCGGCCAGATCGTCGGTGTTCCGCCGGGCCACATCAGCCACCTGCCGTTCGTCCCGCCGCCAGGGCATTGGGACAAGCCCGGCAAGTGGTGGCGGTAGCCGCACGCAGTCGACAGCCGCCCCGCTGATTACGCGGGGCGGCTTTCTCTTTGAGAAGCCTCTTTGAGAACCCTGCGGCCAGCGCTGAGCAGCATCGATCGTTGGTAACGGATCACGCGGTATTTCCCAAGAAAAACGACTGAATACGCGTTCAGTAAAGCTCTATACAAGCGAATCCGAACGGTGCCACAATTGGCGCGCCTGATACTGGGGCTCGTCAAGCGGTGGGGTAGTGGCGATGGGGCGGTCGTATATCCATGTTGTCGCGGGTACGTGTGTGCTCGCGCTGAGCGTGATGATCGGTGCACCGGGAATCGCGGTTGCGGACCCAGCTGCAGACGGTGCCGACAGTGTCGGCGTCGATGACAGCTCGGGCGTGACGGAACCGGTCACGACGGCGTCGACCGGCGTCCCCGAAACTGCCGCGGCGGAGCCGAGCGCCGCCGACAGCGCAGCTGACAGCGCGGCCGCCGCAGAGCGGAATGCGGTTGAAGGCGTGTCGAGCACCGTCGGATCGGGTCGTCAACCCGGTGACCCGGCGGTCACCGCCGGGTCTACGACGGAAGCCCCGATCGTCAGCACAAGCTCGAGCGCGGCCGTCTCCGGTACCGTCGCACCCGATCCTCTCGCGACGAGTTCGGATTCCGGATCCGTGCGCAGCGATTCCGACGCGAACACGGACTCCTCGACGGCCGACTCGCACACGTCGACCGGGGCCACGGGCACTGAGGTGGCGCCGGCAACCACAGAAGACGCAGCGGTGACCACGGATCTGGCGCCCGTCGCGGCGACGCAGGTGCCCTACCTGGCGCTGTTGGGGTCCAGCGTGATGGCGGCGATTTCCGATGTCGTCGAGGCCGTGACATGTCTGATCACAGACGTTGTGGTCGGTACGCTCGCGCAACTGCAGTCCGGCCTTGCCATGCTGTTCGAAATCGCCGGCGTCGAACCGGCGGTGGCCAGCCTGGCCCGAATCGGCATCGAACTGCCGGCACCGGTGCGGGCGGCGCTGGCGGTGAAGTACTCCGCGTCGGCGCCCCGCGCCCTTCCGTCGCACAAGACACTGCTGCCCGTCAATCCCACAACGACCAAGACCACAGCACTGCACGCGCTCGCGACTGTCGGCGCCACACAATTCGCCGCGGCCGCACCGTCGGCACCCGTAGGGCCGGCGCCGACCGGACCGCGGTCGTTGCTCGATGGCGTCGGCGAGAAACTGTTGGCGATACCGTCATTGATGGGGTTGGCCGTCGCCGCGCTACCGGGCCTCAGCGGGCTGGTCCTTCTCACCACCGCCGGCGTACGGTTGGGATATCGCCAGGCGAAAGCCGGCTTTGCGGCCCAGGCGTGTGGCGTCGCGCGCTTCGCTCGGGTGGAGCCGTCGGAAGTCGGGCGGGGCGCGGTATTGCTATTCCTGCGCCCGAGGTCGCGCGCGCAGTCGCTGACTGCCACAGCGACTCTGGACGAGGCCGCGTAAGGAATTCGGCTCGCGCACCCGCGCTGGTGCGATGTAACTCACAATGTGCTGAGCGGAATGCTCGGATTGTTGATCTGGTTCTTACACTCATCGGGCTGTTCTCCGCGGTCCGCGGGGGTTTTCTGTCCGCTGTTCGCGACCGGTACGCCCGAAACAGATTGGGGCCGACCGGCGCTGGGCGGTGAGGTAACGCCAGAACTTCGGGACTTTCGGAATATCGGCGGCGCCCGGCGGATTGAACTATTTGGCGCCGCACAATCCTGTGCGACAGAGCCGAGACCGAGTGAGACGGGTCAATGGTGAATTCGAACAACAAACGGACACAACTCAAATCGTGGTCAGCGGGCATTGGGCTGACGGCGGCAGCAGCGATGGCGGTGCTGGGCGTATTGACGAGTCAGACTCCTGCCGGTGCGCAGAATTGGATTGAGGCTCCGATGACGACCGGTGCAACGGTCACACAGTCGACGGCGGCAAATGCGCCGGAAGTCTCGGTGGCCAAGCCTCCGTTCACTTTCACGACACCAGAGGGCTTCGCGGTACCGCACTGATCGAAGCCTGCGCACGCTGGTGAAAGTTCCTGCCTACGAACAGCATTGCGTGCTCGACACCGACGGTGCGTGCCGGGCAACGATGATGGCGATCACGCTGAGCGCCAACATGATCGCAACCGGCCAGTGGCTGGAGTGGTTCTGGGCGATGTCACCGACAACCGCCCCGATGAGGCACGTCGCGATCGCGATCAGCGCTGACCCAAGACCGATCAGGGCGGCCCGGTCGCGGCCGTCGGCGAACAGGCCGACCCACGTCATCGACGCGGTGTAAACGGCCTGGTTGGCCATGGTCACCAGCAGAAACACGGTGGCGAGCAGCCATCCGGACGACCACATGTGCAGCAGCTCGGCGGTCAGGGCACCCGCGGCGGCGGCGGCGCTCATCACGGCGCTGCCCATCAGCATTCCGCGGACGCCGTAGGCGCGGTACACGGCCCGCCAGAGGGCGGAGCCCACCATCAGCGCGGCGCTGGAAACGACAATCAGGACAGGCAGTTTGTCCTGGCCCTGGGCGGCGCGCAGGCTGTAGAAGGTGGTGCCGAGGGAGACCGGGATGAATACGAGCTGGGTCAGCGCGTACCGGCGAAACCAGGGCTGGGACTGTGCGGCGCGGATGCCGTCGCGCATGGTGTCCTGCAGCGTCTGCCGCACCACGTTCGTCGACACCTCGACCGGTCCGACGAACAGCGCCGCGACTCCCGCTGCCGCCAGGCCTGCCGCACCGAACCAGAGCAGGGACAGGCACTGCGTGGAGGCGTCGCCGTTCACCAGCGTCGGAACCAACAGCAGCGTGACCGCGGCGGCCAGCAGTGATCCGCCCGCGCTCTGGCGGAGCAACAGGTCACCGCGACGGCCATCGGAGAGCCGGCTCGACGCAATGTCGTTGAACGCGACATTGGAGACACCGCTACCCAGTCCCAACAGTGCGGAGGTGCCGAGCAGCGCGACGGGCACGGCCCCGCCGATCGTCGACATCGCCGCGGTGAGTCCGACGAGCACCGCCATCGCCGCCACGGTGGCAGCGACCACGAGATGCCGTTGATGGCGTGACCACTGCAGGATGTACGGGGACACGGCGTTGCCGACCGCCTTGCCGATGCAGTAGGCGGGATACATCAGCGCCGCCAACCAGCCCATCCCTTGTCCTGCGCAGATGAACGGCAGGACCACCGACACATTGCTGAGTTGGCTGCCTGCGCTGTAGAACGTGCCGTGCGTGATCAGCTGACCGAACCCGCCACGCTGCGCCGCGTTGTCGAAGTTCGCGACCATCGGGCGTAACGAGGTGTCCAAAACTGCTGTCATACGCAAGAACTTATGGACGCCGGGAGGTGACCGGGATCGGGCAATCAGCCGGTCAACAGGATGACGAGCCGTCCACCGATCGGGGGACATCGGCACCAGGACCGAGACGGCCGGCCAGGGCATAATTCCAGCATTTCCGCTGGTAGAAGGAGTGCCCCCGGCAGGATTCGAATTAGCCGGAAGGGCGATATGCTCACCTGGTGCCACCTGCGGTGACGCGCGAAAAGCACCAACTAGCAGGTCAGATGCCTAAAGTTGCTGTTAGGTTCTGTTAGGTTCTGTCGGAACCACTGTTGCCCGCTAGTTGCCCACGGAGGAGTCGCCATGACGCGCCAGAAGCCGCCGACCAAGCCCGTCGGCGAACGCACCCGGCGGGCGTTCGGACGCCTGCGACAGCGCGACAGCGGGCGCTGGCAGGCGAGCTACTTGCACCGCGGCGTCGTCTACGCCGCCCTGGCCACGTTCCCGACGAAGGCGAGCGCGGTGGCATGGCTGGAGGACGAGCGTGAGTTGATCGAGCTGGACCGACGCAATCCCGGCACCTGGAGCCCGCCCGCCGAGCGGGCCGCCAGGAGGCAGGCCAAGAAGCTGACGTTGCGGAGTTACAGCAAGACGTGGTTGGACAACAAGACCAAGCTGGCTCGGCGCACCCGCGGCAACTACCAGGGCCACCTGGACAACAGCATCTTGCCGGAGCTGGGCGACCTCGGGCTGGCCGAAATCACGCCCGAGACGGTGCGCACCTGGTTCGCCGGGCTGGGCACCGTCAACGAGACACGGAACGCGCAGGCGTACGCGGTGCTCAACGGTGTGTTCAACACCGCCCTGGCCGATGACCTGATCGAGAAGAACCCGTGCCGCATCCGCGGCGCTGCTCAGGTGAAGCACGCCAAACGGTCGGTGGTGTTGCTCGACGCAGGGAAGCTGTCCGAACTGGCCGAGGCGCTGCCCGACGAATTGAGCCTGGCCGTCCTACTGGCCGGGTGGTGCGGGCTGCGCAAGGGGGAGGTGTTCGCGTTGCGCCGCGCCGACATCGCCGCTGACGGCTCCACCGTGCGGGTCGAGCGGGCGGTGACCTACCGGGATGGCAAGTTCGAGGTCGGCCCGACGAAGACGCGGGAATCGCGGCGCGCGGTATCGGTGCCGCCGCACGTGCGCCCCGCGGTGGTTGAGCACCTGGCTGCCCACGTCGGCGAGGGCAAGGACGCGCTGGTGTTCGTGGAACCGTCCACGGGATCGTTCGCGGGGGAGAAGCGGTTCCGCACGGCGTTCGAGGCCGCGCGGGAGACCGTCGGCCAGCCGCAGTTGCACTTCCACGATCTGCGCCACGCCGCGGGCGTGATGGCCGCACAGACCGGCGCGACGCTGCGTGAGCTGATGGACCGGCTCGGCCACACTTCGCCCAATATGAGCATGCGGTATCAGCACACTGCCGAAGGCCGGGCAGCTGCGCTGGCTGACCGCTTGTCGGCCTTGGCGACGGCACCGGGTGCGCCATCAGCACCATGACACGCCGTAGACGAGCGTCAAAGTGGTTGACTACCAACAATTCTGATCTGTTCGCTTAGAACCTCAGCCATTCCTACACCCTCGTGGGGTAACCTAGTGCCCGGCCACATCCTCCAGGCCCGCCTTCCGCAAAACGCACTCCGCTTCGCGCCATCGCGCACCCTGTCTCCCCGTCACACGCACTCCGCACCGTCCAACGCGCCGGAGGTAGCACCGACGACGGAGAAACACCGTGAGCCGCAAGACACCATCCGCCCCTGAGTTCATCTCTCTGCAAGACGCCGCCGACCGTACTGGGTTCTCGGTGTTCACCTTTCGCGATCTGGTCAGCTCCGGCAAGCTGTCCGCATACCGGCTAACTGAGAAGCCCGGCAGTGCCATCCGCGTGCGTGTGCGCGACGTAGACGCTCTGCTCAAGCCGGTCATCCCCGCCGAGATCGCGGCCAGCCGATAGACCGGGACCGGACCCGGCGCGCCCCTTGGATCGCCCGCAGCCCCGAGGGTAGTCGCGCCGGGTCCGGCCCCTTCGACCACGAAATCGCCAGGGCCACAATACGTCTGAACCGCTGCATTGTAGAAACGCTCGGCGGCGATGAGCGATGTTTGTGCACCACGAATCCGTAACGTCAACAAACACAACGTAATCGGCACTAACCGATAGGAGGCCGACCGTGGCCGTCACCCTCGACAACCCCGACGCCTTATATCCCCCCAAGGACGTTGCAGAGTTCCGGCACACGTCCCCCGGTGCCCTGGCCCAGGAGCGGTTCCGCGGAGCCGGGCCGCGATACATCCGCGTCGGACGCCGGGTGCTCTACCGCGCACGCGACCTCGCGGACTACCTCGATACGCACACCGTGACTCCGCAATCCGCCACCGCACAACAGGACTGACCTAGAAACAGCGATGCCGCCGAGGGCGTGGATTTGGCCTCGCACGCGATCCCCGACGGCATCACCACCATCGACACTCCGAGTGAGGGAGATATGAGCAACGATATCAAGAACGACGGCACACGCGCAGATTCGTTGACCGCGTTGCTGGCCGGGGCACCCGAGGCTACCGATCACGACGGCGTGCGCGCCTATTTGCACGCGCTGGCTGAGGCAAGCTGCGCGCCGCTGCTGGTCTACCCCAACAGCAAGCTGCCCGCCGACGGCCGCGCCAGCCGCACCAGGTTCGCCGCCGACGCCGCCGCCCAGGCCGCCGCCAAGGATGCCGGAAAACGCAACTGGCACAAGGTCAAGTCGCCTGCCGGTGTGCACCTGGCCACCGCCAACACCTCGGTGTTGGACGGCTACCTGGACGAATACATCCGGCTGTTCGGCGAGCAGTATCCCGACGAGGGCGTGCCGGTGAACGTCGCCGTCTCCACGGGCCGCAGCGGCCTGGTCGTGGTCGACTGCGACACCGCCGAGCAGCTGGCGGCGTTTCTGGCCGATGTCGGTGCGCCGCAGGACGCTGAGCCAACGGTGCGCTCACCCGGCCAGGCCAACGCCGATGGCGAGATGGTGCACAAGGACGGCGGGCATTTCTGGTTCGTGGTACCGGACGGCGTGGCACTGCCGGACAATCTCGGCGCGATCACCGACCCGGCGGGCGGCTACGCAATTCTTTGGGGCGCTGGCCGATACGTGCTGACGCCGCCCAGCGTGCGCCCCGAAGGGTCGTACGCCGCCGTCGGTGAGGTGCATGAGCTGCCGACGGGGTTGCGCGACCGCATCACCGCCGAGGGCGAGAAACGCGCGCAGCGTCCCGCACAGCGCCAGGAGCACGCCAGCCAGAGCGGAGACGGGATCACCACCTGGGGCGCGACGGTCACGTGGGCCGACATCCTCGACGGCACCGACTGGATTAACACCGGCAAGGCCCACAACTGCGGGTGCGATATCTGGACCGCGCCGGGACTGCACGCATCCGAGAAGTCGGCCACCGCTCACGAGCCCGGGTGCGCGTGGAGCGACTCGCCGGATCCACCGCTGCACTTCTGGACTGACCACGATGTCGCGCCGTTCGATGCCTATCTGGTCAACGGCACCAAGACGGTGTCCCGGCTCCAGGCCGTGGCCGCCATTTACTTCAACAACGACCTGGGAGCCGCAATGACCGCGATGGACCTGCACCCCACCACACCCGGGTTCGGGTTCGGCGCGGAGTTCGGCGCGACCGACGACGCCGCCGGGTCGGAAGGTGCCGACGCCGACCAGCCACATGCGGGCGGTCGTGCTCTGCGCATCACCTGGGCGTGCGAGATCGAACCCGAACCCGTTGTGTGGCTGTGGGTGGACATCTCCACCCGCAACTCCGCAGGCCTCGCACCCGAGGGCACCTCGGCTCCGGACCCCTTCTCGATTGAAGACATCGCGTGCGTCGCACCGGGGCACCCGTGGTCACCACCAGAGGTCGAAACCGATGGGCGCATTGCCTGCGGCATGGTGTCCATCGCCGCCGGGCGCGAGGGTTCGGGCAAGTCCAGCTTCGGAATATGGCTCGCGGCCAAGATCACCCGGGGCACGCTGCCGGGTGCGCACTACGGGGTGCCCAAACGCGTCTACTACCTAGCCACCGAGGACTCGTGGAAGCACACCCTGGTACCGCGCCTGATGGCGGCTGGGGCTGACCTGACGAAAATCGCCCGTGTCGAGGTCGCCGTCACCGAGCACTCGACGGTGACGCTCAGCCTGCCTGACGACGTGGACCTGCTCACGCAGTCGATCAAGGACAACGACGTTGCTCTGATCGTCATCGACCCGCTGATGTCCACGATGGGTGCAGGCCTGGACACCAACGGAACTCGTGACGTGCGCACCGCCCTGGAACCGCTGGCGGCAATGGCCGATCAGACGGGTGCTGCCGTGGTCGCCATCGCGCACTTCAACAAGGCGACCGGCCTGGACTCGTTGACCCGCATCAGCGGCAGCGGCGCGTTCAAAGACGTTGCGCGTGCCGTGATGGTGTTCGCCAACGGCGAGGACGACGAGCGGGTGTTCACCGAGCCAAAGAACTCCGTCGGGCGCACCGATCTGCCGTCGCTGGTCTACAAGATCACCGGGGCGGTGGTGGACACACCGAAGGGCAAGACATCCACCGGCAAGTTCACCTTCACCGGCGTGGCAGAGCGGTCGGTTGACGACATGTTGGCCGAGCAGCGCGGCGGGGGCCACCGCAGCTCGCCGGTGCGGGAGTTCCTGGTGGACTACATCACCGAGCACGCCGACGAGAAGACCGGCGAGGTTGACGCCGCCGAGGTGATCGCCGCCGCCGAGGGTGAAGGGTTCACTGCCCGCCAGATCACCGATGCCCGTGGCCGGTGCACCGATCCGAAGATCAGCACCCGCAGCGAGGGTTACGGCAAGGACAAGCGCCACATCTGGAAGGCCGAGCGACGACGGTCGCGTTGAGCGGCCTCGCGCGCGTGCCCCCGTGCGGCCTAAGCGTTCTAAGCGGTCTAAGTAGGTCAGAGCCTGTTTCGGGGGTGCGTTCTAAGGAGCGTTCTAACGTTGGGCGTATGCGTTCTAAGCTGGCCCTTTACAACGCACATGGTCCCGTTAGACTGCCCTTTAGAACGCGCTTAGGCCGCACATACCCACCCCCTTTGACCTGGGGGTTTGCCTTAGAACGCTTAGACCGCAATACGTGGCCTCGCGCGCGCGTGCGTGCGTGGACCACGAACGGCGACCGCCTGGGGGAGGCGGTGGTGCGGTGGTCCCCTGCTCGCCCGGCCAGATGTCGGGGAGGGCGGTGGAGGCCGTGGAACCGCAATGCCCATCACCGACAATGCCGCCGGTCGACCGTATTGTGTTGCGGCTCAGTCGCTCCCGTTGTCGGCATCGTTGCCTGCCAGGGCGGCGTGGCACCTCGACGGCTGCACTGTCCGTTGACAGGATGTTCACACCATGACGAACCGACTGGATTCCCGGCACCGCGCCGAGCAGGCTGCGCGTATGCAAGGCACCGGCGCAACGTGGCAGGAGATCGCCGACGCTCTCGGTTACCGGAGCCGCCAGGCCGCGCGTCAGGCGGTGGACCGACTGCTCGACAGAACTCCCGCCGAGTCCGTCGAACAGGCCCGCACCAAACATGACGCGGCGCTACAGATTATCCAGCGGAACAGCTTCACGCGGTACCTGCACGCGGTGCAGGCTGGCGACGACGACAACGTACTGAAATACAGCAAGGACATCAGGGACACCGTGACCGAGCGCGCCAAGCTCGCTGGTGCTTACGCACCGCAGCGCCAGCAGGTGGAGGTCAACGTGACCCACGACGCGGTGGCCATCATTGATCGGATGGAGGCCGAGCTGCTGGCTCTCGTCGCCCAGCGGCCACCACAACAGCAGGCGTTGCCCGGCAACGTCATCGACGCGGAGGTAATCCAGTGACCGAGACCAGCACCACCGACGACGTGATCAAGGCGGCGGCCTCGATTGCACGGGATGCCGCCGAGGGCCGCCTGGACCCCGCGCACTTGGACGCCAGCCTGGAGGCGGCGTGCCGCGACCTGGTGGGCACCGTTGTCGGTGAAGGCGATCCGCTCTGGCCGCTCCAGGTGCAGATCGCGAACGGCGTCCTCGCCGCGGGCGGCATCGAGCCGAATACCTTGAGCGAGTGGGCCGCTGTCGGCCGTCGCCGCGAGAATCCCGACGCCGCCACAGACGTCCAGGGCGGCGCAGAGCCCGCCGAGGTTCCCGATGTACTGACCGACGCCGATTCGAGCGCCCTGGAGCCGTACAGCGGCGAAAACGCCGCCGCGCCAGACGATGCCGCCGTGCAGTCGACCGCAGACACCACCGTGCCGGAGCCGGATCAGCATCCCTACGGTCGCAACCGCCGCATCCTGGCGCGCGGTCGCAGCCTGCCGGTAGATCCCGGTCTGCGCCCGCTGTAGGCGTAAATCGGTGCCGCAGCGGGGGTTACGTGCACACGGCGGCATTGTCGAGATAGGTCACACCCATGGTGACCCCGCCGTCGTCCTGAATCCCGCGTCTCGGTTGAGTCCATCGTGCCGTTGATTGACACTCGTCTAACAGGGCCTAAAGGCCAAGTGAGACACCGACGGAGGACATCATGGGCAACGGGCAGACGGTCGGCTACGTGCGGGTAAGCACCGCCGACCAGAACACCGCACGGCAGTTGGACGGCATTCAACTGGACAGGGTGTTCACCGATCACGCCAGCGGCAAGGACATCAATCGCCCGGAGCTGAAGGCCGCCCTGGACTACGTCCGGGAAGGCGATACCTTGGTGGTGCACTCGATGGACCGGCTATCCCGATCCACCGTCGACATGCTCAGCACCGTGCAGGGCCTGGCCGCCCGTGGTGTGCAGGTGCGGTTCGTCAAGGAGGCGCTGACCTTCGGCGACACCGCCAACCCGTGCAACGAACTCATGCTGACCATCATGGCGGCGGTGGCGCAGTTCGAGCGGTCGCTCATCCTGGAGCGCCAACGTGAGGGCATCGCCATTGCCAAGGCCGCCGGGAAGTACACCGGGCGCAAGCCCTCGCTTACCACCGACCAGGCCGAGGCCGTGGCTACCCGGCTCGACGGCGGCGAGTCAGCAACCACCCTGGCTCGCGAATACGGCATCAGCCGGGCCACGGTGTACAACACCCGCGACCGGCTGGCGGTGGCCCGATGAACAACACCATGACCGACGCCACCGAACACCGCGCCGCGTGGAACCAGCGGTGGGCCGATGCCTACGCCACCGACGCCGAGCGTGACGCCGCCTACTGTGAACACCAGCGCCAGCTGGCGACGATGCGGGCGGTGTTCGGCATCGAGTAGCAGCACCCGTGCCACAACCACCGACGCCGCCTCGACCTCACCCGGTCGGGGCGGTGCTTGCATTGAGGCTCAGGACAACACGTGCAGCCGGCGGCATTGTCTCTGCCGTAGGTGCAGGTAGAACCATTTAGGCGGTCGCGGACGCGCATCAGACAATGCCGCCGTGCGGCCGTATTATGTTCGCCCACAACAGTTTTAGCGACACGCCGGAGCATTCGCGGACAATGCTGCAATGCACCGTCCCGCTCTAAAGTTGGCCGCATGGCAGGAACATCAACCCCCGCGAATCCCTCGCTGATGCCGCCCTCGTCCTGGCGAGCAAGGCGGGCCGGACTGATCTCCCACGGTGCCCAACTGGATGACCCGCGCGTGGTCGAATGCGACCAGGCGATGGCGTATTGGCGGTGCCGCCGTGTCATCGACACCGAGCGCGAACAGCTCGACCCGCGGCACGTGCCCGCGCTGGCCGACATGCTCAAGCACGCCCACCCGGCGGTGATGGCGTGACGATATTGCCGCGCCGCAACCGCGGTCTGGGCCTGCCTCCAGTGCAGCCGTTGGCACCGTCTGGCCTTCCGGCACCGCTGGCGACCGCATCTCAGGACCAGCTGCGCGAGCGTCGCCGCAAGCGCCTGCGCGTGCACTACACCGGCAAGAACTACGTCCAGTCCGCCGAAGTCCGCGCGGTGTGCGGGCAGGTGGCCGTGGACATCTCGCGCGTCCCGAACCCACTGCCGATGCGGCGCGACATCGAGGCCGTGGCCGATGCTGCGCACGAACTGCTCAGCGCGGCGGTTGGTCTCATCGCCGCCGACCGCAACCAGAGCAACGAGGCACGCGCGCGCACCCGCCAGGCCGCCGCCGACCTGGCCGTGCGACCCGCGGCACCGGCCATCAGCGACAACCAGATCATCAGCGGTTCGTGGGTGCATGCCCTGGTCGACTGGCTGGCTCCCTATGACGGCGATCTGTCTGCCTTGTTGAGCCGTGCACTGCCACCGGACGCTCCGAGCCTCAAGGGCAGCCCATCGGCCTCCGAGCGCATCGAGCGCGCGTTGCGCACCCTCGACCAGGCCGTGCTGGAGCTGGAGCGCCGAACCGTCAAAGCTGCCAAGCGCCAGGCACTCCCGTCGCTCCAGGAGTTCAACGACGAGCTGCGCGTCAAGGCTGACGCCGAGCGCCGCGAACGCGCCCTGGCCAAGCTGCGAGTGCCGACATGAACCGCTACAGCGAACCCGAGGTGGCCGGTCAGTGCCGGTCATGCGCCGGCCCCTGCCTGACGTTCAAGGGCAGCGCCCACCGCTGGACCTGTACCGCGTGTCTGGACCGGTACATCGCGGACAGCGTCGCGCGAGCCGAAGCCCGCGAAGCCGCCGAACTCGAACGCCGCGCGCGCAAGGCCACGCGGGTATGGGAACAGGCTCCGAGCTTGGAGAAACGAAGCTTTCTTGGCGCCCGGTAGGTGCCGGAGCCGGTCGGATGGTGGCTGTGGGCCCGTCCGACCGGCTCCGGCACCAACACCACTAATCACTTCCAAGAGAACGGATCAGCACCATGACCACTACGACCGCGACGCCGCGCACCATCACGCGGCGCGACTTGGCCGCCAAGGTCACCACCGACGAGATGGCCGAGCTTGATGTATGCATCCACGAAGGACTGCATTGCATCGCGACAGCCCTCATGGGTGGCCGGGTGCGTTCGGCGATAGTGACCCGGCCCGACAAAGTCGCCGGCCACTCCCACGGTGCAACGGTGTTCGACCCCGGCATGTCGCGTGACCGCAACGCCGCAATCGGTTTTGCCGGTCCCTGGTCTGATGCACGTTGGCTCACCGGCGAACGCCCGACGAGGCGCGCGCTGGCGATCACGCTTGAAAATGCATCCAAGGAAGACACCGCGCTGATCGCCGCGGGCGGCGGATACCATGCCGTCGATCCCGGCGTCCGCGATCTGCTGGAGCGGTGCTGGCCATCGGCCGTGGCCCTGGCCGGGAAGCTGTTCAAGAACGGCGAGGTGCGCCATGAGCACGTCCTGGCCGCCCTAGGTCTGACCGAAGAGAACGCCGCGCACGGCCTGGCCATCATCAAGGCAGGCAGTGCGCCGGGCAGTTTCCGTATTGACGGCACCGTGCGCTTCTAGTCCACCCACCATCGCCGCCGCCGGGGCCTCGACCGGCAGTGGTGCCCAAACAGGTTCGACCCCAACGACATCTCCGAGGAGATCACCATGACTACCGCCCCATCGGACTACGCCCCACGAACCAACCCGGCCATCAACGACGAGATCGACGCCGCCGTCCTGGCCGCCCTGGAGGCCGCTAACGGCGAGCTGGTGCCGTGGCGCACCATCCGTCCGCAGCTGCCCGGTGACTGGCATTCGCAGGGTGAAGCGTTGACCCGGCTGTTCGAGTCCCGTGCCGTCTACGTCGTCAAGATCGCGGGCCGCAACTACTGCCGCCTGGAGCACGGCGCCAATGCGCCCGGCCCCGAACGTCATCCGCGCGAGTTCCAGGTGCTCTGATGACGTCGAACAGCGTGGCCACCTTGACCGCCGCCGGTGCGCTGGCCGTTCGCCGCAGCCGCCGTCGACCGGCATCCCCAGCTGAGTTGGCGGTGATGTTGATTCCCGGCTACCACGTGACCCCGAGCATCCGGCTTATCAGCGACGAGCTGGTGCGCGCGGTGGAGGAGGACGACGGTCGCCTGGTGCTCACCATGCCGCCAAGGCTCGGCAAGTCGACGCTGGTATCGCGGATCTTCCCGGTGTGGCTGCTGATGCGCGACCCCGACTGCGAGATCATTCTGAAGTCCTATGGCGACCAGCTGGCCGAGGAGCACTCCGCTGCCGCCCGGGCGTTGATCGCTGAGCACTCCGCAGCGTTGGGATTCGCGTTGGCCGAGGACCGCAAGTCCGTTGGTCGCTGGCGCGTTGACGGCCGACGCGGTGGCATGCTCGCCGGTGGCATCTTGTCGGGTACAACGGGATTCGGTGCCAACTACCTGATCGTGGACGACCCGGTGAAGGGCGCCCAGGACGCCGACTCCGATGCCTACAAACGCCGCCTGCTCAACGAGTTCAAGGCGTCGTTGCTGACCCGCCTGATGCCAGGAGGCAGTGCCATCGTGGTCCTGACCCGGTGGGCCGAGGACGACATCGCCGGGTCGCTGCTGGCCGAGTCCGATAGCCGTTGGCGGTCGGTCAACATCCCCGCCATCAGCACCAGCGGGGTACCGGACGCGTTGCAGCGCAACATGTCCGGTACCGCGCTCACATCGGCCAACGGATTCACCCTCGAACGGTTCCACGGCATCAAGGCCGAGGTCGGTTCGCGAGAGTGGGCGGCGATGTATCTGGGCACCCCGACCAGCCCCGAGGGCGGGCTGATCAAACGCGAGTGGATCGACGGGCACCGCCTGATCGCCGCGTCCCGCGGCCCGACTCTCACGGTCGTCGGCGTCGATCCTGCCGACTCCGGCGAGGGCGACGAGACCGGCATCGTCGCCGGGCAGGTGGGCCGCGACGGCCGCATCGCGCTGACCCACGACGTCTCGGCCCGCATGACGTCGGACACCTGGGCGTCCAAGGCGGTGGAGTTGGCCGTCGCCATCGGCGCCTCGCGGATCGTGGTCGAGGGCTACAGCGCCGCCACCACCTACACCCGCCTGCTGCGCGAGGCCGTCGAACGCCACGGTCTCGACAACACGGTCACTGTGAGCAGCTGGCCGCCGAGGGGCAGCCCGCGCCGTGGCGACGCTCTGGCCCGCTCGCAAGGCCTGATCGCCGCGCTGGAGACCGGCAGGTGCCGCATCGCGGGCCAGCTGCCGCACCTCGAGGCCGACATGTTCAGCTGGGAGGCCGGACAACACCAGCCCGACTCGGTGGCAGCGGCGGTCATCACCTACGACACCCTCGCTTCGGCAGCCGGTGCAGTGATCACCATTGCCGCGCCGGCCGGCCGCCTGGGCCAACTGCCGCCGCCCCCGGCGTGGATGCGCCGACGTATCGGCGGGTAACGAGCGGCCGCTCACTGTTCCGGCGGTCGCCAACCCGGCTCGCTTTGCGCATTTTCACTGTGCAGATGAAGCCTTTGTGCGCGATGCGTGTGCAATACTAAAGTCGCGTCCTGTTCGATCCACGCTCCCGGACGCGGATACAGGAGACGCCGCCATGGTTTCGACTTCGCCCAACAACGCTCTCGGCCCGCACGCGCGAACAGTCCGTGACGTGCTGGTCGAGGTCATTCGGTCTCGACATAATCGCTTCGCAGATGCTCATCAAGTCGCGGGCACGCGATATTCGATGGCCTTCGGAAGTCAGTGGCGCGACCTGCTGGACGACACCAATGATGCGCTGACGGGGCGCGGCTTCCAGTCGCAGAAGCTCACTCCGGCTGGCTACAAGATCCCAGTGGTGAACGACTGCCTGGTGTACGTGTGGCGGGTCCCCGGGTCTGCCGATGCGGTCAGCTTCTTCGCTTCGAGTCCGACGCGAAAGAACGGCTTCGCCGCGTCGCCCCCGCCACCGATGTTGTTCGATCCCGTCCTAGTGGACGAGGGCCGGGCTGACGACGACGATCCTCCGGGCGGCGAACTCGGTCACACACTGCGGGCAGCAGGCGACAAGATGCCGGTGGTGCTGGTGATGGTTGAATCGTCGCCGTGGCAGTTGCAGTCGATAAGTTGGGGAGTCGCCGTTCTGGACGAACCCACCGGCAAGGTCGAAGTTCGTGGGCTGGAGTCGATCTGGGAGCCCACCTCGGACACCGATCGCGATACGTCGAGTGGGGACTCGTTCGACAGCGGCACGCCAGACGGTCCCTCGGTGGAGCCGCGGCCGCAGGAGCGCCCGAACACGGATGAGTGATGATCCGCCAAGCTTGTTCGACTGGCCCGAGGCCGGCCAAACGCATGGTCGATTCGACCCAGCGCGGCTGACTCAGGCCCGTGTGCGCCTTTCGATAAGCAAGACGGACCTCGCCGCAGAAGTGGGTGTTTCGCCTGCTGCGATCGGACAGTACGAGGCAGGTGTCAACTCGCCGCGTCCTGATGTAATCGATCGAATGGCGAAGGCTCTGAAGGTTCGACCGGGGTTCTTCGGGGTGGGCCGTCCTCTCGCCCGTATGGACACCGTCCATGCGCATTTTCGGAGCTTGAGATCCGCGCGCGCGAGCGACCGTCAACGAGCAGTCGCGACGGCAACATTGATGTGGGAACTGACCTTCGCGCTTGAGCGGTACGTCAGGCTGCCGGTACCAGACCTACCGCAAATTGAGCCTGGCACCGCGCCTGCGGACGCCGCTGTGATGCTGCGCAGGCACTGGAACCTTCCCGATGGGCCGGTGAAGCACTTGGTAGCCAAAGTGGAGTCCCACGGCATCGTGGTAGCGGTGCGTCCCCTTGGCGAGGTCGATGCGGTCGACGCCTTCTCCGTAGTGATCGTGGACCGTCCTATCATCATCACAACACCCCGCCGCAGCGAAAACGTATTCGGACATCGATTTTCGATCGCTCATGAGGTCGGCCACTTGCTCCTACATGGAGACTCCGGCGAATCGAGCCAGGCGGTGGAGCGTGAAGCAGACGAGTTCGCCGCGGCATTTCTAACTCCTGCCGCGTCTATGGATGCGGTGCTGCCCGAAAGGCTCGATCTACCGGCCCTGCATCGACTGGGTCGAACGTGGGGTGTTTCGCCAAAGTCATTGGTCCGTCGGATGGTTGAGCGGCATCGCACCACCGATTCGTCCGCACGGCGGGCCTACCAGCGATTGGCCATGACATACGACCCTTCGGCGGACCCCACCAGCGCGTACCCCGGTGAGGTAGCGACGCTTCTGCGAAAGGGCGTCGATCTGGCTGGTCAGCACGGCGCTGGCGTACCCGTTCTCGCGGATGTTCTCAAGATCAGCCCTGGGCAGCTGCGTGACCTCTTGGGAGAGGAGGACCAGCGCCCGGTTCTGCGCCTCGTCAAGGACGACTGACGCCCATGAGCGCTCGGCCCAGCTACTGCTTCGACTTATGCGGCTGTCCGTGGCGAAACTTCATCGCGTCGCTCGGCAATCTCCCGTCGGTCGAACCGAGCCGAGCTGGGGTGTGCTCGGTGATTACCGACGCCAACGATGGTCTAACTCACGCTCACTCATGGAGCCGTCTTGCTTGATTTGCAGGCCGTAGATGCGGGTCTCCACTACGCCTTTCGGGTCGAACTCCACATCAATGTGGGTGGGCCGGAACCACGTCTGCTGTGCCACTCCGTTGACGCCGCAGGCCATGTCGGGCAGCTGGCCATCGACCAGTTCGATGCGATGCACCGAGGTGCCCGACGACGACCGAATCTTCTTCTCGCTCATACTTCTCCGTGCTCAGCACTGCGGTTTGCTAGAACTAAACTCTTACCAGACGCCGGACTCCATGCGGTTCCGTCAGACACACACTGACAAATCGTCGCTACTGCTTCACCGCAGTCGCCAGGCGCGACTAGTCGAAATCAGTTTCGGATTCCCGCATCAAAGATGCCTGAATTATGCGCATCTTGCGTTCAAAGTCTCGCAGCCGGATGACGACCACGGGAGGCGAAGTCAAATTGTCGATGTACTCGTCGGCCGCCTGACGCCGGAGCCAAGCGCAACTCTCGGGATCGACGACGAGAACGTTGTGCGCAGGAGGGCGCTCTCCACAGGTGAAGTCGCTGATCCGCGCAAGTACGTCGTCGTCGGCACCAGCCTCTCGTGCCCGGGCGAGTATCGAGGCGCGACGAACATCAGACCAGTGCCATCTGGATTCCGCCGCAGGGAGCCACCCCTGGGCTTGAAACTCTTCGAGCTCATCGGGGCGCACTCTAGCGATTACGGCAACGTCGGCGAAGTCGACCTCCTGCGCCGGCTTTTGGGAAGCGGCTATGGACCGCGCCTCATCGACCGCTTCGGCGGAAACCTCAAAGTCGAAGAAGCGAGCACCGTCCCCAAGAAATTCGCTAGTGGACCGCATGTAGAAGCCATGTTCGGTGATGTCTTTTACTTCGCGAACGAGTCTCGGGTCTGGCCCGATTACGATCCCGCGAGAGCTGTGGGTCCAGTCACCCTTCGCTCTATCGTTACTCACGACGATTAGAGGGACTTTCTTACCAGCCAAATAGCGCAGAATTTCGGCCCACCACAGATAATCTCCGTATGGGTTGTCGTCTTTACCTCGGTCCTTAAATCCCGGTGGCTCCTCCGCGTCAGCGCGACGACGGCCTTCGACCTCGTCGCTTGCGATCTGACTCGGGTCTGGCGCTCGGCCCACGCGTCCGGCGACCGCGAGACTGAGCCTGTCGTAGATTGCCTCGGTTCGTCCGATCATCGAGTCGGGCTCTAGGTCGTACTCAGCTGCCGCTTGGTCAACGAAGTCGAAAGCGATTTTAAATCCAGCAATCACGGCGTTGATCGAATCGGTGGCGCGGGCAGCAGTGCCGTATGCACGGGTCGCTATATGGCGGATCGTTCCCTTTGCCTTGTTGCGAACCTCATCGAGTTGAGACCGTGAGTGCTCGATTTCCTCCAAACGCTCCGCGACTGCGCGGGCTCGGCCGCGATGAAACTCGCTGGCCACCTGATGTGGGACGAAAATGCTTCTGTTAAGCCCCTCGATAACGTTCATCAAGCTGTTTCGCGCGGTAGGAGACAGCCGATAGAGGTCGAGGAGGACGTTGGTGTCAAGCACCACTACCCCGGTGGCGTAAGACGACCGCAGAGTTTCGTCGTCCGGCCGGTAGTAGGCAACGAACTCGTCACCGAGACCATTCAGACCGCCACCTGCCGACACGGGGTCCTCCATGGCAGCAACATATCAAGGACGAAGCCCTTAACACGCGACCGATGAAAGCTGCGGCATGGTGCGATGACGGGCCTGGCCGGGCCGATTCGATAGAACACCTACACCTCACCCTTCGATATAGATGGTTGTCCGTGACGGAATTCCACCGGTAGGCCGTGCGCTTCTAGCGCCACCTTCGTAACCGTCAGCCAACGTCCGATGTAGCCACGGTGAGGATCGGCCGCCTCCTCCAACACGGTCGGATTCGCCGCGAGATAGTCGACCAGCCACCGCGACAGCCCGTCCCACTCCTGCACCGCACCAGGCGAATGCAGCGTCCAACCGAGTTCGTCCACCGACCAGTGGGCCTTAGCCTGATTGCTCAGCATCGACGCTGTGACCCAGTTCCGCTCTTCGTCTTTCCCACCTCGACTGACTGGCACTAGGTGATCGACCGTCGGGAACAACTCCCAGAAGGCGATGTGCGTCTCTGAGGCCTTCCAATTCGGATGCGCGGGGAAGTCGTCCCTGAGTACAACATGGAGGAGGCGGAGAACACCGGGGTTAATGAGTCGGTTGCCCGTGTAGCGGTCGATGAAGCCATCACGCAGGAACAGGCCCATCGACTGGCCTATCGAGTACCGGCGGACGATCTTCTCTGCCGGCTCGAACGGATAGCGCGACTTGAGGATCGCCTTGGCGGAACCAGGGTCTCCGACACGAAGAGCGTCGCATACATCGCCCAGCACCTCAGCGTTTGCGTCCACCCGTGCACCCCCTGCTACTTAACCACGGCCTTGCCACCTGATGCTTGTCCGTGGCGGAACTCCACAAGGTTGCCGTCGGCCGTGACGTTCGCGCCCCGCTATTGCCCGGTAGTTGCCCGATGATGTCGAAAATACGCGCTGAACTGGTGCCCCCGGCAGGATTCGAACCTGCGGCCTTCTGCTCCGGAGGCAGACGCTCTATCCCCTGAGCTACGGGGGCGCGTGCTCGTGAAAGCTGCGCCGATTGGGCTTGCACAGCCTAGCGCATGCAGAGCCGAATATGGATTCGGGGCGTGAGGACCCCAGACCATAGGATGGACCCTCGTGACCCCCGCCGACCTCGCTGAGCTGCTCAAGGCTACTGCCGCCGCGGTGCTGACAGAACATGACCTGGACACCGCCGCGTTACCTGCGACTGTGACCATCGAGCGACCACGCAACCCCGAGCACGGCGACTATGCGACCAACCTTGCGCTGCAGCTCAGTAAGAAGGTCGGCGTCAACCCGCGGGAGTTGGCGGGCTGGCTGGCGGCCGCGCTCACCGCCGCCGACGGCATCGCGGCTGCCGAGATGGCAGGCCCCGGCTTCGTCAACCTGCGCATCGAGGCCTCCGCACAGGGCGTCATCGTCACCGACGTGCTGTCCGCCGAGGCGGCCTATGGCAGCTCCACCGATCTGGACGCCAAGATCAACCTCGAGTTCGTCTCGGCGAATCCGACCGGCCCCATCCACATCGGCGGTACCCGCTGGGCCGCCGTCGGGGATGCGCTCGGGCGACTGCTCACCACGCAGGGCGCCGCGGTCACCCGCGAGTACTACTTCAACGACCACGGGGCCCAGATCGACCGGTTCGCGCGGTCCCTGGTGGCAGCGGCGCACGGACAGCCCGCCCCGGAGGACGGCTACGCAGGCACCTACATCGCCGACATCGCCGCCAAGGTGCTCGAGCAGGCGCCCGACGCGCTGACCCAGCCTGCCGAGCAGCAACAGGAGACCTTCCGGTCTATCGGAGTGGATCTGATGTTCACCCATATCAAGGAGTCGCTGCACGAGTTCGGCACCGACTTCGACGTGTACACGCACGAGGATTCGATGCACACGTCGGGACGCGTCGAGCAGGCCATCGCGAAACTGCGTGAGACCGGGAACATCTACGAGAAGGACGGCGCAACGTGGTTGCGCACCACCGAGTTCGGCGATGACAAGGACCGTGTCGTCATCAAGAGTGACGGCAACCCGGCATACATCGCCGGTGACCTCGCTTACTACCTGGACAAGCGGCAGCGTGGCTTTGATCTGTGCATCTACATGCTGGGCGCCGACCACCACGGCTACATCGCACGGCTCAAGGCGGCGGCCGCCGCCCTCGGCGACGACCCGGACACCGTCGAGGTGTTGATCGGGCAGTTGGTCAACCTGGTCCGTGACGGCCAGCCGGTGCGGATGAGCAAGCGGGCAGGCACTGTGATCACCCTCGATGACCTGGTCGAGGCCATCGGTGTGGACGCCGCCCGGTATTCGCTGATCCGTTCGTCGGTGGACACCCCGATCGACATCGATCTGCAGTTGTGGTCGAGTGCATCCAGCGAAAACCCGGTCTATTACGTGCAATACGCGCACGCGCGGCTGTGTGCGCTGGCTCGCAACGCCGCCGACCTGGGTGTCACCGCCGACACCGCCCACCTGGATCTGCTGACCCACGACAAAGAGGGCACGCTGATCCGCAACCTGGGCGAGTTCCCACGGGTGCTCAAAGCTGCCGCCGCGCTGCGGGAGCCGCACCGCGTGTGCCGCTACCTGGAGGACCTGGCAGGCGATTACCACCGGTTCTACGACTCCTGCCGGGTGTTGCCGCAGGGCGATGAGGAGCCGGGCGACCTGCACGCGGCGCGCCTGGCGCTGTGCCAGGCCACCCGGCAGGTCATCTCCAATGGGTTGGCCATCCTCGGTGTCAACGCTCCGGAGCGGATGTGAACGCGCACCCGGCCGGTCCCCGGCACGCCGAGGAGATCCATCACACCGAAGCTCCGGAGAAGCCGCAGGGTGCTGACGAGATCCTGCTGCTGGCCCCGAATGTGTGGCCACGCAACCTGGTTCGCGGCGACGACGGTGTGGTGTCCATCGCCGGGGTCTCGGTGGCAGACCTGGCGGCGCAGTTCGGCACCCCGCTGTTCGTCATCGACGAAGACGACTTCCGATCACGCTGCCGCGATATCGCCGCGGCATTCGGGGGTGGCGAATACGTCCACTACGCGGCCAAGGCCTTCCTGTGCAGTGAGATCGCGCGGTGGGTCGACGAGGAAGGTTTGGCGCTGGATGTGGCGACCGGCGGGGAACTGGCCGTCGCGCTGCACGCGGGCTTTCCGGCGGATCGAATCACATTGCACGGGAACAACAAATCCGTCGACGAGCTGACAATGGCGGTCAAGGCCGGCGTCGCCCACGTGGTACTGGACTCGATGATCGAGATCGACCGGCTCGACGCGATCGCCGGACAGGCGGGAGTCGTCCAGGACGTGCTGGTGCGGGTCACCGTGGGAGTGGAGGCCCATACCCACGAATTCATCTCCACCGCGCACGAGGATCAGAAGTTCGGACTGTCGCTGGCCACCGGCGCTGCGATGGAAGCGGTGCGGCGGGTGTTCACCGCCGACAATCTGCGACTGGTCGGCCTGCACAGCCACATCGGCTCCCAGATCTTCGACGTCGCCGGATTCGAGCTTGCCGCGCACCGGGTGATCGGCCTGTTGCGTGATGTGGTCGCCGAGTTCGGTGTGGACAAGACCGCGCAGATCTCGATCGTCGACCTCGGTGGTGGGCTCGGCATTTCGTACCTCCCGCACGACGACCCGCCACCCATGCAGGACCTCGCCGACAAACTGCTGGCCATCGTGCGCAGCGAGTCGGCGGCCGTCGGGTTGCCGGCGCCGAAACTCGTCGTCGAACCCGGTCGGGCCATCGCCGGACCGGGGACCATCACCCTCTACGAGGTCGGCACCGTCAAAGACGTGGCGATCAGCCCGACAGCCCACCGCCGCTACGTCAGTGTCGACGGTGGGATGAGCGACAACATCCGGACCTCGCTGTATGCGGCCGAATACGACGCGCGCTTGGTCTCCCGGGTGAGCGATGCCCCGCCGGCGTTGGCCCGGATTGTCGGAAAGCACTGTGAGAGCGGCGACATCGTCGTCCGCGACACCTGGGTCTCCGACGATATCGCGCCCGGCGATCTCTTGGGCGTGGCAGCCACCGGGGCGTACTGCTATTCGATGTCGAGCCGCTACAACCTGCTCTGCCGCCCCGCCGTGGTGGCTGTCCGGGACGGCAAAGCACGGCTGGTGTTGCGGCGAGAAACCGTCGAGGATCTTTTGAGTCTGGAGGTGGGCGTGTGAGCGCTGCGAAGAAGTCCGTCGGCGTGGCAGTACTGGGTCTGGGCAACGTCGGCAGTGAAGTGGTGCGGATCATCAAGGAGAGCGCACCCGATCTCGAGGCGCGCATCGGTGCGCCCCTGGAACTGCGGGGCATCGGGGTGCGTCGGGTCTCCGACGACCGCGGCGTCCCGGCGGAGTTGCTCACCGATGACATCGATGCGCTGGTATCGCGCGACGACGTCGACATCGTGGTTGAGCTGATGGGCCCCGTCAAACCCGCACGCAAGGCCATCCTGGCGGCCCTCGAGCAGGGCAAATCGGTTGTCACCGCCAACAAGGCGCTGATGGCGCAGTCCACCGGGGAGTTGGCGCAAGCTGCCGAGAAGGCGCGTGTCGACCTGTATTTCGAAGCGGCGGTGGCCGGCGCCATCCCGGTGATCCGTCCGCTGACCCAGTCACTGGCCGGTGACACCGTGCTACGGGTGGCCGGCATCGTCAACGGCACCACCAACTACATCCTCTCCGAGATGGACAGCACCGGGGCCGATTACACCAAGGCTCTGGCCGATGCGGGCGAACTCGGGTATGCCGAGGCCGATCCCACCGCTGACGTGGAGGGCTACGACGCGGCGGCCAAGGCTGCGATCCTGGCCTCAATCGCCTTCCACACCAGAGTTACGGCCGACGACGTGTACCGCGAAGGCATCACCAAGGTCAGCTCAGAGGATTTCGACTCGGCCCGTGCACTCGGCTGCACCATCAAGCTGCTCGCCATCTGTGAGCGGCTCACCAACGACGAAGGAAAGCAACGGGTTTCGGCGCGGGTTTACCCGGCGCTGGTTCCGCTGACGCATCCGCTGGCCGCGGTCAACGGTGCCTTCAATGCGGTGGTGGTAGAAGCGGAGGCCGCAGGCAGGCTCATGTTCTACGGTCAGGGCGCCGGTGGTGCCCCGACTTCGTCCGCGGTCATGGGAGATGTGGTGATGGCCGCGCGCAACCGCGTCCAGGGCGGCCGTGGGCCGCGCGAATCGAAGTACGCCAAGCTGCCGATCGCGCCCATCGGGTTCATCCCCACCCGCTATTACGTCAACATGAACGTCTCCGATAAGCCCGGCGTGTTGTCTGCTGTGGCAGCGGAATTCGGAAAGCGTGAAGTCAGCATCGCCGAGGTGCGCCAGGAGGGCATGGTCGACGACGAGGGACAGCCGTGCGGCGCGCGCATTGTCGTGGTCACCCACCAGGCGACGGACGCGGCGCTGTCCGAGACTGTCGAGGCGCTGGCCGATCTCGACGTCGTGCAGACCATCAACAGCGTGCTCCGCATGGAAGGGACCAACCCATGACCGCAGTACAGAGCCCGGTGCACCAGCCCTGGCCGGGTCTCATCGCCGCCTACCGCAACCGGTTGCCAGTGACCGACGACTGGACACCGATCACCCTGCTGGAGGGCGGCACCCCGCTCATCCACGCGAAGCGGCTGAGTGAGCAGACCGGCTGCACAGTGCATCTGAAGGTCGAAGGGCTCAACCCGACCGGCTCCTTCAAGGACCGCGGCATGACCATGGCGGTCAGCGACGCACTGGCCCGCGGCCAGCAGGCGGTGCTGTGCGCATCCACCGGCAACACGTCGGCGTCGGCTGCCGCCTATGCCGCCCGGGCCGGTATCACCTGCGCGGTGTTGGTACCGCAGGGCAAGATCGCGATGGGCAAGCTGGCGCAGGCTGTCATGCACGGCGCCAAGATCATTCAGATCGACGGCAACTTCGACGACTGTCTGGAACTGGCCCGCAAGATGACCGCGGACTTCCCGACCATCGCGCTGGTGAACTCCGTCAACCCGGTCCGCATCGAAGGGCAGAAGACCGCGGCGTTCGAGATCGTCGACGCGCTGGGCACCGCCCCCGACGTGCATGCGCTGCCCGTCGGCAACGCGGGCAACATCACCGCGTACTGGCGGGGCTACAGCGAATACCACCGCGACGGCCTGGCGGATCGGTTGCCGCGGATGCTGGGCACCCAGGCTGCAGGCGCGGCCCCCCTGGTCCATGGTGTGCCGGTGAGCAACCCCGAGACCATCGCCACGGCAATCCGAATCGGGTCGCCGGCGTCGTGGAACTCGGCGGTGGAGGCCCAGGAGCAGTCCAACGGACGCTTCCTGGCGGCCACCGACGAGGAGATCCTCGCGGCCTACCATCTGGTGGCCCGCACCGAGGGGGTCTTTGTCGAGCCCGCCTCGGCGGCCAGCATTGCCGGCCTGCTCAAGTCGGTCGAGGATGGTTGGGTCAAACCGGGCTCCACCGTGGTGTGCACCGTCACCGGTAACGGTCTCAAGGACCCCGACACGGCCCTCAAGGGCATGCCGCCGGTCACTGCAGTGCCCGTCGATCCCGTCGCCGTCGTCGAGAAGCTCGGTCTGGTCTGATTCAGGTGAGGAAGATTCTGCCCGCCGGGCTGACGGCTACCGCAGTCGTCGCGGCATCGAGTGCCAATCTTGGTCCCGGCTTCGACAGCCTCGGTCTGGCCTTGAGTCTCTATGACGAGATCGTCGTCGAGACAACCGAATCCGGCCTTCGCGTGGAGGTCGAGGGCGAGGGCTCCGGGCAGGTGCCCCTTGATGCCTCGCATCTTGTGGTCCGAGCAATCGAGGCCGGATTGCGGGCGACCGGGTATACCGCTGCGGGACTGATTGTGCGTTGCCGCAACGATATTCCACATTCGCGTGGTCTCGGGTCGTCGGCTGCTGCTGTGGTGGGCGGCCTGGCTGTGGTCAATGGCCTTGTAACACAATCTGGTTCAGATCCAATGAGTGAAGAACAGCTGATCCAGTTGTCCAGTGAGTTCGAGGGCCATCCGGACAATGCCTCGGCCGCAGTGCTCGGTGGCGCGGTGGTGTCGTGGACCGACCTCGACGAAGGTGCGCAGGCGCGGTATGCCGCCGCACCGGTGCGGTTGCATCCCGACATCCGGCTGTTTCCAGCGGTGCCGAAGCAGCGGTCGTCCACCGCGGAGACCCGCGTCCTGTTGCCCGAGCAGGTCAGCCATGTCGAGGCCAGGTTCAATCTCAGTCGCTCCGCACTGTTGGTCGTGGCGCTCACTGAACGGCCGGACCTGTTGATGGCGGCCACGCGGGATGTGCTGCATCAACCCCAGCGCGCGGCGGCCATGCCCGCGTCGGCGGAATACCTGCGGATCCTGCGGCGTTATGGCATTGCAGCGGTGCTGTCGGGGGCCGGTCCCTCGGTTCTGGGGCTGAGTCCGCAGGTAGGACTACCCGCGGAGGCCCTCGAATACGGCACCGCCAACGGGTTCACCGTTGCGGAGATGACGGTGGGTACGGGTGTGCGCTGGCGAGCCGGCGTTCCGGCCCGGAACTGACCGGTCGGAGAGCCAGTGCGCATCAGGCGCCACACGCGGAGCACGGATGTTGCTTGCTTCCTGCACCAAAGCGGGATATTCTCGCTGACGTCCAGTAATCGCAGCGTCTCTGCCTGCGCCAACACCAGGACGACCACCCAATCTTCTTGTGTTTTACACGTGGACTGACGGTTCGCCGTTCATCGGCGGGCCCGGCAATCACCGTTGCTCAGGTGACGGTGTGCGCAGTCAGCGGTTTCGCTGACTGCGAGTTGACCTTTGGGGAACCCTCGCGCAACGCAATCAGCGGGGAAAGAAAGGAAATCCGTGACTGAAACGGACCTCTTCACGGCAAATAGCTCCAATGACAGTGGGGATCTGTCGAACGCCGTGACATCAGACATCAACGCCGTGCGTGCCACGGAAACACCATCCGAGGCACCAGCCGCTGCCTCGTCGGCGCCCACCTCCGGCACCACGTCGCGCGCCGCGGGCGCACGTCCTGCGTCGCTGTCGACGATGGTGCTGCCCGAGCTTCGCGCGCTGGCCAAGGAGATTGGTGTCGAGGGCGCGTCGGGCCTGCGCAAGAGCGAACTCGTCGCTGCCATCCGCGCCCATCGTGAGCAGACCAACGGGCGCAGCGCGGGCGCTGCCACCGAAACGGCCGCGCCTACCGATACCCAGCAGGCCGAGCAGCCTGCCGCACCACGCCGTGAGCGGCGTGGCTCGTCCCGTCGCGCAGCCGGCGCGCCGGCCGCCGACGCCCCGCAGGCACAGTCCGAGGGCGAGGCTGAGAAGCCGGCCGAGGTGCAGCCCAAGCAGGCCGAGCCCGCTGAGGCACAGCCCAAGCAGGACAAGCAGCCCAAGCAGGACAAGCAGCCCAAGCAGGACCGTCAGCCCAAGCAGGACCGGCAACCCAAACAGGACAAGTCCGAAAAGCCGGAGAAGTCCGAGCAGGGCAACACTGCCGACAAGCAGGACCGGTCCGACCGGCAGCAGGACAAGCAGCAGGACCGGTCCGACCGGCAGCAGGACAGGCAGCAGGACCGGCCCGACCGGCAGCAGGGCGGCGATCAGTCCGATCAGCAGGGCGATCAGCAGAATCGCGGCGGCAACTTCGGTGGAAACTCCGGGGACGACGACGGTGACGGCCGCCAGGGCAGGCGGGGTCGCCGGTTCCGTGATCGTCGGCGTCGTGGTGAGCGCGGTGGCGAGGCCGGCGGCGGCGGTAACGAAACGGAACTGCGTGACGACGACGTCGTGCAGCCCGTCGCGGGCATACTCGATGTCCTCGACAACTACGCCTTCGTCCGCACCTCGGGCTACCTGGCCGGACCCAATGACGTCTACGTCTCGATGAACATGGTGCGCAAGAACGGTCTGCGTCGCGGTGATGCCGTGACCGGCGCGGTGCGCGTGCCTCGCGAGGGTGACGGCGGCGGCCAGAACCCCCGCCAGAAGTTCAATCCGCTGGTACGCCTGGACACCGTCAACGGCGGGCCCGTGGAGGATGCCAAGAAGCGCCCGGACTTCAACAAGCTGACCCCGCTGTACCCGAATCAGCGGCTGCGTCTGGAGACCACGCCCGACCGGCTCACCACCCGGATCATCGATCTGATCATGCCGATCGGCAAGGGCCAGCGCGCCCTGATCGTGTCCCCGCCCAAGGCGGGCAAGACCACGATCATGCAGAACATCGCGAACGCGATCACCACGAACAACCCCGAATGCCATCTGATGGTCGTGCTCGTCGACGAGCGGCCTGAAGAGGTCACCGACATGCAGCGTTCGGTCAAGGGCGAGGTCATCGCGTCGACGTTCGACCGGCCGCCCTCAGATCACACGCAGGCTGCCGAGCTGGCAATCGAGCGGGCCAAGCGCCTCGTCGAGCAGGGCAAAGATGTCGTCGTGCTGCTCGACTCGATCACCCGCCTCGGTCGCGCGTACAACAACGCGTCGCCGGCCTCGGGCCGCATCCTGTCCGGTGGTGTGGATTCCACCGCGCTGTACCCGCCGAAGCGGTTCCTCGGCGCGGCGCGCAACATCGAGTTCGGTGGTTCGCTGACGATCATCGCCACGGCGATGGTCGAGACCGGCTCGACCGGTGACACGGTCATCTTCGAGGAGTTCAAGGGCACCGGCAACGCCGAGCTCAAGCTCGACCGCAAGATCGCCGAGCGTCGGGTGTTCCCTGCGGTCGACGTGAACCCGTCCGGTACCCGTAAGGACGAGTTGCTGCTCTCGGCGGACGAGTTCGGCATCGTGCACAAGCTGCGCCGGGTGCTGTCCGGTTTGGACAGCCACCAGGCCATCGATCTGCTGATGAGCCAGCTGCGCAAGACCAAGACGAACTACGAGTTCCTGGTGCAGGTCTCCAAGACCACGCCGGGCAACATGGACAACGACTGAGTCGGTCCGACGAGAAAGCCGCCACCGTGAGGTGGCGGCTTTTTTCGTGCGTCGGTCCCGGCGAGCGCGGCCCGGCCGCCCGATCTGCCAGATACGGCCTAGACCGCCGGGTCGACCCGTAAACCCGGCATGACATACCGGCGAAGGTGGGTCAGCACGGCGTCGAAATCACCGGCATCCAGCTGCTGGCCGGGCACTGTGGTGAACGAAAGAATGACGCGTGCAAGCCATTCCGAGGCCTGAGGGATGTCGGTGTCGGCATGGATCTCGCCGGCGTCACGCGCCGCGACCACGTAGGGCGACCAGAATTCGGCCAGGTCGGGGACCAGCCCCTGGACTCCGGCGCCTGCACATGCGGCGAACTCGTCGGGTTCCTCGACGCGCAGCTTCATCAGTAGCGCGCCGGGGTCGTCATAGGCCGAGCGGGCGTGCCGGATCCCGGCGGCGAGCTGCTGATCGAGCCCCTCGTACTGCTTCAACACGGCGTGGGCTTCGGACCAGTACGCCTCGTTGAGCCGCACGATCGCGGCACCGAGCAGCGTGGCCTTGTCGGGGAAGTGTCGATACAGCCAGCCGCGGGATACGCCCGCGGCCTCGGCCACCTCCGACACCGTCGTGGCGCGGATGCCCTTGGCGCGCAGACACCCCTCTGCCGCGTCGATCAGCCGATCGCGCACGGTGCGGGGTGCCGTGGTGCTATTCAACGGAGAGGCTCCTGGTCTCGGGGTGCGGGACAAGCAATGATTCTGCCAAGGGGCAGACACTACCGGGTCGAGCCTCGACCGTGGTAGACAGTTTTCTCAATCTGTTCACTCGTCCCGAGGGGTCACCGATGGCCGACACGCTGCAGCAATTGCTACGCGAACGTGCCGGGCAGGACACCGTCGCCATCAGACACGGCGACCAGCGGTGGACCTGGCGCCAACATGTCGCCGAGGCCGAAGCCCAGGCCGTGACGCTGATCGACGCGGCGGATCCGGCGCGTCCGCTACACGTGGGTGCACTCATGGGAAACACCCCGCAGATGCTCACCGCGCTGGCATCGGCGGCACTCGGTGGCTACGTGCTGTGTGGGATCAACACCACCCGCCGCGGTGATGCGCTGGCCCGCGATGTCGCCCGTGTCGATTGCCAGATACTGCTCACCGATGCCGATCACCGGCAGCTGCTCGATGGCGTGGAACTGCCCGGCGTGAGGGTCATCGACGTGTCCACCGCCCAGTGGGCAGGCGGTCCCGGTGCTCGGCCGCGCCTGATCCCGCACCGTGAGGTCACCCCCGACGACACCTTCATGATGATCTTCACCTCCGGTACCAGCGGAGAACCCAAAGCGGTCGAGGTGCCTCACGCGATGGTGCTGTTCGCAGGCAGTGCGCTCGTGCAGCGATACGGGCTGACCGCCGACGACGTCTGTTATCTGGCCATGCCGCTGTTCCACTCCAACGCCGTGTACGCGGGCTGGAGCGTGGCGTTGGGCGCGGGAGCGGCGATGGCTCCGGCGACGTTCTCCGCCTCCGGATTCCTGTCCGACATCCGCCGCTACGAAGCCACCTACATGAACTACGTGGGCAAGCCGCTGGCCTACATCCTGGCCACCCCGGCCCACCCCGACGACGACGACAATCCGCTGCGGATCGCATTCGGCAACGAGGCAGCCGACCGTGACATCGAGGCGTTCTCCCGGCGGTTCGGTTGCGCGGTGTGGGACGGGTTCGGATCGACCGAGACCGCGGTGATCATCACCCGTCCCGACGACTGTCCGCCCGGCTCGATCGGCAAGGGTTTTCCCGGGGTGGCGATCTACGATGCCGACACCGTCAGCGAGTGCGCGGTCGCCGAGTTCGACGACACCGGCGCCCTGGCCAATCCTGACGCCGCGGTGGGGGAGTTGGTCAACACCAGTGGCAGCGGGCTGTTCCGCGGCTACTACAACGATCAGGGCGCCACCGACCAACGGATGCGTCACGGCATGTACTGGTCGGGGGACCTGGCCTACCGCGATGCCGACGGCTGGATCTATCTGGCCGGACGCACCGCCGACTGGATGCGCGTCGACGGGGAGAACCTCACCACTGCGCCGATCGAACGAATACTGTTGCGGCTGCCCGCGATCAATCGCGTGGCGGTCTACCCGGTACCCGACGAATACGTAGGTGATCAGGTGATGGCGGCGATTGTGCTGCAGGATGACGCCACCTTGACCCCCCGAGAGTTCGAGCAGTTTCTGGCCGCCCAACGGGATCTCTCGCCGAAGGCGTGGCCGCGCCACGTGTGGATCGCCGAGGATCTGCCGATCACCGCGACCAACAAGATCCTCAAACGTGAACTGGTGGCCCTGGGCGCCGAACCCGACAATCGGCTGGTGTGGCGCCGCGAGGGCCGGTCGTTCTCGGTGAACAGCCGGGCGCCCCACCGCTGACGGGGTTTGATCCAACGGTGAGGCGCCTAATCTCGGTTACCCACCGGCCGCCCGCACAACACCCTCCTCACGCGGCGTTCCACATATTGGGAGCCACGGCCTGTGGGGGGCCGCACCAGGCGTGGAATAGCAGCTGCTCATCATGCGTTTAGGCTGCTGGCGGTTGATTTGGCATAATGGGCCGCTGACCCTCGGTACCGGTTCACGTCTGATTTCTGATAAGTGCGGGCGACCCGGGCCAACGATTGAAGAGGACACCATGAAAACGGGCATTCACCCTGAGTACGTCGAGACCACCGTGCAATGCGGTTGTGGCAACTCGTTCACCACGCGCAGCACGAAGCAGAGCGGACAGATCGTCGCAGAGGTCTGCTCGCAGTGCCATCCCTTCTACACCGGCAAGCAGAAGATCCTCGACAGCGGCGGCCGCGTGGCGCGCTTCGAGAAGCGCTACGGCAAGCGGGCCGGCACGAAGGCTGCAGCCGACAACTAGCTACGTCAACGGCGCCCGATCTGTCGCATTCGCGTCAGGTCCGGGCGCCGTTCTCGTTTCAGGAAACATGTGGAGGAGGTTGGCGTGACAGACACCGCACCAGCGGTCGAGGCGCTGCTCGCCGAGCACGCCGACCTCGAACGCCAACTCTCCGACCCCGCTCTGCATGCCGACGCCGCGGCCGCGCGGAAGGTGGGCCGCCGCTTCGCGCAACTCGCCCCCGTCGTGACGACCTACCGCAAGCTCGAGGCCGCGCGCGGTGACCTGGAAGCGGCTCGCGAACTCTCCGCCGACGACTCCAGTTTCGCCGCCGAGGTGGACGAGCTGACCGCGACGGTCGGTCAGCTGGAGACACAGCTGACCGATCTGCTCGCCCCGCGTGATCCGCACGACGCCGACGATGTCGTGCTCGAGGTCAAGTCGGGTGAGGGCGGTGAGGAATCGGCATTGTTCGCCGCCGACCTGGCCCGGATGTACATCCGCTACGCCGAACGACACGGTTGGACCGTCACCGTCCTCGACGAGACCACGTCGGACCTCGGCGGGTACAAGGACGCGACCCTCACCATCGCCAGCAAGGGTGACTCCGCCGAAGGGGTGTGGTCGCGGCTGAAGTTCGAAGGCGGCGTGCACCGGGTGCAGCGGGTTCCCGTCACCGAGTCACAGGGCCGGGTACACACCTCGGCCGCCGGAATTCTCGTCTACCCCGAGCCCGAGGAGATCGAACAGGTCCAGATCGACGAGTCGGACCTGCGCATCGACGTCTACCGATCGTCGGGCAAGGGCGGCCAGGGGGTGAACACCACCGACTCGGCGGTGCGCATCACCCACCTGCCCACCGGAATCGTGGTCACCTGCCAGAACGAACGCTCGCAGCTGCAGAACAAGGCCCGTGCGATGCAGGTGCTCGCGGCCCGGTTGCAGCTGCTCGCCGAGGAGCAGGCGCAGGCCGATGCCTCCGCCGACCGGGCCAGCCAGATCCGCACCGTGGACCGCAGCGAGCGGATCCGCACCTACAACTTCCCCGAGAACCGGATTGCCGATCATCGGATCAACTTCAAGGCGCACAACCTTGACCAGGTGCTCGACGGTGAGCTTGATCCCCTGTTCGACGCGCTGGCCGCCGCCGACAAGCAGGCCCGACTGCAGCAGGCATGACCCCCATCCGCGAGGCCATCGACGCCGCGACTGCGACCCTGGCGCAGGCCGGCGTCGGATCCCCACGCGTCGACGCAGAACTGCTGGCCGCCCACGCCGCGGACACCGATCGGGGGCGGCTGATGCTGATCGACGAACCGGGCACGCACTTTCAGCAGGCCTACGACGAACTGATCGCGGCCAGATCGCGGCGGGTGCCGTTGCAGCACCTGATCGGCAACGCGGCGTTCGGACCGTTGACGCTGACCGTCGGCCCTGGCGTCTTCGTACCCCGCCCGGAAACCGAAGCGCTCCTGGAATGGGCTGCCGGCCAACAGCTTCCCGCCAACCCGCTGATCGTCGACCTGTGTACCGGATCCGGTGCATTGGCGCTGGCGCTGGCGCAGCTACGAGCCGATGCGCGGATCATCGCCATCGACGACTCGCCCGCCGCCCTTGACTACGCCCGGCGCAACGCCGCCGGAACCCGCGTCGAGGTGCAGGCTGCGGATGTCACGACCCCCGGGCTCATGCCCGAACTCGACGGCCGGGTCGACCTGCTCGTGGCGAACCCGCCCTACATTCCCGATGGGGCCGAACTCGAACCCGAAGTGGCCGCCCATGATCCGGCACACGCCCTGTTCGGCGGCCCCGACGGGATGTCGGTGATCGGCCCGATCGTGACCCTGGGCGCCCGGTGGCTGCGCGGCGGCGCCCGGTGCGCGGTCGAACACGACGACACCACCTCGCACCGCACGGTCGCGGCGTTCACCGGCAACGGTAACTTCACCGGGGTGACGCCGCACCGCGATCTGGCCGGACGACCCCGCTTTGTCACCGCGGCCCGGGTTGGGCGAAGCTGATTCGATGGTCTTGCGCGAGGAGCTGAGATGACCGAGCTGTTCGACTGCGCGGACGCCGACCAGCGGGCCACGGGTATCGCCTCGGCGGTGAGCGCGGTCAAAGGCGGCAGGCTCGTGGTGATGCCGACCGACACCGTGTACGGAATCGGTGCCGACGCGTTCGACCCGGAGGCGGTGGCCGCCCTGCTCTCGGCGAAGGGCCGCGGCAGGGACATGCCGGTCGGCGTGCTCGTCGGGTCGTGGCACACGATCGAGGGATTGGTCTACTCGGTGCCGCACACCGCCCGCGAACTGATCCGGGCATTCTGGCCCGGCGCGTTGAGCCTGGTGGTGCAGCAGGCCCCGTCGTTGCAGTGGGACCTCGGCGACGCCAACGGCAGCGTCATGCTGCGGATGCCGTTGCACCCGGTGGCCATCGAACTCCTGCGGGAGGTCGGCCCCATGGCAGTGTCCAGTGCGAACGTCTCCGGGCGTCCCGCGGCGGGCACCGCCGCAGAGGCGCGCGAGCAGCTCGGCGATCTCGTCGAGGTTTACCTGGACGGCGGACCGGCGCAGCGACAGGCCGCGTCCACCATCGTCGATCTGACCGGCGCGCAGCCACGCATCCTGCGGACCGGTCCGATCAGCGCCGAAGACATCGCACGCGTCCTCGACGTGGATGTCTCGGCACTCGCCGCGACAAACACGGAGTGATCACAGCTTGCTGCAGTACGGTGCACCGGTGATCACGGCCGACGGGATTCTGGCGCTGTCGGACCGGGGCGCCGGCGTACCGCTGCGTGAACTCGCGCTCGTCGGCCTGACCGCCGCCATCATCACGTACTTCGCCACCGGTTGGGTGCGGTTGCTGGCCATCCGGCTCGGCGCGGTGGCCTACCCGCGCGAACGTGATGTGCACGTTCAGCCCACCCCGCGCATGGGTGGCCTGGCGATGTACGTCGGCGTGGTGGCGGCCGTCCTGCTGGCCTCCCAACTGCCCGCGCTGACGAGAGGCTTCGTCTACTCGACAGGCATGCCTGCCGTGGTGGTGGCGGGCGGGCTGATCATGGCCATCGGACTGATCGACGACCGGTGGGGCCTCGATGCGTTGACCAAGTTCGCCGGGCAGATCACCGCCGCGAGCGTGCTGGTCACCATGGGCGTGGCGTGGAGCGTGCTCTACATACCGATCGGGGGAGTCGGCACCATCGTGCTCGACCAGGTCGCCTCGATCCTGCTGACCCTGGCGTTGACGGTGTCGATCGTGAACGCGATGAACTTCGTCGACGGGCTGGACGGCCTGGCCGCCGGGCTCGGGTTGATCACCGCGCTGGCCATCTGTGTGTTCTCGGTGGGGCTGTTGCGTGACCACGGCGGTGACGTGCTGTTCTATCCACCCGCGGTGATCTCGGTGGTACTGGCCGGAGCTTGTCTGGGGTTCCTGCCGCACAATTTCCATCGCGCCAAGATCTTCATGGGCGACTCCGGCTCGATGCTGATCGGTCTGATGCTCGGGGCAGCCTCGACGACCGCCGCGGGCCCCATCTCACAGAACGCCTACGGAGCCCGCGATGTGTTCGCGTTGCTGTCGCCGTTCCTGCTGGTGGTTGCCGTCATGCTGGTGCCCGCGCTGGACACGTTGCTGGCGATCGTGCGGCGCACCCGGGCCGGCCGGAGCCCGCTGAGCCCGGACAAGATGCACCTGCACCACCGGCTGTTGCAGATCGGGCATTCGCATCGTCGTGCCGTGCTGTTGATCTACCTGTGGGTCGGCATCATCGCCTTCGGTGCGGCCAGCACGATTTTCTTCGATCCGCGCTACACCGGGGCGGTGATGGTGGCGGCCATTCTCGTCGCGATCGTCGTCACCCTGATACCTCTGTTACACCGCAGCGTGGAGAGCCCGGAAGGCGAGTACGACGAAAAGTAGTAGGCCCCGTTTTTGGGTGCCTACCATGTGGTACCGTGCTGCCAGAACCCGAAAAACCTCGCGGGTTGCCGGCCCGGCCCATCGGTGAAGAGCCGATCGGCGCCGATCAACGACCGACAAAGGGAGCTACCCCTTGGGTGATTCCAGCGCGCCTGGAGCCCTCCGATACGCTCGGCGGGCACGCACAGGGTTTTGCCAGTGAACCGGGATAGCTCTCATGACCGCGAGATTGAGGTGAAGCAGTGACGACGCCAGCGCATGACGCGCCGTTGGTGTTTCCATCAGTGGCGTTCCGGCCGCTGCGCCTCTTGGTCGTATGCGTTGCGCTCACCGTTGTCGCAGTACTGGCCGCCGGTTTCACCGGCCACATCTTCTTCGGGGTCTTCTTCGGCGTCGGACTCATCCTCGGGCTGATCAACGCCCTGCTGGTGCGCCATGCGGTCGAGTCGATCACCGCCGAGGAGCATCCGCTCAAGAAGAAGATGGCCGTCAACTCCGCGACCCGGTTGCTGGTGATCACGGCGATCGCGCTCGCGCTTGCATTTGTCTTCAGAACCTCGGGCGGTATCGCTGTGCTGTTCGGGCTTGCGGTGTTCCAGGCATTGCTGGTGATGAGCACCAGCATCCCCGTGCTGCGGAAGATCCGCGGCGAAGGCCTGGACGTCTTGGATACGGAATCGAAGGGTTGAGCTGACCTCTATGACTCAGACGACGACCGTGCTGGCCGCCGAAGAAGGTGGCGCTGCCATCCACGTGGGTCACCACACAATGGTGTTCGAACTGTTCGGCATGACGTTCAACGGTGACACCATCCTGGCGACGGCGATCACGGCGGTGATCGTGATCGCCCTGGCCTTCTTCCTCAAGTCGAAGGTGACCTCGACCGGCGTGCCCGGCGGTGTCCAGCTCTTCTGGGAAGCGCTCACCATTCAGATGCGCCAGCAGATCGAGGGCTCGATCGGAATGAAGGTCGCGCCGTTCGTGCTGCCGCTGGCGGTCACGATCTTCGTGTTCATCCTGATCTCCAACTGGCTGGGCGTGCTCCCGCTGCAGTACGGCGGATCCGACGGCGCCGCGGGCGAGTTGTACAAGCCGCCCGCCTCCGACATCAACTTCGTGCTGGCGCTCGCACTATTCGTCTTCCTCGCCTACCACGCTGCAGGCATCTGGCGGCGCGGGATCGTCGGTCACCCCATCAAGGTCGTCAAGGGGCACGTCGCGTTCCTCGCGCCGATCAACATCGTCGAGGAACTGGCAAAGCCGATCTCGCTGGCACTCCGACTTTTCGGCAACATCTTCGCCGGCGGCATCCTGGTGGCGCTCATCGCGATGTTCCCCTGGTACATCCAGTGGGCGCCCAACGCGATCTGGAAGACCTTCGACCTCTTCGTGGGTCTGATCCAGGCGTTCATCTTTGCGCTGTTGACGATCCTGTACTTCAGCCAGTCGATGGAGCTGGACCACGAAGAAGAACATGCGCACTGACCACATTCACTAGATCCCTACGACCAGAACGATACGAACCTCTGGCGGCACGGCCACCAGTTATCAAGGAGGATAAAAGGAATGGAAATCGATCCAAACGCCATCATCACGGCCGGCGCTCTGATCGGCGGTGGATTGATCATGGGTGGCGGCGCAATCGGCGCTGGCATCGGTGACGGCATTGCGGGTAACGCGCTGATCTCCGGCATCGCCCGGCAGCCCGAAGCGCAGGGCCGACTGTTCACCCCGTTCTTCATCACCGTCGGTCTGGTTGAGGCTGCCTACTTCATCAACCTGGCCTTCATGGCGCTGTTCGTCTTCGCCACCCCGGGCCTGCAGTAGTCCGTCGGCATGGGTGAACTGAGCGCAACAATCCTGGCCGCCAGCCAGGCAGCGGAAGAAGGCGGTGGGGGTCAGAGTAACTTCCTGATCCCCAACGGCACCTTCTTCGCCGTACTGATCATCTTCCTGATCGTGCTCGGCGTGATTGCGAAATGGGTTGTGCCACCGGTCAGCAAGGTGCTGGCGGAGCGGGAAGCGATGCTGGCCAAGACCGCAGCGGACAACCGCAAGTCAGCCGAACAGGTTGCGGCGGCACGAGCCGATTACGACGAGACGATGGCTGGCGCGCGTACACAGGCGTCGGCCATCCGGGACGAAGCCCGCGCCGCGGGCCGGCAGGTGGTCGAAGAGAAGCGGACCGAAGCCAGCGGTGAAGTGGCCGAAACCGTGCGCCAGGCGGACGAGCAGTTGTCCTCCCAGGGCGAACAGGTCCGGTCAGGGCTCGAGTCGTCGGTGGATGGGCTGTCAGCCAAGCTGGCCAGCCGGATCCTCGGCGTCGACGTGAAATCAGGTGGGACGCAGTAGATGTCGATATTCATCGGGCAGCTGATCGGCTTCGCTGTCATCGCATACATCATCATCAAGTGGGTGGTGCCGCCGGTGCGGACCCTGATGCAGAAGCAACAGGACGCCGTGCGCGCCGCACTCGCTGAAAGCGCGGACGCTTCGAAGAAGCTCGCCGATGCCGATGCGATGCACGCCAAGGCGCTCGCTGACGCCAAGGCCGAGTCGGAGAAAGTCACCGACGAAGCCAGGCAGGACTCCGAACGCATCGCCGCACAGCTGACCGAGCAGGCCGGTACCGAGGCCGAACGGATCAAGGCCCAGGGCGCTCAACAGCTTCAGCTGATGCGTCAGCAGCTCATCCGTGAGCTGCGCACCGGCCTGGGGGAGGAGTCGGTGGCCAACGCCGCCGCCTTGGTGCGGGCTCACGTCGCCGACCCGGCCGCACAGGCGGCCACCGTCGACCGGTTCCTGGCCGAACTCGATGAGATGGCGCCCTCGGCAGCGGTGATCGATACCGCCGCCACCGCGAAGCTGCGCGCCGCCAGCCGCGAGTCACTGACCGTTCTGGTCGCGAAGTTCGACGAAGCGGCGGGCGGGCTCGACGCTGCCGGGTTGACCACACTGGCCGACGAACTCGCGTCGGTGGCCAAGCTCCTGCTGTCCGAGTCGGTGCTCAACAAGCATCTGGCCGAGCCCACCGACGACGCCGCCGCCAAAGTGCGGCTGTTGGAGGGACTGTTGTCCGGCAAGGTGGGCGACACCGCGCTGGACGTGTTGCGGACCGCCGTCTCGCAACGCTGGTCGATCGAGTCGGACCTGGTCGACGGCATCGAACACACCGCACGTCTGGCTCTGCTCAAGCGGGCTGAAACGGCAGGCGAGGTCGACGAGGTGGAGGACCAGCTGTTCCGGTTCGGCCGGGTCCTGGACTCCGAGCCGCGCCTGTCGGCACTGCTGAGCGACTACACCACCCCGGCTGATGGCCGCGTCGCCTTGCTGGACAAGGTGATCACCGGTGGTGCGGGCGTGAACAAGACCGCTGCGGCGCTGCTGACCCAGACCGTAGGACTGCTGCGTGGTGAGCGTGCCGACGAGGCAGTCATCGATCTCGCCGAGCTGGCAGTGTCCCGCCGCGGTGAGGTGGTGGCTCATGTGACGGCCGCCGCCGAACTCAGCGACACCCAGCACACCCGGCTGACAGAGGTGCTCACCCGCATCTACGGCCACCCCGTATCGGTTCAGCTGCACGTCGACCCGGAACTGCTCGGTGGCCTGTCGATCACCGTCGGCGATGAAGTGATCGACGGCTCCATCGCATCCCGGCTGGCTGCGGCGCAGAGCCAGCTGCCGGACTGATAACCCCCACGAACCACCCAAGAACAAGGTAGGAAGACGAAAAACCATGGCAGAGTTGACAATCTCGGCTGCTGATATCGAAGGTGCCATCGAGGGCTACGTATCCTCGTTTTCCGCCGAGACCGAGCGCGAAGAGATCGGCACCGTCGTCGATGCCGGTGACGGCATCGCCCACGTCGAGGGCCTGCCCTCGGTCATGACGCAGGAGCTGCTCGAATTCCCCGGTGGAGTGCTCGGTGTGGCGCTGAACCTCGACGAGCACAGCGTCGGCGCCGTCATCCTGGGTGAGTTCGAGAAGATCGCCGAGGGCCAGCAGGTCAAGCGCACCGGCGAGGTGCTCTCGGTGCCGGTGGGCGACGCCTTCCTGGGCCGCGTCATCAACCCGCTGGGCCAGCCCATCGACGGACAGGGCGATATCGCTTCCGACGCCCGGCGCGAGCTGGAGCTGCAGGCGCCGTCCGTGGTGCAGCGCCAGGGCGTCGGCGAGCCGCTGCAGACCGGTATCAAGGCGATCGACGCCATGACCCCGATCGGCCGCGGCCAGCGTCAGCTGATCATCGGTGACCGCAAGACCGGCAAGACCGCAGTCTGCGTCGACACCATCCTCAATCAGCGTGGGGCCTGGGAGACCGGCGATCCCAACCAGCAGGTGCGCTGCGTCTACGTGGCGATCGGCCAGAAGGGCACCACCATCGCCAGCGTGAAGCGGGCGCTGGAAGAGGGCGGCGCGATGGAGTACACCACCATCGTCGCGGCCCCGGCCTCCGATGCCGCCGGCTTCAAGTGGCTGGCGCCCTACACCGGCTCGGCCATCGGCCAGCACTGGATGTACGACGGCAAGCACGTCCTCATCGTGTTCGACGACCTGTCCAAGCAGGCTGACGCCTACCGGGCGATCTCGCTGTTGCTGCGCCGCCCGCCGGGCCGCGAGGCCTTCCCCGGCGACGTGTTCTACCTGCACTCCCGTCTGCTGGAGCGTTGCGCGAAGCTGTCCGACGAACTCGGCGGTGGATCGATGACCGGGCTGCCGATCATCGAGACCAAGGCCAACGACATCTCGGCGTTCATCCCCACCAACGTCATCTCGATCACCGACGGCCAGTGCTTCCTGGAGTCCGACCTGTTCAACCAGGGCGTGCGGCCGGCCGTCAACGTCGGTGTGTCGGTGTCCCGTGTCGGTGGTGCCGCTCAGATCAAGGCGATGAAAGAGGTGGCGGGCAGTCTCCGCCTCGACCTGTCGCAGTACCGCGAGCTGGAGGCCTTCGCCGCCTTCGCCTCCGACCTCGACGCGGCCTCCAAGGCCCAGTTGGATCGCGGTGTTCGGTTGGTCGAGCTGCTCAAGCAGCCGCAGTACAGTCCGATGCCGGTCGAGGACCAGGTCGTCGCGATCTTCCTCGGCACCAAGGGACATCTGGACTCGGTTCCTGCCGAGGACGTTTCGCGATTCGAAGCGGAACTGCTGGAGCACGTGAAGGCCAGCCACTCCGACATCCTCACCGGGATCAAGGAATCCAAGAAGCTCTCCGAGGAGGCCGAGGAGAAGTTGGTCTCGGTCATCAACGAGTTCAAGAAGGGCTTCGCGGCATCCGACGGCAGCTCCGTGGTCGCCAACGAGGCGGACGCCGAGGCACTGAACCCCGAGGACCTGGAGAAAGAATCGGTCAAGGTCCGCAAGCCTGCACCCAAGAAGGCCTAGGTAACACATGGCAGCCACAGTGCGCGAACTCCGCGGACGCATCCGCGCCGCGGGTTCGATCAAGAAGATCACGAAGGCTCTGGAGCTGATCGCGACGTCGCGGATCGGCAAGGCGCAGGCCCGAGTCCAGGCGGCTCGGCCCTACGCCACCGAGATCACCAACATGCTGACCGAGCTAGCGGGGGCCAGCGCGCTGGATCACCCGCTGCTGGTGGAGCGGCCGAACCCCAGGCGCGCGGGTGTGTTGGTGATGTCCTCAGATCGAGGCAAGTGCGGCGGGTACGACGCCAATGTGCTGCGCCGGGCCGAGGAGCTGTTCTCGTTGCTGCGCGATGAGGGCAAGGATCCGGTGCTCTATGTCGTCGGCCGGAAAGCGCTGGGCTACTTCAGCTTCCGGCAGCGCGCGGTGGCGGAGTCGTGGACCGGCTTCTCCGAGCGTCCCACGTACGAGAACGCAAAGGAGATCTCGGAGACCCTGGTGACCGCGTTCATGTCTGGCGTCGACGACGAGGGTGACGACGCAGGCGCCGACGGAATTTTGGGAGTCGACGAACTGCACATCGTGTCCACCGAGTTCCGGTCGATGCTGTCGCAAACGGTTGTCGCCGTGCGGGTCGCGCCGATGGTCGTCGAGTACGTGGGCGAGCCCGAGACCGGTCCGCACACGCTGTATTCGTTCGAACCGGATGCCGAGACACTGTTCGACGCGTTGCTGCCCCGCTACGTCGCGACGCGCGTCTACGCGGCGCTGTTGGAGGCAGCCGCTTCGGAGTCGGCGTCGCGCCGCCGCGCCATGAAGGCGGCGACCGACAACGCCGACGATCTGATCAAGGCGCTGACACTGGCGGCCAACCGCGAGCGTCAGGCGCAGATCACCCAGGAAATCAGCGAGATCGTCGGTGGCGCCAACGCGCTCGCCGATGCGCGCTAGCCGGATTAACGACAGAGCCCCGTAGGAAAGCGAAGAAGAGATAAACATGACTACTGCCGTAGACACCAAGACCGCGGGTCGCGTTGTCCGAATCACCGGTCCGGTGGTGGACGTCGAGTTCCCGCGTGGCGCCGTGCCCGACCTGTTCAATGCGCTGCACGCCGACATCACGTTCGGTGCGCTCGCCAAAACCCTGACCCTCGAGGTCGCCCAGCACCTCGGCGACAACCTCGTGCGCTGCATCTCCATGCAGCCCACCGATGGCCTGGTGCGTGGCGTCGAGGTCTCCGACACCGGGGCCTCGATCTCGGTCCCGGTCGGCGACGGCGTGAAGGGCCATGTGTTCAACGCCCTCGGAGATTGCCTCGACGACCCGGGCTACGGCAAGGACTTCGAGCACTGGTCGATCCACCGTAAGCCGCCGGCCTTCGCCGATCTCGAGCCCCGCACCGAGATGCTGGAGACCGGCCTGAAGGTCGTCGACCTGCTCACCCCGTACGTGCGTGGCGGCAAGATCGCGCTGTTCGGCGGTGCCGGCGTGGGTAAGACGGTGCTCATCCAGGAGATGATCAACCGCATCGCCCGTAACTTCGGTGGCACCTCGGTGTTCGCCGGGGTGGGGGAGCGCACCCGTGAGGGTAACGACCTGTGGGTCGAGCTCGCCGACGCCGACGTGCTCAAGGACACCGCGCTGGTGTTCGGTCAGATGGACGAACCGCCGGGCACCCGTATGCGTGTCGCGCTGTCGGCTCTGACCATGGCGGAGTACTTCCGCGATGAGCAGAACCAGGACGTGCTGCTGTTCATCGACAACATCTTCCGGTTCACCCAGGCCGGTTCCGAGGTTTCGACCCTGCTCGGTCGTATGCCTTCGGCCGTGGGTTACCAGCCGACGCTGGCCGACGAGATGGGTGAGCTGCAGGAACGCATCACCTCGACGCGTGGCCGCTCGATCACTTCGATGCAGGCCGTGTACGTGCCCGCCGACGACTACACCGACCCGGCGCCTGCCACCACGTTCGCCCACCTGGATGCCACCACCGAACTCTCCCGTGCGGTGTTCTCCAAGGGCATCTTCCCCGCGGTGGATCCGCTGGCGTCGTCCTCGACGATCCTGCACCCCAGCGTGGTCGGTGACGAGCACTACCGCGTGGCGCAAGAAGTGATCCGGATCCTGCAGCGCTACAAGGACCTTCAGGACCTCATCGCGATCCTCGGTATCGACGAACTGTCCGAAGAGGACAAGGTGCTGGTGTACCGGGCTCGCAAGATCGAGCGTTTCCTGAGCCAGAACATGATGGCCGCCGAGCAGTTCACCGGGCAGCCCGGCTCGACGGTGCCGCTCAAGGAGACCGTCGAGGCCTTCGACAAACTGGCCAAGGGCGAATTCGACCACCTGCCCGAGCAGGCGTTCTTCCTGATCGGTGGTCTGGACGACCTGGCGAAGAAGGCCGAAAGCCTCGGCGCCAAGTTGTGATGAGCGCTTGCGCGAAGAACCAATGGGTTGAGTTGAGTCCTCCTATGCGAAAGGCGGTGTGACATGGCTGATCTGAACCTCGAGATCGTCGCCGTCGAGCGTGAGCTGTGGTCAGGTAAGGCCACGTTCGTCTTCACCCGCACTACCGCCGGTGAGATCGGGATCCTGCCGCGCCACATTCCGATGGTGGCGCAGCTGGTCGACGACGCGATGGTGCGGGTCGAACGGGAAGGCGAGGATGATCTTCGGATCGCCGTCGACGGTGGCTTTCTGTCGGTCACCGAGGAAGCTGTGCGCATTCTGGTGGAGAACGCCCAGCTCGAATCCGAGATCGACGCCGACGCGGCGAAGCAGGATTCGGAATCCGATGACCCGGCCACCGCAGCGTGGGGACGGGCGCGACTGCGCGCCCTAGGCCAGATCGACTGATATGTCGATGAGCGCGTCCATGATCGTCATGGTCGCGCTGATCTGTGTGCTCTTGCTGGCCGTGTGCGCACTGTCGTACCGGCTGTGGAAGCTGCGTCAGGTCGGAGGTACGGCCGCCATCCTGCGGGATTACCCCGCGGTTGGCGGTCACGGCTGGCGGCACGGTGTGATGCGTTATCGCGGCGGCGAGGCAGGGTTCTACCGGCTCTCGAGTATGCGATGGTGGCCGGATCGCCGATTGGGCCGGCGCGGCCTGGAAGTGGTGTCCCGCCGTGCGCCGCGTGGTGACGAATTCGACATCATGACCGATCAGATCGTGGTGCTCGAACTGCGCGATACCAGTAACGATCGACGGCAGGGCTATGAGATCGCACTGGACCGCGGTGCATTGACCGCATTCACGTCGTGGTTGGAGTCCCGGCCGTCACCACGCGCGCGGCGCCGCAACTACTGAGTCGAACCGGGCTTCCACAGCACGTCACCGTCGGGGTTCGCGACGCGCGACAGGATGAACAGCAGATCCGACAGCCTGTTCAGATACTTGGCAGGCAACACGCTGACGGAATCTCCGTGCTCATCCACGGCCACCCACGCCGCGCGCTCGGCCCGTCGGGTGATGGTCCGCGCCACCTGAAGTAGCGCGGAGAGCGCGGTGCCACCGGGCAGGATGAACGAGTTCAATGCGGGCAGGTGCTCGTTGAACTCATCGCACCAGCCTTCCAACCGGTCGATATAAGCCTGCGTGATGCGCAGCGGCGGATATTCGGGGTTCTCGACCACCGGGGTGGCGAGGTCGGCGCCTGCGTCGAACAGATCATTCTGGATCTGCCGCAATACCGCGGTTATTTGCGGGCTGGGATCGCCCATCGCGACGGCGACGCCGATCGCGGCGTTCGCTTCGTCACAATCGGCGTAAGCGGCCAGCCGCGCGTCGTTCTTCGAGACCCTGCTGAAGTCGCTGAGTCCCGTCGTCCCGTCGTCGCCGGTGCGGGTGTAGATGCGGGTGAGATGAACAGCCATGCTCGCACCGTACCGGTCGCGCGACCGGAGAAATCCGGAGTCGTACTTATGCCTCAGCGTTCTGATTCTGACCCGCGGGCTGCTTACACTGACCGCGTGAGTGAGCGTTTCGTGGTGACCGGCGGAAACCGGTTATCGGGCGAAGTTGCTGTCGGCGGCGCGAAGAACAGCGTGCTCAAGCTGATGGCCGCAGCACTGTTGGCCGAGGGCACGAGCACGATCACCAATTGCCCGGACATCCTGGACGTTCCGCTGATGGCGGAGGTGCTCAGAGGCCTTGGCGCCACGGTCGAGTTGGACGGCGGTACGGTCCGGATCACCTCCCCGGACGAGCTCAAATACGACGCCGACTTTGCCGCTGTTCGGCAGTTCCGCGCCTCGGTGTGTGTGCTCGGACCGCTCGTCGGCCGATGCAAGAAGGCCAAGGTGGCACTGCCCGGTGGGGACGCCATCGGATCGCGGCCGCTGGACATGCACCAGGCCGGCCTCCGGCAGCTCGGCGCCCGGTGCAACATCGAGCACGGCTGCGTCGTCGCCGAGGCCGATCACCTGCGTGGTGCGGAGATCCAACTGGAGTTCCCGTCGGTCGGGGCGACCGAGAACATTCTGATGGCGGCTGTCCTCGCCGAGGGCGTCACCACGATTCACAACGTCGCCAGAGAACCCGACGTCGTCGACCTCTGCGCGATGCTCAACCAGATGGGCGCCCAGGTCAGCGGCGCGGGGACCTCGACGCTGACGATTACCGGGGTCGACCGGCTCTATCCGACCGAACACCGGGTGATCGGCGATCGGATCGTGGCCGCCACTTGGGGGATCGCGGCAGCCATGACGCGCGGGGACATCTCGGTCACCGGCATCGATCCGCAGCATCTGCAGTTGGTGCTGCACAAACTGCACGACGCCGGGGCGACTGTCACCCAGACCGATGACGGTTTCCGGGTGGTCCAGTACGAACGACCGAAAGCGGTCAACGTTGCGACACTGCCGTTCCCGGGATTCCCGACCGACCTGCAGCCGATGGCCATCGGCCTGGCGGCGGTCGCCGACGGGACCTCGATGATCACCGAGAACGTGTTCGAAGCGCGGTTCCGGTTCGTCGAGGAGATGATCCGGTTGGGCGCGGATGCACGAACCGACGGACACCACGCGGTGATCCGCGGTATTCCCCAGCTTTCGAGTGCGCCGGTGTGGTCCTCGGACATCCGTGCCGGTGCCGGGCTGGTGCTCGCCGGCCTGGTCGCGGACGGAGACACCGAGGTCCACGACGTTTTTCACATCGATCGGGGGTACCCGTTGTTCGTGGAGAACCTCCTGAGTTTGGGTGCGGAGATTGATAGGGTAAGCTCTTGAAACGTGCCCGACCGGGCGCTGACCGGCCCACAAGCCGGTAGCGTCCACCGAGCGGAGTCAGCCGGAAAATCGGGACTTGACTTCTCTGCCAGATAAGTATTAAGCTGGCAGGGTTGCCCCGATACGGGCAAAGAATCAAAATCTGGTCTGTTGTTTGAGAACTCAATAGTGTGTTTGGTGGTTTTTGTTTGTTGTTTTTGGCCACATTCTTTTTCCCGTTTAGGG